>LFSH01000018.1:0-16529 GCA_001513105.1 Clostridiales bacterium DTU070 | reverse complement strand
TTTGTTTTGTTTCCCTAATAAAGTAGAAATCATATCGTGGTTACTTTTGTCAATTAGCCTCCACGAAATTTACACCACTACTTGAGACTATAACCAATTTCACGTATATAGTTTTGTATTTCTTCATCTATAGATGATCTATCTAAAGCATTCTCTAAATCGTAACCATCTTCTAATAAGCTACAAAGACTATTAAACCTTTCATTACTAATAGAAGAACGATTATTACATATTTCTGATGCTATCATTGGCATTGTTGGCAAGCCATATGGTGCAGATCCACCAGAACCCAGTACGATAAGGGGATTGTTTTGTAAGTATTTTTGAACTAAACAAACACATTCTTCAAAATCCATGGACTCCCCCCTAATCGGTGATTTAATGATATCTACAAGCAAATCACGTTGAATCTAATTTTCATAATATTTAAAAGAAACTCGGTCATCAACTCAATTGTAATTTTATATGAACTTTTGTATAAATTGACTTCAATAATATTAATATATTACATTTTACTTATTTTTTCAAATAATAATAGCAAAAAGTGCAAATTAAGGGTATATATCCTCAATTTGCACTTCATACATATTAGAAATTACATTTTTCTGTCTTATTACTTCACTATTTTCTTCTCATTACGCAGCAAAAACAGCCTGTTGTACTGATCATGCTCTGGATAGTAAATCTCCTTATATTCCGCAATACTGAAATAGTCCTTCAATAGGCCGGTCCATTCCCCGGTGGTCTGGTTCCACAGGTACAGCCCGTCATCAAGGAAGTTATTCTCAATAACCCTGATATTCCATTCCCGGATTTTTTCGTCTGTAAGATAGGGATTCAGCTTCACCAACAGCTTTCCGCCTGTTCTGAGAATACGTTTTGCCTCGGCCAGCACTTTAATGGCATCGGCCGGGTATAAGTTATCAATAATGTTTGACAGGATAACACCGTCGAAGGAATTATCGCTGATGGTTTTCAGTTCCTCCACGCCGCCTGTTGAAAAAGCGAAGCCTTCTATACCGCTTAACTTCTGGATTTCCCGGGCTACCCTAATGGCCTCCCCTGAAATATCAATGCCCCTGTGCGTTTTTGTGCCTCTCATGCAGCACTTGAACAGAAAGATTCCGTTTCCACAGCCAAAATCGAGTATGGAGTCTGAGTTATCACAAAGCCAGTCCAATGCCCTGTTCAGGTCATCATGGCCTATATCCGGTGTTTTTACAGGGCCAGTTTCGGTTTTGCCAAACACGTTGTCCCAGTATTCTGCGATTCTGTTATAGGTTATCATTCAATACCCCCTGCTAACGGTTTTACTGCAGATTATTCCTGCGGATATCAATCATATACAACGGGCATACACTGTTTCAGCCATTACGTATAATGAATCAGAGCGGCGAAATGCCGCTCTGATCGGTATTACAGCCGTTTGCCGAAATAAATGTCGGGTTTTCCTCTTCCGTTTGCATCGGGCATAACCCCGATAATTTTATATCCAAGTTTCAGATAGAAACCGGACTGATGAGTACCTGCATCGAAGCTGGCCAGTTTTCCGGGAAGATCGTCAAATAAATCAACATTTGCCAATGATGTTTCCCCGTTGCCCCGTTCATCATCAGCACCCAGGTATATTGTCAGGCCGCCCTGCTTTCTTGCCTCATCCTCAAGAGCTGTTACAATTGCACGTCCAATGCCTTGTTTGCGCTTATCACTGCGGACAACGAGAGGATGCAATTCAAAAACATTACCATTGTAAATCGGGGCAAGTATACCGCCCCAACCGACCACGATACCGTCTTCTACAGCAGCAAGCAAGGTGTTTCCCGGAACCAGCAGCGTCTCTATTTCATCCATGGCATGCTGAAGAGTTGGCCAGCCTGCCGGGATGCTTTCATTCAGCATTTGCGCCGCCTGGATAATCTGTGTTTTGTTTAACTCAGTCATATTCACAATTTCCATATTGATCCTCCATCTTTTATAATTTCAGATACAAAACCGGGAAATACACACGGAGGACCTCGTGTTTTCGCCCTGACAACAGGTTAACAGGGATACCTTATGTACAGCATCGGTTTTCACCTCGTATCAGTTTTCTTATCGGCCTCATTATATCATTAATCCTTTTCCAGAAAAATAACTCTGGAATAAGCCATGTTTTCCGGGCAAAAACGGTGTTTGCACGGGGTGTTCATTATCAGAACTTAATCACCCTCGGCTCTTCTGTAAATGAACAGAAAACGGCTGTGGCATCTTCAAAGTAAAGAACCTCGGTATTGTCATCCTCAGGTGAATACATGGATTTAAGCTCGGGATAGTTATCAAGCATGTGTTTTTTTGCCTCCACCCTGTCATCCCTTATAAGTTTACCTGATACCCTGAGCCACTTTCCATCGGCATAGGCACAGATTTCAGCCTTTGGATTTGCCTGGAGCTGCCTGGATACATCTTTCACCTTACCTGTCTGGATATAGAGCCTGCCCTCGAAAATATCCACCGTACCAAATGGCCTGACTCTTGGCTGATCACCTTCAACAGTAGCCAGGTAATAGGTTCCGCATTTTTTCAGGAATTCATATACTTCATTCATTTTACCGCACCTCTGTTTTATTTATTATTGGTGTTTGTGACTGGCAAAACACTTTCACCTTATAATATAAATAATAAAATATTCCAATTCAACTGTGTATACGGCATCAACCTGAACTTCGGTCCATGGTAAGACCTGTGTTTACTGCCGGGCAGTAACAGGTTCAAAATTACTTATTGCCTGAACTGCCCGGTCCGAATAAGAAAGGACCTGATAAAGCATGCGATATTTCCTTATACCTTCCGGGCTAAGATATCAAGCCTCGCCCTGATACTTCCTTCCAGCGCCAGTATACGACCGCCGCAACCCAGGAACGGGGTATGACTTTGCCTAAAAAGGCAAGGGCCTGGTTAAGTTTGCCGGGGACATATACGCTTTTTCCTGCCAATGCACGATCGATTGTATTCCTGGCGACAGTCTCCAGGGGACTTGTAGTTGCGTTTCCCCAGAACCCCTGTGCCCTGATGCCGGACATAGCCGCCTGAGTGGTCACCATACCTCCGGGGCACAGTGTCAGTACATTGACATTCTCATCTTTTAGTTCCTGCCGCAGCGAAGTCGCAAAATCCAGCAGAAAACGTTTTGAGGCAGCGTACGTTGCCTTAAGCGGCATTGGAAACATCGACGCAAGACTGGATACAAATACAATGGTAAAGTTCCTGCCGGGTATTCTGCGTTTCAAAACAGCATGGGTTATTCGAAGGGTTGCCGCATTGTTCAGCAGGACTATCTTAACAAGGTTTTCTCTTTCCCGCCCTATAAAATCGCCCTCGTAATCAAGCCCGGCTACATTCAGAAGCATATCAAAGCGAATTTCGTGCCTGTCAATAAAATCAAGCATATTATCCACGCTTTCAGCGTTTGTAAGATCACAGGCCTTTGTTACAACGGTAATGTTAAACTGTCTCTCAAGTCCGCGCTTTATGCATTGCAGGCCATCATCGTTTATATCGGTCAGAAACAGGTTATATCCACGGCTTCCGCATTCATCGGCAAATGCACGGCCAAGGCCGCCGGCTGCACCGGTAATCATAACATTCATAGTGACTGCACCTCACCGTAATGAATTCCGCAAAGACGTTCGCTTAACCCGAACAGGCGGTTTGCGTTTTCTGCTGTTACCTGCCTGCTGTAGCTCTTCTCCTTGCAAAGGTAATAGTACAGACCTTCCGGCGTGGGCTCCTGCTCACACAGAAAAGCATAAGTTTTCGCAGGTATTTCAGGAGATACGCCATGCCTCTTCCGAAGCGACCATATGAAATTGACAAGGGCTCCTGTTTCCTTATTGCCTATATCCGTATTTACCAGGCCCGGGTCAACCACGTACGCGCGTATTCCGGCAGAGGCATACCGATCGTTTAAACCTTTTGCAAACAGGATATTGCAAAGTTTTGACTGCTTATACGCCGTGAGAGGATTATACCTGCGACGGAGCATCACGTCGTTCCAATGTATCCTGATGCCTTTATGAGATTGGCTTCCTGTCATTATTACACGCCCGCGCGCTTTTTTCAGTGCGGGAAGAAGTTTGTACGTAAGAAGGAAACCAGCAAGATGGTTCAGTGCGAATTGCTGCTCGTATCCTTCTTCAGTAGTCATATACCAGCTTCGCACACAACCGGCATTATTAATCAGGGCATGCAGTTCACCGTTACAGTTCCCGTCCAGGTATGAAAGGATTTCGTCGGCAACCTTGACAACTTCGCGCTGCTGCATTAAATCAGCCACATAACAGGTGAATTTCGCATTAGCGTTCCCGGATAAAATCATCTCTTCAGCCCGCCTGCAGTTAGCCTCGCTGCGCCCGACACCCAAAACGTTGAATCCCTTCCGGGCCAGAAGGCGTGAAATCTCCAGCCCGATACCCGAGGAAGCACCGGTAATCACAACAGTTTTCATTTCTCATTTTCCACCTCCGGAATCAGTTGATGCCATTGTACCCGAACCAGCCCCAGGCATGCCAGAATTCCAACGCACCGGATGAAATCATGGATATTATCATGCCAAGGACAAAACAGGCGGCAAATATCACCAATGAAATCAATGCGGCAGAACGAATGCGCCTGTTCACTTTCGCAGGCAGCCGTGGGTATATCGCAAGCGAGGGAAGTACTGCGTTTCCTGAAGCCGCGGCTATGGTATTCTGATGGAAGCGGCCGTATGAACGCATGAGCTGGCGTATGAACGCGGCAAAATAAATACAGCCCGTTGCTGTCAGTATCGAAAGCGCTGCAAAGGACACCCCGAATACCGCTCCGGGGAAATAAGGTATTTGCGGGATCAATGACCAGGGACTTGTACCTATGAATAAACAGCCTGCAATTACCGCATTGCAGAGAGAAAAGACTGCCATAACTATCTCCCATGCTATCAGCAAAACAAAGAACGAACCTGCAAAAATGTCAATAAAGCAGAGTCCTGTTATTGCTGCCGCTTTCCTTCCCGCACTTCCTTTATGCTGGGCAGTAATCTCGAATTGCAAAGCAAGTTCAGCGGGATCACCAAGTCTCGCCGCAATCTCCTCTTCGGAAAAACCATCCGCCATTTTAAAAGCAAAGTGCTGTTCGTACTCGCTTAAAATGTCATCGGCATCGGCAATCCTGTTCTTTCTAAGTTCATCTGCAAGTTTTGACAAAAACTCAGTCCTTGTCATTACTATCATCCTCCAATAAAATCTCGATACGCCTGGCAAAATCCAGGTACTCTTTTCGCTCTTTCTCATATACTTCGCGTCCAAGGTTTGTAATCGAATAATATTTGCGCGGCGGTCCTCCGCTTTCCTCCTGTATATAGGTAGTCAGCAGGCCTTCGCTTTTCAGCTTCCTCAAAATCGGGTAAACCGTTCCGTCTGCTATGTCAATATGGTTTGACAAATACTCGGATATTTCATATCCATAGCAGTCATGCTTACTCAGCAGGGACAGCACACACAATTCCAACACGCCTTTTTTGTATTGTATATTCACATGCTTCCTCCTTTGCCAAAAAGCAATACAATTCATCATTCACTATTATATTATATTCAATAGTGTATAATATGTCAATGTAGTCTGCAATTATTTTAATTATTCCTTGTTAACCGGGTATAGTGCTGTCTGTGTGGCTTGTTTCATCATGGTATAACAAAAATTTCCTGACGGTGTTTTCTAAAAAAACACCCCCGGTATATTCAAAAACATACCAGGGGTAAAGCATTGTTCCTGTTATAAATAGTATTCCGGTTCATCATCCGTTTTGAGTTCAAATTCAGCGAAAACCCTGTCCCGTATTTTCAGAAAGTCTGCGCCTGTTCTGTCCCTTTTTCTTGCCAGGGGTACATCGATTACACTTTTTACCTTGCCAGGGAATGAGGTCATTATTACGATCCTGTCGGCCAGAAAGACCGCTTCCTCAATGTCATGCGTCACGAAGATAATTGTCTTTTTCTTTTCACGCCATATCCTCTCAATCTCATCCTGCATGCTCATCCGGGTCATTGCATCCAGTGCGCCGAACGGTTCATCCATGAGCAGTATTTCAGGATCAACGGCCAATGCCCTTGCCAGCGCAACCCTCTGCTGCATACCCCCGGAAAGCTGGGAAGGATAATGGTTTTTATACGCTGAAAGGCCGACAAGTTCTGTGTATTCTTCCGCAATTCGCCTTCTTTCCTTTTTATCGGTTTTTCGCGCTTCAAGCTCGAGTTCGACATTTCTTAACACGGTCCTCCATGGCAGCAGCCCGTAATTCTGAAATATTGTAATCCTGTTCTCAGACGGTCCTGTAACTGTTTCTCCGTTAATCCTGACGAAGCCTGAAGTGGGCCTGTCAAAACCGGCTATCAGGTTCAGCAGCGTTGTCTTTCCGCATCCGCTCGGTCCCAGCAGGCAAATGAATTCACCCTTCCCTATTTCAAGGTTAACCCTTTCAAGAGCCGCCATTCTTCCCCTGTCTTCAACGGAATATTCGCGGTATGCTTCCACAATCGAAATATACATGTTCAATCCCTCACTTCGGCAGATACTCCCCATTTTCTTTTAATCCTGTTTTCAAGAAACCTTATCAGGCGATCCAGCAGCAGCCCCAGGATTCCGATAAAGATTATTCCTGCCAGTACCAGGTCGGATCTCAGGGAGTTTCTTGCGTTTATTATCATAAACCCCAAACCCGACTGGGCACCTATCATCTCACCTGCAACAAGGAATACCCGGGCTGACCCTAAGGCTATATGCAGGCCGTTTGCAATAAGCGGAAATGCGGCAGGAAGAATGATCCTGAAAAGAAGCTGAGGCTGCCTTATTCCAAAATTGTCCGCCACCTTCAGGTACACCGCATCCACGTTTCGAACCCCTGAAACGGTAGACAGCAGGATTGGATAAAAAGCAGCAATGAAAATGGTCACAACAGCCGGGGCATCACCTATTCCGAACCACAGTACAATAAACGGAAACCAGGCTATTGGTGAAACCGGTCTTAGAACCTGGACCACGGGCTCTATATACGACCACACGCTTTTGTTCCAGCCAAGCAAAAGACCCAAAGTCACCCCGGTAATAACTGCTGTTAGGTAACCGGTTAAAAACCGGGCCAGGCTGACCCCTAAATTGGTAAATAACGTCCCGTCCTTTATAAGTCCCGACATGCCTGCAAATACTCCTGCGGGAGAAGGCAGCAGCGACTTTTCGAATCTTCCTGAAAGCACGGTCAGCTGCCATATGCCGGTAAGAACGGATATACTGATAATAACCTTGAATGCCCTTTTCAATAAATCCATTTTTATCACTTCACTTTATCAATAAATGAATTATCCGCAAAATCGCCGTATCCGGGAGGATTTTCCGAAAGGCCGGTTTCCTTCATATACCCTACAAGCTCGTTATATTCTTTTTCCTCCAGTCGCAGGTTTTTATATGAAATCCATTCAAGGGACAGATCAAGCACGCCTGGTTCGGCTTTCAGGTATTTCGCAGTTATGTTTTTAACGTCCTCGTCCTTCTGCTCAGCCTTCAGTCCGGCATTAACATATTCCCTGACGAATTCTTCAACAACCTCCGGGTTGTTTTTTATAAAGTCGTTTCTAAGAACAAGCCCGCAGCATAATGAACCCTCCCAGAGTTCATGGGATTCAAACAGGGTTTTCCCTTTTCCCGCAGCCACCGACTGGGCCCCGAACGGCTCGGCTACGCAATAGCCCGAAATCCTCCCTTCGGAAAGCGCTGCAGGCATTTCGGGCGGCGGAAGTTCGATAATGTTTACATCACTGTATGACAACCCGTTATCTTTCAGCATGATATGCAACAGGATATTATGGGTTGAAAGCCTGCTGAGAATCGCAAAATTTTTTCCTTTAAGGTCCTGGACGGTGTTTATGTCTTTTGATACAACCACCACATTCCCGTCCCTGTGGCCGAGTGCAACCACTTTCAGGTCAATCCCGTTCTCTTTTGCCTTCACTGCAAGCTCTATCAGCATCGACGCACCGTCAACCCTTCCGGCATTCAGCGCTTCGGCCAGTTCGGGCCATGAACCGAACTTTATCAGTTCAAGTCTGAAACTGTTAGAATTATCGTTTGCCAGCTCGTTTTCAATATACAGGGGAAGTGCATGGGTAATCGGCAAATAAGCGATTTTTATTGTTTTGGCCTCTGTCCGGGCATTATTATCATTCGCCGGTGCCGCGGTACGGGTTTCATCCCTGCCGCTGCATGCCGTGAGAATCAGGAATACCATGGACAGCAGGATCATCGCAAGAATTTTTGAAATATTTCTCATAACATTCATTTCCTCCTTTCAAATCAGGCTGATTTCCATTTCAGAGCCTGCCTTTTCCGGTCTATGTCCATAATTATCCTGTCCGCAAGTTTCACAGGGTCGAGTTCAACCACCATGACTGAACCCAGTGTTTTTTCCGTATCCTCGAAAAGGTACTTCATTACCTTTTCAGAACCCTGTACTGGCGGATAAACTGAATGATAGGAGTTTATTCCAAGAAGCCTGAACCCGAGTGCCGCAGCAACCCCTTTTTCGTTCGACCATTCAGGGCTTGCAAAAGCAAAAGGCATGTCCTTAATATCCCTTTCAGCGGCATCAGCCAAAGCCCTGAAAAAAGCTGACGCCCTTGCGTTGTCAAGGCACTCGCCCATATGCCATACGGGCGGCAAATCGGGCTCTAAAAACTCCCTCAATCCCTTGCCTGTCCTTTCCAGTGCCTTAACATTGCAATAGCCAAAGGTTTTCCTCGGAAGACAAGCTGAAAAAGGCTTTTGAGAACGGAGAGATCAATGCTGACACCTATGTGCTTAAGACGGCCTACAGCATATTTGAACCCGGCAGGCTTGAACCGGAGTACAGGTCTGATAATGAATTTGATTTTGCTCCGGATATAGTGGGTTTATTTTGCGAGCATTATGATGAGCTCAGCGATGAGACCAGGGAATACATTGCCAATAAGATTATGCTTTCAGATATAAGGCTTCATACCGATGCAAGCATGAATCAGGGCAATAAGAACCAGGGATGGTTTCCTTTTGTAACCCATGCATATGCCGACGGCTATGATGTTACCGTTCTTGACAAGGCTTACCTGTCCCCGGGCGGGAAATTTATTTTCTGGTACACTGAAACAGGTGACTCGGCAGTTGATGAAGATACCATACATCATTTAGCCGGCGTGGTGGAATCCATTACAGAGGATATAGAAGATTTTCTGGATATATAATGGAAATACGATCCTTCACTCCAGGATTCCTACAAGTATTTGGAGGCCCTTTTAGATCAAATAATCTTGATACCCCGTTAACAGATGCGTTTCCGATTTATGTTTATGAACCCCCGAATAATGACGGCGCACTGGCATGGTACTGCAAGGACCCGGTATGGTATGAAAAGGCACTGCTTAACCTTGTTGCTCCTTTTGTTTCAGACTCGCTCAAGGACTATTCTTCGGTTTACTCATTGCCCTACATAACCATTAAGGTTTCTTCAATCGAGGACATGGATAATCTGAATGTAATTCTTGCCCACGAATTAACACACCATTTCCATCAAATATATTATAACGACAAATCCCATACAGTCCCGGGTTTTACAAGTGAAACAACAGCCAACCTCACAGCCGCAAGTGTTGTGGATATACAAACCCCGGATACTGTTATTAACAGGCACGCAAATTCATATGTTTCGGCTGCAGGCTATTGCCTGCTGGGGCTGGAGTCCTTATCAAGTTCAGGGTATGCGGAATTTGTCTGGGCAAAATCATATATGGATGTTGTGGATAACGGGCTGCAATACCTGAAAGAGTCGTTGCTGCAGGAAAATCCTTACCGGTTCCTTTGCGAAAAGGCAGGCGATTCATACCATATGGTCCTGGAGGATCTTGCCGTACGCAACATCACAAAGGATTATGAGAAGAAAACATTTGTTTCCACTGTTTTCCCCAATGAAGCAGATACGGTAAACCAATTTATCGATACCATTGATAAAACATTATATGCCAACTGTCTTGATTATTATTACCTTGATACCGAAACCTATTTAAAAGCCAAAACGTCAATTGTTCTGAAAAATACCGGAGAGACAGGACTCTTTGTTAAAAGAATCGGAAGAAAAGGCGAAGGATACGGCCTTATTGATACTCTCTACTGCGATAAGGATTCAGAGCTCATACTTGCCGACTTTACGTCAGAGGGTTATAGGGAATATGACGAGATCATCCTTGCTGTCGGCCTCCGTGAGGCTATAGGTGAGGGCAGGTATCAGGTAACCTCATGCTGTGAAATAATTACCGAATTCTACAAAACATATACAGGGCTCCAGGAACTGAATCCCTGGGATATAAGCGGCGATTGCATTACCATCTATGTTGACGATTTTGTGGCCGGTACGGACTCATTTGCAGACTTAATGATCCGGGCAATAGGTTTTACCGAAGATAATGAATTCTTTAAGGATGAAGAGGACGTTCGGGAGTTCTTAAGCCAGTTTGAGTCCGAGCTCAGGGCAATCCGGGAAGGCCTGAAAAGATTCAGCGAAACCTTTGAATATGAAATAATAAGAATATACACAATTCCTCTCGAAGGCACGGAGCTGTCCTATGATGAAGCAGGAGCGCTGATATCGGGCATGCTTCCAAAACCTAACTTAAAATTCCTTGACACTGATGTTGAAGATTCACACCTTCTGATATATGCCGGATTCCAGCCTTTTTCAGACACTCAGATTGTTGCATGCGTACTGGCTGTAAGCGACGATAACAGCATTTTATACCGGATTGAGCTTGAAAAATAGATAGATTAAGGCGCCCTGCGGCTGGGGCGCCTTTTGCATCAGGAAGGGATTATTCGGAGAAAAGAGGTGTCGAAAGATACCTCTCCCCGGTATCAGGAAGAATAACCACAATGGTTTTGCCTGCGTTTTCAGGGCGTTTTGCAACTTCCGTGGTTGCCCATAGAGCAGCGCCCGAGGAAATGCCCACCAATACCCCTTCGGTCCTGGCGAGATCTCTGCCGGCATTAAATGCGTCTTCATTCTTAACACGAACAATTTCATCGTAGACAGAAGTATTAAGTACCTTAGGAACAAATCCTGCCCCGATACCCTGGATCTTGTGAGGACCGGGTGTTCCCCCTGAAAGCACGGGAGATGCTTCAGGCTCGACAGCCACCACCTTGACTCCCGGTTTTCTGGATTTAAAGTATTCACCCACTCCGGTTATCGTACCACCCGTTCCGATACCCGATACGAGAATATCAACGGCACCGTCGGTATCTTCCCAGATCTCGGGTCCTGTTGTTTTTCTGTGGATTTCAGGATTTGCAGGATTGACAAACTGTCCCGGGATGAAGGAATTCGGAATTTCCTTCGCCAGTTCCTCGGCTTTGGCAATGGCTCCCGACATACCCTTCGTTCCCTCGGTAAGGACAAGTTCTGCACCGTATGCCTTCAGAAGATTTCTGCGTTCAATGCTCATGGTTTCAGGCATTGTGAGGATAATGCGGTACCCGCGGGCAGCAGCAATGGCCGCAAGGGCAATACCCGTGTTTCCGCTCGTCGGTTCAATAATGACCGAATCAGGAGTCAACAGCCCTTTCGCTTCAGCGTCTTCTATCATGGATTTTGCAATTCGATCCTTTACGCTTCCGGCAGGATTATAGTACTCAAGTTTTCCGATTAATTTTGCCTGAAGCCCGTGCTTTTTTTCATAGTTGACCAGCTCAATCAGCGGTGTTCTTCCAATCAGTTCGGTTACGTTTTTATAAATTCTTGCCATAATAACACTTCCTTTTTTCATTTAATACATATATGTTTAATATGTATTTATCATACTACGTAAGTTATACCTGTGTCAATACTTTTATTTTTTTAACGGGAAAAAATTTACTTGGGCTACTGAAAACGCTGGTGCCGCCTTGTTTGAACAAAACTGTAACACTGCTATTGACAGAACCTTATAATAACTTTATTATTAATACATACTATTTATATATGAAAGAGTGATATTAATGAGAATTTCAGCAAAAGGAAGGTACGCTCTTGCATCATTAACATTTATGGCGCAGCAGTACAACAGCGGGGAATATGTCACAGTTATCACCATTTCAGAAGAGCTGGGCATATCAAAAATATACCTGGAACAGGTATTCTCCCTGCTGAAAAAGGCCGAACTTGTGATATCCTCGAAAGGTGCGCAGGGCGGCTACCTGCTGTCACGAATGCCAAGGGAGATATCGGTCCTGGATGTGTTGTCCGCTGTGGAAGTTTCATTGTTTGAACAGGCACAGGAGACCGTTCCGGATAAGGCTCCCGAAATTGACAAGGCACTGCGTTCATCGGTTTTTGACGTGCTTGATCAAAATGTGGCAAAAACGCTTAGCGGGATAACCCTTTCGGATCTTGTAAATGAAGCTGAGAAGTATAAGAACGACCAGGCAATGATGTTTTATATATAACATTTTCAGTAAAGGAAGATGCATATGGATTTCTCCACACTTTGCATACACGGAAGCGATAAGAAATACGATACCACCGGTGCCGTCAGTGTTCCCATTTTCCAGTCGGCCACCTTTGCGCATCCCGGTGTGGGATTAAGTACAGGTTTTGATTACACCAGGTCCCAGAACCCTACGAGGGAGTACCTGGAGCAAACGGTGGCAAAACTGGAGGGCGGTTTCGACGCCATTGCTTTCTCGTCCGGGATGGCTGCTGTTACAACACTGATGGAGCTCTTTTCCCCCGGGGATCATATAATTGCCACCGATGACATCTATGGGGGCTCTCATCGGCTGTTCCGGCATGTTTCCGGAAAGAACGGGCTTACCTTTGATTTTGTCGACACTTCCGACATTAATAACATCCGGGAACGAATAAAGCCGGAGACAAGGGCAGTTTTTATTGAAACGCCCACCAATCCGATGATGCATGTAACCGATATTTCGGCTGTTGCCGGGCTGTGCCGTGCAAACAACCTGATGCTGATCGTGGACAACACCTTCCTCACCCCGTATTTTCAGAAACCATTGCTGCTGGGTGCGGATGTGGTTCTTCACAGCGGTACCAAGTATCTTGGCGGGCATAACGATACCCTTGCGGGATTTCTTGTTGTATCCGGCGAAGATCTTTCCGAACGGCTTAGATTCCTGTCCAAGACAACAGGCGCATGCCTGTCCCCCTTTGACAGCTGGCTAATGATCCGTGGCATAAAAACCCTGGCAGTGCGCCTGGACAGGCAGCAGCAGACAGCCTTCAGGATTGCGCAATGGCTGAAGAAGCAGCACAGGATTAAAGCGGTACACTACCCTGGCCTTCCCGACCATCCGGGATATGAAATCTCGAAAAAACAGACTTCGGGCTTCGGTGCAATGCTCTCCTTTGAAACAGACTGCAGTGAAACCGCCCGACGCGTACTGGAAAACCTATCTGTTATCCAATATGCCGAAAGCCTTGGCGGCGTTGAAAGCCTTATTACATATCCAATGCTGCAGACGCATGCCGATATTCCCGCAGTAGAAAGAGAGGCCAGGGGAATCGGGGAATGCCTTCTGAGGCTTTCGGTCGGTCTCGAATCTGCTGATGATCTTATTGACGATCTTGACAAGGCTCTGAACGGAGGAAATGCTGATGTATAATTTTGATGAAATAACTGAGAGGCATGGCACCGGCTCGTTAAAATACGATTTGGCTTCAAAACGCGGCATGCCCTGCGATACACTTCCTTTCTGGGTGGCTGATATGGATTTCAAGTCCCCGCCGGAAGTTCTTCAGGCTTTATCGCAAAGAATAGATCATGGTATCTTCGGATACAGCGATTCCATTGACGAATCCTATTTCAATGCCCTTTACGGCTGGAACAGGGGCAGGTTTGACTGGAATATCCGGCCCGAATGGATTGTAAAAGTGCCGGGCGTGGTTTTTGCCATCTGCACTGCCATCCGCGCCCTGACCAAACCCGGTGACGCCGTTCTGATCCAGCAGCCGGTATACCACCCTTTTGAAAGCTCGGTCAAAGACAATAACCGCAGGTTAGTTGTCAATGAGCTGATTTACAGGGACGGGCGGTACCGCATGGACCTGGATGAGTTTGAACGGCAGATAGTGGAAGAGAATGTCAGGCTGTTTATACTTTGCAGTCCTCACAATCCGGTAGGGCGTGTGTGGACCGGCGAAGAACTTACGGCAGCGGGCGATATCTGCGCAAGACACGGTGTTTTCGTCATATCCGACGAGATACATCAGGATTTTGTCTACCCCGGCTACAGGCACCTGGTATTCGCGGGTTTGAAGCCAGAGTATGCGGATATTACCGTTACCTGTACAGCTCCGTCCAAAACCTTCAATATTCCCGGGCTTCAGATCTCCAATATCTTCATATGCAACGAGGACATACGCAGGCTGTTTATCGCAGAACTTAGAAGAACGGGTTACAGCCAGCCCAATGTACTGGGGCTCATTGCCTGCCGGGCTGCCTATGAAAAGGGAGCAAGCTGGCTGGACGAACTTATTCTCTACTTAAGCGGCAACCTCGCACTGCTTCGGGATTTTATAAAGAGTGAACTGCCTAATATTCACCTCGTTGAGCCCGAAGGCACTTACCTTGCGTGGCTTGATTTCAGGAAATCCGGGCTTTCGGACCAGGAACTTGAACAGCTCCTGGTTAATAAAGGCAGGATATGGCTTTCTTCAGGACCCACGTTTGGTGCGGGAGGCCGGGGCTTTCAGCGTTTCAACATTGCATGCCCCAGGACTGTCCTTGAGCAAGGGCTGAACCGCCTTAAGGAAGCCCTCGGCAGTATCTGACATTTCTCTGTTTATATCTTTTCGGAGATACAGATAAGACATAACATCGCCCATTTCATGGCTTAAAGAAAACCTCCTGGCGGGGGTTTTTCATTTTCATAAAGTAAATATCCTGAACCGGCTGTCATTGCAGGCATCAATCATATTCATCATACTATGGTTCTGACCCAGACTCTCTTTTTTATAAGGGTCAGTCCGATTATTACCTTGATTATCTCTGAAAACTGTATAATGGGGAAAACTACCTTAATATTAAGCCCTCCGGCATACAGCAAAAAAGCAAGCGGAACAGAAACAATCCACATAACTCCGGAATCGAAGGCAAAGGTAACAAGAGTCTTGCCTCCGCTTCTCAAGGTGAAATAGGATGCATTCGCAATAGCATGCAGCGGCATTGCAAAGGAGCAGACCCGTATAAAATACAGCGCAAGTTCCTTTGATTCTTCACTGGTTTTATAAAAAACTGTGATACCGCCGGCTATGAAATACAGGATTATGCCAATTACCGTGCTGACTGAAACCGACAGGGCCATCATTTTTCTGGCATTGTCCATTGCTTCTTCGTGTCTGCCTGCACCAAGCGATTTGCCGGTGATTATTCCAATACTTGTCCCCAGCGAAATAAACGCAATATTGAACAGATTAGTCACTGAAAACGCAATTGAACACGCTGCCACAACCGATATTCCGTGCAGGGAATATGCGATTGAAAGGGTAGTCATCCCAGCTGACCAGAGAAACTCGTTAACAAGCAGAGGGCTCCCTTTAGCGAGTACGGACAAAAACAGTTTCCCGGGGATTTTCAGGCTTCTGAACGCACCGTTAATGTACACATATTGCTTGCGTTTGACAACAATGTAAACTGCTACTGTGAAAAGCTCAACAAACTTGGACATAACCGTCGCAATGGCTGCACCTTTCACCCCCATGGCGGGGAAACCTGCTTTTCCGAAAATAAGAAAATAATTGAAAACCCCGTTTGTTATAACAGCTGCAAGAGCAGCCATCATAGGGGTCAGCGTGTTACCCGTTTCCCTCAGCGTGCTTGCCAGCATCTGCGAGAATGCAAAAGGCAACAGGCCGATAATAATTACACGAAGATACTCCTTCGCAAATGAAAGCGTAAGGGCAAGATCTGCTCTTTCATCCACTTCATGAAGAAACAGGTTTATATAAAAGTCGTCGCAGAAACTGAATAAAGCTATCGCGGATATACTGACAACAACTGCAGTTATCAGTTTCATCCGCAGGGTGTATCTTATTCCCTCGTTGTCATTCTTGCCGTAATACTGGGATGTGAATATTCCTATTCCGCTCAGTCCCCCGAATATGCACAGGTTGTAAACAAACACAAGCTGGTTTACGATTGATACGCCCGACATCTGCTCAGTGCCCAATGCACCTACCATCATATTATCAAGCATGTTGACAAGGTTTGTTATGAAATTCTGAAGCATAATCGGCAAAGCCACAGCCATTACCATCATGTAAAACGTTCTGTCGCCAATGTACTTGCTTTTCATAAAAGTAATACCTTCCGCTGAAAATATACCCTCATAATATAGATGATTATCGGGAACAAGTCAAGAATCCGATTCGCGGAAAATGCAAAATCTTCTAGAGAAGTCAAACATATGTGACACAACCTCTGAAAAATTTTCTCTGAACAATGCTG
>LFSH01000087.1 GCA_001513105.1 Clostridiales bacterium DTU070 | reverse complement strand
GTACTGCAGCTTCTCAGGTAATAACCGAAACGCACACTGCATTCTTAAGGAACAGTGCATACTGTTCCTTAAGTTTTTATTTTCAAATTACTTGTTACACGCTTGTTTATGCTTTGCCGGCTAAAAAGTGATTCGGCATGTTTTTTACAGGTAAAAATATAACATAAGGCCCAGGGATATTTTTAATTGATTGATCCTGGCACAACAGCAATAAATTAAGTAAGAGAATTTTCCGATATATATAAAGAGAACAGAATGTATTCCTGTTTGAACAAGTGCTCATTGAACTGTCTGGTTTAAGGATTCTTCTGTCCGGTGAATTAAGAATACAAATGTTGTTTAACAGTTAATATAAATTATTCAGGATCCAATGGAGGGGGTCTGTATGAGAATTGATAGCATGAATTCAGTAAGAACAGGCGAACTGAACCTGGACAAAGCCATTACGGTACAAAGGACAATTCCCGCAGATGCAAGGATGCACAGGGGGATAGCTGAAGAGAGCAACGGCGTTGCAATCTCCGAAAAAATGCTGATTCAGACCATTGAAAAAGCAAACAAGGAACTGGTTGTTGCGAACCGTGCCCTTGAATTTTCGGTGCATGAAAAAACAAAAGAAATAATCGTAAAAGTCATAGATGTGGAAACCAAGGAAGTAATACGTGAGATACCTTCTGAAAAAATACTCGATATGCTGGCAAATATTCTTGAGCTTGCAGGAATCCTGGTAGATGAAAGAAGGTGAACAGATGAACAGGATAAATCCGTTGAATAATAACACCCTCCGGTTGGTCGGTATAGCATCGGGTCTTGACACTGATATGGTTGTTCAGCAACTGATGACCATTGAAAAGCTCCCGCTTGCAAAACTTCAAAGGCAGAAGCAGCTTACCGAGTGGAAACTGGAGGCATACCGGGAGTTTACAAACGCTTTGCGCAGCTTTAAGGAGCAGTTCTTCGATATAGCAAAAAGAACTTCTTACCTGCTGTCTGAAAACTCCTTCAGGGTTTTCAAGGTTTCTTCCTCTGATGAATATGTTGCGGCAAGAGGCACAACATCAGCCCAGGCAGGAAGCCATACAGTTAAGGTGGAGAGGCTTGCGACAGCCGCCAGGGCGGCAGGAAACGAAGGCGTATCAAAGCCGATAACCGGTGATATTAGCTCTTTTGATTTCGAAAATGATACCTTTGCCGGTAAGACCATAAAGGTGACCCTTGACGGTGTAACAAGAGAGATTACCCTGGAAAGTTACAGTGATGAAAATGATCTTGCGGAAGGAATCCAGGAACTGCTGAACAATGCCTTCGGTACGGACAACGGTACGAGCAAAATAACGGTAACCGCCGATAACGGGAAAATTAAATTCGAAACAAATACGGCAGCGGGTGCAACAAGGCTTGTATTATCGCGAGGAACCGTAAATGACGGTTTATCGGCTCTCGGCATTGCCCCGGGTGCGACAAACCGGATATCAACAGGCAGCACGCTGGGCGAGCTGGCTGAAAGTCTTAACTATAAGATGGAATTTGACGAAAACGATAATATTTCATTTACAATTAACGGAAAAGGTTTTACATTTTCGAAAAAGGACACTCTGCAGAAGGTAATGAGCACAATAAACAATGATGAAGATGCGAATGTAATACTGAGCTACGATGAAATAAAGGATCGTTTCGTTATAACCGCCAAGCAGACAGGTGCCGGTGAAAACATAGTATACAGCGACAGTGTGGAAGAGGGCGGGTTCTTCAGGGCCCTTGGCCTTGACGGAGCGGAAATACAGCAGGGTGATGATGCCCGGGTAATAATTGATAACGTTGTTGTTGTCAGAAGTACCAATACCTTTACCGTAAACGGCGTTGAGTACACCCTGAAAAATGTGCACGAGGGAGAGAATTCTGCAACCATTACAATAGAGCAGGATATCGACACTGTATTCAATTCGATCAAGAGCTTTGTTGACGAATATAACAAGCTGGTGGACATGTTCAACACAAAACTCTCCGAAAAGTACGACAGGAACTACCCGCCGTTAACTGATGACGAAAAGGAAGCAATGACCGAGGAGCAGATAAAGAAATGGGAAGAAAGGGCCAAAACAGGTCTGCTCAGAAACGATCCGATACTCGAGGAAATCCAGCGGAATATGCGCACAGCGCTGATTGACGTTGTTGAAGGTGTGGGAATAAACCTTGCATCGATTGGTATTTCGTCAAGCTCGTATCTCGACAAGGGCAGGCTCAATCTTGACGAGGATAAGCTGAAACAGGCCCTGAGGGAAAGACCCGACGAGGTGAGAAACCTGTTCATTAAAACCTCGGACAGCGTTCCGCTTTATGATCGGAACCTTACCGCCGAACAGCGCAGTGCCAGGTACAGGGAGCAGGGGTTGCTGTTCAGGATTTCCGATATACTGAATGACTATATATCAACAATCCGAGACAAGGACGGCAAAAAAGGCATCCTTCTTGAAAAGGCCGGAATGGTTGGAGACCTGAGTGAGTTTAACAGCAGCCTTGCCAAGGAGATTAGCTCCTATGACGAAAAAATTACCGAGATGTATAATAAGCTCATTGTAAAAGAAGAAAGCTATTATCAGAAGTTTACCCAGCTTGAGAAATACATGAGTCAGATGAATTCACAGTTGAACTGGCTTCTTTCGCAGCTTGGTGCATTTCAGCAGTGGTAGCATCATCTGATTTAACGGAGGAATGTATTTATGAATATGGCAGGTTATAACCAATACAAGGAAAACAGCGTGTATACGGCAAACCCGGAAGAACTGACATTTATGCTGTTTAACGGACTGGTAAAATTTATAATGAAGGCGCAGTATGCAATATCGAAAAACGATCTGGAAGGCGCCAACGAGAATATAATAAAATCCCAGGAGATTATAACAGAATTAATGTCAAGCCTGGATGAAAAATATGAAATATCGGCGAGCCTGATGCTGTTGTATGATTACATGCTGAGAAGGCTTATTGATGCGAACCTTCAGAAAAGCAGCGAGATACTTGACGAGATACTGGAATTTGCAAAAGAACTCAGGGATACATGGGACCAGGCAATGAAAATAGCAAAAAAACAGGCAAGGAGCAGTGCGCAGGCTGCAGGGATATAGTGCATACATCTTTTGAAAATATGGTGGGAAAGCGATGCAGAAGCAGGATTTGATAAACCGGATGATTGAACTGTCCGAAAAGAAGCTGAATAAGCTGCTTGAGTTAAAGAAGTTATCCGAAAGGCAGAAAGAGGCCTTTGAGCTGCAGCAGCTTGATGAAGTTGAGAAAATTCTCAATAAAAAGGACGAGATTATAAGCAGTATAGGGAAACTTGATGACGCCTTTTTAACGGCTTCCGATGCCCTGAAAAAAATCCTGGGCATAAACAGCCTGACGCAGCTTGATAAGACCGATATTGACGGCAGCGGGAAACTGAAGGACCTTATTGAAAAAATAACCGCACTGGTGGAAGAGATTATAAGCATAGAGAAACTTGGGTATGAAAACGCCGTAAAGGTGCAGGGCGAGTTTTCCCGAGAAATAAAAAATATAAATGCCGGAAAGAAAATCACGAATGCATATAATACCAAACCCCTAAATACCCCGTCCTACTTTTTTGACAAGAAGAAATAAGTGATTCATGTTATGAATTTACCTGGAAAGAATTCATTGTATATGAATTCTTTTTTTATACCTTTTTTCATATATATGATTGGAACGGATAACGGGAGGGGATTAAAATCACCGGCACAGGCCTTATTGGAGACAGCCTTTTCACCATTTCACTTGCCGGTCTCTTAACCGGTATTGCAGGCACCGGTATCGGCGGATTAACAGCCTTTATTCCTGTATCCCTTCCCGACAGAATCCAGAGTACGCTGCTTGAGTTTACAACAGGGATAATGATAAGCATGGTATGTATGGAACTGCTGCCTGAAGGTTTCAGAACAACAGGCTTTTTTTACACTTCCGCGGGACTTCTTGGCGGCGTTGCAATGATAATTCTTGCAGACGAACTGATAAGGATGATATACAGGAAGAACAGGAAAAACGGCGGCACAATACCCGGTCCCGGCAAAAACCCGGTCCTGATTTCGGGCTGGATGATGGTTCTTGCAGTCGCACTTCATAACCTGCCCGA
>LFSH01000016.1 GCA_001513105.1 Clostridiales bacterium DTU070 | reverse complement strand
AATTTCCATTATACCAGAGGCGTTTCAGGTCTCATTTTTATTATTAAGTTAACAGAACATTAATAATTGAAAGGAGGTATTTTATGAGCAGAAAAATTTCAGGATCAACATTAAGGAAAACTGTAGCTATGCTGATGGTGTTGGCTGTATTGACAATGCTTCCGGTTAATGCCGCTCCCGTTGAAGCGGAATTATTCGGTGCACAGGCGGTGAATGCCTCAGACGTGGAAAAGTATGTCGGCGCCTGTATGAATTCATTAACCGGCGTATATGAAAGCCGGGCGATTACAGTTTTAGGGTACACCACCGAAAAAGATTCCGATGAGTATGAAGTGTACTACGAGATTATTGAAACAGAGGAGCACCTGAAAACCTTTACATCCGAGGTAACAGAAGGCAAGGCTTCAGCCGGGTTCTCTGGGTTCAGCGCAGACGCCAGCATCTTGAAAAAAGTTGAAGAAACCGTAGAAACAACCAATAATTCCATGTCTCTTATTTATATAGTCAGGTATAACGGCCCGAGAGTAATGCTACAGAAGGGCCAGTTTACCCAGGATGCCATTGATTTGATAGAGGCAGGAAGAGTTGATGTTTTTGAAGCCCGATACGGGAATTCATTTGTGAAGAGCGCCCACCTGTGAGGGCTAATAATCATTTCCTACAGGGTTGATACACACAATATGACGGCCAAAACAAAGGAAGAGTACAAAAAAGCACTGCACGTCAAAGCCAAGTATCTTACTAACTCAAACGTAAAAGATGAAGAACTGAGGGAAGCTGAAAGAACGCTTTCAACCGCGCATACCGTTGCAAGGGCGATATCCACCGACGGAAACCCGGTATCTCTCGAAATCCTGACCAACAGGAGTTTATATGATCAAAGAGTCAAGGAGTTCGTGGATTACTATAAAAATACCCAGAAATACGAAGTCCTTGGCGTAAGGCTGGATGCAATGTATAATCTGCCGGGCTCAGGATATGGCCAGGGTGATAAGAATAAATTCCCGATATTCTATGATCCTGAGTTATTCTATATCTCCAATATGAAGGCTGTATCCGATGAAAACGACAAATCAAGGGTGACTCTGTCGTGGCAGGATAACTGCACTTTCGAGGATCGTTTCGATATTTATGTTATGACCACTTCATTTGATACTCCTCAGCTAATAGACAGTGCCGATGCCAATACGACCAGCAAGCGCATCATTCTTCCGGACGAAGCCTGGCAGGATGGTTGCCTGGTATGGGCTGTGCCGGTAAAGAAGGAGATCAAGGGCAGAACTGTCAGACCTGCCACAGTCGAAGCCGCATACTATGTATCCTTTTATGAACATGAATACTTTTCAGGACGTGAAAGCACGTTCTGTGGAACAAGAATAGAAATACCCGATTTCGGTAAAACAATAGTCGGAAACGATACTGTCTCCTCCATTTTAATAAGCGGGCCTTTTGAGGTTGAATGCTATGAACATCAATACTTCGGCGGGCGTAATCATCCTATCCGGTTCAGTGATGTACAACTCAAAGACGAAATCGGCAACGATAAATTATCCTCTGCAATAATAAAGAGGCTTTCCAGGGACGAATACGAAGGTGTTTATATTTTTAAACACATGGATTACAACGGCCCATGGGTAAAAGTGGATCATGACATCTCAAACTTCAAGAATACCTGGGTTGGCAATGACGCCGCCTCTTCCATCAAAGTAGTCGGTCCATACGAATGCACCGTTTTCAAAGATGTAGATTTCAGAGGAACCAGTCATACGTACCGTTTCGATGATTACAATATGGCGAATGAACCTGTTGGCAATGATACAGTATCTTCGGCTACGGCAGCCAGAAAGTTGTCGGATGAAGAAAGAAACGGCGTGTATCTTTTCCAGTATTCCAATTATACCGGAAAATGGATAAAAGTTACCGAGAATACCCCGAATCTGGGCAAAACATCGATGGGAGACAACGAGGCTGATTCGGTTAAGGTTGTCGGATCATACGAATATACTTTATATGCTGACCCGGATTACAAAGGCAGCAGTTATTCATCTGACAAGGATCTCAGTGCTCTCTCCGCCACCCAGATCGGTTACAACGCACTTTCATCCATAAAGGTGAAGAAGACAAAAAACGACAGGTCGGCGTTTTGGGCCATTGAAACAGAAACCTTCGACGATATGTCGGGAATAAAGTTTGATCCCAATGATAATGATTACATCATTGTCCCCAAAAACGGCTACACAATGTATAAAAATGTTGATTTTAAAAATGGTGCCACGGTATTTTATGCATGCTCAAAAATGTACAACAATAAAAGCGGGCCGTTTAATATCGAAATAAGACTGGATAGCCGTTACGGCCCACTTGTCGGCACACTGACCATTAATCCCACTTGTATATGGAAGGAATACTCCTGCGCCATTTCCAAGGTAACAGGGGTGCACGACCTGTATCTCGTCTACAGCGGTGAACATTATATGGATTATATTTACTTTGAATAATGCCTGATGGGAATTCCTGTTCCCGGCAAATTTCCGGCATAAAAAACGGACGGCTGTCAGGCCGTCCGTTCATATTTTCGGTTGTATATGTTACGGCGGGTAAGAAAATTGCAATTCACGATGTTCACGTCAATGAAAACAGTTTAAACCTGTTCGGTTTTGCGTCAGTAATCAGCGCTGTGCCTGCGGGAAGTGCTTTCGCGCTATGTCACGGGTAAAACCAATAGTAGACAGGAAATAAAAACTTTATTAAAATATGAGAAGATGTTTTTTTATAATTTCCCATTATGTCGGACAGCATGGTATAACCTGCAGTTAAAAACAGCCTGTGAATATAACAGACCTGACATGTCTACAAGAATGTGCATGAACCATACATGCCCGGTTTACGGAAATTAAGCTCAATTTATATAACATGGAAGGGAGCATAAATATATGTCGGACATAAACAATACTCCGGAAGAGCATCTTGACAGCGGAATCATACCGGTTGATATTGAAGCGGAGATGAAACAGTCCTTTATCGATTATGCAATGAGTGTAATTGTTGACAGGGCATTGCCGGATATCAGGGACGGCTTGAAACCGGTGCACAGAAGAATCCTGTATACAATGTATATCTCAGGGTTTACACCCGATAAACCCTATAGAAAATCAGTTGCGACAGTGGGTGAAACATTAAAGAGTTTTCACCCTCACGGCGATGCTGCGGTATATGACAGTCTTGTAAGGCTTGCCCAGGATTTTTCGATGAGATATCCCCTTGTTGATGGGCATGGGAATTTCGGCTCAATCGACGGAGATGCTCCTGCAGCGATGAGGTATACAGAAGCAAGGCTTCAGAGGATTGCTCTGGAAATGCTGAGGGATATCAACAAGGATGCCGTTGATTTCAAGCCAAACTTCGACGATCACGATGTGGAGCCTGTTGTACTGCCGTCAAGGTTTCCAAATTTGCTGGTAAACGGTTCCTCGGGGATAGCCGTTGGCATGGCGACAAATATACCGCCCCATAACCTGTGCGAATCCATAGATGCAATTGTATATATGATTGATAACCCTGATGCTGAAATATCCGAACTGATGGAGTATATAAAAGGTCCCGACTTTCCGACAGGTGGATTGATTCTTGGCAAAAAAGGCATAAGGGAAGCGTATATGACCGGTAAAGGACGTGTTGTTGTCAGGGCTGTTACAGATATTGAAACCTATTCAGGAAACAGGCAGCGGATAATTGTGACCGAGCTTCCTTACCAGGTAAACAAGGCAAAACTGATAGAAAGAATAGCAAACCTTGTAAAGGAGAAGCGCATTGACGGAATTTCCGATCTCAGGGACGAATCGGACAGGGAAGGCATGCGGATAGTTATAGAGCTGAAAAGGGATGCGAATGCAAATGTGGTTCTGAACCAGCTTTTTGTGAACACCCAACTCCAGGATTCGTTCAACGTAAACATGCTTGCTCTTATCCAGCTTGAAAACGGCAAGTTTGAGCCAAAAGTAGTGAATCTGAAGGAGATGATCCACTATTACATCCTCCACCAGCAGGATGTAATCAGGCGCAGAACCAGGTATGATCTTGAAAAGGCTGAAGCAAGGGCTCATATACTGGAAGGTTTGAAAATAGCACTGGATCATCTTGATGAAGTTATAAACATAATCCGTCATTCGAGAACTGAAAGCCAGGCGAAGGAAAAACTGATGGAGCGCTTTGCTCTCAGCGAAAAACAGGCCCAGGCAATTGTTGATATGAGGCTGGGACGCCTTACCGGCCTGGAAAGAGAGAAGATAGACGAAGAGTATAATGAACTTCTTAAGAAAATAGCATGGTTCAGGGATATACTTTCAAAACCCGAACTGGTGAACGGTATTATTAAGGAAGAACTTCTTGAAATTAAAAACAAGTATGGGGATGAAAGACGTACAAGGATTACCCATGAAGCAGACGACATCGAACTGGAAGACCTGATTGATGATACCGATATAGTAATAACTCTTACACATTACGGGTATATTAAGAGAACATCGGTTGACGTATACAAAAGCCAGAAGCGAGGAGGAAAGGGAATCACCGCCCTTACCACCAGGGAAGATGATTTTGTCACCGATATATACACAACAACAACTCATCATTACCTGCTGTTTTTTACAAACAAGGGCAAGGTATACAAACTCCGTGCGTGGGAGATTCCTGAAGCGGGAAGGCAGGCAAAGGGAACTGCCGTTGTGAACCTGCTGGAATTGGGACCCGATGAAAAAGTCTCCGCCATCATAACAATAACGGGCGAAGAAAAAGACATGTACCTGTTCATGGCAACCCGCCAGGGCATGGTTAAGAAGACACCCCTTGAACAGTATAACAACATTCGCAAGGGCGGCTTAAATGCGGTAACTCTCAAGGAACACGACGAGTTGATTGAAGTACGCCTTACAGAAGGTAATGATGATGTCATACTGGTTACCAGAAATGGTATGTCAATTCGCTTCAGGGAAAGCGACGTACGCTCGATGGGAAGAACCTCGCAGGGCGTTATCGGAATAAGGCTTGATGAAGGCGATGAAGTTATAGCAATGCTCCGCTATTGTGAAAATACAACCCTGCTTGTCGTTACCGAAAACGGTTTTGGCAAGAGAACCGAAATGGACGAATACAAGGTTCAGAACAGGGGCGGCAAGGGAATACTCACCTACAAGGTCACAGAGAAAACAGGAGCCCTTATCGGTGCAAAACTGGTAGACGAACAGGATGATATCCTGCTGATTAACCTGGATGGCAACATTATTCGCATCCAGGTAAGTGAAATCAGTATACTCAGCCGGGTTACACAGGGTGTAACCTTAATGAGGACTGGAGATGACAATAAAGTTGTTTCAATAGCGCGCATAACTAAGGAAATGAAGGAAGACGACGACTGATGAGAATATCTCCCGGAGAAACAGCCGGGTGAGATCTTCCGTTGTTTTAAATAATAATAAAGCCGAGTTTTTGTTAATTTTACCTGTGTAAAATTCTTGACAAACTTTTGTGAGCGTGATAATATAATAAAGCTGTCGCCTGACACCGCTTGAGCGACATTATGAACAGGCTCAAAGGCAGCACAGACATACATCATTGTATGAAAAGAAACAGAAATTGGTAGACATAAAGCACTTGACAACGAAGGCATGACGTGATAAACTAAGAATCC
>LFSH01000047.1 GCA_001513105.1 Clostridiales bacterium DTU070 | reverse complement strand
TAAAAAATTTGGGAGGTATTTTTATGAAAAAAATGCTGAAACAAAACAAGGGTTTCTCGCTGGTTGAACTGCTTGTGGCAATACTCATCATGGCGGTAATTGCAGGAACTGCAATTGCATTGTTCGGAGGAGTACTAAGCTCAAGCAGAGAAGGCGCAGATAAAGAAACGGCTGAAAGCATCAAGAGGGCAATTTTAACGTACATGAATATGTCAAACGATATTGATCTGGATTGCCTTGGGATTGAAGATGATGGCAGCAGTGATTCTAAAGATTTAATTGCTAAATTATGCTGCACAATAGAAATTAGTAATGGGACGGAGGGTAATGCTAAAAAAGTTAAATTTACTAAGCCTGCTTTAGGAAATGTTCCTGGTGATATTTCGGAAGTAAATGGTGGTGATGCTTCTGATATAAATGGTACTTATGGTCCATTTTTAGATGCAAGCAAAGAGTTGACACCCAAAACACCAGATACTCAAGGATGGTCAATAAAAATTGATAAAGATTCACAGGTTGTTACTGTTGAAGCAGTAAAGGAAGCAGATAAGTGTAAAGTCGAGTTTGTAACATCACCATCACCAACCGTAACCCAACCAACACCAATCGTAACCCCGTAAGGCTAGCGATTTATATTTTGTTTCTTATACACTCCCACTTTCTGGTGGGAGTGTACACCAAACATTTTGGAGGGATTGTTATCAAAAACAATAAGGGGTTTACATTGCTTGAGTTTTTAGTGGCTATTCTGATTATTGGGATCATATCGGTTATAATAACGGAGCTGTTAGTGTTTAATACAGCTACAACTGCAGCTTATTCAAAATTCGGAAAACAACAGTTCACAGTTCATGATGCCTATACACGTCTTCACAGGGATATTGAAGCTGCTGCTAAAGTTTGGTTTGCTGATTACATAGGTGGATATGATTATAAAACGATCATTTTGGAAGTGGATGGTGAATACAGGGAGTGGATGATTGAAGACGGAACTCTTTACCTTGATTCTGTGGCTGTTGTTGATGGTTTGACAGATAAAAGCAGGTTTGTATATAGAAAATATGCATATGATTCAAGTGAATACTATCTTACAGTGATCCTTGAGCCTAAGCAGACCAATGAAGGAAGGTATGCGGCAAATATGAGTAAACCGATTGTTTCCCACTATAGTATGAAGTTTAAAAAATAGAATTCATTGCCTTAATGAATACGTATGCCAGCGTATTGATTAAGGCAATGAATGAATTAGCCGACGCCCAAGCCTATATGAATGGAGGAATTTTTATGAAAGACATAAATTTCCTGGTAGAGGAGAGGCCTTTTGAAAGCAACCTGAAAAAAGAGAAAAAGAGTATCCCTGCTGTTAAAATATTAGTGCTGATACTGGTTATTGTGATAGGCACAGTCATACTTCTTGCTCCCGGATTGTATATAAGAATATTGGAAGGAAGAGCTTTAGCTATTGAAAATAAGCTAACTGATGTTAAGTACAGTGAGGCAAGATCAATTAAAGCCCAGCTTTCTTATATAACAAATAAAATAATAAGCAAAAAAGATGTTATTAATGCCATAGATTTTGAAAATACACCGGTTTCGCAGATTATACTTATTACGCAGAATGCACTTCCTTCAGGATGTTATCTTACTTCATTAAGTTATAGTGGAAAATCCTTTACCATAAGAGGTGTTGCAGAAAGCAGCTTTATTATAACTGATTATATGACAAATCTTGAAAGGCTTGATTTTTTTGAAAGCAGTACACAGAGTTTTTCTCTGGAAGAGAGTCAAAGCGCTATTGAATTCACAATAACTTGTACATTAAAATTAGGGAGGTGAACAGTAATGACTCTAACTAAAAAAGAAAAGATCCTGATAGCCGTTCTTTTAGTTTTGGTTTACATATTTGTGTTTGTTAAATTTGTATTACTGTCATCAATCCCTAAAATAAAATTAGTGCATGAGAGAATAAAGATGGCGCAGGTTCAGCTGGACGCCCTTGAAAGAGATTATCAAAATATAGAGAATTTTAAAAGGCAGATTAAAGAGAATGAGGTAATTGATGAAAGACTCGGCGAATATCTTATGGATAACGCAGGGATGTCGGATAGTGTTATATTCGTTGAAAATCTCGCTCTTTTGATGGGATCAAAATTAAAAGGCATATCTTTAGGAGCTCCAAAACAAGTAGTACAGGAAAATACCGTATATTATGCTTTCCCTGTTAGATTCAGCACAGTATTGCCCGAAGAAGGATTGAATGAGTTGATTGAATATATTGAAGGCGGTAGCAGAAAAGTAACTGTCAGTACGTTAAGCCTGAAACTTACTGATGAAGAGAATGCCAGGGAATACGGAATCAGTAAATCTAATGATCAGCTTTTTGATATTAACATAGGGCTTGAGTTTTATTCATTGGACAAGGATGCTGCTGACAGCCTTGCCAAGTTTACAAGGGCTGCAATTAAAAGATTCATTGAAGATAATGAGTTGCCCGTTTTTATAGAAGAATTAAAGGAAACAGATAACATCCTGCCATCAGAACCCGAAAAGGTTTCAGATACAGGGAATACACAAAGTAAAAATACTTCAGGTGAAATTACACTGAGGAATGCAGACTTTAAGATTTTTCACAGCGGATATCTGTTTGGAGGATACAATTTTGAGACCTATTCAGAGTTTAACAGAAGCGAAAGAATCCGGAGCCATATATCCGTTCCGGTGGATGTAACGCTGACATTGGGAAAAACGCAATACACAATCGAAAGTGTTGACGGTCATGGCTATACGGACATGTTAACCGGTAATTTAACAACAGACAGGGATTTTACATTATTCATAGAATCAAACATATCAACTGAAGTCAAAGAAAATGAAAACCTCTGGGTAAATCTGTATATCAGAAATGACTCAGGGAAAAGGCTGATTGTCAGACTTGAACAAACAGGAAACAGGGTCAAAATAATGGATCGGTCCGGAAATATAATAGACGGAAAAAATGAGAAGGAGAAAGTGTATCTTCAATGAAAAAAAGCAGGATACATAACATATTACAATTACATACCGATTCAAAGGTTAATGAACGTGGTTTTACAGTTGTTGAAGCCGTTGTTTCAATAGCCCTTATTGCAATTCTGTCCCTTGTGGTTTATTCACTGTTCTTTTCAACATCAAGGATTTTGAAATACTCTGAAGAACAGGTGAAAAGATCTGCTGTTATAAGGGTTATAAAGGAAAATGTTGCTACGTCAGTACGAAATAATAACTATATTTACGGCACAAGTAAAAAGGCTCTGGGAATTACCAGGATTGAAAATCTGCCGGTTATAGATTTGTCAGGACAGGAATATCCTGAATATTCTTTTGATCTTGAGTATTTAGGTATTGGGGAAAGGAATATATTACGGTACAAGGTAAGTTTGGAACATAACCATGATAGCGCCAATGCATTTGAGTTTCTGATCGAAGTGTATAAGCCTTGATAAGGGTGGAAAAGATGAAGCGGATATGGAGAAGATATAAAGCAGATTTCAAAAAGTTAAATAAAAGAGCCGGAAATTCAATTCCAGTAGTTCTGGCAATAATACTTGTGGTTATGATCATTGGCAGTGCAGTGGCATATAATACTATGCAGCTGTTTTCAATAGTACGGAATGAAGAACATAACCAAATGACTTATATTGCTGCAGAATCTGCTATTGAAAGGATCATGTCAATTCTTGATTATTATTTAGCAAATGAGGATTTTGCAACTGACAGGGGAATTACTTATTCAAATGAAACACAGTTTATTAATGATATAGTTTCAAAATTAAACGCCGGGGACGCAGAAATTATTGTGAACCATAACATCCCTGTTTATGCTGATGCATCCAAGAATGGTGCAAACGTTAACATATCATTCTCATGGGATGGTACTTATGAACGAATTGGCAATAAACTCCGATTCCCATTGGAGATAACCGCAGCAGCAGATATGGAGAACGGAATGTTCAGATCCTACGACAGAAAGTCCGTTGCTGTTAAGGAATTTGAAGTTTGGATTTATAAACCCTTTTTATTGAATGGTGCTATATATACATTGGGCGATCTTGTGGCAAAAGGCAGCGGCACGTCAACAATAAAAGGCGATGTATATGTTTTCGGTACCGGTCTTGACAAGCCAAACCGCATGGAGCAGTATTACATGGGTGGTATATGTGCCACGGACAGTGCAATCCTTCACATAAAGGAAGGAAGTGCATATACACGGAATCTTGTCCGTGTTGGTACTTTCGATGAAGAAACAGTCCGGGAATGCGCTATTATTGTGGATCGCGATGTGGTTGCAGAAGGTATTCAGGCCTTCGGATACAATGACAGTATTGTTGTTATACGTGATGCATATACTTTCGACGATATCGAAATGAATGGTTCAAATTCATATATTGCTGTAAACGGTAATTATTTTGGTTTAAATCAAGGAGACGGAAATTTCCACGATACTTCAAGTGCAGTAGTAAACACAGCGCCATTGTATTCAGGCGGTTATGTGGACGGTTTCACTCAATCAAGGATTGTAATAAACGGCTCTGCATTTGTAAACGGTTCAACTTTCGTAATGGAAGTGGAGAGCGGGCGTGCACATTATCAGATTGAAGATGTGGCTTTAGCGTGGGAAGGAAATCAGCCAATATATAAAACTAACCCCTATTCCAATACACGTGAATATATTGATGATCTAATAGCGAGAGGAGGAAACGGTTTTTCCGTTCTGCTTGGAGATGTTGCGTGGACTAAGAATGAA
>LFSH01000037.1 GCA_001513105.1 Clostridiales bacterium DTU070 | reverse complement strand
GGCGTCCGCGTTCCGAATCTGATTATCTCAACATGTGGTATTTCTCTTATCCGCTTTATAATTGATTCCAAAAATGCTTCGCTTAAAACAAAGGGATCCCCGCCCGACAGCAAAACATCCCGTATTTCATGGTGACTTCTTATATAATCCAATGCTGAGTCAATATCACTGCTGCTTATTGTGAAGTCCTCATTCCCTGCAAGTCTCCTCCTTGTGCAGTGCCTGCAGTACATTGCACATTTACCGGTCAGAAGAAATAACACCCTGTCGGGATATCTGTGAACAATGCATGGCGCTTTCATGTCCCTTTCCTCGGCAAGGGGATCGGCCAGTTCAAAAGACGAAACATCCATTTCCTGGGGCGAAGGTATGCACTGGCGCCTGATAGGGCATTTTTTATCTTCTGTATTAATCAGACACGCATAGTATGGGGTTATTGCCATTCTGAAACGGTTAAGGCATTCTCTCAGTGATTTTTCCTCATCAGGTGAAAGTTCAATAAGTTTTTTCAGTGTATCCACGTCCCTGATCCGGTTTTTAAACTGCCAGTGCCAGTCATTCCATTGTTCTTCGCTGATATTTCCCCACAAAACGGTATTATGGTAGTTTATCATAATTAATCACCCCGATGCTAAACGGCAGACATTCCATAACGTCTTAAGCCGCTGTTAAGAATTGCTTTAACCAGTTCATCGTATCCCACTCCGTTGTATTCAGCCAGCATGGGGTAATCACTGTAACCCGGTGCCAATCCCGGCAGAGGATTGATTTCAATGAAATATATCTCGTTATCCTCCGACAGTATATAGTCAATCCTTGCAAAATCCCTGCATTCCAACAGTTCGTATATTTTCGCCGAATATCGGCTCATCTTTTCCTCGGTGTCCGGATCCAGATCGGCAGGGCACCGGTATTTTACATACTTCTGGTAATTGGTTTTTACATGGAAGCTGTATACCTTGCTTTTGTCGGGATTTCCTTCAGGGGATATTATAATTTCCATGGGTCTGAATATATGCTTTTCGCTGCCGTTGCCAAGAATTCCAACGGTAAATTCACGTCCTTGTATATATTCCTCTATAAGAAGGGGCTGATTGTATCTGTCCAGCTTTTCATGCAGCAGATTAATTAACTCCTTACGGCTTCCCGCAATTGTATTCCCTAAAATACCTTTGCTTGAACCTTCGGCATTCGGTTTCACAATTACAGGGAAGCGAAGATTCGCGGGTATTTCGGTATCTTTATTTTTCCAAACAAAAAACACTGGTGTTTTTATCCTGCAGGACTTGACAATTCTCTTTGTAAGCCCTTTGTCCAGTGCTACACACAGCGTTGTTTCGTCGGATCCTGTGAAAGGTATTGAATACAGGTTAAGAATTGATGGTACCTGGGCCTCCCTGCCTCTTCCGCCTTTCCCTTCGGCTATATTGAAAACAATATCCGGATTCAGGTTCTGCAGTTTTTGCGGAAGGCTGGTATCGGCTTCAAGGAAAATGGTTTCACAGCCTGTTTTGCCTATCGCCTCTGAAATGGCTTCAATCGTGCCTATACTGTCATACTCCGCTTGCTCGTCCTCATTTTCATCGTCTTTCTTTTGCTTCAGGTTGAAAGTAATTCCAACCCTGTATCGGGGACATTCGGAATTTTCACTCATGACAATTAACCTCGATTCCTTTTCGATATTTTAAAGAGATCAATCTCTTTATTAATTGCTATAATAGCAGAATTGTCACAAATTAAAACGACGGTAATAAACGTTTATAAACTGTCTGATATCATGATAAGCTGTTTTGGAAAATATATGTCCAAAATCGTATGTAATCATTAATTATCTTGATTTTTCACGAATTAGCGGCGAATACGCTTTTATCCATGAAATTATGTATGGAATATGCTTCCTGCTCACTGTTTCAGCCGGGCTACCAGGTCTGTCAGCGCATTGTCGGGTCCAGATACATATACAGGTTCGTACAGGTCCCCCTTTTCCTTAAGCCGTGGTATTATGCTGTTTAGCGTAAAATCCTCCGGCACTATCCCCTTTTCAACCTCCTCCCACAAAACCGGGGCCGATACATTTGCATATTTTGTGGCTCTTGGTGAGTATGGGCAGATAATTGTCTTGCCTTTCCACATTTGCAGGTAGTCAAAATATATTCTGCCGCCCCTTTCATTCACCCTGCGTTCAATGGTAAATAAACCCAGATACTTCTGTGCAAAATACCGTCCGAAAAATTCATTGACTTTCCTTGCCGTATCGTAATCAACCTCCCCGTTAAGCGGAATTGCTATCTGCAGCCCCGTTGCCCCAGAGGTCTTGCAGAAACTCCTGATTCCCAGTTCATTAAGCGTATCATAAATAATAATTGCAGCTTCCAATACCATCGCGAATGGCTGGCCTTCAGCCGGGTCCAGGTCAAAAACCAGCGCATCGGGATGTCCGGGCCTGTCAATTGCATTGAACGGAATGTGAAACTCCAGCGCAGCCATGTTCCCAAGCCACAAAAGGGTTTCCTCCGAATCCATTATGATATGGTCTATGTCCCCGACAACCTTGTGGGACACGAATTCCGGGGCATGGGAAGGCATGTTTTTCTGGTAATAGGATTTTCCGTCCACCCCGTCCGGGTAATGTATTGTGGTGAGGTTCCTGTTCCTTGTATATTTCAGGATATACCCTGATAATTCATACAGTTTTCTGACGTATTCAATCTTGGTAATGCCTGCTTCCGGGAACAGCAGCTTATCAGGATTGGATATCTGCAGTTTTTTCATATCACTATCTCCATATATCATAAATGTCCGGGCTTTTCACCGGTAAACCCGACCAGCACCGGATGTCTCAAACTGCCGTTCTGTTCCCTTTCAATGTATGAAACTATAACATTCAATACCGGCTTTATCGGGATAATACCGTCATTATTTTTGCCGGCTCCTGTATCTTTATCCTGCAAAAGCTGTGGAAGAGCCGCAAAAAGTGTTGCCCTGTCTTTCTGGGACAAGCCTGACGAAACACTTCCGACGGGTTTAAGGCTTCCGTTCTCATATTCTGCAATAACAAGGGATTTAACTTCGTTTTCCTTTATTTTTAACCCGTACACCGTTGCAGTAAGGTATTTTGTAACTTTTGTCTTGTACCACATTTTATGCTTTTTCCCGCCGATGTACGGGCTGTCTGCATTTTTTGAAACTATGCCCTCCATGTCCTTTTCCTTCATCAACGAAAACAGGGCATCACCGTCGGGATAATTCTCAACTGTCCGGACTGTATCACTGCTTTTCAGCGTTTCATGAAGAATCTCTGTTCTTTTTGAGAGGGGCAGTTTTCTCAAATCTTCGCCGTTTCTGAAAAGTATATCAAAAACCATGTACCGTACCGGGTATTTCTTCATGTAATGCTTAAGCCGTTCCTGCCTTTTCACCCTGTCCCTCGACATTATATCGTGAAATGAAGGCCTCCCTTTTTCATCCGGTACTATCAGTTCACCATCCAGGACAACCTGACTGCAGCTGATTAACCCCATGATTTCCCCGACAACCTCGGGATACCACTGCGAACGCTCACGGCGGCTTTTTGTATACAGGCGGATATTATTGTCTTCCTTGTAGCATAAACCCCTGATGCCGTCCCATTTAACCTGGTGAATCCACCCGTTACCCTGTATTACGGTATTTGTGAGTATAGGATCCATAGGCTCGAACCATTCCATTTCCTATACCGCTTTTCCGGCAGTTTTCTTTTTCGTAACCCTTTTTTCCGGCTTTTTCTTTTTCGTCTCCTGCAGGCTTGCCTTCAGCGCTTCCATCAAGTCAATTACATTCTGCTTCGGTGCTTCAGGCGCAACCTTTATTTCCTTTCCTTCCACCTTCTTCTGTATCAGTGCGGTCAATGCCGTTTTATATTCATTCGTATATTTTTCAGGCTCGAATTTTGCTGTCAGATTATCAATCAGTTTAACAGCGATGTCCAGCTCTTTCTCATTTGTTTCGGTCACTGCCGGAAGACCGGGTATCTGCTCGGCAGGACGTACCTCGTCTGCATAGAACAGGGTTTCCATTACAAGGGCGTTTTTGTAAACGCGTAACGCGGCAAGAGTTTCCTTTGACCTGATATTAACCTTTGCAATTGCTATTTTCCCGGTGTCATTCATGGCCTGCCTCAGAAGATTGTATGCTTTCGCTCCTGTTTCCTGCGGAGACAGGTAATATGTTTTATCGAAATAAACGGGATCAATTTCGGAAAGGTTTGCAAAATCAAGGATCTCAATACTCCTGTTATTTGATGCTTCTATTACCGACTCAAAATCAGCCTCGGTCAGAATGACAAAATGGCCGGGTTCATATTCATAGCCGCGGACAATGTCATCCTCTGCCACATCCATATTGCAGCTGGGGCAGAATTTTTTATATTTCAGGGGCGTGTTACAGGTTTTATGAAGATACCTGAATCTTATGTCCCTGTCCTCGGTAGCGGTGAACATTCTGACGGGTATATTCACAAGGCCGAAACTGATGGCCCCTTTCCATACGGTATGCATTTCATTCCTCCCCCGGAGCGAAAGATCATTCACTTCCTTAGTTTTAATAACTCCCGGATGTTTTATTCAGAGAAAAGCAGGCCGAGGCAATGGCCTTTTTTGGTTGTATTCACATCAAAGCATGGAAAAAGCCCCATATGGTTGGCAGATTAACCATATGGGGCTTTCATGTACATTTACGTACAGGTTTTCTTCATTGATTGGGGCATGAAAAGTCATAAACTCTTATTCAAAAAAACAGCCGAACGGTTCCCGGGTCAAATCGGTTGTTTTTTACCGCAACCCGAAATCCGGGCTCTCGATTACTGATTTCATCCTGCACAGGCAGAACGGATGCCCGGCAGGATCAAACATAACAGTCCAGTCATCTGAAAACTGCTCCTCTGAAATTACCGCCCCTAAATCCAGTGCACGCTTAACAGCTTTCTCCAAGTCAGTAACTGCAAAGTCGGTATGTGCCATCTGCTGCTGGGCTCCGGGCTCTTCAGGCCACACAGGCGGCTGGTAGTCTGGATTCCGCTGGAACAATAAGCAGGGATATCCGCCCTGTTTGGTTCCGGGAGCATACACACATGCCCAGTCTTCGTTTAAAAACGCCGCTTCCCAGTTCATTAACCCGGCATAAAACTTCGCCAGTTCATGCGGCTCCTTGCAATCCAGTGTAAATGAGTACATTCTGATTTTCAGTTCTTCATCCATGGCGCAAAACCTCCTTAATATCAATTTTTTAAGACTTAAGTCCGGTCAAGCCAAACAGGGAACCTGCAGTATTCTTCGCTGCAAACAGGCAGCGCATTAGCTTTTGAAGCATCTAAAACAGCATCCTGTTCTTTAAGATGTTCCGCAAGTTATTTATTTTTTCTGATATAAATATTAGCCGCCCTTATCAGCTGTATTGATGCAATTATTAACAGCAGTTTTACAGCAAGGTTCAAAAGCATTATAAGCACTGACAAAAAGGGAACATTATAACTGTATTGCAGTCTCTCAGTATAAGTATTCGTTTGATGATAAAAGTGAGAAAAAATTAAGATACATTATTTCGAACCCCTTTCCTTATGCATACTTTTTGCGATGCGATGGAATCTTTAGGTGAATGTATCGTTAAAACTAAATAGTGGCTAAATTAATTATATTTACATATTAAGGTTAATTCTGGGTATAGTCAAGTAATTCTTTTTTTGCTCAAGGTTAAGCCCGCCATGTGCTTCTTAAGAATATATAAGCAAACAACTGGCAACAATATTATCCGGACTGGATCAGCAGCAATGCAGGCTGAACAGGCGGTATTGCTGTTGATTTCAAATGCTTAACATGCTGTGCTGAATGGAGGAGATTTCTTGACAGGAATTTTGTTCGGATTACTGGCAGGACTGCTAATGAGCATTCAGGGTGTTTTCAATACCCGGATAATGGATTCCTCGGGTATGTGGTCAACAAACTGCTGGGTGCACTTAACGGCTTTTGTCACCAGCCTATGTGTATGGTTTTTTACCGGCCGCGAAAACCTGCTTTCGCTGTTTGACGTCAGCAATAAATTTTACCTGTTAAGCGGTGTTATCGGCGCACTGATTACATTTACGGTAATAAAAAGCATATCTGATTTGAAACCGGCTTATGCAACAATGCTGATTCTGCTGGCACAGCTTGTGACATCCTGCCTGATTGAAGGCTTTGGGCTGTTTGGTACCGAAAAGATATGTTTTGAATGGAGCAAACTGATCGGTGTTGCCTTGATGATTGCCGGAATAGTGGTTTTCCAGAAATAATATGCCATTGGTCCACCCTTTCATATTCATGGGACAGCAGGCTTAGCGAAACATCCCGTTACACCTTCGGCTGTTTCCTGAGCACATATATATACCATAAAGTTAACACGCATCCCTTAAAAATACTTGAAATGCTGATAGCCCACCAGATCCCGTCAAGGCCGAGGTCTGTGGAAGACAGTATTAAAGCACCCGGTATACGCAGAACATTGAAAAATATGCCTGTTACAGACGGCGGAAAGGTTTTCCCTATTCCATAGAATGCTCCGGCCGTTGTTATTTCAATGCACATAAACAACTGTGAAAGCCCCAGTATTTTCAGATATTGGATTCCAAGAAGTACCGCTTCCTCCTCATCAATGAAAAATGAGAATAAAGGCCTTGCTCCGAAAATCAGTAATACTGTGGCAAATACCCCAATGACGGACACTATGGCCATTCCGGTGGCGTAACCCTGTCTTACCCTTTTCCATTTTTTTGCGCCATAATTCTGTCCAACAAAGGCACTCATCGCGCTCTGGAATCCTCCCGCCGTCATCCAGGATATTGCTTCAATCTGTGAGCCAACCTTTTGAACTGCAATCGGCGTTGCCCCCCAGCGTGAAATGATCCTTGCCAGCACCATTCCGATAATGGAAAACAGCCCGCTCTGCAAAGCAGTCGGCAATCCCAGGCCGGCAATCATTCTGACATGTGAAATATCAGGTTTCTTTAAAAGGTGGATTCCCGAGAAAAGAACCGGTGTCCTTCCTGCCTTGATGATAAAAATAAACGTTGCAATTCCCTGGGAGATTACCGTGGCCACTGCAGCACCAATAACCTCCAGCCTGGGGAAAGGACCAATCCCGAGTATCAGTAACGGATCGAGCACCACATTTGCAACAAGCCCGGTTAAATTGATAAAAAATGGGGTTTTACTGTCCCCATACCCATTGAATATGGCTGTGAACACCGGGTTTAGAAAATAAAAAACAAACCCGCATGACACAATAACCAGGTAATTTATTGCAGACTGTATAACCGCTTCTTCTTCAAGGTTAAAGAATCCTATCAGGCTTTTTCTGAAAACTATCATTATTAATCCGTATAAAAGGGCAAGGCATACAGCAATCTGAATGCTGTGCCTGACATATTTCTTAAGCCCTTTCATGTCATTTTGACCTGTTGATTGTGCCACTCCAACCTCTGCACCTATTTTAGCTATCAGTATGAATGCATTTGCAAGCCATGTGAAAAATCCGGCGGTTCCAACCGCTGCCACAGCCCCCGTTCCAATTTTCCCGACCCAAAACATATCAATCAGGCTATAAGCCATTGTGGCGAAACTTGTTCCCATAATCGGAAGAGCGAGCCTGAAAAGAGTTTTTGCAATGCTTCCTTCTGTCAGATTATATGTCTTTTTCATACGTGTGTCTTTCTCCCTGTCTTTGATTAGGTCCTTTATTGGATTTACTGCCATACATCCGAAGCAATAACCAAAATGCGCCGAACCAAAGATATTATAATGCATTTTCAGATATAAATACACCAAAAGAACAAGGTTTATAAATAAATAATCATTTCACGCAAAATTTTAAGCAACTAAAACAAGTTTTTCTTCCGTTTTTGCAATTCACGCACAAAATTATGCAGTTTATGCAAAACCTGTTGACAGATCCTTTTTTCATTCATATTATATTTACAAATATTGTATTTAAAGAAAATATTTATGTTAATCAGCTTGCGGTGAACACCGTAATCATTTGTTGCGTTTTACTATGGGTTTTGTTGAGCCTGTGTGGGTTCCTGAGTTGCTTAGCTGTAAGACTATACAAGGAAAGTAAAAGAACAAGTCTTGGTTTAAAGGAGTGGAAACCATGAAGAGCTTTAAAAAGAGAATTGCAACTACTATTATCATATCTTTGATTTTAAACCTCCTGCCGGTGGGCAGCATCCAAGGTTTAATATTTCCGGGAAATATAACACCCGGTATTGTTGCAAAAGCTGAAGAAACGATAAGTTTTTCAGATGTTCCGTCCTATGCCTGGTATTATGAGGATCTGCAGTACATCTTGCGTGACGAAAGAAAGATATTTCGCAGGTTACCCCGACGGTACGTTCAGGCCGAACGAGACACTTACGGTAGACATGTTTATCAAGCTAATCATAACCATAATGGGGCATAAGATTGAAAACGGCATCGACTACTGGGCTGCAACGTATATTGAAAAAGCCATAGACGAAGGCCTTATAATACCTTGGCAGGATTCGCACTTAACATTCAGAACCAAAGAAGATCCGTACGCAGGGTATAAAAATCCAATAAGCCGCGGAGACATGGCATTGATAGCAGGAAGGGCAATAGACAGGATCATTGAAAATCCTGAATACAGGGATCAAATTGCAATAAGCAGTCTTATAAAAGACTACCACCAAATATCCCCAATCATTAAAGCCAGTGTTGTCAGGCTCTATGACTTAGGTGTTCTAACGGGTTATCCCGATGGTGAGTTTAAACAAAGAAATTTCCTTACACGTGCTGAAGCTGTAGCGGTGATAAGAAGAATAATTGACCCATCCGCAAGAATACGGGTAGAATTACCTGTTTTTGCAAATCCGAGTCCTACACCCATTCCTGTAAGTGAGCTTAACCGCCCCCCGAAGAAGGATTTGGGAAACGGTGTTGTGGAAGTTGAAGGTATCAGATTTGATCCCGAAAAAGATACTGTCAACACGTCAAATAAGGCTATGAGAATTTTAAAGGCAGAAGAATTTGTAGGTGTATTTCTTAAATATCTGAAATTCTACGAACATGAAGGCAAGGTACGGGTGCGTGGGTATATTCCGGAACTGCCAGATGGGTATGAGTGGATGATCTCAATAAATTGTGGTGCAAAAAAACAAAATGACTTAGGCTTTTCTGACTGTATTCTGTCAAATAATAAAAACGATCCTCCTGAATACAGATTGCCTTTTAACGGAGAAGCATTTGATATGCCGCTTTATACGGATAAAGACAATATAGAATCAATAGCCCTGATTTTTGAAATATTAACACCTCGGAATGCGTCGGGTGGAAGTTTCTTTATTTCATTAACTTTAAACAGATACAGCAGACATGATGCAATGGGTGGACACTCCTTAGTTCGTGAATTTGAATCAAGGGGGTTCTTTGAATGGTAAAAAGAATTTTATTTCTGCTGCTAATAATACTATCAGCCATTCCCTTTTTCTGTGCTTTTTCTCAGTCGTCATATCAATTTGGTTCTTTTAATGAACTGGTTATAGGTTCTCCACCCGAAAACGCTGGTGAACATATTGCAAAAAAAGGTGGCTGGCAATTAATTGAGTTCTGGCATTATTCGGGAGGATATTGGAAAGCAACAACCAAAACAGAGAATGGCACTAAAGAAGTGACAATACTCGATAAAGAAGCAGACAATTGGATGTGGACAGATATTAATTTTCTTACGGAAAAAATATATCAGAACAATTTTGCTCTTGAATACAAAATATACCACCCTCAGGAGGTATTGAATGCATTGGCTGCTGGTGCATCAATAACCCCGGTAATGAACATTGACACAGGAACTCTCAGATATTCCGATGAATACACTATCCCAACTAATTTTTTCAACTTTGAACAACTACCGGCAGGTTCACCTTCTGATTTACCCAAAAAGATAGAGTGTAACATATATGATTATTACCTAATAGTCAGAGCATTGCCAAAACTAAACTGTTTAAAGAATACAAATTTTCAGAAAGTAGTAAATTTTAATTATCCTCACCGCATTCCTATAGTTCAAACCGGATTTGGAAGCCTTGGTTATGCCATGTATTATCATGATGCAAACAGGGCGGGTGTTGCATATTCCCCAGATCCCTTTTACGGAGAAAGACACCTTCTGCCATTCTATGTTATACAGGACATATCCGGCAATTTAATACCTAATATTCCAATTACTGTTAAGGATGAGCCTTACGAAAGAGTGGACGAGCTCAGTAATAACCTTCGCATCGGGTATGGAACCTTCGCTAATGCA
>LFSH01000089.1 GCA_001513105.1 Clostridiales bacterium DTU070 | reverse complement strand
TACTTTATTTACTCCTTCTCAAACATTTGAAAAATGAAAGGAGTTTATTTGATGTAGACAATATGTCAGTATGTCTTATATTTCCCGTCTTCCTTCAAGGGATTTTGCCAGTGTTACTTCATCGGCATATTCAAGATCGCCGCCTACGGGCAGGCCGTGAGCAATGCGGGTTGTTTTTATTCCCATCGGTTTAATCAGTTTTGCAAGGTACATCGCTGTTGCTTCGCCTTCTACATCCGGGTTTGTGGCAAGGATTACCTCCCTTGTCTCACCTTCGCCGATACGTTTTATCAATGACTTCATATTAATATCTTCGGGACCTATGCCCTCAAGGGGAGATATTACACCATGAAGTACGTGGTAAAGCCCTTTAAACTCACGTATCCTTTCCATGGCGATAACGTCTCTTGGGCTTTCAACGACACAAATAACGGAGCGGTCCCTGTTCTGAGAACTGCAAACCCTGCATGGATCTGTATCAGTCAAATCTCCGCATACCGAACAATAATGTATTTTTTTCTTTGCATCTATTATTGCATTTGCAAATTCAATTGCCTTGTCCTCAGGCATGTTCAGTATATAAAATGCCAGACGCTGTGCGGTTTTGTGCCCGATACCCGGAAGTTTTTCAAATTCATCTATAAGCTTGGCAACCGGTGCTGCATACATACTCATAATTCACTCCATCAAAATAATCCGGGTATATTTCCCAATCCTCCGGTAAACTTACTCATAACGGCCTGTGTTTCTTCGTCGGCTTTCCTGAGTGCCTCGTTCACCGCTGCCAAAACAAGGTCCTGCAGCATCTCCACATCGTCCGGATCAACTACATCCTGTGATATTTCAATCTGTTTAATCTCCTTTTCACAGGTGGCCACAACTTTAACTGCGCCGCCTCCGCTCGAGGCTTCAACGGTTTTTTCAGCAAGCTCTTCCTTTGCCTTTTCCATATCCTTCTGCAGCTTCATTGCCTGCTTCATAATATTATTCATAGCGCCTCCGCCCATGCCGCCCATGGGGAAGCCTCCTCTTTTTGCCATACACAACTCTCCTTTTTTTACTAAAATTATAATCTTAAATATTGATATTGGCAACAAGCCTTTAAATAAACCATTTCCTAATCCTCGGAAGAAGGTACCCTGAAAACAGGCTTTTCTTTTACTCTCCGGTAATGCGCCGGTGAAACGCCGAAATACTTTTTAAAAAGTTTACTGAAGTAGTATGCATCGGGATAACCCACCTGCTCTGCTATATCCTTTATTGGTATATCGCTGTTTTCCAGCAGTTCGCAGGCCTTTGACAGCCTTATGCGGATAAGGTATGTTATCGGTGATTCACCTACTGCCTCCTTGAAAACCTTTGAAACATAAATCGGGCTTAGGTACGTATTCGCCGAAATCTGGGCAAGCGATAACGGTTTCATGTAGTTTTCGGTTATAAATGCCCGGATATTATTCACCATCTCTGTTTTTTCATACCGCTCAAGGGAGATCACTGGTTTTTTGGGTTTGCAAACCGAAATATAGCGTTCCTTAATAATATATACCAGCATTTTCATTATGATGCACTTCAGCATTAAAATACTGGTTTCATCGTTTTTCTGCTGTTCAACCATAACCTCGCCGATGCTGTTGAGAAACGCCTGGCCGTAATGCTTAAAATCAAAAAGCGGTTCCTCATTTTTCGGTATCAGATGGTTTTCGGGCAGCCCTTTTAAGCGTAAATCCGAAATACCTACGTGGAATTCCTCTATTCTCTGGTTTCCAGTCAGAATCCTGTGATGAGTTACATCCGGATTGCAGATAAAAAAAGTACCGCTGCTTACGTCATACATCCTGCCTCCCATTTCATACTTACCTTCCCCGTTCAGTATATATATAAGGGAAAGGAAATCATGGGAATGGCTTTCTATCTTATCCGTTGAATCGAAAAACCTGCGCATGATGAACAGAACTCTTGGATTAAAATGGTGGGGATTTATTATGGTATTGGATTTCATTATCTCACCCGTAGTGTTGTTTTAATTCCGTGGAATATATGCCATATCAGTTATTGATCTTATCATATCCTGCTGCTTCGCTCAAGTATGGAGGAATACCTGATTATTAGACAATATAATACATCTTTTTTATTAAGATTCTACATTCAACAATTTAACCAAATCATTATAATTATACTTGGGCAATACGCATCCATGTTGTGGTTACGGCTTTTAAAAAAACTACAACTGCTTCTTTGGAGGTTTTTTATGACAAATATTAAATGGCTTTGGGGCTATTTAAAAAAGTATGGCTGGATGTACGGAACCGGCCTTTTATTATTGGCCGCATTTTCGGTTTTAAGCCTGTATGTTCCGAAAATAATGGGAAGGCTTGTTGATGAAGTAATACAGGGAGGAAGGACCGATCTTTTAAAACCGCTTCTTCTTTCCCTTGTCGGCGTAACTCTTTTCCGAACTTCACTTTCATATCTTCACTCCCTGCTCCAGGAAAAGACTTCGCAGAACGTGATTCATGATATCAGGACCAGTACATACCGCAGGCTAAACAGCCAGGACTTCCCCTTTTTCGACAGAAACAGGATCGGGGACATCATGGCAAGGATGACGGGTGATATGGACGCCGTGAGGCATTTTATGGCCCATGTTATTCCCCAGTTTGTAAAGGGATTTGTAACGCTGATTTTTGCTATCTGGATGATGCTTAGCATAAATGTTCCGTTTGCGCTGTGCATTTTTTCAATCATGCCCATTACCTGTTTTATTACATTCAAGTTCGCGAATAAAATACTCCCCGCACTGCATGAGGTCAGGCAGCAGTTTTCAAGACTTAACACCACCGTGCAGGAAAACGTCAGCGGCCACAGGGTGGTAAAGGCATTTGCAAGGGAAGATTTTGAAACATCGAAGTTCGACAAGGAAAATGATAAATTCCGGGAAGCCAACCTTAACACCGCAAAAATCTGGGAAAAATACATTCCTCCGCTGGACTTCATGTGTAATATGGTGCTGTTTATTATTCTGCTTGTCGGCGGATTTTTCGTTTCAAAAGGCGCAATAACCGTCGGCGAACTGGTGGTTTTCCAGGGCCTGGCGCAGAGGTTCAATATCCCGATGAGGATGCTGGGCTGGCTTACCAGTGACTTCCAGCGCTTTAACGCAAGCAGCAGCAAAATACAGGAATTAATGTATGCAGAGCCGGGGATAAAGAATGAAGGCATAAGGCTCAGCGATCTGGATATTAAGGGAAAGATTGAGTTCAGGGATGTAAGTTTCGGGTACCGGAAAAATCACGTGCTCCATAACATAAACTTTGTCATTGAACCCGGCCAGACAGCCGCTTTTATCGGCGCGACAGGGTCGGGCAAAAGCACGATAATGAACCTTATTCTTAGGTTCTATGAACCTAACGACGGCCTTATTCTCATAGACGGAATAAACGTCAAGAACATTGATTTGAAAACGCTCAGAACTAAAGTGTCCATCGCGATGCAGGATGTTTTCCTTTTCACCGATACCATCGAAGGAAATATATCCTATGGTGTACCAGGTGCAAGTTTTGAAGATGTGAAGAGGGTAGCCGAAATCGCCGAGGCCGACGAGTTCATACGTGAACTTCCCGAGAGTTACGACACCATTGTAGGTGAAAGGGGAGTGGGCCTTTCAGGCGGACAGAAGCAGAGGATTGCCCTTGCCCGGACGCTGTTAAAAGATCCCGACATCCTGATACTCGACGATACAACCTCAAGCCTTGACATGGAAACCGAATTCAAGATCCAGCAGGCTCTTGAAAAACTGAACAGGAAAAGGACCACATTGATGATCACACACAGGATTTCATCGATAATGAACGCCGACCAGATTTTTGTCATGGACAGGGGAAGGATTGTCGAAAGAGGAACCCACCAGGAACTCATTAACAGGAAAGGGCTTTACTACGAAGTTTATATGAACCAGATGGGAGACTTCGATATGAACCTGGGAAACAACAAGGAGGTTTGCTGAGTGGCACGTAATAAATTTGATGTTGACGAATCCCTTGAAACCGAATTTAATATAGAGCATATAAAAAGATTGTGGGGATATATAAGGCCATATGGTAAGGACATCCTTATAACACTTTTCATGATGATCCTTTCAAACCTTGCAGTACTGCTTGGCCCGTACCTTTTGAGGCATGCGATTAACAACATCATTCCGGCGAAGGACACGTTAAGCCTGATCCTGGTTGCCGTTGCTTATCTTGTCTCGGTTCTGATAAGCATGATCTGCATGAAGTACAGGATCAGGTCAATGTCCAGGATAGCGCAGAACGTAATTCTGAGCCTCAGGCGTGATTTGTTCATCCACCTGCAGAAACTTTCCTTCAACTACTATGACAGCAGACCGCACGGCAAGATAATCATCCGCGTGGTGAATTATGTAAACTCGCTGAATGAACTTTTACAAAACGGTATTATTAACATGATGACAGACCTGTTCAGCCTGGTTCTGATAGTAGGTTTCATGCTGTCAATTAACGTGCGGCTGACCCTTGTAAGCCTTGCCGGGGTTCCGGTACTGCTCGTGGTTCTGTATATCCTGAAAAATATGCAAAGGGTCCGCTGGCAGAAAGTCAGCCGCAAGCAGTCAAACATGAATGCTTACCTGCATGAGTCGCTGAACGGGATTAAAGTAACCCAGTCCTTCGTAAGAGAAGAGGAGAACGAGAAAATATATGAAAGAACCAGTGAAGAATGCCGTTCTTCATGGATTTCGGCAGTCAGGGCGAATATACTGTTATGGCCGATAACCGAAAATATTTCAATTCTCACAATATCACTGATGTATATTGCCGGTGTCATGTGGATTGCAAGCGACGGAATCGCAGTAGGGGACTTTGTTGCATTCTCGGCGTATATAAGCAATTTCTGGGCACCTATTATGAACCTTGGCAACTTTTATAACCAGATTATTGTAGCAGCGGCATACCTTGAACGGATCTTTGAAACCCTTGATGAGCCCGTTGTAATCAAGAACGCACCCGACGCCTATGAGCTTCCTCCGATAAAGGGCGAGGTTGTATTTGAAAATGTCGTATTCGGTTATGATCCCGGCTTTCCGGTTCTTAAAAATATAAGTTTCAGGGTAAGACCAGGCGAAACGATTGCTCTCGTAGGCGAGACAGGTTCGGGAAAAACCACCATCATTAACCTGATCAGCCGGTTTTACGACATCCAGGGCGGCAGGATACTGATTGACGGGCATGATATCTCAAAAGTTACTCTCGAATCGCTTAGAGACCAGATTGGTGTAATGATGCAGGATACCTTCATCTTTTCCGGAACGGTTATGGACAACATACGGTACGGCAGGCCGGACGCAACGGATGAAGAGGTAATTCAGGCCGCGAAAGAAGTTATGGCCCACGAATTTATAATGAAAATGGAAAACGGGTACTATACCGAGGTTAATGAAAGGGGTTCAAGGCTCTCGGTAGGACAGCGCCAGTTAATCTCCTTTGCAAGGACCCTGCTTTCAGATCCCAGGGTGCTTATACTTGACGAGGCCACTTCGTCAATTGACACAAAAACCGAAAAAGCCCTGCAGGTTGCCCTGGAAAGGCTTCTTCAGGGCCGTACCTCCTTTATAATTGCCCACAGGTTATCCACGATAGTAAATGCCGACCGGATATTCCATATAGCTGACGGGCAAATAAACGAAGAGGGCAGCCACAATGAGCTGATGAAGCAGAAAGGCGACTACTACCGGCTGTTTATGAGCCAGTATAAGATTCTTAAAGGAGGCAGGGAAGCTGTATAGCTTCCCTGTTATTCTTCAACACGGATTATATTATCAACACTTACGACGCACGAGCTTTCACGGATTTCGGATATGGCCTTTTGTATGGACTTTTCGGAGGCTTCATGCGTTACAAATATTAACGGTGCTGTTGTATTGCCGTATCCCTTCTGTATGACCGATGCAATGCTGACTTTGTATTTACCGAAATATCCTGCAATCGCGCCCAGAACTCCGGGCTGATCCTTCACTGTAAGCCTGATGTAGTATTTTGTCTGCCAGTCGTCGTTATACACCGCATCAACTGTTTTTTCACCAAAATTCATGTACCTGTGTTCCTTTTTGCAGGCAGTAAGTATATCGGAGACAACTGCGCTGCCGGTTGGCAAATCTCCTGCCCCGCGCCCGTAAAACATCATGTCTCCGACGCAGTCTCCTTTAAGATATACAGCATTGAAGGAACTCCTTACCGAAGACAGCGGATGGTTCAGCGGTATAAATGTCGGGTGAACCCTTACTTCCACCCTTCCCGCATTGTCCTTTGCAATGGCCAGCAGTTTCAATGCATAACCCAGCTCTCTGCCGTATGATATATCCTCAAGGGTAATGTTTGTTATACCTTCACGAAGTATATTTTCAAGATGCACTCTTTTACGGAAGCACAGCGTTGACAGGATTGACAGCTTAAAGGCAGCGTCAAAGCCCTCTACGTCAGCCGTAGGGTCAGGTTCGGCATACCCCAGTTCCTGGGCCTTTCTCAAGGCATCGGAGAAACTTTCATTGTTCTCACTCATCTTCGTTAGTATATAATTCGTGGTTCCGTTTATAATTCCCATTATTCTCTCAATCCTGTTTGCCTGAAGAGATTCCTGGATTGCCTTTATTACAGGGATCCCGCCGCAGACACTGGCTTCGTAGTATAAGCCTGCACCGCTTGCGCTTGCAGCTTCGTCCAGCTTTTCCCAATGCCTTGCTATTACCTCCTTGTTTGCCGTAACAACGCTTTTGCCATTGTTCAACGCCTTTAGCAGGTAGTTCAGCGCAGGATTCTCCCCGCCCATGAATTCCGCTACTATTGAAATCTCAGGATCGTTCAGGATATCATCGGGGTTGTCTGTAAGAATACTTCTGTCTATTTCGATGGGCCTTTTTTTGGTTATGTCCCTGACCAGTATCTTCTTTACGGTAATCCGGCAGTCTTGAGTATCTGTTATTTCCGAACCGTGTTCTTGAAGAATTTTGTAAACTCCGGTTCCGATATTGCCAAAACCAAGGAAACCTATTTGAATTCTCCGCATAAAAATTCCTCCCACAAAAAGCCCGTGTCAGTTTGCAATATTATACCACAAGAAATGCTAAATGCAACAGAACAGGCTCCAAAAAGGTTTTAATCCAAGAAAAATATCCCCGCTTTTAATTTTGGTGCTGCCTGTACTATTGGTGAGAATATTTTCGGAACATATTGGGGGTTTTCTGCGATAAGTTTTCTATGTCATACATATGTAATTCTATTAAATATTAACAGTAAAAACTATAATATGATATTGCGTTAATGTCGTCACTGCTGTCAATATACTGTGCCAAAAAGGTTGTTAGCTGATGATGTATATGCTATATTGTAATTGCAAATCCTTATTATAAATCAGGTCAGGAGACTTTACATGACTGGGACTGAGCACAGGAAAAAAGACAGGACATGGTACAGGCTGGATAATGCCGCAATACTGTATCCGTCAATACAGTCGGACAGGATTTCAACAATGTTCCGCCTGTCGGCTACATTGACCGAAAATGTGGATCCGTCCGTTCTGCAGGCGGCATTAAACAAGATAATAGACAGGTTCCCTTATTACAGGGTTAAGCTAAGCAGGGGACTGTTCTGGTATTACCTTGAACACAACCCGAAAACACCGCGTGTTGAAAAAGACGTGCAATACCCCTGCGGCCGGCTGTCGCCCGTGCTGAACCGTAATTTCCTGTTCAGGGTAAGGTATTATAACCGCAGGATAGCCGTCGAGTTCTGCCATGCCCTTACCGACGGAACTGGTGCCGTTACTTTTCTGAAGTCCCTTGTTTACCAGTATTTGAAGGAGGCAGGAAAGAAACTGACCGATAAAACCGGAATATTAACAATTGACGAAGAACCTGATGAACAGGAATTTGAAGATTCATACAACCGTTTTTACAAACCCTCTCTCCCGCTCCCGGAGACAGGGGAGCCTGCCTATCATATAAAAGCCAAACTTGTGAGAAAAGGAATCTACTACGTAATTACCGGTATTGTCCCGATGAAGGATATTCTTGCCAAGGCAAAGGAATTCAATGTGTCCCTGACTGTTTTCCTCACTGCTGTTTATATCGATGCAATGCAGAAAATCCAGAACAGGCATGTGACAAACCCGAGGAAAAAGAAACCTATCGCGGTGTCAGTACCCGTTAACATGAGAAATATCTATCCTTCGAAAACAATGCGGAATTTCTCCCTGTTTGTAGTGCCAAGAATAGATCCTCGCCTCGGCGACTATTCCTTTGAAGAGATATTGAAAATTGTCCACTACAGCATGATGACTGAAATCAATGAGAAGTCCATCAGCAGACAGTTAAGCAGGAACGTAGGCGGACAGAGGAATCCCTTTGTACGCATTATACCGCTGTTCATAAAAAGGCTGTTCTTTCCTGTTTTATACAGGAGGCTCGGTGAGAACCTGTTTTCGGGAACAATTTCAAACCTTGGCCTTATAACCGTTCCTGACGAAATGGCGCAGTATATTGAACGGATCGACTTTACCCCCGGACCGGGACCTGTGAACAAAACCGGCTGTTCTGTTACGGGTTTCAAGGACAAACTGTATATAACCTTTGGAAGACTTACCCATGAGGCCGAGCTTGAAAGAATATTCTTTACAAGGCTTAGAAAAATGGGTATACACGTAACTATAGAAAGCAATGTATAAAAAGAAGGTGGTTAAATGCCATATTGCGTAATGTGCGGTGTAGAACTTGAAAATAAGCTAAAATCCTGTCCCCTTTGCAATACCCCCGTTTATTTGCCTTCTGAACCCGACGGGGATTCGCAGAAACCCTACCCTGAAAGAACAGAAAAGAGACGGACATTTTATGTAAACCTTGTGCCCAGTAAGGCATTTGTTTATCTCATGACATTTGTTTTAATAATACCCCTTATTGTATGCCTGATGATTGACATACGCAGAAACAGTACAATAACCTGGTCCTTTTACCCGGTCTCATCGATAATCCTTGCCTGGATTTTAATGGCCTACCCGGCTCTTATGAAACGCTACAGTTTTATAAAGGTACTTACAATTGACATTTACTCAATCGTGCTGTTCCTTGTTTCGCTGGATGCATATTCAGGGAACCTGCTGAACTGGTCGGTATACCCCGTGGCTTCGCTGCTCCTTATCTGGGTCTACTTTTTGCTGGTATTTCTCCTTGGCAAAAGGCATCCGTTCGTCCTGGCATTTATGGCCTATATCAGCACCGGATTATACTTGTACCTGGTTGAACAGGCAACAGGAAGTGCCTGGTTTTTTGACCTTGCCCTGCCCATTATAACCCTGATCCTGGTTCTGACATTGATTACCCTTGCCCTGTCGCGTTTTAGTCTTTTCAAAGGTACCGCGTTGTTCGGGCTGATTTTCTGCTCCATAAGCATTTTCTGCATCGGTACCGAGTTTGTTGTAAACCGCTTTGTGTTCGGAAACGGTTTTTCATTGTTCTGGTCGCTTATAGTGGCCGGTGTTCTGCTGCCCGCAGCAATTTTCCTGTTTTTTGTGCGAAAGAACGAGGATTTTCGGATATATCTGCAGAAAAAGTTCCATATATGATATGTTTGAAAGAAAACCGTACTTTTGGTACAATTAGTGAAAGCCGATTAAATACTGACTTATTTCAGTTATCCGGTACCGGAGGTATCAATGAAAATTTTACTGGTTTCCGACAAGGAAAACGACTACATATGGGACCATTTTGAACCAGCACGGTTCAAGGATATAGAACTGATAATCTCCTGCGGGGATCTGCAGCCGAGTTACCTGTCATTCCTGGTTACAATGGTTAACGTGCCTCTTTTTTACGTTCATGGCAACCATGATACAATCTACACCCATCATCCCCCGGAAGGATGCGATTCAATCGAGGACACGATTGTAACCTACAAGGGCTTAAGGATCCTCGGCCTTGGCGGAACAATGAAATACAGCGGTCGTCCCCATCAGTATACCGAGAAGGAGATGGAAAAAAGAATTCGCAAACTCAGACGGCAGATCAGGAAAAACAACGGCTTCGACATACTTGTAACGCATGCCCCGGCATATGGCATCGGAGACGGAAAGGATTTATGCCATACGGGGTTCAGGAGTTTCCTTACCCTTATGGATGAATACAGCCCGCGGTACATGTTCCACGGGCATATGCATCTGAATTATGCACGGCTGAACCGGGTTCAGCAGTATAAAAATACGACCATAATCAATTGCTATGATCATTATATCATTGATATTTAGGTCATTTTTCCCGTTGACAGATCCGAAAGTTTATCCTTCGTTTTAAATTCAGGTATTTCACCGTTAATGAAGTCCACGAGCCAGTCCATACCGAAAATCTCTTCCCGTGTTGCAGCTTTTCCCGCGGGAATTCTTAGCCTGTGTTCATGGTCATACAACGGGCCTGAGAAAACATTGAACCTGCCTTCTATGATCGACTCTTTCATAAAGTTAATCAGTTTCTGCGTTTCTGCGGGAATCAGCTTTCTTGAATAGAAAAAGTCCAGGATGCCCGAGTCCATACCCCACCAGTAGTTCCTGATAATCCCCTTTCCTGTTCCTTCAACCGAGGAACGGATTCCGCCCTCGAGGATGCTGCGTACCATTTTTTCGTAAAATATGCCCCAGTTCCATACGGGCACGGACAGGTAGTTTTCGGGTGAATAGGAATCCTCCCCGCTGTTATAATGTATGCTGTAAACACCATACTCCTTTGAAAACTTCCTGTTTGCAAGGGTGTTATGATGGGATATCACATCCACGCCTTTCGCGGCAAGTCGTAGACCTGCTGAATATGTACTCTGTTCATTGTCCCAGTCACATGTCCATTCAACGAAAATATCCGCATTCGGGTTCACCATTTTGACCCCAATCGCAAATGCATTTACACCGCCTATCACTTCCGCTGTCGGACATGTTGCAATATATCCGATTTTGCCCGTCTTTGTATAAGTTCCGGCGGTTATTCCCGCCAGGAAGCGGGGTTCATATATCCGGCCGAAATAGGTTCTTACATGCTTAAAAGAGTACATATTCGAACAGTTCAGGAATATCAGGTCAGGGTATTCCATCGCCAGTTTCAGCGTGGCGTTAATCATTTCAGGGCTTGTTGAAAAGATGACTTCGCACCCCTGTTCAACGAGGCTCTTCAAATGATGGTACGCCTCCGGCGTTTCAGGGACATTATCTATACTGATTGTCTCAACCTGGTCCTGCATGACCTTTTCAAGGTGCATCCTGCCAAGTTCATGCGCATACGACCAGCTTGATGTTCTGATGTCCTTCGCAAGGGCAAAGCCAACCTTTATTTTTTCATCATGCCGCTTAATTGTTGTCAGCCTGCTGAAAAATCCCCTTTCATCCTTCAGGATCGGCTGGGTTTCTATCTGGATGCTGGAACTGTGCTTGTAATAGTCAAGCTCTAAAATGAACCGTTCCAGGGAAGGCCGCAGGTCGTCTTCAAAAAACTGGTCGGGGACACCGTTAAGTTTCAGGTAGTCCAGGAAAGCATCACCGGTGGTTATCGGGAGCCTCTGTCCGCCCAGTTCATGGTAAACCTTTCTGAACACGCCGTACACAGCATTTTCGAAGAATTTGAACCTGTCCTTCCCTCTGAGCATGATATGGGGTGGCTCATAGTTCCGGATGAGATTCCACAGTTCGTCAAAACCTTTTTCATCCGAAAACCATATTCCGTTTATGCCGGTGTTTTTGTAGAACTTAAGGAATGAGTAATATATACGTATGTCCTTGTTCTGTTCGTCGTACTTCGGTATCATCCTCAGCACATGGGCATTATAACTGTATACATCAAGGTATTTCAGCACGCTTACGCGCTTATTCCCTTCTATAACATAGAACCAGTTCAGATATTCATAAACCTTTATGGGATCCCTGAGCCCTTCGTTTACCTGTGCCTGATAAACCGCCATCCACTTGGACGCAAACTCGCTTTCTTCGTCCATAAGCGGCATGTAATTCCTGGCAAAGGACGTGCTTCTCATGTATGTATAGGTGCCCTTTATTTTCCTGATGGGTATTTCAACTACCCCCAAATCAACCTCGGATATTATATCAATATTTTTGAGTATACCGTCCAGAAAAGGCAAATATCCGTTTCTTCCCTGAGAAATATAGCTTGAGTACTCCCTCAGCCCCAACCGTCTTGCCGACCTGTAAATATCCTGCAATGTTCTCATACAAGGCACCTGCCCAACATAGATTTATAACTGCATAGCAGCCGGAGATAAGTTTATGCTTTGAACCGATTCCATATAATAATTATAACTTTTCCCGTTATTAATTCAAGCAAAGCCTGAGTATCAATTCAGCCATTTTTGCAAGCGGCGGCCTGCCAGGGCCGATGCCTGCAAGCCAATGCAAATAAAGCAACTGTTTCCCGTCATTATACGATGCCTGTCGCTTTACGGTAAGTAATCTATTTTAGCTGCACTAACCAGTATATGACGTATATAATGATTAAATGCAGCGGATAGAAAACATAGAAAAAGTATTTCAATTTATATCCCCTTTCCCTGTTATACAGGGCTATAAGCGGAACTGCCAGAAGCGAATAAAGCTGTAGGGGATTGTAAAAAAACACGGCGCGCGCGTGTGACAGCCTTATGGCAAAATCGTACACGGTAAACACAACGTGAAGCGTCAATACGCCGGATATCATTTTATTTACATTTTCCCTTGTGAGATAAAAAACCGTGATATACAGTACACCATATGCCCCATAATCGGCTCCTGTAATTTCGGCTGTTACCGCGACCGCTGCGGCCAGCGCCCAGGAAAGCCATACACTTTTTGCTTTAAACCTGTCATAAAGTAATATGGCCAGAAGACCAAAAAAGAGCGTTGCAAAAATATTGAACTTGTAATTAACTCCAAACCCCGGTACATTAAACACTGCTGAATAAATTCGTGAAAACCAGTCGGGGATTTGAAAAACCACGGCACATGCCCCAAGCCTTGCCAGGTACTTTTTCACCGAACGTGTATGGAAAAAGCCTTCAGCTATAAAAAACGCAAAAATCGGAAACGCAAGCCGCCCGATAATTCGGAAAATTTCCATGTGCGGATAGAAAACAGCGCCCACATGGTCAATCACCATTGCTATGCAAGCGATAATTTTCAGCTGAAAACCGTTTAATCCTTTTTTCATACAACCTCACTCTTCTGCCTGACCACATGGAATACTGACATATTTCATTTTACAGGAAATTTATATAAAAATCCATACAATTTACTCCGGGAAACGGCGGTAAATAACTGTGCAATGATTTTTCAGGCCTTGCTATTTCCCATTTTTTGTTATTATGCCGTTTATATGTTATAATAAGCCTGTCCCAGTATTTTTTCAGGTAATGGTGCAAATGAGGAAGAACGATGGTAATATAAAATGCTGCAAAAACTGCATAAAGGGAATTCATGTGGGAATCAGAAACGAAATACTGTGCCGTGAAAAGGGCATAGTATCGCCTGATTTCTGTTGTTCCCGGTTTATGGGTTTCGAACCCGAAACCCTGCAGAAACACTTGGGGTATAGGTGCTCCGACTGCATTCACTTCACCTTTATGCCCGATTTAAGGAACAGCAATTACGGGGTGTGCAGCATGTTCTCGGTGCGGAAGGTTGACGGAAGTGAAAAGAAAGCATGCTCGAAGTTCAAAAAAAAGGGGAAAAGATCAGCATAGCAGCGGTTAAACCCGCTGCCGTTTTTTTGCATAAATTAAGGGGTGTCCTTCAGATTCAGAACCGTCCGGACAACCCCTTTTTTATTTCAGGATATGATAATCGGGTTACAGTTTTTCAAGGTCGGTTTCTTCGCTGCTTTCTTCGGCTTCAGGTACCCCTGCCTCAACTTCTATATCCCTGTAAATATTCATTCCGGTACCTGCGGGTATAAGTTTACCTATAATCACGTTTTCCTTAAGCCCAAGCAGCGGATCTGTCTTTCCTTTGATAGCGGCTTCGGTCAGTACTCTTGTTGTTTCCTGGAACGATGCCGCAGAAAGGAATGAATCTGTCGCAAGCGCCGCCTTTGTTATACCAAGGAGTGCCCTCTTTCCTTCCGCAGGTCTCACTCCCTCTTCCTCTGCCTTCGCATTTGCGTCTTCAAACTCGAACATATCCACAAGGCTGCCAGGCAGCAGTTTTGTATCCCCTGCCTCATCAACCTTGACCTTCTTCATCATCTGCCTTATGATAACTTCAATGTGCTTATCGTTTATGTCAACACCCTGCAGCCTGTAAACCTTCTGTACTTCACGCAGCAGGTAAGACTGTACGGCCTGTATACCCTTGATTTTCAGGATGTCGTGCGGGTTAACCGAACCTTCTGTCAGCTCGTCACCGGCTTCAATGGTTTCACCGTCGGTAACCTTAAGCCTTGAACCATACGGGATCAGGTATGTCTGAGCTTCGCCCGACTCGTTTGTTACAACAACTTCACGTTTCTTCTTTGTTTCACGGATTGCTACGGTACCTGAAATCTCGGATATAATGGCAAGTCCTTTCGGTTTTCTTGCTTCAAACAACTCTTCAACGCGGGGCAGACCCTGCGTAATATCATCTCCGGCAACACCACCGGTGTGGAAGGTACGCATTGTAAGCTGTGTACCGGGCTCGCCTATCGACTGGGCTGCAATAATACCTACAGCCTCACCTACATTACATTTACCGCCGGTTGCAAGGTTGATACCATAGCACTTGGAGCATACACCGTTTCTTGTGTGGCATGTCAGCACAGAACGAATCTTTACTTCCTTTATGCCTTTCGAAACTATCTTCTGCGCCATGTCGCCGTCGATCAGCTCGTGATGCTTTACAAGAACCTCTTTTGTCTCCGGATCGATTATATCCTCGGCGGCGTATCTGCCGGCAATACGTTCGTCGAGACCTTCAATCTTCTCGCCGCTGCTTATAATATCGGTTACGGTGATTCCTTCTTCAGTTCCGCAGTCTTCCTCACGCACTATAACATCCTGGCTTACGTCTACAAGACGGCGTGTCAGGTAACCCGAGTCTGCAGTTCTCAATGCCGTATCGGCCAGACCCTTTCTTGCGCCGTGGGTGGAGATGAAGTACTCCAGAACGTTAAGGCCTTCACGGAAGTTCGAACGGATAGGAATCTCAATTGTATGACCCGATGTATCTGCCATTAGTCCGCGCATACCTGCAAGCTGTCTTATCTGGTTAATGTTACCGCGCGCACCCGAGTTCGACATCATGAATACCGGGTTGAACTTATCCATGCTCTCGATTAACGCATTCTTAACATCTTCGGTTGTCTTGTTCCAGGCATTAACAACCGCGTTTTTCCTTTCATCTTCGGTTATAAGGCCGCGGCGATACTGCCTCGTAATCATTTCAACCTTCTTGTCGGTCTCCTCAAGGTATCTCTGCTTGATTTCCGGAATAATCATATCGGAAACACCAATTGTAATCGCACCCTTGGTTGAATACTTGAACCCGAGTTTCTTGATTTCGTCCAGTACAGTTGCAGTCTTGTTTGCACCGTTAACGCTAATACAGCGTTCAATAATTCTACCCAGTTCCTTCTTTCCAACAAGGAAATCAACCTCAAGGTTGAACATGGTTTCCGGATTGGTCCTGTCAACAAAGCCAAGGTTTTGAGGTATGGCTTCATTGAATATCAGTTTTCCAACTGTTGTTTCTATCAGCTTTGTCTTTTTCTCTCCGTCTACGATCCTTGACATCCTGACCTTTATTTTCGCATGCAGGGACACGTATCCATTGTCATATGCCATTCTTGCCTCTTCAGGAGAAGCAAATACCCTTCCCTCGCCAAGGTCATTGTCCCTGTCAAGCGTCAGGTAGTAACTGCCGAGCACCATATCCTGCGTCGGTACGGTTACAGGTTTTCCGTCCTGGGGCTTCAGCAGGTTGTTTGCAGAAAGCATCAAAAATCTTGCCTCAGCCTGGGCTTCTGCCGACAACGGAACGTGAACGGCCATCTGGTCACCGTCAAAGTCTGCGTTATATGCGGTACATACCAGCGGATGCAGCTGAATGGCACGGCCTTCTACAAGAACGGGTTCAAAGGCCTGGATTCCGAGACGGTGAAGCGTTGGTGCACGGTTCAGGAGCACAGGATGCCCCTTGATTACCTCTTCAAGAACGTCCCATACTTCGGTACGGACACGTTCAACCATTCTCTTCGCACTCTTTATATTATGAGCAAGCCCTTTTTCCACAAGTTTCTTCATGACAAAAGGCTTAAACAGTTCAAGGGCCATTTCTTTCGGCAGTCCGCACTGCCAGATTTTAAGCTCGGGACCGACGACAATAACAGATCTTCCTGAATAGTCAACACGTTTTCCAAGGAGATTCTGACGGAAGCGTCCCTGTTTTCCTTTCAGCATATCAGACAGCGATTTAAGCGGCCTGTTGCCGGGTCCTGTTACAGGACGGCCGCGGCGGCCGTTATCTATCAAAGCGTCAACCGCTTCCTGGAGCATTCTCTTTTCATTGCGTACTATGATCTCAGGAGCGCCCAGATCGAGGAGTCTCTTTAACCTGTTGTTCCTGTTTATAACGCGACGGTATAAATCGTTCAAATCCGATGTTGCAAAACGTCCGCCGTCGAGCTGGACCATCGGGCGCAGTTCAGGCGGTATAACGGGTATAACGTCAAGTATCATCCATTCGGGCTTGTTTCCGGATGAACGGAATGCCTCCACAACTTCAAGCCTCTTGATAGCCCTGATTCGTTTCTGGCCGGTGCTCTCTTCAACTTCAGCCCGAAGCTCGTTGGCCAGAGCATCAAGATCTATTTCCTCCAGCAATTCCTTTATAGACTCAGCTCCCATTCCGGCCTTGAAGTTATTTCCGAACTTTTCGAGACTGTCCCTGTATTCCCGCTCGCTCAGGATCTGTTTCTTGGACAGCGGAGTCTGACCCGGATCAATAACAACATAAGAGGCAAAATACAATACCTTTTCCAGAGCTCTTGGAGACATATCAAGCAACAGACCCATGCGGCTCGGAATGCCTTTGAAATACCATATATGAGAAACAGGAGCAGCAAGTTCAATATGACCCATTCTTTCACGGCGTACTTTGGATCGTGTAACTTCAACGCCGCATCGATCACATACAATTCCTTTATAACGTATGCGTTTATACTTACCGCAGTGGCACTCCCAGTCCCTTGTAGGGCCGAATATTCTTTCGCAGAACAAACCGTCCCTTTCGGGCTTGAGTGTTCTGTAGTTTATTGTCTCGGGCTTCTTGACTTCGCCGCGGGACCATTCACGAATCTTCTCGGGAGAAGCCAGGCCAATTCGTATAGCTTCAAAATCTCTTAATTCAAACACGCTCCGTCACCCTCCTATATGTCATCATCATCGTCGAGGAGATCATCGTCATCATCTACCGCAAACAATCTGTCAACAGCATCTTCATTAAGTTCCTCGGCATTTTCAAAGCTGTCGATATCATCCTCTATGCTAAATTCATCATCGATAAATTCATCTGAATCATAACCGTCTTCGGGCGGAAGAATTTCTTCGTCTTCGCGGCCTTCAAGATTTACATCCAGGTCGTCATAGTCGTCGTCCACAGACTCCTTAATCTCGATTTCGGCCTGTTCTTCAGAGTATACCTTTACATCGAGAGCAAGACTTTGCAGTTCCTTGATCAAAACCTTGAATGACTCGGGTATGCCCGGTTCGGGTACGTTTTCGCCTTTTACAATGGCTTCATAGGTTTTCACACGGCCAACCACGTCGTCGGATTTAACGGTAAGCAGTTCCTGCAGACTGTATGCAGCGCCGTAGGCTTCCAGTGCCCATACTTCCATTTCTCCGAAACGCTGTCCGCCGAACTGGGCTTTACCGCCGAGAGGCTGCTGCGTAACAAGGGAGTACGGTCCTGTTGAACGGGCATGTATCTTGTCGTCAACAAGGTGGGCAAGTTTCAGGTAATACATGTAACCTACGGTTACCCTGCTGTCAAAAGGCTCACCGGTACGGCCGTCATACAGGACTGTCTTTCCGTCCTCGGGCAGTCCTGCCTCTTTCAGAGTTTCAATAACATCTATCTCGGATGCACCGTCAAATACAGGCGTAGCAATCTTCCAGCCCAGTGCCTTTGCTGCATAGCCCAGGTGCACTTCCAGTACCTGTCCGATATTCATACGGGAAGGAACGCCCAGGGGATTAAGAACAACCTGCAGGGGAGTTCCGTCGGGCAGGAAAGGCATATCTTCCACCGGGAGAATCCTGGAGATAACACCCTTGTTTCCGTGACGGCCGGCCATCTTATCGCCGACAGAAACCTTTCTTTTCTGTGCAACGTAAACACGCACCAGCTGGTTTACTCCGGGCGGGAGTTCGTCGCCCATTTCACGGGAGAATACCTTTACGTCAACAACAATACCCGATTCCCCGTGAGGAATTCTCAGGGATGTATCCCTTACCTCCCTCGCTTTTTCACCGAAGATCGCACGAAGCAGCCTTTCTTCCGCGGTAAGCTCGGTTTCTCCCTTCGGAGTAACCTTACCGACAAGTATGTCTCCTGCACGTACCTCGGCACCAATACGGATAATTCCGCGTTCATCAAGATCCTTCAGAGAATCTTCGCTTACGTTCGGAATATCCCTGGTTATCTCTTCAGGACCCAGCTTGGTGTCGCGGGCTTCCGACTCGTACTCTTCTATATGGATTGATGTATATACGTCATCCCGGACCAGTTCTTCGCTGATAAGAACCGCGTCCTCGTAGTTATATCCTTCCCAGGTCATAAACCCTATAAGTACGTTTTTGCCAAGAGCAATCTCGCCCTGGTCTGTGGAGGGTCCGTCTGCAATAACATCGCCTTTTTTCACAACGTCGCCCCTTTTTACGATAGGACGCTGGTTTATGCATGTTCCCTGGTTGGACCTCTTGTATTTCAGCAACTTATATATATCCTTTTTACCGTCGTCAAGACGGATAACAATCTCATTCGCAGTTACATTTTCAACAATTCCGTCATTCTTGGCTATAACTACAACGCCGGAATCCTTTGCGGCCTTGTGCTCTATACCGGTTGCAATAATAGGAGCCTCGGTACGGATAAGCGGAACTGCCTGGCGCTGCATGTTGGAACCCATCAATGCACGGTTCGCGTCGTCGTTTTCGAGGAACGGGATCATTGATGTGGCAACGGAAACCAGCTGTTTCGGCGAAACATCCATGTAGTCAACCACATCGGGCGAAACTTCTATTATTTCATCCTGGTAACGGCATCCTATTCTCTTGCTCAGGAAACGTCCCTCTTCATCCAGGGGCTCGTTCGCCTCTGCAACAATGTACCCGTCTTCCTCATCAGCCGTCATATAGTATACTTCATCCGTTACACGACCGGTTTCCTTGTCAACTTTCCTGTACGGAGCCTCGATAAAGCCATACTCGTTAATCCTGGCATATGTGCTGAGTGAGCTGATAAGACCGATATTCGGGCCTTCAGGAGTTTCTATCGGACACATTCTTCCATAGTGGGAATGGTGAACGTCACGAACCTCGAACCCTGCCCTTTCACGGGACAATCCACCGGGGCCGAGAGCACTCAGGCGGCGCTTATGGGTAAGCTCCGACAACGGGTTTGTCTGGTCCATGAACTGTGAAAGCTGTGAGCTTCCAAAGAACTCCTTGATTGCAGCAGCAACAGGACGTATGTTAATCAGCGCCTGCGGTGTTACAATGTCGATATCCTGTATTGTCATCCTTTCGCGGACAACCCGCTCCATCCTTGCCAGACCGATACGGAACTGGTTCTGAAGCAGTTCGCCCACCGAACGCAGTCTCCTGTTGCCAAGGTGATCTATATCGTCAAGGGTTCCGATTCCGTAATCAAGACCGAAAATATAGTTAACAGAGGACACAATATCCTCTATTGTAATGGTCTTCGGTATCAGCAGATCCCTGTTCGCAATGATTGCTTTTTTAATGTCCTCATCATTGCTGTACTCCTTAAGGATCTCCTGGAGAACGTCGAACCTGACCTTCTCGTTAATTTCAACCTCGGACGCGTCAAAGTTAATGAAGGGCTGGATATCAACAGTGTTGTTGCCTATTACTTTAAATATTTTTCCGTTTACATCTATATTAACAACATTAATTCCCGAGTTCTGAATCTTCCATGCAGCTTCAGAAGATATAACGTGCCCTTTCTCAACAAGCAGCTCGCCGGTCTGCGGATCAACTATATCATCCGCGGCAAAATGGTTGCGCAGTCTCACTGCAAGGGCAAGTTTCTTGTTGAACTTATAACGTCCGACCTTGGACAGATCATATCTTCTCGGGTCAAAAAACAGGCTGGTCAAAAGCGAACTTGCGCTTTCAACCGTGGGGGGTTCGCCCGGACGAAGGCGTTTGTATACTTCGAGCAGGCCTTCTTCTTCAGTTTTCGTGTTATCCTTCTGAATGGTGGCCAGAAGTTTCTCATCTTCGCCGAAAAGCTGCAAAAGCTGGGCATCGGTACCATATCCCAGCGCCCTTAACAGTACCGTAATGGGAAGTTTTCTTGTTCTGTCGATCCTTACATAAACTACGTTGTTGGAATCGGTTTCGTATTCAAGCCATGCGCCCCTGTTGGGTATGACCGTATTGGCATACAGCTTTTTACCGGTTTTGTCGCGATCCATTGAATAATAAATACCGGGAGAACGAACCAGCTGGCTGACAATTACACGTTCAGCCCCGTTTATTACAAAGGTTCCTGTTTCGGTCATCAGCGGGAAATCCCCCATGAATATTTCCTGCTCTTTTACTTCACCGGTTTCCTTGTTGATAAGACGTACTTTTACTTTCAGAGGTGCTGAATAGGTGGCATCTCTTTCCTTGCATTCTTCAATGGAATACTTTATATTATCCAGATCCAGGGAGTAATCAATAAACTCCATAACCAGGTTTCCTGTATAATCAGTTATGGGAGAGACATCCCTTAAAACCTCTCTTAAACCCTCATCTAAAAACCACTGGTAGGAATTTTTCTGGACCTCGATCAGATTTGGCATTTCAAGGACTTCATTAATTTTAGAATAGCTCATGCGGGTTACTCTACCCAATTTAACAGGATGTACCATCCAAAATCACCTCATACTGTTATCTATTCTTTTGGCAGACACTTGTATAAATCAGCAAGTATCAGAAAACAATAAAAAAAGAAAATGTTTATATGTACATGTAAAAAAAGAATTCATATATTCTCTCATAAACAACAAAAATAGATTAGGAAAATCGCGTATCTTAAATACATGAACCTAATCTCTTATCATGCGGTTATTGAATAACATCATTACAGTTCAAACGCTATCATTCTCCCAATCTATCATTTAGTTGTAATTTCCATAAACTATATTGTACCCTAAGCATATATATGTTATAATATCACCGTTCCATATTTCCCGGGCAGAGGTACGCATGGACACAATATGATGATGCAGTATACGATTTTAACATATACAGATCCAGTTGTCAACCTCTTTTTTTCTTTTTGCAATTTTTTCTGACTGCAC
>LFSH01000102.1 GCA_001513105.1 Clostridiales bacterium DTU070 | reverse complement strand
AAAAAACTGAAAAAGTAATAGAAAAAGCAAGTTAATGTCCAATTTTAAGGGGCCAAAGCAGAACAGAATATATCAGAAGATAACATATACATTGATACAGCAGATAATAAAGATGAATTAGATGCGCTTTTAGAGAATATTGAGCCAGGGGATGCAATAGTATTAAGAACAGTAACAGATTTAGCAGAAAAGCGAAGTGAACTATTACATCTACTAAAGGAACTGCAAGACTTTGGTATCTTGATACATAGTATAATGGAGCCATTTCTAAATGGTTTAGAGTATTTCGACAGACTTCAAGGTTCAATAGAAATCAGTAAATATTATGCTGAGAAGAAAAGAAGATTAGCCTTTGAAGAGGCAAGAAAGCAAGGGGTAGTAGGAAGACCAAAGATACCAGAGAAGCAGATTGAAACAGCATTAAAGCTGTATGCAAGCAAGTTATTTACCACAGAGGAAATTGCACAGTTATCTGGGGTAAGCAGTAGTACACTTTACAGAGCATTAAAGGAGCAGGGGTAGTTGGTTCGTGTTTATGAATAGTATAAACATATAGAGATGAATTAACAGGAAGAGATTGGACAATTACGTTCAGTCTCTTCCTGCATAATGTTAAAAAAAATTTTTTAAGCATTAACCTCAAATTTATATAAGTCAGAAAAGCATTGAGCGACAAGGAAAAAAGGGCAGTTATAAATTAAGAGTAGGGCATAAATCAGATAATTACTAACAGTTATGGTTTTAATGTGAACAAAAATAGTGACAGATTAAGGTATATAAGCAAGTAAAAAATTAAAAAGACTGGACTTTAGTGAATGGTGACGGTATCATCATCAAAAAAGTGTAGTCAATAAAGGCTCGTGATGCTTTAATCACGTAATTTGTCACACGAAGAACAGATAGGCTGTCGTTCCCTTGCGGGCTGTAAAAAGCTAACGCTCTTAAATTGAGGTTGCCGATGTGCGTAGTGGAGACAATGAAAAGGAGAGGATACATATTTATAATAAAAGAAATATATGCTTTGTAGGGGTAGATATGCACAAGGAAAAGCATTGTGCAGTTGTAATTGATTGCTGGATGAAAAAATTGGAGAGGTTAACTTTGAAAACAAACCATCCAAGTTTCCAGCATTTGTTGAGGAGATTAGGAAAATATGCGGTACAAAGGACTTTGTATTTGGGCTTGAGGATACCAGAGGTTTTGGCCGTAATCTGGCTTCATATCTTACAGGAAGAAAGTTTGAAGTCAAACATGTGAATCCAGCATATACCAGTGCAATAAGACTTTCAAATCCTATTATATACAAGGATGATTCTTATGATGCCTATTGTGTTGCAAGGGTATTAAGGGATATGGTGGATACATTACAGGATGCAAAACATGAGGATATATATTGGGCTATCAGACAGTTGGTAAAAAGAAGAGAAATAATAGTCAAATATAATGTTATGAACAAAAATCAGCTACATAGTCAGCTTTCTTACAGTTACCCATCCTATAAGAAGTTCTTTTCACAAATTGATGGAAAAAGTGCCTTATGTTTCTGGGAGAACTATCCTTCACCAGAGCATATTTGGAGTACTACACCAGAACAAATTTATGAAACAATAAAAGCAGTACATCAGGCATTCAAGATAGAGCGTGTTCATGCAATTATTGATATGATTAAAAAGGATGGAAATACACAGAAGGGGTATCAGGAAGAAAGAGATACAATAGTAAGAAACATCGTAAAAGATATTAAGAACAATCAAGAGATATTAAAAGACATAGAAAAGCAGTTAAGAAAATTATTGCCACAGACAGGGTATAAGCTGCAAACTATGCCAGGGATAGACCTTATCACAGAAGCAAAGATTGTGTCTGAAATTGGTGATATTAACAGATTTCCAAATTCAGATAAGTTAGCTCGTTTTATGGGGTTAGCGCCTGTACATTTTAGTTCAGCAGGCAAAGGTAAGGATGAACGGTGCAGAAATGGAAACAGAGAGTTAAATGCTATATTTCATTTTTTAGCTATACAGATGGTAGCTGTATCACCTTCAGGCAAGCCAAGACATCCAGTATTCAGAGAGTATTTTGAACAGAAGGTTAAAGAGGGTAAAAACAAGCCACAGGCTCTTATATGTATATCAAGAACGCTTGTAAGATTAATTTACGGTATGATGAAGACAAAGACAGAGTATAGACCTTATGAGAAGAAAGAAGAAGAAGGAAATAATTAGAAATATTTGTAAATTTAAATTGATAAATGGTAACAGGGATTATATACTATATATAATCCCTGTAGTGAGGGAACGAGTAGCACTCCAAGTGCTAATACAAAAGTTATCAATACACCAGAAGTAAAAGCACCAAATGCTATCAAATCAAGTGATGTAATTAAAAGCTGGGATGATTACTTAGGACCAAACCAGACTAATATTAATCCAAGAACTGGTCAAGTAGATCCAAATAGAATTTTTTCTGCAGATGGAACAAGAAGTATCCGATTTGGCAGTCATGAAATGAATAGTATGGGGACACCTAAGGGGCACTATCATATAGAAACATGGACATATGATCCAGTTACTGATACTATGACCGTAACAAACATATTACAAAGGATTAAATAAACCGGTAGAAAGGTATGAAGAAAAATGAAAATTACTATTAGTGAGATTACTAAAAATGAGCAGGGTAACAATACCATTAAATTCACAACGGAATATGGAAATGCGTATGCTTTGTGGAATGGCTCTGAACCTCAAATAAATAAGGAGTACATTGTTGAATTAGAGATTCCTGGTGTTTTATGCTGGCGAAGAGATATTATTTCTGCTCAAGAAAAGTATTTAATAACAACAGAAAATAACAAGCTTAGTTTGGTTGGTATTTTTGAATCTATCGATGATGATGGATATGCAGTAATAAGACTTGGGGAGAGTATTATATCAATTGAAACAAAAGGAGCGCCCCTTGAATTGGGTAGTTTTGTAAAGTTATCTACTGATACTTTGTTACTGTATGAAGTAAATTATTAATAAATACCCAGAAAAGATGGTCACACAGTTTCGGCTGGCGTGGCCTTTTTCTTTTTATCCATGCTTGACAAAATGTAATACATTGTGATACGATAAAACCAACAAGAAATACAGGAGGTGCATTGATGTCTACAGAAAAGGATAGTATG
>LFSH01000013.1 GCA_001513105.1 Clostridiales bacterium DTU070 | reverse complement strand
CGGATACCGGATAGCATTCGCCAGATTGCCACGCAAGGCGAGTTTAACGAGTTCGACTTAAATGTGTTCTTTTCAGCCAAGGGTAAAGGCAAAGAGGCCAGGTTTGTTTACGAGAATGAAGTGCAGAAATGGCTTGATCTGATTCGCGGTTCATACCTTCCATCCAATGTTGATGATTTAAAACTCGGGCATGACAAGCGTCCTCCGATGCCTTTCTCTGATACACGACTTTTGAATGTTCTAAATCATACAATTTGGTTTTTGCCGAATGTAGCATCCTGCCAAGCAATGTATAACCTGATGATGCAGAAGCAGAATGGTTATTATAATCAGAAATATAAAATCATCGTTTGCGCCGGAACTCAAGCCGGTATCGGTCTAGATGCTCTCTATCCGGTACTACATGCCATGGGAAATCCATTGGAGACATACACCATCACTCTCACCTGTGGTAAACTAACTACGGGTGTTACCGTAAAGCCGTGGACGGGTATCTTTATGTTGCGAAACCTAAAGAGTCCAGAAACATATTTCCAAGCAGCTTTCCGAGTCCAATCTCCGTGGGTGGTAAAAGATGAAGAAGGCAAAGACCTGATTATGAAAGAAGAATGCTATGTTTTTGACTTTGCTTTGGACAGGGCACTGCGGCAGATTGCAGACTATTCTTGTCGTTTGAATGTGGATGAAAGCAATCCTGAAAAGAAGGTAGCAGAGTTCATTAATTTCCTGCCGGTGTTGGCCTACGACGGCAGTACCATGCGTCAAATTAATGCGCAGGACATTCTCGACATCGCAATGGCTGGAACTTCCGCTACTCTGCTTGCAAAACGCTGGGAATCTGCGCTACTGGTAAATGTTGACAATGACACTCTGCAACGCCTAATGAATAACAAAGAAGCTCTCGACGCTCTTATGAGCATTGAAGGTTTCCGCTCGTTGAATCAAGATATTCAGACTATCATCAACAAGTCAGAAGCGGTAAAGAAAGCCAAGAAAGAAGCCGAGAAGATGACTCCGAAGGAGAAAAAGGAAATCTCAGAAGAGGAAAAGGAATATAAGTCTCTTCGGAAGCAGATTCAGGAAAAACTCATCAAATTTGCTACCCGCATTCCGATATTTATGTACCTCACTGATTATCGCGAGCGGTCGCTCCGAGATGTTATAACTCAGCTTGAACCGGGGTTGTTCAAAAAGGTAACGGGCTTAAATGTTAAGGACTTTGAACTTCTTTGCAGCCTTGGGGTATTTAATGCAAGCCTTATGAACGATGCTATTTTCAAGTTCAAGCGTTACGAAGACAGTAGTCTTACATACACTGGTATCGACAAACACGAAGGTAAGGACATCGGCGGTTGGGATACTGTCATTAAACGCGAAGAATATGATAGACTGTTCTATAATCAACAGGCCACAATGGAATCCATCAACTCGGCATTTGAAGAAGCAATTGAAAAAGATGTTAAACCTGTTACAGTGCCAAAGCCTGAGCCAAAACCAGCTTCTACAACATATGTTACCGAGCAGTTTGGTATTAAACCTCCAGTGTCAAAAGTAGCCGAGCATAAGAACTCTTATGGTGCAAGCTCGCAAGCTGGTGAGAAGACAGAAGAGTTTGTTATACCAGAGATTTCGGAAGGTGATGCGGTTAAACATAAGAGTTTTGGTGATGGCATAGTAACTAAACTCGATAAAGCTGGAAAGCACATTCGTGTGAAGTTTGCAGCTGGAGAAAAACTCTTCATATTTCCGGATGCATTTAAGCAGGGTTATTTGAAACTGTAACAGACTTCTATGTATTACTGTCGGCACGATATAAATATTACTTTTAACCAGAAAGACCGCACTAAAGGTTTTATCCTTCGGTGCAGTCTTTTCTGCTTGTCTCCGCCTGAAGAGAGTCGGTCATAAATTTACTTGTTTCATAAATCCCTAATTCCAACTCCCTTTGGTGTTTTGTTTGTTTTTTGTTGACCAATATTTTACCAAATAAGAGGGGCCTCTTGT
>LFSH01000091.1:398-1102 GCA_001513105.1 Clostridiales bacterium DTU070 | reverse complement strand
TAAACACGCATTAACACGTAATAATAAGTTTATTGATCATCATGGTTTTAAGCAAATTCTCTTTGCAGGATCCAGGTTTATGAAATTTATTCTTGTTTTTGCTTACTTAAAATTATAGAGAAGTCAGACATATGTGACACAACCTCTGAAAAATTTCTCTGAACAATGCTGTAATTACCCTCCTTGCTGCCTTCTCATTATTATCATATTTTATTGCATATTCAACTACTCTTTGACGAAATCTCATTTCTTCTGTTATAATTGTTTTCAAAGGAAAGGTACCTCCAATTCTTGTTTTTTTGTGGTAATAAACATTATATCAGAGGTCTTTCCTTTTTTCTTGTCTTTTTGTCACATATGTATTATCTTATTTTATGTTTCCTTGCGTGCTCAACTACTGTTTGCCCCTTATTTGAAAAAGTAAATTCCACTTTAGGTATTTATGGGGGTAGAATTTGCTTTTTCAAATGATGGGACCAAATAAATTTGAATTTTTCGGCCACTGAATGTTGATATATCAGTCATATAACTGTATAATTGTTTCTTGTCAGACATTTAATAAACCCGCATGCACCATTAGCTCAGTTGGTAGAGCACCTGACTCTTAATCAGGGTGTCCTGGGTTCGTGTCCCCGATGGTGCACCAGATCAAAATCATTAAAAACCGCTTGATACAAGCGGTTTTTGTTATTTTTATGCTGTAA
>LFSH01000091.1:0-249 GCA_001513105.1 Clostridiales bacterium DTU070 | reverse complement strand
GAAGGCAAACCAATGTGAGCAAAAGTGCAGCATGCTATAATTTACTGTCTTTTTGTGAGTTTATGTCTGCCCGGGTTTAATCGAACAGGCTCCGGCATCTGTTTCAGGTACTGAGAATATCTGTTTGAGGACGTACTTTGCCTCAGTGCGTTCCGCCAACCCTGTAATCATCGCTTGAGCGCTTGTTCGTGTCATAGAATACGATGTCCCCGTCCCTAAGCTCAAAGGTCACCTCGTAATAGTCGGTCT
>LFSH01000022.1 GCA_001513105.1 Clostridiales bacterium DTU070 | reverse complement strand
CCGTTCACGCAAAATTTTAAGCAATTAATGCAATTTCTTCTCACGTTTTCTGCTATTCGCGCACAAAAATATGCAATTTATGCAAAACCTGTTGACAGATCCTTTTTTCATTCATATCATATTTACAAATATTGTATTTACAGAAAATATTTATGTTAATTAGCTTACGGTAAACGTCGTAATCATTCCTTGTGTTTTTTACTACGTGTTTTGCTGTGCTTGTATGGGTTTCTGGTTTACTGGCTGTACAAGGACAAGAAATAAGCCTTTGTTTAAAGGAGTGGAAGCCATGAAGATATTTAAAAGTAAAATAGCAAAACTTCTCACAGTCTCGTTATTACTAACCCTCTGGTCCGTTTCGGGCAGCATCCAGGGTTTAATATTTCCGGGAAATATAACACCCGGCCTTACTGCAAAAGCTGAAGAAACGATAAGTTTTTCCGATGTACCGACGCATGCCTGGTATTATGAGGATCTGCAGTACATCCTGAAAGATGAAAGAAAAATTTTCGCAGGCTACCCCGACGGTACGTTCAGGCCGAACGAGACACTTACTGCTGATATGTATATAAAGCTGATAGTAACCGTAATGGGCCACAAAGTTGAGAATGGTATTGGTTACTGGGCTTCAACGTATATTGAAAAAGCCATTGATGAAGGATATGTCATTCCTCAACAGGACACCCGTATATCGTACAAGACAAAAGATGACCCGTATGCGGGATATAAAATGCCGATAAGCCGGGAATACATGGCCCAGATAGCAGGCAGGGCCTTGAATAAGATTATTGATAATTCCGAATACCGGGATCCCATAGCAGTAAGCAGCCTGATAAAAGATTATCGAAAAATATCATCCGCCTTTAGAAATAATATTGTTAAATGTTATGATTTAGGTATTTTAACCGGATATCCTGATGGCGAATTTAAGCCCGACAACTACCTAACACGGGCTGAAGCGGTTGCAGTGATAAGAAGGATAATTGACCCATCTGCAAGAATACGGGCAGAACTGCCTGTTGCTGCAAACCCGAGTCCTACACCCATTCCTGTGAGTGAGCTCAACCGCCCCCCGAAAAAGGATTTG
>LFSH01000077.1 GCA_001513105.1 Clostridiales bacterium DTU070 | reverse complement strand
TTGATACTTAACCCGCTGTCGATACGGCTTTGAATTATTTTTGTCCATTGTGACATACGAAACTCTGTTGTTACTTTCTGTGTTTCCATACAATCACTCCATTCCTGGTTGAAAAAGTTGGCCTACTTTTTCAACTTTTTCAACTTGTTTTACTGTGATTGTATCAACTACACAACCGATATACTATGTGAGGGTTTCTTTGACGCTTACTGAAAAACAAGCAAAACAATTAGCTTTAGAATTAATCAAAAAGAACAAAAATACATTATTCGATTTTGGCGGCCTAGCTTGGTGGCTAGGGCAAAAATCACTTGAATATTTCTGTTTGATGTGGCTTCAGGATATATTTGTACCGAAGCCAAATAATCAAGCCAGACAATTATCAGAAACGCATTTTGAAGTTTGGGATTTATTAGAAAGATGCTTAATCAAGGATGAATTTGATAGATTAGTTTTATGTTTACCTAGGGGATTTGCAAAAAGTACAATAGTAACTCTTGCAACAGTTATTCATCAAGTTTGCTATGCTCAAGGATTTTTCCAGATTGTTATGGGTAAAACTGAAGCGGATGCTCAGAATTTTATTTTTGATGTACGAAAGCAACTTGAAGAAAACGAGTTGATACTGTATACATTCGGAAAGTTAATTGATACGAAGAATTTCACGGTAAATAAGAATGAATTGCATTTAACTAACAACTGCAAAATACTTGCTTTGTCTAGCACTTCAAGCATAAGAGGCAGGAAACACTTAGGCAAAAGACCTGATAGAATTATTTTAGACGATACACAGGGGCTTAACGATATAGTAACAGAAGAAGCAAAACAGAAAAAATGGGATACTTTTTCAAAAGACGTTCTGTTTGCAGGAGATGAAGCAATTGTAAGAGACGGAAAAATAAAAAAATCAGCAACGAAATTTTTAGTTTGCGGTACTATTTTAGCTCCAGATTGTTTTATTAGCAGATTACTAAAAGAAAAAAGTTTTAAAAGCATAATTAAGCGTGCTATTCTTGTTATTTATTGCAAAATAGAAACGGACAAAGTTGCAAAAAAAATTCCCCAGTTTTGCAACTA
>LFSH01000079.1 GCA_001513105.1 Clostridiales bacterium DTU070 | reverse complement strand
GTCACGCTCGGTCGCGGATATGCATGGCTTGATGCCGGAACAATAGATTCACTGGTTGAAGCGGCTGAGTTTGTACGGGTGATTGAGAAAAGGCAGGGCATAAAGATAGCCGCGCTGGAGGAAATCGCTTGGAGAAACGGCTGGATAAACACTGAACAGCTTTGTGAAGCTGCGAAGAAATACGGGAAATCCGCCTATGGAGAGCATTTAAAGGCAGTTGCAGAAGGAAGGGTTTTGTACTGACCATGAAAATCATAGAAACTGATGTAATGGATGTTTACATAATTGAGCCTCAGGTATTCGGAGATAACCGCGGATGGTTCATGGAATCCTGGTCACAAAAAAAGCTTGATGAAGCCGGACTGCATTATCGTTTCGTGCAGGATAACCAGTCATACTCCGCCCACAAGGGAACATTACGGGGATTGCATTTTCAAAAAGGTGATGCAGCACAGGCGAAACTCGTTCGCTGTTTGCGAGGTGCCGTTCTTGACGTTGCCGTGGATTTGCGGAAGGGATCCCCTACCTATAAAAAATGGGTTGCAGTTGAACTTTCGGATGAGAACAAACGTCAGCTCCTCATTCCAAGAGGTTTTGCACACGGATTTTTAACCCTTACCGATAACGTCGAGTTTTTTTATAAGGTTGACAATTTGTATGCACCTGAAGCTGAGGGGAGCATAATCTGGAACGATCCCGAATTAGGCATTGAATGGGGCATTGAGAATCCTATAATGTCTGAAAAGGACAAAAGGGCTCCAAGATTAAGCGAAAGCGACATAGATTTTGGGCTCTGTTAACTTAGTATGAAAGAAATGAGGCCTGAAAGGCTTCTGGTAGGTTTTAAAAAAGAAAAAACCTACAAATGGAAACGACTAAGTGTAAAATAGCACGAAAAAAAGAGACGTGCAAGCCTTGAAAAAATAATTAGAGCAGCACAAATAGTCCTGATATAGTACAGGACGGAATGAACATTGAAATCTGAATATTACTCAAGCTACCAAAAGCCAGAATAGCCGTTCTTTTTCCGAGTAGTTGACTCCAGCGACTTGAGCTGGCGTGAGACCATTGAGACTGGAATGAGGTCGGATGAAGTTGTAGAAGAAGATGTAAGTAGCAATAAGTCTATTGGCGGATTCAAATGAATTAAAACCTCTTTTAGGCTTGTACCAAGCTTTAAATTGCCCATTAAAAGCCTCAAGAACATTGTTATTGATTAAG
>LFSH01000068.1:252-4691 GCA_001513105.1 Clostridiales bacterium DTU070 | reverse complement strand
GGGGTTGCATTTACTTTGACAATTGACTTATCTTCGTTCCTGTCACCGTATTTCTTCTTCGACTCTTTACCCGCGGAAAAAGATGTGGTACTATTGATAGCGGCAATTCCATACGACATGAAACAAGGAAGCAGGGTATTTATATCCTGCATTCTTTTAGACATCACGTAACAGGAACTGCCATATGTTAATCCCGGTGCCGGCGCGGCTTCATTTTTCAGTGCATCGGTATGATAAACATAAAAAGCTGCTGAATGGCAGCTTTTAGTGTGACTGAAATCTCAATCAGTTTACATATTTAGTCAATATAAAAAGACTTTAACGGGGGTTTAATTTTCATGAGAAAAACCAAAATTATCTGTACCCTCGGACCAGCCTGTGAAAACGAAGAAATAATGAGAGAACTGGTCCTTGCGGGGATGGATGTGGCCAGAATGAATTTTTCCCATGGCTCATACCAGGAACACAAGAAAAGAATTGACATGCTGAAAAAGATCAGGCAGGAAACGGGACGACCGGTCGCACTGCTGTTGGATACAAAGGGTCCTGAAATACGCACAGGCAGGTTCAAAAACGGCTCTGTCACCCTGTCCGCAGGAGATAGTTTTACATTAGTCCATGATGACATCTTAGGCGATGAACGAAAGGTATCGGTATCATATAAAGGACTGTACCAGGATGTGAAAAAAGGTGATCGAATCCTGGTGGATGACGGACTGATAGAGCTTGAGGTTACAGAGGTTATAGACAAGGACATCCACTGTACTGTTTTAAACGGCGGGGTACTCGGCGATACAAAAGGAATCAACGTCCCGGGAGTGGAAATCAATCTTCCGTCCATCACACAGCAGGATATTGACGATATCAGGTTTGGAATCGAAAATGATGTGGATTTTATTGCTGCCTCCTTTGTACGCAAGGCGGAGGACGTGACGGAAATAAGGAAGATCCTTGATAAGTATAATGGCCAGGACATTAAAATCATATCAAAAATTGAAAACCGCCAGGGTGTAAACAGAATAGACGAAATTCTTCTTGTATCGGACGGGATCATGGTTGCCCGCGGGGATTTGGGTGTGGAAATCCCGGTGGAAGAAGTACCCGTTGTACAAAAAATGCTGATTGAAAAGTGTTATCGCAGCGGCAAACCTGTTATTACCGCTACGCAAATGCTTGATTCAATGATAAGAAATCCAAGACCAACCCGTGCCGAGGCAAGTGACGTGGCCAATGCCATTTATGACGGCACAAGCGCTATTATGCTGTCAGGCGAAACCGCAATGGGCAGGTATCCGGTTGAGACACTGAAAATGATGTCAAAAATAGCTGAAAAAGCAGAAATAGCTATGGATTACTGGAAGCGGTTCGTAAACACCCAGCACGAAATGCTGCCCACGATTACCAATGCTATTTGCCATGCCACCTGCACTACTGCAATGGACCTGAAGGCATCTGCCATTATTACCGTGACAAAATCAGGATATACTGCCCGCATGATATCGCGGTTTAGGCCTGATTGTCCAATCATTGCAACAACCGTCAGCCCAAAGGTGCAGCGGCAGCTGTCGCTGAGCTGGGGGGTGATTCCGTACCTTGTTAAGGAAGCAACATCCACCGACGAGATATTTGACATGGGAATTCAAAAGGCTTTGGAATCCGGCCTGGTGAAGCATGGTGACCTGACCGTTATTACAGCCGGCGTGCCGACCGGAGTCAGCGGTACTACCAATATCCTGAAAGTACAGCTTGTGGGCAAGGTAATCGTGAAAGGAACGGGCATCGGTACAGGCGTAATAACAGGGGAATTATGCGTTGCCGGCACCCTTGAGGAATTAAAAAGCAGGTATGTAAAGGGCAACATATTGGTGGTGCCCTACACGACAAACGAAATGATGCCGATGATAAAAACCGCTTCAGCGCTTATTGTAGAAGAGGACGGCACGAACAACCATGCCGCAACAGTGGGTTTGGCGCTGGACATACCCGTTATTGTAGGTGCCCAGAACGCCACAAGCCTGCTTAAGAGTGGATGTGTTGTTACTGTTGATGCTGAACGCGGCATTGTTCATAACGAAAGTTTAACATCCTGCCACTGAGGGCGGCCAATAATCAAGGGATACAGCCTGAACGTATGGAACCGATTAATTCTTATCATGAACAGCAGTCATCTTTTTTGACTGTTAACAATTGTTCAGCATTAAGATTGGGGTTGCCTTAAAAGGCAGCCCTTTTATCATATAAAGTTCAGGGAGGAATTACGTTGCAATTCCTCCCTGGTTCGGCCATTTCGATGCAGCAGGGTTGTGAGCACTGCAGTATATTTTTATTTTAATCCCCGTAGTGCAGTTTCAGTTTCGCAAACATATCCTCCAATGTAAAGCGCGGGTCAACATAATTATAAACGCGGATTAATCTTTCTTTCTGGTAATGCACATACCTCATATCGGGTGTAATCCTTGGAGCAGGTTTCATTTCGTAATGGTAATCATGCGGATCCAAAAGCAGGCTTACAGCCGGTGAATCCCCAAGGCTCCACATTTCACCCTTCGGGAAGCGCATATTGTCTTTCAGTTTGAAATTAAAATCATAAAGCTGCTGGTACAGGTAATCCCCAATCTTTCCACAGGGTTTTACCTTCACTGCCAGCTCGGCTATACTTACCCTGATTGTGGAATAAACATTACGCGGCACCTGCCATAACGGTATATTTGAACGCATTACTACATTTGCAGCGTCAATATCATTGCCCAGGTTGAATTCATTCTCTCCATCGGGCCATGCTCCGCCGCCTATCCATATCGCAGTCAGTTTATTCTCAATTGCCGGTTCTTTAAGATAAGCCGAAGCCAAATCGGTTAAAGGACCGAGGAAAATAACATATAACGGCTTATCGCTGTCAGACATGGCCTCACGTATTATCAGATCGGCTCCTTCCGAGGGCGCCGGTGTCTGTTCATCGGGTATTTTCGTTTCAGCACCTTTATACAACGGAACCTCATCGGTAAGTTCCATCAGTTCAAGCAGTTTAACGCATTCGTCATAGCTCTCCTGCATGGATTCTGTTGTACGGTGAGTACCAAAATGAGCTGCTATGATACCCTTTATGATAAACCTGGGTGTCAGCAAGGCATGAACTATGGCAAACTGGTCATCTGCTTCGTTCTTGGCATCGGTGTTAATTATCAGCCTGATTTTTTTCGTATCGGGAATATCAAACTTGTGTTTCACGGTAACCCCTTCCCCCTTTTTATTTTAGTTTAAACCACTGCTGCCCGTTTTATTCTAAAGATAAGGCATAAGTCCCGCCAAGTCAAGCAAATCCCGCCGGTGGTTCTGCCTGAATCCTAATCTCCGGATTGAAACACCGTATCAAACAAGATTTGAATAGCTTAATGAGGTGAATAAATATCCAAATAAGATTATGTTCATTTACTTTCACGTAATAGTGCATTGAAAAATGCTTATCTTTGCATGTCCGTAATACATTTTTGTCAGAACTCGCGGACAACTTTTTAATTGCAATATTATTCCGCCTGTCACAAAAGTTTTTAGATGGTCAGCCTCTGACAAATATTTACTCATGGCTGAATATTTCAAGTATATTAATAGCTTTATTGTACCGGACGAAGCCGCATTAAACTGAACCCTGCGGTTTTATAATTACTTCTGTTCAGTCGTTATTCTGTTTTTGATCTTTACCCTGCTTCCTCTTATTAATACGTTATTAGCAACAATACTCCCGTTTAAGGTAAATTCTTTTGCATATATCACAACTGTCCCCTTTGGTGCGTAAATTAAACCGTTTAATTCAATGTTCCGGCCATTTATAACTATATCACCGTTTTCGGAACATATTACAATGCTTTTATCATTACTGCCTTTACAATGAGCCGCATCTACATATATGCTGCCTGATGAAAAAATGGTTTCCGAAACAGTTAAATCAGTGCAGTTTACTGACAAACTTCCATTGACTACTATAGGTGTTTCAAGGTTTACTTTGTCATCGCTGAAACTCTTCCCTTCTGCATCATTGTAGCTTCTGCCACTTCATGCATATAAAAACTCGCATCAGCACCAGTAATAGGCTGCCCATTTTTTAATGCACTCTCAATTCTGTTTATCATCGCTTGGTTTTCAGGAATATCTCCAAACTGGGATATATGTTTTTTTACTAAATTTAACCCCTTTTCACTTACATTTATTGATTTTCCATTTAGTTTACCTAAACCATTACCAATATCCATGCTAAGGTTAGGATTATATGCACCTGTAGTCTTAGGCGTTCCCTCACTACAAGGACTATATCTATTATATAATTCCTGCTACCATATCTCAACAAAAAAAGAATTATCTTCCAACCCTCGGTTTCCAGAATATAAAATCAGTTCTTGTCATCAGTCTTTTCATATGGCCTGTATTCTGTCCTGGTTTTCATC
>LFSH01000068.1:0-182 GCA_001513105.1 Clostridiales bacterium DTU070 | reverse complement strand
ATTGCAAGAAAGTGAAATATCGCATTTAGTGCCCTGTTGCCATTCCTGCACCTTTGGTCTTTACCCTTTCCGGCAGAGCTGAATTGCACCGGCGCCAAGCCCATAAACCGAGCCAGCTTGTCTGAGTCAGGGAAACGGTTTATATCCCCGATTTCAGATATTATCTGTGCTTCTGTAACAAG
>LFSH01000071.1 GCA_001513105.1 Clostridiales bacterium DTU070 | reverse complement strand
AGCCATAGTACAGCCCCGGATATTCGGGTAAAAGTACAGATCACCTTTATAATTCCTCATTACTACTTCATGGTCATTTATCTCTTCAACATACTGTACGTTAATCGGGATTTTCCCCCCGCCGTTCGGCGCGTCGATTACATACGTGGGAACGGCAAACCCTGAAATAAATCCCCTTAGGCTCTTCATGATTTCAAGGCTTTTTCCACGGGTGTCCTGAAATGATTCAATCCCTGGGCAAGATCGCACTGATACAGGTAATATGGGCGGATCCTGTTTTTAACAAGTTTAAGGCATAACTCCTTCATTACCTCGGCACTGTCATTGACGCCCTTCAGCAAAACGGTCTGATTGCCGAGAGGTATGCCTGCGTCCACAATTTTCCTGCATGCTTTTGCCGATCCTCGGTTATTTCAGCGGGATGATTGAAATGGGTGTTAATCCAGATTGGCTGGTACTTTTTCAGCATGTCAAGGAGCTCGTCGGTAATGCGCATAGGTATAACAACCGGCGTCCGCGTTCCGAATCTGATTATCTCAACATGTGGTATTTCTCTTATCCGCTTTATAAT
>LFSH01000044.1 GCA_001513105.1 Clostridiales bacterium DTU070 | reverse complement strand
AGTGAAATTCTGCGAAAAACGAAGATAAGTGAAGAAAACGAGAGTATATTAAGGGAGGAAGGTTTAATGTTATTGGTTGATATGACATGGAATGAGGTCAAAAAACATATTCTGGAAGTTAATGATAATCTGATAATTCCCGTTGGGACCTGTGAGTAGCATGGATACCATTTGCCACTGGGCAATGATACTTTTATTGCGGAATATATGGCCAATATTCTGTCTGAAAAGACCGATGCGCTGGTTGCCCCTTCAATAAACTATGGTGTTAATCTACCATGCGATGTATATTTATCGGGGACTACATCAATAAAGCCTGAAACCCTGAGAGAAATAATAGTATCCATAACAGACTGGTGGAGGCAGCAGGGGTTCAAACATTTTCTGCTGTTAACGTATCACGGGGATCCGTTCCACATACAGGCGATGGAAAAAATATCCGACGACATTAAATTATACGATATATCTGAAATTGAGTATTCAGATATACTTGAGAAGCAGTCTTCCATAAGGCATGCCTGTGAAGCTGAAACATCAGTTGCATTGTTTATGTACCCTGAAAAGGTAAAAATGGAATCTGTCCGGGAGCATGACATACCGTTTGATGATTTCAAAAAATATTTATTTCATGAAGAAAGCAATTTACCTGAAGGTTATGTCGGGAGCCTGGGCTATCCTTCCTTTGCAACAAAAGAAAAAAGAATCAGCATCATAAATCGCATGGCAGACAGGATGATTAATGAATGCTGTGATTTTTTGAAGCCTTCCTGCTTAAGATAGAACATTGCCCTTCATAGTGACATTTTATTTACGAAACAGAACTATCAGAATATCCTGGCACTATCTTGCTTTAAAATTGTTAAATTGCGAGTAATAATATGGTAAAATGCACTTAAAAGCGGGGGGATACATATGTATAGAATCCTTATTGTTGAAGATGATCCATCCATTTCTGAACTCCTGGAAATGAATCTCACCGTTGCCGGATATCTGTGCGATATTGCCGCTGACGGAGGACAGGCCCTGGCAGCTATAAGCAGGCAGCAATATGACCTTGCACTGTTGGATATCATGCTGCCTGAAATAGATGGCTTTGAATTACTGCCGTATATGAAAAAGTCCAACATTCCTGTCATTTATGTTTCGGCAAAGCAACAGGTCTCTGATCGTCTCAGGGGCCTGCGCCTTGGTGCAGAGGATTATCTCGTTAAGCCATTCGATATTCTTGAATTGCTGGTACGGATGGAAAAAGTGCTGAGCCGTACACGCCCGGCTTCTTCTGTGCTGTCAATAAACGGCGTAACCGTTTGGGAAGACGAGCGAAGGGTAGAGGCATACGGAAACATAGTGGACCTGAAGCCGATGGAATACGCGTTGCTGCTCATGTTCATGAAGCATCCCAATATAGTATTGTCACGGGAAAAACTTTTGCGGGAGGTTTGGGGCGATGAGTATTTTGGGGAAACACGCACAGTAGACAATCATGTGGCCGTATTGCGTAAGAAACTGAATTGGCATGATAAAATCATAACAATTCACCGGGTGGGCTACAAACTGGAGGTGACCCGTTGAAACTTTGGGTTAAACTGGCAGGCCTCAACCGCTATTATTATCATTGTGCTTGCGCTGAGCCTTATTGCAGTCAATATTATGCAGGAAGCTGCCTTGAAACGTATGGACGAGGAAAATGTGCGTATGTCACTAAGCCTTTTATGCAGGAATGTCACATCTGCTATGGATACAGACACATCGAGAGTCCAGCCTGTTACCCTTAGAAGTATAGTACATTATTACTTCTCTGCATATGCACACCTTCTTAGAAGAGAGAACGTGCATTATTCACTGTTTCAGCGCGGGCAATCCCTGTTTATCAACTCTCCCGTCGACTTAGCCAATGTAATCTATGATACTGAAATTCCCGAACTGTCCAGCGTCGTCCTGGGGGAAGCGGAAATCCCGGTGGCCAGGCTCTCAGATAAGGAAGGCGATATGCTGGTTGGGGCTTGTTCGTTTACCATATCAGATCAAACTTTTACTGCATACCTGAGCATGGATGTATCCGGAACAGATAAACAAATTTTGAATATGCGGTGGACATCAGTATTTGTATTGCTTATTGCATGCATATGTGCAGCTTTGCTTTTGGCATTCACGATACGTTTTGCGCTGCGCCCGGTTCAGAAAATGACAGAAACTGCGGCTCTTATTGCAGGTGGGGAGTATAGCAGGCGCACATCTGTGTATACAAGGGATGAAATCGGTCAGTTGTCGAAAGCTTTTGACCAGATGGCAGACTCCATCGAAGATAAAATCAGTTCCCTGGATGAGCAGCTTCACAGGTCACAGCTGCTGTTAGGGGCATTGGCTCATGAACTGAAAACGCCTATGACATCAATTATTGGCTACGCTGACAGCCTGCTGCATATGCCGCTTAATGAACAGCAGCGCATTGCCTGCGCAGAGAGGATACTGAAAGCAGGAAAGCATACCGAGGCATTATCTCAAAAACTTATGGAACTGATTAGCCTGGCAGAGAAGGAACATATTGATAAAGCAAGATTTCCGGCATATCACCTCGCTAATACACATAAAGAAACATTCGGCTCTGAAGTAATTATTAACTGCGAACCATTTGAATTATTCGGGGATAAAACACTTCTGCTATCCATGACGGTGAATCTTATAGAAAATGCAATCAGGGTATCGCCAAAAGGAGAGAAGGTAAATGTAGATATCTGTCGGAAGGGATCAATTGCTTACATCTCGGTTTCTGATAAGGGCTGTGGAATCCCGCCTGCTTACATCGACTTAGTCACCGAACCATTTTTCCGGGTGGATAAAGCCCGTTCCCGCCGCAGTGGCGGAGCTGGACTGGGATTGACAATCTGCAGGCTGATAGCCGAGCATCATGGCGGCAATATCGCTATAGAAAGCGAGCCAGGTAAAGGAACGCAGATAACAGTATCATTATTACAAGTCGATGACATTTCGTCAACAACTTGATGTAGACTTAAATCCGGAGCGGCATGTATGATATCCATGGGGTGATAAAATATGGCACGCAAACTTTTGATTGCCTTTCTCGCCTTAGCCTTGCTATGGAGCATTACAGGCTGCACTGGCCGGAACTCGCCGCAAGCCGCGGAGCCTGAGAAACATGGCCATACCGCTGAAAAGGGTGAGCTGTTAGCCAAGCGGTTGGGTGTTCCTTCCACCTATCAGGCAAAATACACATCCGATACCGGTATATCCTCTATTACAGTGGATGCTGAAATAATAGTGCCGGAGGTTTACTCAGCAGATATAATAGAAGCCGTACCGCGTCCTTTTACCGATGATGAAATTTCTGCATTTATCGATCGGCATACCGAGGGCCTGATTTGGATAGATCAAGCTACCAAAGAGAGATATGACGGCCACGGTGTTAAAAAAGATCCCCAATATGTTGGTTCAGGTCTGGGATATGATTTCTACTCTCTGTGGATTTATAACGAGGATGAATACTATAATGGTCGGGATTACCGCACAATAAATGTAGCATACGGGCTTAATACCAAAACCGGAAAGCTGGCATGGCAGCCACGGCTGCAATACCTCAAAAGTCGATACAATCTTTCCGCGTCCGACCTTTTGCCGCTGACAGACGGTAAAGCAGGGGGTTGCACGATTACATTGGAAGAAGCACGGGTTTATGCCGACGAAGAGGTACATGCCATATGCCCCGATTACGAAATGACGAACTATGGTCAGATGCCGGTTTTTGAACTTGTGAATAACCCTCAGTACTATATATTCCGTTATACCAGGCATATTAATGGTATACCGGTAAATGATGATTATGGCGGCGAAAGCTGCGCAAATGACTATGATTATACCTCCGGGCTTGGCGTAATTACTGTCATTGTCCGGGGTGACGGTGTATGCTATTTAGAATATTGTAACCCATATGATATAGGTGAGGTAATCCAGGAGGACTGCGAGCTGCTCCCCTTTGAACAGATCATGGATATCTTTGCAAATGTAGGGCTGCTGAGCATACAACACCTGGAGAGAAGCCCGGACCTCAAAGAAAACACCATGCAGGTGTACAAAATTCAATTAGGTTACATGGCGGTTCGTCAGCCCAATAATACCTACCACTACATTCCGGTATGGGATTTTTACGGACACCGTACACTGTTTGGAACCGGCGGATATGCCCGCGGGAAAGACGTCGGACCGATATGGGGTGACTCCGAGCTGACTATCAATGCCATTGACGGTACTGTGATTGACCGTACATATGGGTATTAAACGATGAGAATGATTCTGTACGACTTCCGCCGAGCTTTGAGAAGCATATGGTTTTATATCGCACTTGCGGCATCTGTTGCCAGTCTATGGATGGACCTGGGAACCGATTCTTATTGGGTGCTGCACGGCAGCATCGTAGATCCGATGGAAATGCTGGCAAAAGCGTTGTCCGGCTCTGGCAGCGCCCTGTCCCTTCCACTGCTGGCATCGCTGCCGTACTCTGCAAACGCATTTCAGGAGCTGTCATCAGGTGCGGCCAGGATGGCAGTGTTTCGCAGCGGACGTACTGCATATATAATCAGTAAATTATTATCAACGATTTTCGCTGCTGCCCTCTCCCAGGCATCAGGAGTACTTTTGTTTACAGGGCTGCTGCTGGCTGCATGTCCTGCTGCGGTGTCCCCGTTCCCGGCACATATGCTGATTTCACGATTGCTGTCGGCGATAGTGTTTTCCATTGCTGGAGGAACAGGGGCCTTGCTTTCAAAGGATACAGTAAGCGCCATTGCAGTCCCGACGGCGATGAGTTTTACACTCTTTATGCTGTCGGCGCGTTTCTTTACGGGGGTCTGGCTTATCAATCCACTGTCCTGGCTGACAGGAGAGATTGATACCATTCTCTTCTTGTGTATTTTCCTCTTAGTTATGGCAGCACTGTATGTTGTTATACTGCGTAAGGAGGTGCTGCGTTATGTTTAGCATAAAGAACGTACTTCAGTGTTTGATTTGGAATCTGAGAATGCTGCGCAAAAATCCGCGCCTGCTCATGGGTTTGTTCATGGGCTTTCTCATTTGCTTTCTCCTGACTGAAAAAACAATTTCTCTTTCCAATGAGTTCCTGACAGATATCCAGGTTTTTGAGCCTTTTATCTGGTGCTTTGCAGACAGTGACAGTATTTTGTTTGCATCTTTGGCATTGATACTGCTTTTGTCTCAGTTTCCGCGGCTGGATACACCTGCCGCTTACCTGGTTTTCCGTGTTAACCGCCTGAACTGGCTGCTGGGACAAGTGCTTACCGCTTTTGTAATCAGTATCGGTTATACGTTGTTTCTACTTATCTCCTCGATGATACTGACTGCAGGCAATGCGTTTTTTAAAACAAGTGGAGCGACACTGCAACCCTGTTAAGTTTTTCCCCCGCTTTCTTTGAAGTAGCCCTGATTGTTGTGCGGAAAACCATTAAGCTGACCACCCCATACTCTGCCACCATTAACATTTTCTTTTTAATGGCGCAATATGCCCTGCTGCTGACCACGCTCAACCTTGCGGTCTCCCTGAGGTATGGGAAAAAAGCGGGTATGTTTGCTATAGTTTTCATGAGCCTGCTGGCATACCTGCTGACACCCGATCGTTTTATAACATGGTTTCAGCTGGATGAGAACATCAAGTATTATGCCAACATCATGGCTGCCTGGTTTTCACCCCTGCAGCATTCAACCTATATTATGCATAATTTCGGCTATGATCAGCTTCCTACGATAGCACAGTCCCATCTTATATTCAGCAGTATCAGCATGGCTTTGACAGCTGTGTCCTTTTACTCTGTTCAAAAAGTCCAGTTTACCTTTACAGGAGGAAACCCGAATGGCTGATGCAATTATTTTGGAAAACCTGTACAAGACCTTTGGAAAGGAAACAGTTCTGAAGAATGTGAACATCGCATTTGAAACGGGAAAAATCCATGGCATTGTTGGACGCAACGGCTCAGGCAAAACCGTGATGATGAAATGTATTCTTGGTTTTCTAAAGCCTACAAAGGGCAGTGTAACAGTTCTTGGCAAAAAGATTGGGCTGGAGTGCAATTTTGCCCCGGAAACCGGCATGATAATAGAAGCGCCGGGCTTTATTCCCACAGAAAGCGGCTATAATAACCTGAAATGGCTGATGGGGCTGCGCAGCAAACCGAATAATGAGCGCATAAAGGAAGTTATGTACACAGTAGGCCTTGACCCGGAGAGCAAAAAGCCTGTTGGGAAGTATTCGCTTGGCATGCGCCAAAGACTGGGTATTGCGCAGGCTATAATGGAGCGGCCCCGCCTGCTGGTCCTTGACGAGCCCATGAATGGCCTGGATAACCGTGGCGTGGAAGACATGCGCAAGTTGTTTCTGCAGCTGAAAGAGGACGGAACAACAATATTGCTTGCATCTCATAATCCTGCGGATATTGAGATACTATGTGATACTGTCTGCGAAATAGATGCCGGGGTGCTGAAACAAAGGAAATAGTAATAAACTTTATTTGTTCTCTTGACAGGCTAACAAGTGTTAGTTACAATGAAACTAACACTTGTTAGTTATTTAACTATATACAAGCTCGCCGAATTTAACCAATACAAGAAAGTGAAGCAAAGAGAAATAATGATCAGGATTACTGCCGGACAGAGGAATTGGCCCAATGCAGCCCGGCAATGGAGACAGGTACATGAGAAACAGAAACACAAAAAAGGCAGTTATATATCATGCTCTGGCTTTGTTTTCCGACAGAGGTTATGATGGGGTTTCTATGCGCGATATTGCAAGTGCCGTAGGTATAAAGGCTGCGTCTCTCTATAACCATTTCAAAAGCAAAGAGGACATTTTTATGAGCATCATTGATGAAATGTCTAAGCGCTATAAAGAAGCAATTACGACGATACAGCTGCCTCATGGAGAGATTAATGAGGTGGCGGATGAATACATGCATTTGTCAGAAGAAGCTCTTGTATCTATTGCCAAAAAGATGTTTCTGTATTTCCTGAAGGATGATTTTGCTTCCAAATTCAGGCGAATGCTCACCATTGAGCAGTTTGGAAGTTTGCAAGCCAGGGATGCATTTCAAAACTTATTTATAAACGGACCAATCAATTTTGAAAAAATATTGTTTAAAAACATGATGGAACAGGGTGGTTTTATTAAGTGTGATCCATATATTATGGCACTCCACTTTTATTCACCAATATTCCTGCTTTTGAATAAATACGACCATTTGCCGGTCAAGGAGGACGAGGCAGTTAATATATTGGAAAATCATATAAAACAGTTTTCTTCTATATACAAAAACATTCAGTATGATGAAACTGCGAAAAGAAAATAAGATTTTTAGCACATAAGAACTCAATTAGCTAACCTTACGAAAGAATATCGTTTAGATTTGCCCTCATTTTCAGGGAGAAATATGCAGATAAAAAAGGTGGTATAAGCGTATGTGGGTATATATCCTGGGAATATTGTTTGTACTTTCTGCCACCGTAGCCATACAGTACAGGATTGACATTAACAAAGCATATAAAAGGCTTAATAATTATGATATAAAGACCGCTTACACTAATTTTGGCAAAATGAGCTATATTGACGAGGGTACGGGTGAACCAATACTCATATCCCATGGCATTTTTGGCGGTTATGATCAAGCTTATGTATCTTTAAAAAGCATAGTAGGTGATGATCACAGGAAAATAACTCCGTCACGGTTCGGCTATCCCGGCTCTGATTTACCATCCCAACCAACACCGGAAAATCAGGCGAAAGCATTTTTAAACCTGCTAAATCAGCTTGGCATTGAAAAAACATATATTATTTCAACATCTGCGGGTGGTGCAGCGGGAATTATGTTTGCGATTAAGTACCCCGAGCGTGTTAAAGGGTTAATTTTGCTTTCTTCCGGGGTTCCTGCATCTAAAAAGACACGCGAGGAAATAAAAGGTATGATGGGGCCGCCGGCACCACTTGTTAATGACTTTCCCATGTGGTTTATTACAAAGTATTTCGGTTTTGTTTTTAAATACATGTTTGCATCTGAGACAGATAAGTCTTTGTATGATACCATGCTTCCGGTAGCGCCCCGTAAAAAGGGCATAAAAACAGATGAAACAATCACAAATATAGACATGGATATTAATTTTGATGATTACGAAATTGATAAAATAACAGCTCCTGTTTTAGTGGTTCACGCTAAAGATGATCCTATGGCAAAATATGAGAGTGTTGAAAAATTTATCGCTCGTACGAATGCGAAAACCGCTGTCTTTGAAACGGGAGGACATTTAATAACAGGACATGGTGACGCAGTCTCAGTTGCAATAAAAGAATTTATAGAGAAAACGAAGTGACGAATGTGTAAACAAAAGAAGGAAATTATGTCATGAAGCAAAAAGGAAGCGGGATAAGTAATTAAGTTTATTTATAGTTAAAGCAGGAATACCATGTAAAGCCTGATATTTATTATAATAATGCACATGGGATATTTCGGAAAATATACTGTTATCCTGTATGAACCAGTGAGAATTATATTAGGGGAACGGAGACCATGAAGGAAACGGAATTAATTATTGTACATTACCATCAACCTGTTGTTACCTCATATCTGAAACTATCAAATGTCTTGATAGTATAATTAAAAATCATTTGAAATAGGAGTAATAATATGGTAAAATGCACTTTAAGGCCTGCTTTTAAAAACAAAAACAGGCCGGGAGGTGCAAAATGGTAATAAATAGCTTAATTAGGAAGGAGTTTCTAAAACGAGGAGGAGTCTTGAAAACTGCGGAACTTAAAGAGCTTGGGCTTTCAAGCCGTCAGATAAAAAGACTTATAGTTGATGGGGTTATTACAAAGATTAAACGCGGTTTTTATGAACTGTCAGATTATATAATCAGAGACGAAGTAATTATTGCACGACTTTTCCCACAGGCAGTTATATTTCTTGAAAGTGCTCTATTATATTATGGTTACACAGATCGCATACCATTAGCGTGGCAAATTGCTGTAGATAAATATAGCAAAACGACTCAATATAATATCAATTATCCATTAATTGAACCTTACTATCTTGAGCCTAAATTTTTAGATATTGGCGTAGATGTAATAAGGATAGATGGAGTAGAAATCAGGATATACGACAGAGACCGCACAATTTGTGATGTTCTCCGTTATGAGAAAAAGCTGGAGAAAGAAGTATTTAAAAATGCAATAGGCCGATATAAAGAGGACCCAAAAAAAAACATGCGAAAAGTGTTTGAATATGCAGAAATATTTAATATAAAGAACAAGGTGCAAACATATATAGGAATGTGGTTATAGTGAGGAATCTTATAGCTTCAGTTATAGCAAGATTAAAAAATAAATCAAAAGAACAAGGTATTCCATTGCAACAGCTTTTAAATTTATTTTGCCAGGAAGAATTTATGCGAAGGCTTTCAGTAAGTGTTCTTAAAGACAAAGTTATACTTAAAGGCGGTTATTTATTATATTCAATCAGTGGGTTTGCCGCAAGGCCAACAGTGGATGCAGATTATCTTTTAAAAGATTACCCTAACGATATGGATGCAGTGGAGAAACTTGTTAAACAAATTATTTCTTCGCCTTATAAAAATGATTTTATACAATTTGGGATTAGGAAGTTGGAAACTATCAGTGAGATAAGAAAGTACCATGGGGTTCGGGTTTACTTAACGGGCTTTATTGAAAGTGTTAAGATTCCCTTTAGTATAGACTTTGGAGTTGGCGATGTTGTAATACCTTCGCCTATTGAACGAGTTTTACCGGTAATACTTCCGGAATTTGAAAAACCTAATATTATGACTTATTCATTGGAATCCACAGTGGCGGAAAAATTAGATGCAATCATATCACTAATGGAAGCTACAAGCAGGATGAAAGACTTCTTCGATATATACTATTTGGCAACGACTTTTGATTTTGATGGGAGAAAGTTGCAGGAAGCAATTTATGAAACGGTTACTAACAGGGGAACACCATATGAAGAAGATTCTGTTACTGTTATTTCCAGGTTGGCAGATGACTCTATTATCTTAAGAAGATGGGAGAATTTTTGTAGAAGAGTTCTGCAATATAAACTCGATTTTACGAATGTTGTCAAATTAATTATTGATTTTCTCCAACCGCCTTATGAAGCGATGATCCTTGAAGAAGAATTATTTAAAAATTGGAATCATGTAAAAAAAGAATATGAGCAATACGAACATGAGTAATATCAAGGGAGTGTTTTTGAATATTTAATTGGGTTTGCTTATGATTGTAATAAGAAATATCGAAAACTCATATTAAACAATGCTGAAAGATATAGATTCGGCTGATGTCTGAGTAAATTTTTTCCAATTTAAAAACGTAAGCATTGTTTTTACAGGGGTTGCAGAATTACATCCAGTCTGTCTGCCCGACTTGAAATGCCAAAATGAGTTGATATTTTCTTCGAGGTGACCTGTTGGATAAGTCTAAATTATATTATACATTTGCTGGAGAATGGTTAATACGGTAAGTAATAAAGAAGTCTATAATTCAATATGCAAAGTAATGAACAAGTATTCCTCATGTTTGTTTGGAATAGCCGATATCTCTTATTCGGCTTACTCCGGAAATTATAAGCGTGCTGTGGTTATTGCCGTTCCCCAGAAGAGGCTCATGACAGGGATAATTATGCAGAGGAATTGCTGAAGGATTAATATGTGAGGCAAGGAAAGAATGTGACGGGATAATAAGCCATATAGCAGATTATTGCAGGAAATGGGATATAGAATATTATATTCCACCGATGCCCCAGGAAAGTGAAGAAACAATAATTGCACCGTTTTCGTATAAATTTGCCGTGCTGTATGCCGGAATAGGATGGATTGGAAAGAATGATTTGCTGATTACAGAAAAAATATGATATTTTATTATTGCATTGATAATAAGGCTGTATATTTTGATTTAACCGGGTTTGACGGGTTATGCAGGAACTTTGTGCGGTTTTTCAGCCCGGAATCAATTTTACATAAATAACAAATATGTCTTATAGGGGGGCATTACTGAATAATATGGGTAGATTGTACAAGCTTTTTGAAATGGATGAATACTTGGCAGAAAGAATATGCATGGTGTTTGATCCCAGTCTTGCTTATGAATCACTTACGCCGATTCAAAAAGGCATGAGCACAAGTAATTATGTTCTGAAAGCCGGTGGGAAGAATTTTCTTTTAAAACTTTACAGTAGTGGGATTGACAACATTGAATTATCGATGTACTCCTTCCTTTCGGGGAAGATTTCGGTCCCCAGGGTATTGTTCTATGATTCTTCAGGGAATATTGTCCCCTGTCCCTATGCAATTATTTCATTTTTAAACGGTACTACACTTGATGAATATATCAAAAAGCACGGGTGCTATCCGACCAGGATTATAACGCAGATAGCGGAAGGACTTGCCCGGATACACTACTCGACATTTGATCGTGCGGCTTTGCTGAATTGCAATTTTAATTATAAAAAGGACGTTCCGCCCGTAAGTGTTCAAATCAGGAAGCTGCTTAATGATAAGGCGGGTAAACACCTGCCTGACGGTCAAAAAGAACGCCTCATTGATCTTCTTGATAAACGGGATGATTTATTTACAGAAATTGAGCGGCATTATGTATTATCTCACGGGGACTTTACCTATGGCAATATTTTGGTGGATGAAAACGACCGGGTCTGGTTCATTGATTTTGAAAATGCTTTATCTGCAGGATGGCTGCACGACATCGGAAAGTTCTTTCGCAGAAAGGATGACGATATACAGAAATACATAAACCAGGATGTCTTCAGGTATTTTGCCGAGGCATATAACAGTAAGGCAAAATACCAGCTTCCGGACAACTGGCTGCTGCTTGCGCGCCTTGCTGATATTCCAGGGATACTTTTTTTTCTGAACGAGGATAATCCGACAAGAGAATGGATTGATGATATTGTCACGGATATCGATACTGCTTTATCGGGAGTTTAGAATGCAATTCAGCTTCATATTAAAGTCTTATTTATTCTTTCTGATGCGTGCTATTAAAAGCGGGGGAATAATTATACCTAAAGTAAAGATGGCTGTGAGACACCTGGCAAGGAAATCATAGTTTTTGTCCCAGTACCTGCTGGATTCTGATGATCGAAGCAAAAACGCTATGAATACAATGATACATATCGCAGATGCAATAATTACGATGTAACATAAGCTAATTGCTGTATTTCTTTTTCTTTCTGTTTCTCTCATATTACCTCCGCTGCATATACCGCCAGGTTTCTTTTTAACCACGCCGTGAAATTCATCCGTAACCGAAAAGGCTGAAAAGAGCAAAATTTTATTCCTTTTCATAGTTATGAACATCTCCGGCTTAAAAGCATTTCATTGCAAGCATCAATATGATACCCGTATTCTCAAGTAATATAATAACATTTACGCTGAAAATTGTAAATATTAAATAACAGCTGGAAACACAATAAAATTTTAATTGGCTGTGTGGATAAATGTAACCCGGGGGATTTATCAATTCTTATATTACCCTTTAGTGCTTCCCGGTCAGTTAATTATATATCAAAATTGCGTAAATAATATCAATGAATAAGAGAAAAATCAAATATAAAAATTTTGGCTGATGAACTTTAGGCAGGTTTTTTTGTATTATTAAAATAACCTTTACTCTGTAACTGCCGCATGTATAAAACGGGGACAGAAAGAAGTAAAAACTGCAAAGAAGAAGGCAGAATACATTCGGTAATAGCCCTGGAGCCAAACAGGAAAACTATCCAGGGTGTAAGTCAGATTCTGTTTCAAGTAGCAGGGCGGCAGGAAAGGCGACATATAACCAATGGAGAAATACAGCTGAAGGTTTGGGAATATTAAGATGAAGTTAAGTGGCAGATTTTATTTGTTGGCAGGTTGGGTTGCTGATATGATAGTCTTTAGGCAGTAATTCGAATAGCACCGGGTTAAGGCTGCAACACAGAGTTTGGAGCATTAACCTGTTATCCATTTCGAAATACATTGGAAGGTGAGGTATATGATTCTCATGAGCGCAGAAGCTCCATGCAAGGTTTGAGGATACTTACATGGAGCTATGGAGCCTTTATAGGCTGTTATCCTCAGGCTTTGCACTTTGATAATTAGAAAATTAATTTAAAGTCAAAGGAGCAAAGTCAAAATGAAAAACAGAATACATGAGCTGAAGAATTTTTACATACTGTGGAGCACACAAGGGTTATCACAGCTTGGCAGCGCAATGACGAACTTCGCGCTGACTCTCTGGCTGTACCAGGAAACCGGGTCGGCACTGAAAACAGCACTTTTGTCCATTTGTTCCTATGCTCCATATGTTTTAGTGAGCATTTTTGCCGGAGCGCTGTCCGACAAATGGGACAAGAAAAAAACAATGCTGGTCTGTGATTTAATAGCAGCTTGCTGTACGGTGCTGGTGTTTATTCTCCTGAAAACAGGTATGCTCTGTGCCTGGCATTTGTTCCTGCTGAATGCGGTAAACGGCCTGATGAACACGGTTCAGAGACCTGCAAGTGATGTCGCTAACACGCTGATTACCCCGAAAAAGTATTACCAGAAGACGAGCGGCCTGAGATCATTTTCCGGATCGCTTATCACCATACTGCATCCGATGCTCGCTACGTCGCTATATGCCCTGGGTGGTATGGATGTTGTAATAGCAGTGGATTTAAGCACTTTTTTAGTCGCTTTTTTTGCGTTATGGCTTTTTGTACAGATTCCACCGGTAGAAGTATCTGTTGCAGCAGAAAAGGAAACACTTATTGAATCTGCGAAGGCAGGTCTTAAATGCCTGAACCGGAACAGAATGGTACTGATGCTGATCCTGTTTCTGGCCGGGGTCAACTTTGTTGCATCTGCTTTTGACGCAGTGCTCCCGGCGTTTATCCTGCCCAGGGAGAATGGCGGAGAGGCAGTCCTCGGAGTCGTCACTTCCTTTGTGGGAATCGCTATGCTTGCCGGCAGCCTGATAGTATCTGTTCTGCCGCCTCCAAAAGATCGGATACGTCTTATCGTAGTAACAATGCTGTTCTCGCTGACGACAGATAACTTCCTGATGCCTCTGACAAGAACGCCGATCACATGGTGCATTGCGCAGATACTGGGATATTTTCCTGTTCCGCTGATGAGTGCCAGCCTGGATGTTATAGTGAGAACGACTATACCGGCAGAGATGCAGGGCAGAGTATATTCATGCCGAAACACGCTGCAGTTTTTCACGATACCCATTGGATTTTTCTTTGGCGGCTGGATGGTTGATGCAGTCTGTGAACCGTTAATGGAACGTGTTTCTGCCGAAAGCATAATGGTTACGATGTTTGGCCAGGGAAAGGGCTCCGGGGCAGGTATGATGATATTCATCCTCGGATTATTGGGAATGGCAATTTGCCTGATTTTCGGAAGAATTCTAAGGAAATACAAATACCACGAATCGGTTTGATGTTTATCTACTGCCTGACTGAAAAACTAAGAGTGTGCTGTTGCCCGAGGAGGTAAAGAATCAGTTATTTGAATGGTAATCAGTAATATGGTAAAATACACGTTAATGCCTGCTTCGAAAAAAGAAGCAGGCCTTAAAATTCAAAACGCATGTACACATCAAATCTGCAGAAACCAAGATACGGAAAAATATTGGAGGATGTGCGAGGGACCATATGCCGTAATAATGATAAAATGTTGGCAAATCAATGATAACTTTGACAGAAACAAAGGAAGGTGCTGAAATATGGAAGGGTTCAGGGCGTTTCACTATGGCGCGAATGCTGTTTGTTTTCAGAAAAACGGTCGGAAGTACGGTATGATTTGCTCATGGGCAACGCAGGTTGATTACGACAAAATTGTTATGCTACTGGGAGCCCAAAGTGCTACCGGGAAGAACATTTCAAAGGGAGATATTATAGGAGTCAGTGTGCTGAGCAAAGACCAGGCGAATGTAATGAACACATTGGGGAACAATCATTCCGATGAAGTGGATAAGTTCAGGGACCTGGGCTATACCTTGATGGATTCCGCATTATTCATTAACAACGCCAGTGTATGTCTGATGGTTGAAGTTATTGATATACTGCATTTAGAAGGCATTGAAGAAGATAACCTGGTATACGGGAAGATAAAACATCATTTCGGAAGCGGTGACCCCATGCTAACTATCAACAATTAGAAAAACACCATCTCAATTGCTCTTATTATTTGCCTGGATGGACGGCCTGGTAAATTCAAGTTTTATCACGTTAGTCCGTCTGCTAACCGGAGAAAACGCCATTGCTGTTGAAAACATGCTGATTCCAGGACACTGGTCACACCACCTGGAATATATAAAACTTAAGGTAGCTCGTCTCCGGAACATTCCACAGGATGGGGTGGTCCGGGGCCTGCTGGCGGGCTTCAATCTGCCTGAGGGATACGGAGGCATCCTTTGCAGCGCTTGCCAGTGTTTTCCGGAATAATTCATCTGTCATGAAGTGGCTGCAGCTGCAGGTGGCAAGATATCCGCCACGGGGCAGCAGTTTCATGGCTTTAAGGTTAATCTCCTTGTACCCGCGGGCAGCGGTCTTAACTGTCTTGCGAGACTTGGTAAAAGCCGGCGGATCAAGGATGATAAAGTCATAGTCACGGCATTTCCGGTCTGTCAGGTTTGTCAGAAGGTCAAACACATCTTCGCACAGGAAATCCATTTTTCGATCCAGCCCGTTGCGTACGGCATTTTCTTTTGCCATGTCAATGGCTGACTGGGATACATCCACGCAGGTCACATGCTCTGCCCCGCCCAGCGCCGCATTAAGGCCGAAGGAGCCGGTGTGGGAAAAACAGTCCAGAACGCGCTTGCCACAGGCAATACGGGCTACAGCGGCACGGTTATACTTCTGGTCAAGGAAAAAGCCGGTTTTCTGCCCGTTTTCCACATCTACCAGGTATCTCACGCCGTTTTCACATATCTCCGTAACGGCGGATTCGGGCACCGGTATGACATCGGACCTGTACCAGCCCTTATATTCCGGCAGACTTTCCTTTGCACGCAGGGCAATATCATTGCGCTCATAAATTCCTGTTACCGTTTCACCCATTTCAGTAAGCACGTCCCACAGGGCATGGTATACCGTATCCTTGACAAGTTCCATTCCGAGGCAGGTAATCTGCACAGACAGGAGGCTCCCGTAACGATCCACTGTCAGCCCGGGCATCTGGTCAGCCTCACCGTGAATAAGACGGCAGCAGGTAAAGTCCGCGCCAGGCATGACTGTTTTACGGTAATGAACGGCATACTCCACGCGGCGTCGCCAAAAGCGGGCGTCAAATACATCGTTGGCGTTGCGTGAAATGAGCCGGACTGTAATCTTGCTGGCGCTGTTGTAAAAGCCCGTACCCATAAAGGCATTCCCGGCATATACATCCACCAGCCCGCCGTTTTGCAGCACGCCCTCTGTTTTATGAATCTCTTCCCCGTATATCCATGGATGCCCATCCCTGACGCTGCGCTCCGCCTTGGGGGATATCACTATTTTGGGATACTGCCGTTCCTGTTTCACCTGCATCACCCTGAAAAAAGTTTTATGCGCTGATTTTACCACAGTTCTTTTTTGCCTTCAACGTGGGGGTAGACTTCTGAAAAAGATTTTATTAAACAGTCCCCGGGACTTCAGCTCAGGCCTGTTAAAGAAAAACTCCCATTAAAAATTCAGTTCCAAAATGTTTCAACTGATTCAAAGCAGTCTTTGCGGTTAAAATAAAGGCTGATGTTATATAAAGCTGATGGCTCAGAATTTGCTGTGAATGGTCAGGAATCTTTTGACTGGAGTAACTAAATAAGAACAGTGGAAAAGATAGTACAGGAGCTAAAAAGTGCCGGAAGAAGCGCTGCAGATTTCAATAATCCACGGCGCTTCGATTGTATGAACTAAGTATAACATTATTCATTATTGAAGCATTTCTTCAGCCATTTGAATCATGCGCTTAACCATTTGTCCTCCTATGGGACCGCCCTGCTTGCCGTTTACATAGGAAGGCAGGTCTCCTTTATAATGGTCGTTGTTTTCCTTGACAAACTGCTCGTAGCCAATTTCTTTTGCGCATTCAATTTTGAACCTGTTTAATGCTTCTTTTTTTGAAGGAACCAACGGAGTTCTTCGACTTGCCAACTTTATCACCTCTTTGTCTGTTTGGTTTTATTTTGTCCGGGATAAAGCTATAAATACGATGTATATTTTTAAAAAAAATCATAAATTTGTCGTAATCACCAGAATACTGTAACAAAATACCGGGATAAATTGTTATTTATTTTGATGAGGTAGTGTAACCCTGCCATGTGGCAGCTTTTCAAAATAACTGTGTTTTTTTGTTTTAATTACATTGTGAGGAGAAAAGTATGAAAAAAGGATTAATATGTGTTTTTCTCATATTGATTTTACTAATCTGCGGGTGCACTGATTCCCAGGAACAGACCGGGCAGGATTTCTCTGATACCGGTAATGGTGCCTCAGGATATACAGGTTTAATGAAGCAGGATGGATGAAGGCAGCAGTATTATCAATCTTTAAAATGCATTTGCCGTTTACATAAATGGCTATCGGAATTTACTTTATCAGAAATTCGGTTATTATTGAGTTTTTTTTCTAATAATTCTATTGATTTAAAGCATTCATATGCGTTTTTAAATAGTTAACACCTTTCCCTGAATATTATTATTCAAATAAAACACACTTGCCATATTTCCTGAATCTGTTAATATATACTAAATATTTAAATTTTATTTTGCACTTGGTTTTAACAGTTACGATTACCGCTATAAAACCGTATATGTCGGTGATACGCCGGCTTATATGCAAAAGCCGGAATAAACGATAAGATATATTTCGGAAAAATATGGAGGTCTAAATGTCGAGTTACAAATACATACTGTTTGACTGCATGGAAACTGTAGTTGATGTCATTAAAAAACCGGACGAAAGGCTCTATTCATACTGGGTTTATGCCGGATGCGGATATGAATACCTATGGGATGGTTTTGACTCTTTTGCTGAACAGTATGCCAAGATAAAGGATGAACTGAAGAAGCGTTATAAGGAGCTTCAGGAATATAATCTGTTTGAAAGATTTGAATATATGGCAGGGCAGCTGACTGATGACAGCAATGTTATGGAAAATGTGACCAAAGCGCTTTCAGTCAATTATTGGAGAAATTATAAATCAAACTGTATTGTATATGATAACGTCAGGTCAGTTCTGTCTGAGTTATCCGGAAAATACAGGCTTGGGATTGTATCAAACTTCATGGTGGAAGGCGGGATAGAAGAGCTTCTTGAAATTAACGGCATTGACAGGTATTTTGATTTTGTTGTTACTTCCATAAAAGCCGGATGGAGAAAACCGCATTATAAAATATATGATGCAGCATTGGAACTGGCAAAGGTACCGAAAGAAGAAATACTATTTGTAGGAGATGATTATATCTGCGACTATGAAGGGCCGCTTAAATATGGGTTTGATGCCGTGTTACTTGATAAAGCGTGCAATTACAGAAATATAGAGAAAAGAATAATATCCCTTGATAAACTGACCGATTATTTATATTAGAATTTGCATTCGGGTAAACCAGGGAAAAAAGTATTTTTTCAACAGTCCGGGTGATATACCGGAGATTGATTGCAAATTCTGAGATAAATGAGCAGTTTCCGATATTTAAAGAAAGTATATTTAAAGCACGGATAAAGATACGACCTTGTGTGATATGGCAGGTCTAAAATTTACCGGGGTGGTGAAATTATGCTTGAAGTTGTATTTAGTGACAGTGAAATTGAAAAACAGGTTTTAAAAAAGGAAGGAGAAGGTAAAGTGGAAAATAGCAGTCGCGAAGAGTTAACCAGGATCCTGACAAAGTTTGCCGAGTCAGGATGGGACTTAATTGCCGGCCCGTCAAAAGCATGGCTTGATGGAAACGGGGATGAAAAAGAGCTGCTTGCGGCCATTGAACAGGCTGACAAAGACTGTGGAAGCTGTGGTTGTGAATTTGATCCGCTGTATAAAAGAGCAATTGCATTACTGAAAACAGCGTAGGGCATGGCATGGGACGGTTCTTTCAGCAGCATTGATTTGTAATGGTTTCAACAGAACTGCTCAGTGCCGCTATCACTCTTAACTTGTAAATCAAAGCCTTTAACCAGCAGACCCTTGTTGGCATTTTTCAATAATGCCAGTTTTTCAGTGGCTTTGAACCGCCCTCCTGGCAGGTCCTCCTGAAAAACAAGGAGGCAGCATTTATAATGTTTTGTCCTGTTACCGAAGATTTACTGGATACTGCAATGGAAATACTCAATCCAAATACGCATTATAATATCCTTGAAAACGGTAATCCTGTGCGAACAGCAGAGGAAGCTGAAAACATGTTTCTTAACGGGAATACTGAAAGCTACCTTGTATATCTTGAAAACAGGTATATTGGAATAATTGATTTCCTGGAAAATAACCCGAATGACAATTGTCCCTGGATAGGTTTACTGATGATTCACGCGGATTACCATTCTAAGGGATACGGGAAAAAGGTTTATAATCTGTTTGAGGAGGAACTGAAAAAGCGGGGGTTTAATAAGGTCCGAATAGGGATAATGACCGGGAACACAGGCGCTAAAAGATTCTGGATTTCGTTAGGATTTAAGTTTTCGCAAATAAAAAGTGGAAAGACAAGAGGATTAGCGTAAGCTCATAAAAGACGACATATGAAGATATTGATATGTCGGTAAAAGAAATCCTGAGGATCGCCGGAAATATTGAATAATGGCAGGAGAGGATACCGCAGTTGTTTCACAGGACAAAAGAAATGAACAGTGTAAATGATTTTCCCGGTTGTTGCAAAAATTAGTTAATGTTTCGCTAAAGAGTGGTACAATAAAATTATACACCCAAAAACTTTATTAGGTTGTAATCAGTAAAAAAGATGGGTCAGTTTAGTCTGTCAAAAAAAGATATTATTCAAAGGAGAGGAGTTATACTTATGAAAGGAAACCAGAAACTTATTGAAACGCTTAATGCTTTACTCGCAGACGAACTTGCGGCCATCAACCAGTACATAGTACACGCCGAAATGTGCGAAGACTGGGGTTATGGCAAATTGCATGAAGGGTTCGAAAAACGGTCAATTGAAGAAATGAAGCATGCCGAAAAACTAATAGGAAGGATCCTGTTTCTCGGCGGAACACCAATCGTGTCCGATCTGAGTAATATTCATATTGGAAAGGACGTTCCAACCCAGGTTGAATATGACCGTGCTGCTGAGGAAAGAGCAATTAAGGCATATAATGATGCCATAGCGCTTGCAGGAGAAGTGCGTGACCACGCAACAAGGGATATTCTCATACAGATTCTGAACGATGAAGACCGTCATATGGACGAACTTGAGGAGCTCCTGGACCAGATTGAGCAGATGACCCTGCCCATATTCCTGACAACCCAGGTTGATTAATTCTCCCGGCAAGATCTGAACAAAAGAGGCTGTACCAGCTACAGCCTCTTTTTCATGCAAAAACACAGAACTAAACTGGGCTTTGACGGGGTCAAATTAGTCAAAACAACAGAGTTGTTAAAGATTGACAGGGGCTATAATTCCGTTTCATAATTACGGTAAACCGGTTGTTTTTTCATTGCAGCATTGCATTCTTTATCTCTTGAAAAAGTAGTATTATAAAAGTATATCCTCAGCCTGTAAATGCCTTATAAAGATGACAGTTGGCAGGACGAGCTGTTTTACGTGATTTCAGATAAGGATAAGTGCTGATATGATAAACTGTGAATATGCTGTAAAACTGGCTGTCTGCCTGATTTATATATGAAATTGCCGGTGCTGAACCATGCGAATACGTGAAAAATACGGGGAGATAAAGCATATTACCAGGAGGATTCGGAATGGATATTACGTATAGAAAAGCATCACATAAAGATATAGATGCACTGATTAAGCTGCGCCTCGATTACCTGGCTGAGGACAGAGGTGAGCTCAGTAAAGACGAAACAGAGGCTGTTGTCAATCAACTGATGTATTATTTTCCAAAGCATCTGAACAGTGATTTTATCGCGTTTTTGGCTGAAAAAGACGGCCAGGTGGTTTCAACCGTGTATATGGCAGTTGCGGAAAAGCCGGCAAACCCGGCGTTCATAACAGGCAAAACGGCAACGATACTCAATGTGTTTACTTATCCTGAATATCGCCGCAAAGGGATTGCAACCAAATTACTCACTATGATGATCAACAAGGCAAAGGCAATGAATATTTCATATCTGGAGCTGTCTGCCACTGAATCCGGCAGACTGCTTTACGAAAAACTTGGATTTGTACGTAAGCAGTCATCGAAATATACCGAGATGCGACTGGAACTTTTATAATTGAAGTCTATCGTCAGGTATTCAATCCCAGGTATTGATACATTGCTCATAATTTGCTAAGCTATTGATACGGCACCGATCTGTTGGACATTATTTCGCATTCATACATGATAGAAAATCCATGCTGTCAAATTAACGAAAGGCTTAAACTGTGCAATCATAAACAACCCGAACTCTTGAACTATTTGATTCATGGCTTATAGGCAAAGACATACAGGGGTATGTATATATCAACGAAAAGACAGGATACAACCCCGAACTTTGAATGTAATTTTAATCACAGTATACTTATGTCAGGAAACTTGATACATTTATTTCAAGGTTAAAGAAGGTGGCTGGAAATAAGAACAAAACAGGAGTATTACGAATTAGTCTTAAAAAACAGGGAGCTTGCAAAGGACCCGGAAGTACTCAGGTGCACGTGCCCGCATACGCTCTGTGAATGGCATGGACGATGCCGTGAATGCGTTGCATTGCACAGGTATTATAGAGACCATGTTCCCGCATGCTTGCAGTTGTTTATAAACGAAAAACTCAAGGAAATTGTAAAAATCGGTGAACTGATGGCTGTTGAGAAAGAACCGACGTCTGTCGAGTACAGGCTGTATGTTAGAGAACAGGACGAAAAGCAGTCCCGGAAGTCAGATTAAAAGGGCGTAAAGAATACATACGGAAAAACTTGCAGGCAATTTATAAACGGGTAGGTCAAGCTATGGAGAAAATAATAATCAGGAATTTCAAACCGGAGGATGTTGCCCGAGTACACGAGTTGGACAAAAAATATAAAAGTGTTTTTCCCGACTCCCCTGTGGTTCAGGCTGAAGTTTATAATTCTCCGGAATTTGAAGAAGGCAGAAATGTTTTTTGTGCTTTTAATGAAGAGGGTGCATTAGCAGGGTATGCAGCAATTTATCCGGTGCTGGCTGAAAACGGGAGTGGATATCCTAATGTTTTATGGGCCGAAATGAAAGTTGATCCGGATTTTCAGAGCAAAGGACAACTTCGGGACTTGTTGTATGATAAAATGATGGTAAGGGCAGCGGAGATCAGGAACGGTGCACCGGTTAAAGACACAAAAATCTGCTTCTGCTATTTTACAACCGAAACAGAGAGCATTGATTATCTCCTTTCAAAGGAATTCAAGGCCTGTGATGGCATTTACAGTATGGTAAGAGACCTGGGTGAACCCATAAATGATACAGCTGTTCCTGAAGGCCTGGAGATTATTGAATGGAGGATGGAAACCAGGGAGGAAAAGGACAGGTATATTGATGCATACAATACTGTTTTTCCTGAGAAACCGTGGAATGTGGAAGGCCTTGAATACTTCATGAAATCCGATATGTGGATTGATGGCACTACAATAACCGCTTTCAGCGGTACCGGCATAGCAGGGAGCATAATGCTGTACTGGAGCCCGGACAGGAAAACAGAACATGGAAAAAGGCAGGCATTTACGGAGAATATATTTGTTATGCCTCAATGGAGAAATAAAGGTTTGGGCAGTTGCTTAATCGGCAAAGGGCTTTCATATCTTGTAAAGCATGGTGCAGGAACTGCTCTCCTGGAAGTGCGGACCAACAATATCAAGGCATTGGATATTTACATACGGATGGGGTATAGAATTGCAAAAGAGCAAAAAGTGCTGGAGTATTCAATTTAACGAGGATGCCGAAAATTGTCCGGTGCATGAACATGGATTATCCGCCTGCAGCAAGGATCAAATCCAATGAAATGGACTTTGGAAATCGTAAAATACCACTGTTTGCCGATAATGCGCAGAACGTTAAAAAGTGTTTGTCAAACGCCGGACTGAAAACAATAAATGAAATTGAAACCGAATCTGCATGAATACTCATTTCAACCAATAACTGTAAAGACAGGTGACAGACCATGCCTACCTGGGTTACACATATGATAATAGCCGATATCATACTGAAATATTACCCCGAATTGGACAGGCGCGGGTTTTGTGTCGGGAATATTGCTCCTGACTGTAATGTTGAGAATGAGGACCGGACCTCTTTTACCCCGTCACGGGAGGTTACTCACTGGATGACCGGAGAAAGAAAAACAGCCGCTGATTGCGATGCTTTTTATAACGAGTACATACATAAGCGAAAAAGTGAAATCCAGTCCCATGAACATTACTCATTCCTGCTGGGCTATTATGCACACCTGGTCGCTGATGCAGAGTTTCAGCGTTTTATACGCAATGATGAAAGGGTAAGAGATACATGGAAAAGGATAAAAGCAGATGAGAATCTGCGTGAACGCTCAACGGGATTACCTGAGGACTGGGATTCCGTTAAGAAGCTGATATCAAAAAAAGAACGCATGCAGGTGATATACTCCATGGAAGCGGAATATCTCCGGCATAACCCTGATTCGGGATATTTGACAGAAATCCTGCCATTAAAGGAGTTTCCGGACTACCTTGACTATCTGCCGCATGGATGTATTGTAAGGAAAATAGGCGTAATGGGTTATATGCCTGAATTGGATGAAAACTTTAATAACCATGTTGCAATGTCAAGGGAGGAATTCGCTTTCTTTATCGACAACACTGCTTTGCTTGTAATGAAAAAGTTTAAGGATATGAATCTAATCTGACAAATCCAATACAATGGAGGTTAATTATGCTGATTCCCCATTTGCATTTCAGCGGTAACTGCAAAGAAGCAATTCCATTTTATGAAAAAGCGTTTAATACCAGGGCCGACGTCATTATTTCCAACAGCCGGTATAACCCTGAAGAATATGCGGATGATGACAGGATTGCCCATGCAGCAATGCGTATACATGGCCAATTGGTTTATTTGAATGACCGGTTTGGCAAAAAGGATACCTCAACAGATGTTGCTGTTCATCTTATTGTTACGTTTAAAAATAAAGATGATTTGCTTTCCTGTTACAACATAATGAAAGAAGGCAGTATTACCGTTGATCCTTTGGAAACCCTGCCATATAGCCCGCTTGCCGTTCAATTCATTGATAAATTCGGAGTGCAATGGGGATTCATGGTTGATGAAAATACAAAGGATTAAACAATCATCTTCGGTTTACTGTGAAATTACGGATGACTGTTTGGACGCGGTTCACGGAATTTGACCATGTGAAACGGGAGGTACTGTTCATGGCTGTTTCAAAAGCATGGGAATGGAATAAGGAAACAAGTTCTATTTGGCTGCAGCCAAGTGAGGAAAGCTATTATATCGCACAGAGATGGAAAGACAAGGGCTTTAAAAGGGTTCTTGATTTTGGCTGCGGATTGGGAAGACATTCAATTTTGTTTGCTAAGCATGGCTTTCATGTCAGTGCTTTTGATTTGTCGGAAGAAGCAACCGTGCATTTGAAATCATGGGCAGAGAAAGAGGAGCTGCCTGTTGATATTACAAATGCCGATATGCTGAAACTTCCCTATGAAGATAATTCATTTGACGCAATTTTTGCATATCATGTTATTTCGCATACCGACTCTGTAGGGATTAAAAGAATAATTAATGAAATATCAAGGGTTTTAAGAATCAGCGGAGAGGTATTCCTTACATTATGTTCAAAAGAGTCATGGTCTTTCAGGGATGCAGGTTATCCAAAGCTGGATGAAAACACTGTAATCAAAACAGAGGAAGGTCCGGAAAAGGGTGTTCCTCACTTTTACGTGGATCTTGACGATATCCTGGACTTGTTTTCGAATTATGATATTGAAAGGATCCGGTATATCGATGACTGCTATTTCGACGGAAAGAAGCAGAACTGCAAACATTATTTCTTAACCGCAAGCCTGCGGGCAAAATGAGGGGTAGCCAAAAAAGACGAGCTTTAAATGCCAGCCCGGTACCCGGACCTGGGAAAATATCACGAAAGCGGCCGCAACAGCGGCTGCTGTTGTTATAAGTTTAAAGGACCGGTAACAGATGTGGATCCTGGGAACAGGAAACGGGGCAGTACCGTCCATGCCCCGTTTCTTGAAGATTTATGCCTGTTATTGAAAAGATTCGTTTCAGTTTAAATCGAGGTATCGTGCGGTTACGCCTTCAAGGCTGTTAAGCTCATTAACCAGCGACTCAACATCTTCCTTGCTGCCGTAAGGCTGCAATATAATAATTCCGTCTCTTGAACATGCGTCTTCGCTGACTTCGTGCAACCCGAGGCGTGCCTTGATTTTGCACCCGTTTTCCGTAAGTACCTCCTGGAATTTCACAGCGTTATCAACCCTGTTGTCCAGCCGAACTCCGATAATATAATAACAAGACTTCATACTTAACCTCCTGTGCCAATCAGTTAAATCTTATTTTACTTCATTATATCAATTTCATACTCCTGGTACAAGAACACAAGCAAACCGGAGCAGGGACACAAGGCAGGTTTTATCAGAATTATTCCGGGAATACTCCGTTTCTTCAAACAGGCGATGGAGCAAAACGACAGGAAATGCAGGCAAACCTTTGGTTGCTGCCGTTATGCCTGTAGTCTAAAAAAGAATAATTCATTTTTAATTCAATGTTAATATTCAGTTCATACTTCGCCGGTATAATAATAATGAGCTACCGGTATGTTTTCAGTTTTACTGCTTGCTTCTTTATAAAAACACATACATTAAAAACATATACATAAAGAACAGGAGGGTGCAATGAACAGGGGCGAAAAGATTATGGAATCAAACAGGCATATTGAAAGCCTTTTTTCAGATGCGTCCGGTTTGGAGATTTATGATTTATCACCCGAGGAAATATCCGTATACAACCCGATAATCAATACTATGATGGACCGGTCAATAGAAATATTGAATTTCCTTGTTGAATTCAAGGAATTAATGATGATGTATAAATGTGCTATTAAGGAAGTCAAAACAAAGTTTGAAGTCCTGGACACGGAATTTAAAATCCGGTATCAGAGGAATCCCATTAATTTTATTGATTCACGCCTTAAGCGAACCACAAGTATTATTGAAAAGATGGGAAGAAAAAATATACCCTTTTCAATTGAAAACATTGAAAAATATATTCATGATGTGGCCGGAGTACGGGTGATTTGTTCGTATGTGGATGATATTTACAGTATTGCTGAAGCACTGATTCAGCAAGACGATATTGTGCTAATAGAGAAAAAGGATTATATAGCAAATCCAAAGCCCAACGGATATCGGAGCTTACATTTGATTGTCAGTGTTCCCGTCTATTTTGCAGAGCAAAAGAAAGACATGAAAGTGGAGGTTCAAATCAGGACCATAGCTATGGATTCATGGGCAAGCCTTGAACATCAGCTTAAATACAAAAAGCATGTAACTGACTGTGAAGAAATAGCCAGGCAGCTGAAAGAGTGTGCCGACCTTATAGCCGACATCGACTCCAGGATGCTTGACATAAGAAAGAAGATTGAAGAAAACAGCAATGACCCGACAGAAGAAGAAATACTGCTGAATAAACTGAGCAAGATTGATACGCCGATTGAATAATTGCCGCGGGAACAGTTCCTGCGGTTTATTTTTTCCTTGGAAAAACATTTTGCTGTAACTGACAAATGATAAAATAAGTCGAGAAATTGCTTTCTTCAGCTGCTACTATTTTGCTACGGAATTACTCGCAAGAAATGGGGATGAGGAAATGGAACTATTGGCGGAAATAGCAAAACCAAGACCTGTTGGAACGGTTCAAAACCAGGAGATTACAGGCTATATTGAATCATACCTGGAAGACCTGGGATATGAAACGATTAAGGTACCTTTTGACTGTAAAGTGTGGGAGGCGGGAGAATCCTTTTTGACGGTTGACGGAAGAAAACTGGCGATACAGGTAAGCCCGTTCTCAGAATCTTTTAACGGAACAGCGGGAACTGTCGCCGCAGGAAACATTGAAGAACTTCAACGGGCAGAATGCGAAGGCAGAATACTGTTTTTGACGGAAGACCTTGCGAAAGAACCTTTGCAGCCCAAAGACTATCCGTTCTATTACCCGGATGAGCATAAATCAATTATTGAGTGCCTCGAAGCAAAAAGCCCCTGTGCTGTTATCGCCGTTACAGGTGAAACGAGTATGAGCGGTCTTAAGCCGTTTTACCTGGTTGAAGACGGTAATTTCCATATCCCTGTGGCCAGCCTTGACAAAGAGGTTTTTGCGGAAAAAGTGGAAAAAGCATTGGGAAAAGAGATGAAGCTGGCCATAGTATCACGGAATGCTCCATCAACAGCATACCAGCTGATTGCTTCAAAAAAGGCTGTAAATCCTGAAGGTACAATTGTAATCTGCGCCCACATGGATACCAAGTACAACACTGACGGAGCGCTCGACAACGCATCCGGGGTTGCGGCAATGCTTTACGCAGCAGGGAATATTGAAAATACCAGGTATAACATTGATATTGTTCCGTTTAACTCTGAAGAATACTATGACCCGCAGGGAGAGCTTATCTACCTGGAGAAACTCAGGGAAACCGGAACAGAAGTTACGCTGGTGGTAAATATCGATACAGTGGCACATATCGGATCCAAAACGGCAGTTGCCTCTGTTAATTTCAGTGAAAAAGAAGAACATGAGCTGGATAAAGTGATTAGCAGTTGTACCGGTATCGTCCGCGGTCAGCCGTGGTATGCCGGAGATCATGCGATTTTTGCCTTTGGCGGAACAAAATGTGTTATAATTTATGCGTCAGACTTGTTTGAAGAATGTTTATCATATACGCATTGCCCGAAAGATACAACAGAACTGGTGGATGAAGGGTTGATAAGGAAAACGGCGGAGTTTGTATGCAAATTGGTGAATTCATATAAATGTAAATGAGAAATGAAGGCAGGTTTACGGATGAATGAGAAATTGACGGCAGTCCGGAAAACCCTGCGAATCTTCACCGACGAATTCCAGAAAGGTAACGGTTCAAAGAATTCACAAGCCGGCAAGAAAAGTGATTGTCAAAAGAGGGGTAAAGGCTTCTGATTATTGGTCTTACTGTAACGAAACAGGGTGCGATGTATGGGGGCTTCTGAAAAGTATAAAATCAATCAGTGGAGAGCCTGTAGCCCTGTGGCTGCCGGTTAAGTATCGTAATCCGGTTACGAATGAATATGTTCAGGGTGTTGAGGTGGAAATGGAGTATCAGGAGATTGTTCCTGCCGGATTTGATATAATTGAGTTCCCAGAAGCGGACTATCTGCTGTTCAGAAGTGATCCTTACGATGATGAGGATTACGAATCAGCAATTTTGGATGTTAAAAAGGTAATTGCAGGGTATGATTTTTACGGCAATGGATACGTGAGAGATGAGAATAATCCCGGAATACAGCTCGAACCGGTTTGCACACGCGGATATATAGAGATGATTCCTGTTAAAAGCAGGTAATACCCGGAAGCGGGAATGCCTTTTTTTGCGGTAGGAATTATTTATACGGCAGATGTTTTCGGGTTTTGGTATAATTCGGCATGGAGCTTTTTTTACAACAGATGTACCGTACTTTATCCCGAAGAAATTGGAGGACGGACAAGCATGATAAACAGGCTGTTTTCATTCCTGCAAAAACCTTCGCTCTGGCAGCGCAGTTGTGAACCATTTTGGGACGATGAGCATATATCGAAGGGGATGCTTGAAGCGCATCTTAACCCGGATTGGGATGCGGCAAGCCGCAGACACGGTTATATCGACCGCTCGGTAAAATGGCTTGAAAGCATTATCCCGGCAGGCAGCAGAATACTTGATTTGGGCTGCGGTCCGGGTCTTTATACCAAAAGGCTGTCAGATGCGGGCTATGACGTTACCGGTATCGATTATTCAAGGCGTTCAATTGCTTATGCAAAGGAGCACGACACAAAAACCAGGTATATATGCCGGAATTACCTCGAGATGGATTACACAGGGGAATTCGATGCAATAACGCTGATTTACTGTGATTACGCCACCCTGATACCTGATGAAAGAAAAACGCTGCTGTCCAAAATACATCGCGCACTTAAACCCAACGGATTGTTCATTTTTGATGTCTTCACCGAAAAAACGCATAAAGACCGATGCGACAGGACATCCTGGTCGTACCATGAAAACGGCGGTTTTTGGAACGACCAGCCGCATTTGTGCCTTGAAGCAGAGTATTATTACGGGAACAATACCGTCAAAGTCAACAAGACCGTTGTTATTACAGAGAACAGCATACGCGAATACCTTATCTGGGACACTGCGTTCACAAAACAGGCACTGCTTAGTGAGGTGGCACCTTTCGGGTTCCGGATGCACAGTATCTATGACGATGTCTGCGGCAGCCCGTATACCGGGGAAGCAGATACAATATGCCTTGTACTGGAAAGGAAATAAAGTATACAGGATTAACCTTTTAAATTACTCATTTACAGGCCTCCCTTAACACCTGTTGTCAAAAACCTGGTGATGTATTACACTCAAATGCGGAGGCATTTTTAATGAAAGAATACACTAATATATTGTTTGATTTGGATGGTACGTTAACCGATCCTAAAGTTGGCATTACAAAATCAGTAGCGTACGCGCTGAAAAGTTTCGGCATAGAGGTAGAGGACCGTGACAGTTTGTGCAAGTTCATTGGCCCGCCGCTCAGGGTATCCTTCAGGGATTTCTATGGATTCAGCGAAGACGACTGCATCAGGGCTATTGAAAAATACAGGGGATATTTCAGAGTAACGGGCTTGTTTGAAAACGAGGTTTATCCCGGTATAGAAAACCTTTTGAAAAATCTGAAGCAAAGCGGGAGGAAACTGTTTGTCGCCACGTCCAAGCCCACTGTTTTTGCTGTCAGGATCCTGGAGCATTTTAACCTGCTCCGATATTTTGAATATGTTGCAGGCAGCGAGCTGGACGGCTCAAGAGACAGTAAAGGTGACGTTATAAGGTTTGCCCTGCGGGAAAATGGCCTGGCCGATCGGGCAAATGTAATCATGGTTGGCGACAGGGAACACGATGTTATAGGGGCTAAGGAAAATAACATTGACGTTGTCGGTGTTCTTTATGGCTACGGTGACAGAGCCGAGCTTGAAAAAGCCGGTGCAGACTATATTGTGGAAACAGTAGAAGAGCTTAATGGGCTGTTATTGTACGAAACTCAGCAGTAAAGATGCCACCGCACAGGATTCAGTTCTTCTGTCTAAACATCAACGCCAAGGAACAACCTTATGAGATACCCTATTATAAAGGAAATGACTGCTACTCCGAGGCTGATTCCGGCCATTTCAAGAAATCTTTGTTTAAACGGAAGATCCTTTGCCACTGATATATAAAAATTAAAAACGAGTATTATAAATATGGCCGCTATAATTGTAAACACAAGGCTCAGCACATAGCTGGAAAAAACAAGATAGGGCAAAACCAGGAATATAACGGTGAAGACATATGCCCCGCCGGTATATAATGAAGATTTCAGGGCATGACTGCCTTCTTGCTCTGTTCTGGCTGAAAGGTATTCCGATGCAGCCATTGAGAGAGAAGCAGCTATGCCTGTTATAAGGCCTGCAAGGGCTACGAGGCGTGTATTTTTAAGCGCAAAGGTAAGGCCTGCCAGAGTCCCGGTGAGTTCCACCAGGGCATCATTCAGCCCGAGGACCATTGAACCGACAAATTTGAGCCTGTCCTCCTCAATTATTTCAACCAGTTCTTTTTCGTGCTTGTCCTCTTCCTGTGCTATTATTTTGAATTCTTCAATGCTGTCCCCGAGTTTCCTGTACAGTTTTTCCGAGTTTGCCTCCCCTTTCTCCATAAGCTTTATACCGAAAGTTATGCCGAATATGACTGATATGAAAGTGTAAAAATATACTTTCAGTTTGTTTGGCTTCTTGTCGGTCCCGGTAAATTTTTTCAGTTCATCATGATGGCAAAGCTCATCCCGGGCAATTTGCTGAAGAATCCTGCTGTTGTGTTCGTTCTTTATGAAAGAGGATAGTTTCAGGTAAATGTGATATTCCGTGATTTCATTTTCCTGGGCTTTATTCAGAGACTTCATTGTATCAGCGTCTATTCCGTAGTTCATTTCATACACTTCCTTATTGAAACCGATGTGCCGATCCGCGGTGATACATCCGTCCGTTTTGACTTTATGTACACTGTAATTAATATACCATACAGCTGCGATTGTCAAGGGCCTGGATAACCTGGTGTTCTATATTACCATAAACCTGCTGAAAAAGTAAATTCATAAGGATATAACAGGGACAATAAACCTGTCCCCGTGTATCTTGCCTGTACTTAAGGCACTGTCGGTTTCGCCGGTCCGGAAAGGAATGTTTTTTTGCAGGTTTTTAGGGATTTTTATCATCATCTATCAGGCAGAATTGCCTGATTGTTATTTATCGTTCGTACTCTTATGCTTTTTTAAGAAATAACTTAGTACACCTATACAGACAACCAGGCCGAATAAGGCAGGTTTCAGGACAGACATGCCTGCTTCGCCGCTGAACGCAATACTCCACGCAAATTTCAGGACAGCCGCCCCTATGATAACGCCCAAAAGCCATTTCCAGTTTCTTTTCCATGCAGCTGTAAGAAGCAAAAAGAAAAATAAGGGAACTGCCAAACTTATCACTATTTTCTGAGCGATCCATTCACCTTTAAGGTAATCCATTTCAAACGCCAAAAACTCCATAACCCGGGGACTTTTGACTGCCGGAGCCGGGAACCAGAACATGCTTGTAAAAAGAGCAAAGATTGAAGCAAATATGCCGGTATAGCTTTTCCTGAATGCAAATATAACCATGGGTATTATAAATAAGGGCCTGATATACCAGCTTAATACATTATGGTGTCTTTCAAATGCCCAGTTAAAAAATGAATCATTGGTCATAAATAACACAATAAGTATTGCTGTAGCAGCTGCAAACAGCATTCCAACAATAAAATCCAGTTTTTTATTCATGATAAACCTCCGTAAGTATTAATCACTTTGCTGAAATTCCGTTAAATATTATTTTCAAGAGTGAATCCACAATTTTAAATAATTCCTCCTGGTTATGTTCATTGATAACATTGACGTCATTATTAAGCATGTATTCATTAACAGCACTGTTTAAGGATTTCAGCAGCAAAATAAAGGCCAGGGGATCGATTTCGCTGTCAATTTCACCTTTTATTCTGGCATTCTGTATCATTTGCATAAACAGTGATTCCGATTGATTATTTCCTGCCTTAATAACTGCAGATTTGGCCGATTCATCATGTTCCTTTGAAAATTGTTCACCTAAGGCAGCATAAAGAGGATGCATCCTGGCAAACTCCATTCCTTTGGTAAAGAGCAAGCGGAATTGCTCGAAAAGTGTCAAGGTATTGAATTCTGCCAAAGCATCAGAGAAAAACCTGATTTTTTCCCCAATGGCCAAAGACATAATATAAACATACAAATCCAGTTTATCCGTAAAATACTGATAGAAGCTCCCCTTGGCAATGTTTGACCTTTTACATATTTGATTTACGCTGGCTGTTTTGAAATCAGCCCTGGAAAATTCCTGCATGGCCGCAGAGATTACCAGGTTCCTTTTATCTTCCGGCAGGTTAAAAAATGTTTCCCGCGGCATAAGATCCTCCCCGAATGAAAAGTGACCACATGGTCACATGCTTACTTATATTATATGACCACGTGGTCACATTGTCAAACAAAAATTTTGGTTATGTTTCCCTTAGCAATCCGTTTTCCTGTCAAAGTATATTCAGCAAAATATAACCCGGGCAATGAACCTGTTTCCGAATCTCTTATTAATATAAAGATATAACCGGTTGGTTACTTTTATGGAACTTATTACTATTAATTCAGGTCAAAATTAATAATGCTGCATCATTGCATGGGAGGTTGTGATTATGAGGAGAAAACTGTGTTTCGTGGTGATTATCGCAATAGCAATTTCGTTGATGTTTCCGACAACAGGCTTTGCCGATTCACCGATTACGGCAACAGACTTTTTTATTTCGTACCTTGATGTCGACATCGTGGAAAAAGCAAGCGAACTGAATTATATTGATGAGGAAATCGCAAGGTATTTGTCAAATCCCGCAAACCCGCTCGATATAAAAGCCGCAGTTATAAATGCAGTAGGCTGGGGATATACAGGGGACAATGCCGAACGGTACTCCGAAATTATTTTCGGAAAGCCCCTGAGTGATGTGGATCTTGATACCATTCCTGCCCATGATCTTTTCTGTATCGGTTATCTTATGGTTATGGACAATTATTCCGAACCCGAACGCGCAATTCCGGTAATGGAGAAGGCGTGTGAAGCATTCCCAGACAGTTTTACTGCAGCGATGATTAACGCCCTGATAAAAGCCCAGGCAGTTATGGATAATGCAGATGAGTGGTATATTATATGGGAGCTTGTCGAAGACGTTATTCATAATAAGGATCTGGAAATGGATATGCGGCCCGAAGCGGTAGATATAATACTGGATTATATGATTTCATACAAAGACGAAGGTAAACCGCTGCCCGATGAACCTGTTACTGTTACAGACGATAATTCTTCCGGCCCTGTAACCGATAAACCAATTACTCTTACATATTTCGGAAAGATGCCGGATGAAAATGATAAAGGCCGATACGCCGATTTTTACAACGAATTCGAAAAAAGAACAAATGTAAAACTGTCTTTTATTTATGTACCGGATAATATTATGCTGCAAAAACTGAATATTATGGTTGCGGCAGGCGATACACCCGATCTGATTGAGTTTCCGTGGCAAAGATATCCGGAACTGTTGAAAAATTTGGCCGAATGGGGCATTATTATTGAAATGGATGAACTAATAACCAGGGCAGCACCAAACCTTAACGAAATATTTCAGTTGGTTCCCCGGGTAAAAAGTTTGATTATGTCCGATAATGACGGTCATATATATCAGATCCCCGGGATTGATCTGCGCGGCAGCATAGTCACAGCCGGCCCGGTTGTAAGGGGAGATTTGCTGAAAAAATACGGGCTTGCAGTACCGGAGACCATTGAAGACTGGGAAAAAATGCTTACGGTTTTCAGGGACAGCGGCGACGGTGTTGTTCCGTTGTCTTTTGATTTGTCTGTTTTTACTGACTCGTCGGCTTTTATCGGCTCTTTCGGTATACCCTTCGGATTCGGGGTAAAGGACGGTACGGTGTTTTACGGGCCCCTCGAAGAATCATACATGGATTTTGTGACTGCTTTAAGCAGGTGGTACAGGAATGGATTGCTTGATGCTGAATTCTTAATCCTTGATGAATCACACTTAGGCAAAAAAATAAACAGCGGCAAGGTTGGCGCTTTTATCGGCTATGCCGGGAGTTTGAAGGAACATATTGACGCCCTGAAGTCCATCGATGCTTCATTTGAGCTTATCCCGGTTCAAAATCCCGTTATGCAGAATTTCGACGCCCTTTATATGTGCCCGGGTGTTCCGGTAATCACGGAATCCGGTATTGCGATAAGCAGCAGAAACAATTATCCCGTGGAATCGATGAAATGGATTGATTATGCATACAGCAAAGAAGGATACAGGTTGTTTAACTTCGGTACTGGAGAGTTTACGCAGGAGCCTGATATCAGCCTTAATCATACCGAAAGCGAATATATGCCAAAACTGCCCGAAGTACCGGGATACAAGGCCGATAAAGAAATTACGGGTTTAAAATACCAGGAGCAGAAAACAGCCATCGGGCTTTGGTCGGCCGCAGGTGATGAGAATAATCCGTCAGTTATGTCGCCGGTTTCGCTTACCCGGGAAGAAAGTGACGAATTAGCGGGCATCATGGAAGAACTGATGATATATACAAAAATAATGTTCGCAAGGTTTGTTGTTGACGGTGTTTCACCTGGCAGTTTCAATGAGTACGCGGAAGAAGCCAGACGTTTGGGTGCTGACCGCGCAATTGAGATCATGCAGGCAGCCGTTGACAGGTATAACACTTCCTTTGCTGAATTGAAAGTCAATGGAAAAACAGTTGAAACAGATACCAAACCTTATGTTTTTGTTGATGGTGATATGCTGCTGCCGGTCCGGTTTGTAGTTGAAGGCCTCGGCGGCAGGGTGGCCTGGAACGGCAAAAATAAAATTGTTACCTGCATGCTGAATGATACCGTTATTACACTAAGGATTAACAGCAAAGAGGTTTTCGTTGACTATGAACCTAAAACTCTTAATACCGAAGTAATAGCGATGAGCAAAAGGACTTATGTACCTGCGTCATTTATACAGGATGTGTTCGGGGTTACCGTTCAATGGAATGAAAAAACCCGGGTTGTGAATATTATTGAAAATTAACGTTGTAAGGCATTAAGACCTGAAAAAACAGCCGGCGGCTGCGCCGGTTGTTTTTTTGCATAAGATTTGATAAAAGAACTGGTTGCAAAAGGCAGCATGATAAATACCTTTGTATATTATGCATGAATCATCCTGTGCTTTTATGAAATATTTGTTGAAATTACAATAAAGAAATAGTAAAATATACTTAGGTGTGAGCAATGGCTCACGTCAATATAAAACAAAGGTAAACACCTCAATAATATAAATCATGGGTGAAAACGATGTATAAAAAGCTGGATGCCGATACCATAAACAACATCCTGGAAACCGGAATAGAGGAATTCGCCAGCAATGGCCTGGATCGTGCAAACATCAATGTAATAGCCCGGAAAGCAGGTGTCAGTGTTGGCGTGATTTATAAATATTACAGGGATAAGGACAGTTTCTTTCTTGAATGTGTCCGGCACAGCCTGAAACTCCTCGAACAGGTACTGAAAGACGCTTTTTCGGACGATGCGGATGTGATGACGTGCATCAGACGTATTGTTTACGCATTGCTGGAGCATTCGAGAAAGCATAAGTATTACAACATTATGTACAATGAAATAACTTCCGGGAGCTGCAGGCGGTATGCAGGTATCCTCGCAAAGGAGATAGAAACAATTACCGCATCTGTATATAAGCAGCTTATGGAGAGAGCAAAGCGGTCAGCAGCCGTGGAGATCGGAATAGATTCCCGCATGCTGGCCTTTTTTTTCGACAACTTGCTGATGATGCTGCAATTCTCCTACAGCTGCGATTATTACATCGAAAGGATGAAAATATACTGCGGGGAAGACATACTGGACAATGACGAAAAAGTAGCAGGTGAGTTCATCAGGTTTATCGGCAGTGTACTGGGATGCCGGCAATAACCGGGCAAACGGAAGTATTCAGAAAGGGGGGCGGCTGCTTGTATGTAATTGCTTATGATTTTGGAACCACGGGAGTGAAAACCTGCCTTTTCAGTATCGGAGAAACTCTGAAAATGGTTGCCGGCGAATATGGAGAATACGAATTGTATATTCTTGAAAACGGCGGGGCTGAGCAGGATACTGAAGAATGGTGGGAGGCCATGTGCACTACCACACGCAGGCTTTTCGAAAAGGTCGATGTACGGCCTGAGCAGATTGACGGGATATCATTTTGTTCCCAGATGCAGGGACTGGTGCTTGTGGACGATGAAGGGAAAGCCCTCAGGCGTCCAATGAGTTATATGGACCAGAGAGCGGTTTCGGAGATGAAGGCGTCTCTCGGGCATGGGCTTGCCATATCGGATGCCAACATTCGCAAACTTGTTAAAAGCCTGATCATAACTCATGCCGCACCAACGAGCGTAAAGGATCCCATCTGGAAATACAAATGGGTACAGAACAATGAACCTGAAATTTTCGCAAGGGTACATAAATGGCTTGACGTGAAGGAATACCTGATCTGCCGCTGCACCGGCCAGTTTGTTATGACAAAGGATTCGGCATTTGCCACTTTCCTTTATGATACGAGGCCGGGCAGGTGGGGATGGAGCAAGGCCCTTTGCAAAATGTACGGCGTGGATCCGAAGCATCTTCCAAAGGTAATAGACTGCTCGGAACAGGCGGGGGTGCTTACCGGGAAAGCGGCGCATGAACTGGGGTTAAGGCCCGGAATTCCGGTTTACGGCGGAGGCGGTGATGCAACGCTTATAGGTGTTGGCGCAGGATGCATTGATGTAGGGGATACGCACATTTATTGCGGTACGTCGGGCTGGGTCGGTACGGTGATTGACAGGCAGGTTGTGGACATTTTTGCAAAAATCGCAGGTATTATAGGCACAGAAACAGGCAAATACATTTATTTTGCCGAAATGGAGACTGCGGGAAAATGCTTTGAATGGGTAAAGGATCACCTGGTCCTGGACGAGATTGGTATTTACCTGGAAAAGAAGCAAATTACGGAGAGCAGGGAGAAAATATACGAGAGCCTTTATGACTACATGTCCGAATCAATATCAGGAATCGGACCGGGAGCAGGCGGCGTAATTTTTACACCCTGGCTTCACGGAAACAGGTGCCCCTTTGAAGATCCCAGCGCAGCGGGAATGTTTTTCAATATAAAACTTGAAACCGGGAAAACCGAGCTGATAAGGGCGGTTCTTGAAGGTATCTGCTATCATCTTCGCTGGATGCTTGAGGCCCAGGAGAAGAAAGTCAAAACTTCCCGCATTATACGGTTTGTCGGCGGCGGTGCGTTGTCGCCCGTTACCTGTCAGATCCTTTCGGACATAACGGGAAGGGTTATCGAAACAGTCGATGCTTCAAAAGATGTGGGTGCCGTCGGTGCAGCCATGCTGGCGGCAGTAGGAAGCGGAAAGCTGCCGGGGATGTCGGCTGTAAAGGATTTTATTCCTGTAAAGAACCGATATGAACCCGATATGGAAAAGAAAAAGATTTACGACAGAAATTATGAGGTATACAAAAGGCTGTACAAAACCAATAAAAAAAGCTTCGCCATATTGAATGCTTATAACAGGGAGGCTTGAAAATGGAAGAGGGTAAGGCAAGGAAACTGCTGGTGGATACCGGCAGGAAACTACTCGAAACGGGGCTTGTTGCCAGAACATGGGGAAACATAAGCTGCAGGCTGGATGAAGACAATATTGTCATAACGCCGAGCGGACTGGACTATACAAAAACCAGGGAAGAGGATATAGTCAAGTTGAACCTTTCAACCGGCGAGTGGCAGGGCCTTCATAAACCGTCCGGCGAAAGGCGGATTCATGTTGCAGCTTACCGAATATTCCCCGATGTGAACTTTGTAATCCATACTCATCAGACATATGCTACGGCAATAGGTCTGGCAGGCTTTGAACGACTGGATATGACTGGTGAAGAAAGGGAAAAACTCGGCGGCGTTATGCGGGCAGACTACGGCCTTCCCGGAACAAAAAAGCTGACAGAGGCCGTGAATGCTGTTCTTAAAGCAGGAGCCAGGGTTGTCCTGATGGCGAACCATGGTGTCCTTTTATGCGGAAGCAGCCGGGACGAAGCGATGGATAAGGCAATGCTTCTCGAAGAGATCTGTAAAAAGAATGTAAAAGGCAGCTTTGAAGCAACACAGGAGGCTGCATCCGAAAAGGCAGAGGTGTTAGCCAAAGCAGTAAAGGAAAAATTCAGGCATGCTGCCCTGGTTAAGACCCCGGCCGTCCTCGTATGTGCAAACAGGGGGCTTCCCATATATGCACAGGTGGATGACATGGCCCAGATGATTGGGCGGAAAATTCCCGTAGTATCCGATGAAACCGGCAGGGTTTTGAAGGCACTTGAAAGAAGGAATGCTGTGCTTGTGCCGGGTATAGGCGCCGTTGTAAGAGCCGAAACCGAAGATGATACGACAGCGCTTGGGCTGCTCGTGGACAAAGCTGCAGTCTGCGGTATACATACTGCCGCCTGCGGCGTAAAAGCTGAAATCGGCATTATAGACACGGTTTTAATGAACTTTGTTTATAAAAGGAAGTATTCAAAGCAAAAAGACAGAGGGTGAAAGAGTAATTGGGCTTACTCTGAAAAGAAAAGGGGGAGAAAAAATGAGCGAATATGGAATAAGCAGATGGGACGATCCTGCAGAAATCAATGCAAAGCTGAAGGAGCTTACAAGTCAGCCGATATGGGAAGTGGATGATGATTATTACAACAATGTCGTGCTGAAATATTTCGATGAGAAGTGTAAATCTTCAAAGGCTGTTTTTGAAGAAGCCAAAGAATATATACCGGGAGGCGTACAGCACAACCTGGCCTTCAACAAGCCGTTCCCGCTGTGCATGGTAAAGGCAGACGGAGCATACCTTTATGACAAGGACGGCAACGAGTATATAGATTTCCTGCAGGCCGGCGGACCTACGATCCTCGGCAGCAACTACCCTGCCATAAGGGAAAAGGTTATCGAACTTCTTAATGAATGCGGCCCTGTAACAGGTTTACTTCATGAAGCCGAACTGATGATAGCAAAGGAAATCAACAGGCATATGCCGAACGTGGAAATGTTCCGCATGCTTGGTTCGGGAACCGAAGCGGTAATGGCTTCGCTGCGCATAGCCAGGATTGCAACCGGTAAGAAACGTATAATCAAAATAGGCGGGGCTTATCACGGCTGGTCGGATCAGATGGTTTACGGCCTTAAAATACCCGGAAGCAGGTTCCTGCTTGAGTCCCATGGCATCCCTAAAAGCTCGTTCCGCTACACCGACGAGGTCCGTCCGAACGATTTGGACATGCTTGAGAAAATGCTGAAGAGAAACAGGCTTAAGGGCGGCACCGCTGCAGTTATCCTGGAGCCGGTGGGTCCTGAAAGCGGGACAAGGCCAATTTCCTGGGGATATAACGCGGAAGTACGCAAGCTCTGCGATAAATACGGAGCACTGCTGATCTTTGATGAAGTGGTGACCGGATTCCGGGTTGGCCTGGGCGGAGCACAGGGATATTTTAACGTGGTTCCCGACTTAACGATCTTCGGCAAGATTGTTGCAGGAGGATATCCCGGCGCGGGCGGCGTAGGCGGCAAGAAAGAGTATGTACAGCTTATGGCGGCAGGTCTTGCTACAGGAAAACACCGGGCCTATGTAGGCGGAACCCTTGCGGCCAATCCTCTTTCCTGTCTTGCAGGATATACGGCAATCAGGGAAATAGAAAGGACAAATGCCTGCGTAATTGCGGGAAAGATGGGCGATCGCCTGTGCGACGGCTTAAAGGAACTGACAGACAGGTACGGACTGCCTTTCGTTGCCTACAACCAGGGCTCCATCGTGCATCTTGAATGTACGGGCGCTATGAGTTTCGATTTTTCATCAATGTCATTTATCAAGTCCGCACTCGGAATTCTGAAACATAAGGACATGATGTATGAAAGAAAGGACTCCATGGAAAGAATGGGAGCGGCCTACATGGCAAACGGAATAGTAACGCTTGCAGGAAGCAGGCTGTATACATCCCTGGCAGACACACCCGAAGTCATAGACGAAGCGTTGAACAGGTTTGAAGAAGTATTCAGGCATGTAAAGAAAACAAGCAAGGGATTGGTCAAGTAAAAGAATATAATTCCCGGACTTCATTGTGTTATAGTGAAAGGAGAAACATAAAGCAAAACAGGGATTATTTACTGCCGTTCCTGCTTGTGATTGGAGTGGTTATTCCGTTACTGTGATATACCATGACTGACAGGCAAAGTATCGTCGGGCAGCTCCTCGATGCCGAACAGAGCTGCGGGAAACAGGTCCATTGCCCAGGCTAATCTTTATTTTATGGGCCCTTTTCCTGCTCCAGTATGGCTGAATTATGCAAGGACAAGCATAAGACGATGGGACAGGTACCCTGTCCCATCTCATTTTTATTTTGAGAACTGTTGCTCTTCAGCCCTTTTCTCATCTGTTTAAATCCGGTATGCTTATATCACAGGCTGCTTAACAAGGCTCTTCAGCAGAATCAACCGTGACATGAACCTGTCCAGGCGCCTTTATTAACCGCAGCGGGAATGGTATAATATGTATCTGTATTATATAAAATATAAGTTTTTGCAGCAAATATTCAAAGTATACTTATAATTTTCGTTGACAGAATTTTAAAGTATACTTATAAAAACAGCAGAGAAAGACCGATACAATCTGTTTAGTTCCATAACCTGTTGTAATTTAATGTGATTTGTTTATATAATTAATTGAACTGTGTGATTTGCGGAATACATTAAGGCAGTCACCCGTCAATAATATTTAAGGAGGGCTTGTTATGAAGAAAGTGAAAATTGCTGATGGAATATATATGCTTACCATGAATGTTGAGGACATATTATTTGAGGGGATCTGGGAGATTGCAAACGGAGTGACTCTCAATTCCTATATAGTCCAGGGGGAAAAGACCGCAATAATTGACGGCGTAATCGGCTGGGACGGAGTACCTGAAACCCTTTATGAAAACCTGAAAGAAACAGGTGTTGATCCGAAAAATATAGATTACCTGATTGTCAATCATATGGAACCCGACCATTCGGGCTGGATTTCAAACTTCCGGAAAATCAGGGATGATTTTACGATAATATGTACCGATAAAGCTGCGAAGATGGTAACCTCCTTTTACGGTGAGGACAAAATAAGGATCGTGAAGGAAGGAGACACTTTGGACCTTGGAAAGGGCAAGGTACTGAGCTTTCATCCGGTACCCAACGTCCACTGGCCCGATACCATGTACACCTATGAAAGAGACACGAAAACCCTCTTTTCATGCGATATGTTCGGAGCATTCGGCAGGTTCGGGGAGCATTGCTTTGATGACGAACTAACACCTGAAGAAGTGGACTTCTTTGAATCTGAAGGAATACGGTATTATTCCAACGTGATGGCAACTTTCACGCCAAGCCTGAGAAAGGCGATTGAGAAGGCGAAAGAGCTGGAAATAAGCATCATAGCGCCCGGCCATGGCCCGGTTTACAGGAAGAACCCCCAAAAGATCATGGATGATTATTACAGGTTCTCACTGTATGCCGACGGGGCAGGAAAGAATGAAGTCACTATATTGTGGGGATCCATGTACGGAATGACTGCAAAAGCAGTTGATTATGCTGAAAGCATACTCCGGAGAGAAGGAGTAAAATACAACAAGCTCGAAATGCCGCTGAAAAGCGACAGTGAAATGGTTGCCACTGTTTTTAAATCCGCAGGAATCATAATTGCGGCACCCACATATGAGTATAAGCTGTTCCCTCCTGTTGCGGCAGCAATAGATGAGGTTGGCAGAAAGAGAATTACAGGGAAGACGGCATTCAGATTTGGATCGTACGGCTGGTCCGGCGGTGCTGAGAAAGAGCTGAAAGAAATAATTGAAAGAAACAGGATGAACTGGGACTTCATTGAGTCGGTGGAGTTTGAAGGGGCACCACGGGAAGAGGACCTTAAAAAGGTGGAAGCCGGAGTACTGGAGCTTATAAAAAAGATGAAGGAGAAGGTAGTATAATTCAGAAAAGAGAGGATGTGGTGCGATATGGTATTTGTTTGCTACCCGAAATGCACTACCTGCCTGAAGGCCAGAAAATGGCTGGAGGATAACGGTATTGTTTTCGAAGAAAGAAATATAAAGGATAATAATCCTTCGTTGGAAGAATTGAAGGATTGGCATAAAAGAAGCGGTCTGCCGCTGAAAAAGTTTTTTAATACCAGCGGGATGCTTTACAGGGAACTGAACCTGAAGGACAGGCTCCCGGCCATGAGCGAGGATGAGCAGTATCAGCTTCTTGCGTCGGATGGTATGCTTGTGAAGCGGCCGCTCCTTATTGGTGACAGCTTTGTTCTTGCTGGATTCAATGAGGCACGCTGGAAAGCTGCATTAGGCATCAAATGATTACTCCCTGGCAATAAACTTAAGGAAGGAAGGTTTGACCATGAAACACATAACAAGAGAAGAGGCATTGGCTTTGTTAAAGAAATATAACAGGGATCCTTTCCATATCCGGCATGCACTGACCGTCGAGGCTGTTATGAAGTGGTTCGCCCGGGAACTCGGATATGGGGATGAGGAAGAATACTGGGGAATTGTCGGGTTACTGCATGATATCGACTTTGAACTATACCCCGATGAGCACTGTATTAAGGCACCGGAACTGCTGCGCGAAGCAGGCGTAAGTGAAGATATTATCCACAGCGTTGTTTCCCATGGATACGGAATTACTCCGAAATGCGGGGTTACAATTGATGTTGCTCCCGAACACGAGATGGAAAAAGTTCTTTTTGCTGTGGACGAGCTGACAGGGCTTATCTGGGCGGCTGCTCTGATGCGTCCTTCAAAAAGCGCAAAGGACATGGAACTGAAATCCCTTAAAAAGAAATACAAAAGCAAGGGTTTTGCTGCCGGTTGCTCAAGGGAAATAATCGAGCGCGGAGCAGAACAGTTAGGGTGGGAGCTGGATAAACTGCTTTCCATGACCCTTCAGGCCATGGCCGACAGCGAAGATATTATTATGCAGCAGACCGAATAAACATGGAAAACCCTTTATCTAAAATATTATACCTCCTCTAAATGGATTTTCCGATAAAAGTACCGTTCCTGGCAAACATCAGGCTGAATTAATGTAATACAGGTTTTTGCCTGATGTTTTTTCCTGCAAAACGGCAATTGCCCCGGAGTACCTGATATAATCAGGATGTATGAGTAATATGATCTGTGAAAAGAAAAATAAGGAATGACGGGAGGTAACCCTTATGAAAGTTGCAATTGCTTACTATTCCCGGCATCACGGGAACACAAGGAAACTCCTGGACGCGATTAAGGAACAGTGGGATGTAGAACTGATCGATGTGGTTGAATGCAGCGAGGCTGATTTATCCGGGTACGATGTAATAGGTTTTGCTTCAGGTATATATTTTGGTAAATTCAGCGATAAGGTTATTGATTTTGCAAAGAAAAACCTTCCGGGAAACAAGCGGGTATTCCTTGTGAAAACCTACGGCGTCAAAGGGGATTACACGAAGGCTATGAGGCGGATTATCGCCGATAAATCCTGCGTGCTGCTTGGAACATATGGCTGCAGGGGTTATGATACATTCGGGCCTTTTAAGTTGATAGGCGGAGTTGCAAAAGGGCATCCGGACGAAAAGGATGTGAACGGCGCGGTGGAGTTCTTCAGAAGGATAATTCAGCAGTTAGAATAAGAGAAGTTTATCCGGCCATATGTTCTTATTCTTTCTTATGCCGCAACGTCAGCATAGCATTGCTGCCGCTTGTGTACAGAAGTTTTAAACCACGAACAGAACAGGGGGTACTGTTCAGGACAGTCGATCACCTTATTGTCAATTCTGCAGAAAACCTATACAACCGGTTCCCGGTCAAGATCGCTGTACGGGTAGTACCCTTTTTCCTTAAGCAGCCTGATCAATTCTGCGCTTCCGTTCTTCATTGCGTATTCCATTTCGCTTCTGAAAACTTCAATACATACAAGAAAACCGTACTTTTTGCCGTCAATTATAAACTCGGCATTGCCATTTTCGTATTCATCAAAAACCAGGCAGAGGGTTTCGTCTTTACCCGGGATTTCACATGTATCATAAGGTTCGAGCTTTGCTGTATATGAGTACCTTCCTATATCTGTAAAAATTTTTGTCAAACGCCTTAATATTCTGGCAAATGGGGAATTCTCATCTTTAATCACCTGATCGTCAACCTTCAGTTTTGTAAATGCCAGCAGCTCGTACATACCGTTCCTGTTGGGTATCGGGCCTTTGTCAAAATATTCGATTAATTCCATTGTTGCAAATGCCGTACCTTCAATTGTATTGGGATATATGTACATGTCCGTTAAACCGCCGGCACTGAATGGAATAATGGAATGGGATACAAGATGGAATCTCTCTCCCAATATACTGTCGATAACCTTTTCCTTTTTCTCAAAGAACTCATTTAACCTGTCTTCGGAAGTCTTTTTCCTGAACAGCCTGTCAAGGATACCCATTTTGATCCTCCTCCTGTTTTGCAGAATACATTGAAATCTCTCAAAACGTTTTTTGGAATGCTGTACGCCGAAAATCAGATGGATACTGCTTCCTGCTGTTATTATAACTTACAGGAATTCAAAATAACAAGAGGTTTGTATGCTTTCCTGCTTTGTTATCCCTTATTTCGCTCTGAATACAGGACCACCGTATGAAGAATCCAAGGCTGAGTGAAAAGAACCCGATGATTTCATAAAACTGATTTTGTATCATTGGAATACCTGTTGACATTTTGGTCTATAAGTTGTAGACTTATAACAAACGGTCGATAACTTATAGACCCGGGAGGTATGGCATGAAAGTGTATAAACTTACAGAAAGCGAAGAGAAATTTGCAGAGCTGATCTGGCAGAATGAGCCCATAGGCTCGGGAGATCTTGTGAAGCTGTGTGAGAAGGATATGGGCTGGAAAAAGTCCACGACATATACAGTGCTTAAAAAGTTATGCAATAAGGGTATCTTTAAAAATGAAAATGCGGTTGTTTCATCCTTAATGACAAGGGACGAATATTATGCCAGGCAGAGTATAATCTTTGTAGAAGATAATTTTGGAGGATCGCTTCCTAAGTTCTTAACTGCCTTTATCGGCGGCAGAAAACTTAGCAGGCAGCAGGCTGAGGAACTGAAAAGGCTGATTGACGAGCATAAGGAGGAAGAGTGATGAGTGAATTGTTTCTTACCGTTTTGAATATGAGCTTTACGGCAAGCTATGCAATCCTTGTTGTGATAATTGTCAGGCTGCTGCTTAAAAAAGCCCCGAAATTCATCTCCTATGCTCTGTGGATAGTGGTGGCATTTCGCCTTGCAGTTCCATTTTCCTTTGAAAGCGTGTACAGCCTGATACCCCGGGATATGGCAGATGCTCCCGTACGCCGTGAAATAGTCAGTCAGCACGAGCCGCAAATCAACAACGGAACGGTTACATTTGAGCCAATTGCAGGCAATTCACTGCCAGCACCGGTTATTGACGAAAATGCGGGTCTGCCTGATTCTTATGTGGAAGCAGGTGCATACATCTGGATTTCGGGCATAACAGCGCTGCTTGTTTACAGTTTTGTATCGGTTCTGGTCCTGAAAAGGCGTCTGAAAGATGCGCAGTTGACAGAGGGAAACATCTACGAAGCTGAAAATCTGAAAACACCGTTTGTGTTTGGGCTATTAAACTCTAAAATATATTTGCCCGCCGGGCTGACCAGGGAAGAGCAGAGTTATATCATCCTGCATGAAAAAACCCATATCCGCAGAAAGGACCATATTGTAAAAATACTGGCTTTCGTATTAATTGCGGTGCATTGGTTCAATCCCCTTGCATGGATTTCGTTCATGCTAATGAGTACAGATATGGAACTGTCCTGCGACGAAAGGGTACTGAAAGCAATGGGCGGAAATGCTAAAAAGCCTTACGCCGGTACATTGCTGTCCCTTGCCGCAGGAAGATATATTCTGAACGGAAGCCCGCTTGCATTCAGTGAAGGGAATGTAAAAAGCAGAATCAAAAATATTTTGAACTATAAAAAGCCAAAGTTTTGGGTTATTGCTTCTGCTGTAATAATCGCAGCGGTGGTTGGCGCAGGTCTGCTCACAAATCCCGCTGAAATCAAACCCGACTCATATCCATTGGATTTTTCCGAAGCAGGAAGTACAGGAATGGAGGCCATTCAATCAAAGAAATCTGTATCCTTGCCTGACAAAGACAATAAAACATTCGATGTGTATTTCAAACCGAACGAGCATGATCAATATGTGCTCAATCCAGGGAACGATTTGAAGAAAGCAGGGGAAGAAGATGACCATATTTTGCAGGCGGGGGAGGAAATCAAACTTCCTGACTTTCAGTATGATGGCAACGATCCCGTGGAGAAACTTGTATATGCTACGGAAATCGAAAAGTTTTCCCGACCTGAACGCGGATTTACCGTTATCGCGTCCAAAATCTTCGGAAGCTATGAAGAGAGCGGAATGCTTAAAGTATTTGTAACCACATACGGCGCAACCTACAGGCTTTATGGCAACGTGCTGGATATCGAAAGCGGCGGAGTCATTCCCGTTGCAATTACTTACAGGAAGGACAGCAATGGTAATTACCGGCTTGAAAAATATGAACAGGCGGGAGATGGCGCGGACTTTGTGCCGTCTATCAGGGAATTCTGCACGATGCCGGTGTCAGGAAAGAAGATAAGGGGTCTTGCTGAAAAAATAACAGAGCATTATACGAATCGTGAAGACCTGCACACTCTTCATTGGAAGAACCTTTATAAGCACCTTAAGGAAAACGGCATCAATGATGCAACCCTTTATTATCCGGACGGTGAAATTAAGTTTACGATGAGCGACCCTAAATATGCCAATTGAAGCTGCGGTTAGGATATATAGGCTGTGTTTCCTTTCGAAAACACAGCCTGTATAGTTATTCTGCCTTATTACCCGGGTGGCATATCGAGGCGGCTTCACAGGAACTGCAGCCGCACCCGCATGACATTTTTCCTGCCTTCCTGTCCCGGATTCTCCTGTATATTACCGAAACTGTTATAAATAACAGTATCGCGCTTATTATAATTGTTGACAGGTTATTTTTCAGAAATTCAATCATAATCATTACCTCTCTGTTTGAAATATTCAGGCATTTGCCAATGCCTTTTTCCTGATCCTGCTTTTACCGGGCTGCGGCCTGACCAGAAGATATACAAATACCGCAACAACGACAAAAGCTATAACTGTAACAGGACCGAAAGCGCCTGTTGCAACCAGGTTTCCGATGTTGAATATTACCAGGGATACCGCATAGGCAAAGATACTCTGGTAAGCAATCGCAAACAATGTCCATTTTGCATTGTTCATTTCGCGTTTTATGGCGCCGATAGCTGCGAAACACGGAGCGCAAAGAAGGTTGAATACAAGGTACGAATATGCCGAAAGAGGTGTAAATGTCTCCCTCATGTTGGCCCAAACCTGCCATCCGTTTTCAGCAACTTCTTCAAATCCGCCGAACAGCACGCCCAGTGTTCCTACTACGTTTTCCTTCGCAATAAGGCCGGTTAACGCAGCGACAGTGCCCTGCCAATGCCCCCAGCCGAGCGGCGCGAATATCGGGGCAAGGAGGTTTCCAAAGGCAGCAAGCAGGCTGTTATCCATATCAACCGCTCCGAACCCGTCTTCTCCGAATCCGAATGTTGACAGGGTCCATACTAAAATGGTTGCAAGCATGATTACCGTACCGGCTTTTCTGATAAATGACCAGCCGCGTTCCCAGGTGCTTCTTAACACATTTGAAACAGTTGGCATGCGATAAGCTGGAAGTTCCATCACAAACGGTGACGGGTCGCCTGCGAACATCCTTGTTTTCTTTAAAATAATGCCGGAGATTATTATAGCTGTTATACCGACAAAGTACGCGCTGGGTGCAACCCACCATGCTCCGCTGAACATTGCTCCTGAAATAAGGGCTATAATCGGAAGTTTGGCCCCGCAGGGGATGAAAGTGGTTGTTATTATGGTCATCTTCCTGTCACGGTCGTTTTCAATGGTGCGTGATGCCATAATGCCCGGAACTCCGCAGCCTGAACCAATCAGCATTGGGATAAACGATTTTCCCGAAAGGCCGAACTTCTTGAAAACCCTGTCAAGGATAAATGCAATGCGTGCCATATACCCGCATGCTTCAAGAAACGCAAGGAACAGGAACAATACAAGCATCTGCGGTACAAACCCCAACACGCCGCCGACACCGGCAACAATACCGTCAAGGATCAACCCTTGCAGCCATTCAGCAGTGTTCACTCTTTCAAGGAAATCACCAATGAGGACAGGTATGCCCGGTACCCAGATACCGTAATCTGATGGATCGGGTTCTTCAATTTCACCAATCTGTGAATACATTTCATAATCAACGATGACGGTTTCTTCGGGATTGCCTTCGTCATCATAAAGCTCGACAGATGCGGCAATACCCGTGGCTTCACCAGGTTCGGTGCCGGCTTCTTCGGCCGCTGCTTCGAAGGCTTCAAGAAGAGCTGCATTCCTTTCATACTCACCGGCGGCTTCTTCGTAAGCTGCAGAGCCTTTACCGAACAGGAACCAGCCATCGCCGAACACACCGTCATTTACCCAGTCGGTTGCATAAGTTCCGATTGTTGTAACTGAAATATAGTAAACCAGGAACATTACAACCGCAAAAATCGGAAGGGCAAGCCACCTGTTTGTCACAATCCTGTCTATTTTATCCGTGGTTGTAAGTTTTCCTTTGTTCTCCCTTATATAACAGCTGTCAATTATTGAAGCTATGTATGCATAGCGTTCACTGGTAATAATGCTTTCCGAATCGTCGTCAAGGTCGTCTTCGCATTCCTTAATAAACGATTCAATTACCGAAAGGGTGTCCGGGCTTATGTTAAGGCTTTCAATAGCCTTCTCATCCCGCTCAAACAGCTTAACTGCAAAAAAACGTTCCTGGCCTTTAGGGAGAGGTACACTTTCCTGGATTTGGGCAAGCGCCTTTTCAACCTGCTCACAAAACCTGTGAACAGGCTGGGTTTCAGACTTAGCCGCATTCACCGCTGCATCGGCGACTTCTTCAACGCCAATGCCCTTTAATGCAGAAATCTCTACAACCCTGCATTCAAGCTGCTTTGACAAGGCGGAAATGTCAATTTTGTCCCCGGCTTTTTTAACAGCATCAATCAAGTTGACGGCTGCAACAACGGGTATTCCGAGCTCTGTGAGCTGCGTTGTCAGGTACAGGTTCCTTTCAAGGTTTGTTCCGTCTATGATGTTCAGTATAACATCTGGCTTTTCATTCACGAGAAAGTTTCTCGCAACAACTTCCTCCAAGGAATATGGTGACAGCGAATATATGCCCGGAAGGTCGACAACGGTAACGTCCTTGTACCCTTTCAGCCTTCCTTCCTTTTTTTCTACAGTAACGCCCGGCCAGTTGCCGACAAACTGGTTTGAACCGGTCAGCTCGTTGAATAAGGTAGTCTTGCCGCTGTTCGGATTGCCGGCAAGAGCAATTTTTACAGACATTTTTATTGTCCTCCTCATATATAAATTGTTGGTTAGTTGAGACTAACGCAACTGCAAAAAATAAAGGCTGATTTTCCTTGCCTGGTTTTAGTAAAAAGCCGGTTAATCGACCAGCTCAACTTCAATCATTTCAGCGTCCTCTTTCCTGATGGAAAGTTCATAACCCCGTATGGTAACTTCAATTGGATCGCCAAGGGGGGCAACTTTCTTTACATACAGACGAACGCCCTTTGTTATGCCCATGTCCATTATTCTTCTTTTGACTGCACCCTCGCCATGAAACTTTTTCACGACAGCATTCTGACCAATAGCTATGTCTTTTAATGTTTGCATTGTTCTCATCTCCCCTGGAAATTATAATCAGACCATAATCTTGCATGCCATTTCCTTGCTGATGGCAACACGGGACTCTTTCACATTGACAATCAAATTACCGCTGATGTCCGAAATGACGGTGACTTCAGCACCTTCAACAAATCCAAGGCTTTGCAGGAACCGCCTGGCGTCGTCTTTTCCGCTGATTTTTTTTATTGTTCTTTTCTCACCCGCTTTGACAAATGTCAATGGCATATATAACACTCCTCGCTTATTTTCAGGAAATAAATTCGCATTTAAAAAGTTAGATATTTCTAACTTATTTATTTCAATATTATCATATTTTTCTGTAATGTCAATAAATTTTATTTTAAAAATTTAAGGAGTGTTTACCTGTGTATCAGTGTAATTAGTCCATGGAATGTGTTATAATACAGGAATCAAAGAGGGGGAAATTCTTGTCCTTGACGAGATGAATTGAAAAGTGCGCTCGACAGCGGGCATATATCCAAGGATGATTTTGATATGGAATATGATGTTTTAAGCCGGCTTATTGACAGAAAAATTCTGGATACCGGGTATATGGAATCTTTATGTTCCAAGCTGCTGATATTGTTTTGAATACCGGGAAACGAATTATACATAAAGGATAGATCCAAAGAGAACAGTCTCTTTGGTCTGCAGGGAGTTGATACAATTGAGAAGAGTGGTAGAACTAAAATGGCTGGAAGAGAATACTGTCCCATCCCAGGGAGTAACCTGGGGGGTTCCGTGGGAAAAAGGGGCCTTAAAGCGTGATGAAGAACTCATACTGGAAAATGAACGGGGTGAGACTGTTCCGGTTCAAAGCTGGCCGCAGGCATATTGGCCCGACGGAACGGTGAAATGGACAGGACATGCCGTATCGCTGAAGCAAAACGTAAAGCGCTTGTATCTGAAAAAAGGGACCCCTGTAAAGGTTGAAAAAGGCATACAGGTTAAGGAGAGCGACAGGGATATTGAAATTGATACCGGTGAGATCACATGCACTATAAATAAAACCGGGCCGGATATCATCCGTTCGGTTTCGATGAATGGGCATGTTTATTGCAAAAACGGTGTTCTTGTATGCATCCGCGAGGAAAGAACAGGTAAACCCGGGAACATGCTGTTCCGTGAAGAGAAATTTGAAAGTGTTGTGACCGAAGCGGTTATAGAGCAAAGAGGGCCAATCCGGTGTGTAGTGAGAATCTCGGGAAAACATAAATCGGCTGCGGGAAACCGCAAATGGCTTCCGTTTACGCTGCGCCTGTACTTCTATGAAAGGCAGCACTTAATACGGATGGTTCATACCTTTGTTTATGACGGCAACAAGGATCAAGACTTTATCAAGGGCCTGGGAATTTCCTTTGAAGTTCCGCTGAAAGGCGAATATTACAACCGGCATGTCCGGTTATCGGGTGATACCGGTTTCTTTTCCGAGCCCGTGCAGCTGTTGTCGACGTGGAGGCCTCATATCCCTGAAGAAATATACAGGAAACAGATACAGGGAGAAACCGTTTCATTGAAAGACCACCCGGGAATCGCAGGTAAACTTGAAACAATAACAGCATGGGACAGTTACAAACTGGTTCAGAGTACAAGCGAAACATACAGGATTGAAAAGAGAACGCAGGAAGGATGCTGCTGGGTACATGCAGGAAGCGGACGAAGATCGGGCGGCGTTGCGTATATCGGCGGGGAATGCGGAGGCTTTGCCGCGGGGATCCGTAATTTCTGGCAGAAATACCCTTCATCGGTTGAAATACATGGTATGAAAGAGGATAATGCGTCGTTAACGCTGTGGTTCTGGTCTTACAATGCACAGCCGATGGATTTGAGGCATTATGACACAAAAACACATGTGGAAAGTTATTATGAAGGCTTTGAAGAGTTGCGAAGCACGCCTTACGGAATTGCGAATACCAGTGAGATTATTGTTCAGCCGTATGAAAACACACCTGGATCGGATGAATTGGCCGAACTTGGAACCCTGCTCGCTTCTCCCGGGCTTTTTGTATGCACCCCTGAATATTATCACAGGGTAAAGGCGTTCGGTGCCTGGAGCATGGTTGATTATTCAACCGAGGCGAAGAGGTTTATTGAAGACCAGCTGGAACGGGCGCTTTCCTTTTACCAGGAGGAGATTGAACAGCGCAAGTGGTACGGGTTCTGGGATTATGGCGATGTGATGCATACTTATGATGCGGTAAGGCATACATGGAAATATGATATGGGAGGATTTGCGTGGCAGAATACCGAGCTTGTCCCTACGTACTGGCTGTGGTACAGTTTTCTCCGCACAGGCCGGAGCGATATATTCCGCATGGCCGAAGCAATGAGCCGGCACACGATAGACGTGGATGTATACCATATCGGTGAGTATAAAGGCCTGGGGTCGAGGCATAATGTAGTCCACTGGGGCTGCGGGTGCAAGGAAGCAAGAATCAGTATGGCAGGTCATCACCGCTTTTATTTTTACCTCACCTGCGACGAACGGACGGGAGACGTGCTCGATGAGGTAAAGGATGCTGATTTCGCCTATATTAGCCTGGATCCGATGCGCGCATATTACCCCAAGGAGGAGTATCCGACCCATGTACGAAGCGGTCCTGACTGGGCAGCTTTTTGCTCAAACTGGCTGACACAATGGGAACGCTATGAAGATACTCATTACAGGGACAAAATACTGACAGGGATCAGGTGTCTTAAGCAAATGCCCTATCATCTTTACGGCGGCACAGTTTTCGGGTATGATCCACAAAGCGGTGAGTTAATACATCCAAAAGAAGAACGCGGCACAGGATCACATCTGGTTATCTGCATGGGCGGGCCGCAAATATGGATGGAACTGTCTGATATTATTGAGGACGAGGAATGGGATGAAATGCTGGCCGAATACGGTGTGTTCTATAATCTTCCGCCTGAGGAGAAGGCGGCGCGGACCAACGGAGCGGTACCCGGTCATGGTTTTTCTTTTCCGATATTCTCTGCGTCATTGCTTGCATTTGCCGCTAAGAAGAAAAAGGATCCCGGATTTGGGAAAAAAGTATGGGAGATTCTGGCCGGCAGGGGCAGCGGGCATCATACGCCATTCCGGATAGAGAAAGTGGAAGTGGATAAATCAGCATATTTCAAACCCGTTCACGAAATTCCGTGGATTTCAACCAATACAATTGCACAGTGGGCGCTGAACGCTATTGTTTGCCTGGAGCTGGCGGGAGAATATTTGTCAGGCGACTTTATCCAGGAGTTTGAATCCTACCCGGGCTAAACACGTATACCATGGAAATGTAAAGGAAGTATATTATGAGCGTATTTAATGTGGTTGACCGGATCCAGGAACTGTCACCCTGTGCGGCAGTGAGATACAGGATAAAAAGACTGCTCGGCCGGGAAATTGATTCCGGGTTATTTGATGAATTCTATAACAGCAAGTGGGTTGAATTGCTGAAAGCGAACCAGTATGATGACGGAGGGTATGGACGGTTCCATTCCCGGGACTCCAAGGTCAGGCAGAAATTCCCTACCACCGAGTTAGCCGTTGACTCTATGAAAATGCTCGATATCCAGCGGGGAAATCCATTAACGGATAAACTATGTGATTACATGGAAAAAATATTAAGGAAAGAGATTGAATGGCCCGACGGTTTTGAAAAGAATAAATGGTACAGGCCTGCACAGCCCCTGTTTGTGGCTTCCAAGCTGTCGGTATTCGGCTCGGATTGCAAAGAGTTCAAAGAGATATTCAATTGCTGGCATGCCATCCTGAAGGAAGCATTCGCAGACGGTGAATACAGTGCGGAGAGAGCCGACAGGATATCGGAAGAATTATTGGGATGCGGCATTGACGGAAGCTATATCGGGCTTAATTCGATATATCCCGTAGAGCTGTTCAGCAACATGCAGGCCGAAATAAGCGGGGAGTTAAAGCAAAACTACCTGGGATGGCTGCATAATAGCGGAAAAATGATAGGCTATACAAGTGTTGTGCTGAACTGGGGCCTTGATAACAAATTCTCTGAACTGTACAGGGTATATTTCTCTCTTTCGAAATTCTCATGCTTTAAAAAAGAATTTGAAGAGGAACTGGGGCAGTTGGCCGAAAAAAGGGACCAGGACGGTTTCTGGAATTTCGGAAGAAATTTTTCATGCCAGAAATTATCGGATGACTGGAGAAGCCAGGTTAACATGAGCATTGATCATACGGTTATGATTCTGCAGTTGTTTGTTTAGTTAATATAAAACATCTGTATGCCTGCTCTTTTTGCAGTTTCGAAAAATCAATCCTGCAAGGCGTGCATTGGCTGCTGCAAAGTCAAAGCCGCGGAAATCCAGTATTCCGGGGATAAAGGAGTTTTTTCATAAATAAGAAGGAATTAGCTAAAAAATTTTTTTATAACCAAGTATATTTTGTTTTTTCCGACGATTGTGCAGTAACACTGTGTTCTGGTATAATTCACTTATGTTATGTTGAATATAATTTAAAGCAAATCTTATATTAAAGAGGCGGTCAAGTATGATTAAAGCGGCAGTATTAGGTTATGGGAATGTTGGCAAGGCA
>LFSH01000011.1 GCA_001513105.1 Clostridiales bacterium DTU070 | reverse complement strand
CCGAAATCACTGTCCGGATGTTTTCGAAAACAGTGTCCGTATGTGTCCGAAATATGCAACTTCTGATTTGGAGAAATGCGCTGATGATATAATTTATATTCACGATGGAAAACTCATAGCTGCAATGCAAAAAGAAGAATTTATGAAAGAACTTGGCCAGTCCGGAGAAACTTTGGAGGAAACAATGCTTCGTTTGGAAAGGAGTTCACGCGATGTATAAGCTGTTAAGAAAGGAGCTTAAACTTAGTGCATCACCTTTATCATACCTGTTCATTGCTTTTGGGTTAATGACACTTCTTCCCGGGTATCCGATACTTGTTGGTGCATTTTTTATAAGTTTTGGAATTTTTCAGTCTTTTCAGACTGCAAGAGAAGCCAATGATATTCAATACTCAGCGCTTCTCCCAATATCGAAGGCTGATGTGGTCAGGAGTAAATTTGCATTCAGCATTTTCATTGAAATGTGCGGTTTTTCTGTTATGACAATCATGACTGTTCTTCGCATGACTGTATTGGCAGATTCCGCTGTTTACAGGAATAATGCTCTGATGAACGCCAACCTCATTTTCCTGGGATTTGCATTATTGATTTTCGGATGTTTTAATGCTATATTCATATGCGGATTTTTCAAAACTGCTTACTACTATGGGAAGCCATTTGTTTTGTATATACTTGTTGCTTTTATTATTATCGGTATAGCAGAAACGCTGCACCATATTCCCGGTTTGGAAGCAGTAAATGCGTTCGGATTTGATAATATTTCTCTTCAACTGGCAGGGCTGATTTCCGGGGCGGCACTATATGTTTTATTCACATTAATTGCATTGAAAAAATCAATAAAGAGGTTTGAGGTAGTTGATCTGTAGTATATGGAATTTACGTTGTTTTCAATGCGACCCGGATGTGGGGAAAAGTTATAACAAATCGAAGCCGGTTGAAGACTCACAATCACCTGGAGCATAGATCCTATTTTAGTAAACAGGGAAAGGAGAAATTGCTTTCGCCTGCACTTGAGGATGCCAGGCCAGCTTTTGTTACAAGCTGTTTCAGATAAGCTATGAGGTACGTGGGAATGCTGGGCTCTGTGTAAAGAATTAGTTGTGATGCATGGAGGTGAAAATAATTATATGAATCAAAACGATATATTCAGTTTAATTCATTATATAAATTTGGGTTCCAAAATCTCATTTTAAATTCGGAATTACTTAAGCGGGCAAGGCTTCGTCAGTCATTAACACCAGTAAAGTTGGAAGGAAGTAACTGAATGTTATATAATTGTGGGTGCATGTTGTGGGTGGTCGAATGAAGCTGCTGAAGGAAATCATAAGGAAGAAAGGTATTAACTTTGAAAACGTGCGATTACCGCAGGGAGTGTATACGTATGAATATTATTCAATTGGTAACAGAGAAATTATCCTCTTTGCCATGTATAGAAGGCATTGTATTAGGAGGCTCGCGTGCAAGGGGCATCCATACGGAGGATTCAGATATAGATATCGGTATTTATTACAAGTCGGAGTCATTTGACATAAATGCCATTAATCAACTTGCAGCAGAGCTGGATGACGATCATAGAAGCAATTTGGTTGTGCCTCCCGGAGCATGGGGTGATTGGGTTAATGGCGGCGGATGGTTAATCATAAATGGGTATCATGTGGATCTGATTTTACGTGATATAAAACGAGTGGAACAAATAATTAATGATACGGAGCAAGGCATTGTTACTGCCAATTATCAGACTGGGCATCCCCATTGTTATATAAGTGCTATGTATCGTGGAGAATTGGCAATAAGTAAAATTCAATATGCCAATAAAAACTTTTATGAATTAAAGAAGCAGGCGGAATGTTATCCAAACGCTTTGCAGAAAAGTTTAGCTGATTTTTTCATGTTCGAGGCGGGATTTTCTTTAATGCTTTCAGAAAGCAATATAAACAAAGACGATTTGTACTATGTTTGCGGGCATTGCTTTCGCAGCATATCTTCCCTGAACCAGGTTTTGTTTGCAATAAACAGAGAGTACTGTATTAATGAAAAAAAGGCTGTTTAGATGATTGGAAAATTTAAAATCAGGCCAGAGAATTACAAAGAAATGGTCGATGAGATTTTTTCCTTATTATCAACTGATGTAGATTGTTTAAGAAAAGGAATAGCGATTCTTCAAAGATTGGTTGATGAGGTTAAATACCTGAAAGAAGTCCATGTTCAGTGACGGAGCCAAAGGTGGAAACATCATATAACCGAAGAATTATAAACAGTACGGAAACCATTACTGATTTTGATGTAATAATTCCGTTGACAGTATTTACGATTTGAAACTCATATTTGGGCATAATAAAGGGTTATGTTAAAGGCAGGAATGCTGGCTTTACAAGTCAGTACCCTTGCCTTTTACAAAATTTGAAGTCACATATAAATCTCAATCTGTCATGTATAAAACTTTATAACTTTATTGTATTCCTTCATAATGCTTTCCAAAATATCCACATGTTTAAAATCACTGTGATATAGAATATTGATTTCACGAATCATGCTGAGATTTTCTATCGGCAATACAGTAATCTTCCCTTTTTTTAATTCGTCAAGACATGCGCTGCGAGCAAGTATAGACACCCCAATATCACGCCGTATAAGATCTTTAATTGTGGCAATGTTATCTACTTCATTGACTTAAAATATCAGAATCGCGGTTTTGGCACTGAAGCATTAAAGGAACTTCTTGCGTTTATGAAAGAAAAATATGGTGCCAGATATTTTACTACAACTTACATATGGGGTAATGAACAGGCCAAGCGTGTGTATATGAAAGCAGGGTTTATTGAAACAGATGTCGTTGATGAAGATGGAATTCATGAGGTTAATATGTTTATTGAGTTGTAGTAATTTAGAAGAAAATAATGCAATTATACAGTACAAAGCACCATGTGTCAGGCCATTGTCTGGAATGAACTGCTGAGGCACTCCAATGAATATGAACTTAAGATGCGGCGACGTTTTGTTCAGGATGAAGAGTTGTCCATCGTAAACACCATAATTGAGATGCATGACAGAAGGTGTTGAATCGAATCCGGGAAAGTAAAGGACAGTGGGTTCTGCTTTGAACAGGTAGAAAACCATGAATTACTTCTTTTATTGAAAAGAGTGAGGGGAACAGTGGCTGGTTTCCTGAACATGGACCAATTGCCGTTGATTTTTTGATCAATTCACGTATATGGTATGATCCCTGCTGATATGAATAAAATTCACCATATTGATATCCGATGGGTTTGTCAAAATTTTTTGTTTTTCCCTGGCTGCCGTTCCGGAACCAAAAAATTGAAACAAATTATCAGCCTTGCGCCATAAAGAATATTACAAAGAGAATTTTATACATTTAAACAAGAAAAAAAGGGTAAATATGAAGAAACAGAAGCAATTCTTTAAAAATGGGTTGACTTCAGCAAACAAGGAGGTAATTATATGAACGTTTACGATTTCAAGGTAAAGGCACAGGACGGCAGTGAAGTGGATTTGTCCCAATATGCCGGAAAAGTCCTGCTTATTGTAAATACAGCTACCGAATGCGGATTTACGTCCCAATATGATGATCTTCAGAACATATATGATGAGTTTCATGATAAAGGGCTTGAAATTCTTGATTTTCCATGCAACCAGTTTAACCAGGCACCCGGAACTGATGCTGAGATTCATGCTTTCTGCGTAGGAAGGTTCGGCATTACGTTTCCGCAGTTCAGTAAAGTTGATGTGAACGGCGAGAAAGCCATTCCTCTTTATAAATGGCTTACGTCCAATACGAAATTTCAGGGATTCACAGGTCCGATGGAGGATGTTCTGACCCCGCTGGTTGAAAAAATGGACAAGGATTACAGGAATAACGGCAATATCAAGTGGAATTTTACCAAGTTTTTAATTGACAGAAACGGAAACATCGCTGCCCGCTTTGAGCCCACTGCCGATATGAAAGATGTCCGGGCAAAAATAGAAGAACTCCTGTAGTGGGACGACAAAAGTCATGATATACCGAAATACTTCGCAGTTGAATGATTAAAGCAAGTTCGGCCGGAAGTTCTCAACCCGGCTGAAAAAAGTCCGCCAATAAGGTAGTAAAAAAGGCTTTATTGCACTTTGCAAAGAAACAGATGCCGCTTCAGTACGAAAACTGACAGCGGTATCTTTCTATATAATCATATATTTACCAGTTGGATATTACGTAAACCATTGAAACATAAAAACCGATATAGACCATGTATTCTCTGTTGTTGAGAAGAACGGAAAAGTTGTTCTGCTTAAAGAAAATAAGCCAGCTTATGTAGTTTAAAAAATATTTAAGTCCTGATATAATGAAAAATATCAAGTGATTCTGGCTGGGAGGCAGAGCTTTTTAGGAGGCAATTTTTATGAAATATATTCATTCGAAAAATTATGATAAATCAAGGCTATTGGAAGTTTTGAGCTTGGATGATTGCGTATATGACAAAAAATTAACCGGAACATTTGAGAGTGTAAGCGGCAGATATAAAACAAATGAAGAGATGTTCATATTTGCTGTTGATGACGAAGACAGAATGTGCGGTTATATATGTTTTTTCCCTATTACTGATGAACTGTATGACAGAATAATGAATGAAGATATAATGTTTGATGACAATATTCAGCCTAAAGACATAAAGCAATACACAAAGGACAGCATCAACAATATTTTTGTTATTTCTGTCGCAAGATTCCCGCAATATAAAGGACAAGGAATTGGGTTCAATCTTGTAAAGGAAATGTTCTCGTACCTGAACTCACTTTCAGAATTGGGTTATGAAATAGGAAACATACTTGCAGTTACAACATCAGCTGAAGGTGATAAATTACTCTCAAAGTTCAATTTTCAAAAGGTTCGGAGTTATGGAAATGAAGGGACATTATTAAAGTACGAGTTTATTAGCTATAAAGATATGGATTTATATTTATTCACACCTGTGAAATTATCTGACGATTTTAAAACCGAATCAAATAGTTCAAACTACTTCCTGGATTTGCTGACAACAACCTGTAAACTGGAAGTCGATTCTCTTATTAATGACAGAATAGGGAGATTATATTTAGGAAAAGTTAAATTCCGTCCGGAAGATGATTATGGAAATGCAATGAATACAAAAGTATTGGTTTCCAATATGTACCTGTCATTTTATAAAGATATCGGTACGTTGATTATAGAATTTCCGTCAATATCATTTGACCCGACATTTGTTCTTGATCAATCGTCAAGGAGCAATCTTAAGGTACTGATTCAGGACGAGGAAATACTGTTTTATGATTATTTAAAGTCCATTGGCTTAACAGTACTGGGTAACCCGAAACACCTGCTTGTTTCAGGGAAAAAGCTGCATTCATATTATAGAAAGTTTATTTTGTTTGCCGAAGCCTATTTTAACAGAATCGATTCGAGAATAATATCAAAAGAAGCTCAAATTGACGCCGAAACTAATATAGCTCAATATGAGTTTGCAGATATATATGCATCAGGAGTAGGTATAACTTTTGAGATCAACCCCGCTGATAATGCTAAAACTTATGAAATGAGGTTAGAAGTCAGTATATTAATGGTGTATATTTTTGAAATTTTAGCCTTGGAAATTGCATCGCTGAAACTGCTGCAAAATACAATTACTTATGAATTTGATAATTCACCTAAGCCTTCAATTGAAATAATTGAGTCACTGATCGAAAACTATGGAAAATATCTGATTCTTTTCGAATACAATTATAAATATAATCTTGCCAAGTGCTTAAGTGACAGGATTGCAGAAAAATTTAATATTGCTTCCATGAGGAATGATTACCGGGCAAATGTTGAGCAGCTAAACAGAATTGTTACGATAAGATCAGAACGTAAATCCAAGGAGTTTTCCAAAAAGCAGGACTCATTGTTTAAAATAGTTTCGGTCTTTACATTATTATTATCGATTAATAACATAATATCATTGTTTGTTAATGTTGACTTTTCACAAAGAAAGAGCATTTTCGTATTTGCCATTACAATCGCAGTCTGGTTAGTTGCAATAGTATACCTGACTTCTGTTTGGATTAAAAGCAGAAAGAAAAAAAGCTGAGGTCTTAAGGCAGGCTCCTTCAAAAATATGATCCACAGACACCAACTAAGGCCGCAGTTTAGATTTCCGGGAGACAAACTTCGGAGGGTTACTGATAACTGCGATTAACCACATGACGGATCGAAGATAACGGCGTACATAAAGAAGCTGCCCCTGTAATGAGGCCCACGTGCAGGGGCGCCCATATTAAGGATTCAGATATAGATACCGGCATCTGTTAAAGCCTGGGTCATACGACATAAATTCCGTTAATCAGCTTGCTGCAGAGCTGGATGACAGGCACAGAAGCAACCAGGTTGTGTCCCCCGGAGCATGGGGTGATAGGGCAAACGGCGGCGGATGGTTTATCATAAATGGGTATCAGATCTGATTTTATGGTTATATTTCAGAAAGATTGATAAGCCATCTTTCTTTTTTCAGCTGGGAATGGGCAATTATTATTTTGCCGATATCAAAGAGTTTTACTGACAGATACATGTTAACAGGACCGAAGTTCGTGAAAGCAGCTATAAGAAACAGCATAGGAATAGTAACCAGGGTTATGCAGCCATCTACCCACATGCAGACCTTTGTATCACCGCCTGCGCGTGAAATTGTCAACTGGGTGTTTAAGTAGATCCATAATGGCATGAACATTGAAATCAGCATCAGCATTCTTTTGCATATATTCTGTGCATCCTGGCTTAATCTGCCGAATACTATCGGCACAAGTGCAGCTGTACCAAAACCGATAAGGCACATAAAACATCCGAATACTATTGCTGCCGACAACATCCATACTTTTTCCTGCCTTGCCCGGTTCAGTTGATTACTGCCAAGGGATTTTCCTATTATTACCCCGGTCGATGTGGTAATTCCGGCAAATGATACAAATAGCAGATTTGCTATGGTAAAACTTGCCGCCATGCCGGATACTACATCAGCCCCACCCCTGCCGTTATAAATTGCTGCTGAAATTGTCTCTGACACAACCCACATCATTTGAGCGAGAATAATCATGGAACCTTTTCTAAGTATCTGTCCAAAAAACTTAAAATCAATGCGTTTGAGAACTGACAGGTCGACGAAGTCCGGTTTATCTTTTATTGTATAAACTATAAACAGAATCATTTCAATGGTTTTCGCAATGATGGTAGCATATGCTGCTCCCTTTACTTCAAGTCTCGGCATGCCTAAGTTTCCATAAATCAATCCCCAGTTTAATATGGTATTAATCAATGCAGCAGTAATTGAGAAAATTAATGGTGCATTTACCTTTCCTATCTCCCTGTAGGATGAAGCGATAATATAGGAAATGCTTGTCTGTATGCCAATGAATCCCATTAAAAACATATACTCCTGCCCCTGATCCAGGATTAATTCAGCCTGGGAATTTCCAATGACCATAAGGCTTAATATTTTTCTTGTAAAGACCATTGTCACAAGATAATAAACGATTGCCAATGAGAAAGATACTACAATCTTAAACGCAAATGCCTGCCGCATCCCTTCTTTATCCTTTGCTCCGGAAAACTGTGTAAGGAAAATTCCGCCTGATGTACAAACTGCGCCTTGCAATATCATGAAGATAAATAGAATTTGTCCTGATATATTCACACCTGACATCTTGATATCTCCAAGTCCTGATACCATAAAGCCGTCAATCAGCGAAACAAGGCTTTGTATAAATGATTGCAGCATAACAGGGATTCCAATTGCCAACACTCTTTTATAAAACTGCATGCCGCCAAAAAGTTGTCTGGCTGTTAGCATTTTCATAAAATTTTCCTCCTGTTGCTTGTAAATTACTCATGTATCAAATATAATAATATCGTTCGAAAAACGATTTATATATCCAAATATGACTTAAAAATATCAAAATATTTTATATAAGAGTGATATTATGAAAAATATGAGTAATATAATAACAATGAACAGTGACGGATCCCAGGTTGTAGAATATAACAATCCGCTTTTTGAGTGCTTTGCGATAAAGACCTATTGCGCTCCTAATCAAACCTATCATATAACAGAACATTGGCATGAAGATTTGGAATATATCTATGTCATCGATGGGGAACTGGAGTATAACGTTAACGGAAAATCTATAATGCTCCGCGCAGGAGAGGGGATCTGTGTCAATTCAAAGCAAATCCATTCAAATCACTCTGTCCCCGGGAAGTCTTGTGCTTTCTATTGCAGTCTTATCCACCCGTCCCTTTTGGGTGTTTCCAAATATATAGAGCAGACTTACGTGGCGCCTTTACTCGGTCCAAATTCTTTTGATTATTTACTTTTAAATCGGAATGACTGGACCGGTATAATTATAGAAGAGCTGGAACGATTGTTTGAGAATGATGATACAAAGGTAGTTGAGATTGATATCCTGGAAGCTTCTTTCAGAATATTGAAAACCATATATAAGCATGTGAAAATTTCACCCGTTAAAGCGGAGCCAGCTTCCCATAAAATCGGCATATTCAAGTCCATGATGCTGTTCATCCAGAATCATTATATGGAAAAGATTTCTCTAAATGATATTGCTGCTGCCGGAAATGTAGGGAAAACTCTTTGCATGAATATTTTCAAAGAATATGCTTCCAAGACTCCCGGAGAATATTTGATCTACTATCGTATTCAAAAGAGTATTGAACTATTGACCAGAACAGACTTAAGCATGACAGAGATCAGTTATGCCGCCGGTTTTTCAAGTGCAAGCCATTACACAAAGACCTTCCGTGAAATAATGGGATGTACCCCGTCGAAATTCAGAAAAGACAATTCCCAATATGTATTTGATTATTGTCTCATTCCTCAAAAGAACACATATGGACGTAAATAAACATATATTTTCACAGCCAAAAGGCATTGCTAAAAAACGAAAACCGATATTTATCAAACATTGAAAACGCATATTAACAGCAAAAAGACACCGCCTAAGAGAACTGACAACTGTATCTTCTAATCATATATTTACCTGTATGCTCAGTCATTTCTTTAAAGTTTTGCCTAAAGGGCATTCATAATAATTATTTCAATATACTGCTCATAATGTGACTATTGGTTTTGATTTAGCATTGACTAAATTAAATTGTACGATATAATTAATTTAGTGAACACTAAATTAATTATGGAAAGGAAAGTTATGTAATGGAGCGTATGCTTGTACTTAAGGCCATTGCCGATGAAACCAGGATGAAGATACTATCGTTGCTGCTAAGGCACAACTACTGTGTCCGGGCGCTTGCGAGAGAGCTGAAACTTTCTGAAGGGGCTGTGTCGCAGCACTTAAAAGTATTACGGTATGCCGGGCTTTTGAGCGGTGAGAAGAAGGGTTATTTCATGCATTATGATGTAAATAGGGATGTTCTTCATGCTCTTGCCGCCGATATTGAGGCTTTGGCCGGCATAGAACGGGAAACGTGCCGGCCGGAGGCAGTAGGTTGTTCTTCCATGGAACCGGAACGCTGCCGCGTGAAAAAACAGGACTGCAGCGAGGAAGTAAAAGAATTCTGTCACGGCGAAGATTTTGCGAGGGGAGAATACGGCCATGAGCACCATGGACATTGTCACCGTCACAAACCTGAGTAAACGCTATGGTGACTTTACGGCGGTAAACGGAGTCTCTTTTTCCATTCATCGCGGAGAGATATTTGGTCTCCTCGGGCCCAACGGCGCGGGAAAAACGACAACGATCAATATGATGATTGGTCTTGCAAGGCCCTCCGGAGGCTCCGTTGTAATTAACGGGATTGATGCGGTGAAAAACGTAAAAAAGGCGCAGTCTGTCATGGGAATCGTTCCGGACGAGAGCAATCTTTACGACGAAATGGACGGCTTTGACAACCTTTGTTTCTGCGGTGCCCTTTACGGCATGCAAAGAGCCGCGCGCGAGAAGCGGGCCAGGGAGCTTTTGGAACAGTTTGATTTGACAAAAGCCGGAAAGCGCCCGTTCAAAGCGTATTCCAAGGGAATGCGCCGTAAGCTGACCATAGCAGCAGCAATTATACATATGCCGGAAATTCTTTTTCTGGACGAGCCCACCACTGGAATAGATGTGGAAAGCGCCCGGCAAATCCGTCAGCTTCTGCTGGAACTAAAGCAAAGAGGCACCACAATATTTATTACTACACATTACATTGAGGAGGCCGAACGCATCTGCGACCGTATCGCTTTTATCGTTGACGGCAATATTGTGGCAAGCGGCTCTGTTCCGCAGCTGATGGAAAGCGTTTCTCACGGGCACGCCATCCGGCTGGCCGCCGATAAGGATTTGGAGCCGATTGCAGGAAAACTACAGGAGCATTTTGAAAACTGCATTGTCAAAACCGGGACCGACCATACGGTGACCCTTGTTTCTCAGGAGCCGATTGCGCTATCGCCCGTTTTGCAATACCTTGACAGCCTCGGAATCTCTGTTTTCGAGGCCAGGGAAATACGCCCGTCCCTGGAGGAAGTATTTGTCAGGGTAACCGGAATCGAGGCTTCAAAGCTGAGAAAAGAAAAGGAAAAAGGGGGCAGGGCGAAATGAAAATATGGATAGCTTTCTGGAATATATTAAAAAAAGACATTAAAAACTACTATCTAAAACCGCCGAACATCAGCTGGGGCATTATATTTCCTCTTTCATGGACATTGATGCAGATAATCCGTTCCTCCGGAGGGATGAACCTGTCCGACATCCGGGAGCTGCTTCCGGGCCTTATGGCAATGAGCGTTCTGTTCGGTACCACATCCATGCTGGCTGTCACCATCACCTTCGAGCGAAAAGGACGCTCCTTCGACCGGCTTTTGCTGGCTCCGATTCCCCTGAGCGCGATGGTGGCTGCTAAACTTTCCGGGGCTGTATTGTTTGGCCTATTCAATGCCTTCGTCCCTGTACTGTTTGCGGCCTTCTTTGTCAGCCTTCCAGGAATCAACTGGGGAACTTTGCTGCTTGCGGTATTTCTTATCGCTGTGACGTCAGCGCTTTTAGGTCTTACGATTGCAGTTTCGGCGAAGGAAGTGTTTGAAGCGCAGACATTCTCAAACTTTTTCCGGTTTCCGATGCTGTTCCTGTGCGGCTTGTTCTTCCCCATCAGCAGCCTGCCCGTCTTTCTGCGGCCGCTTTCCTATATACTCCCTTTGACCTATGGAACCGACCTGCTCGGAAGAGCAATTCTCGGTACGGGGATGCTGCCATCCGCATTGTGCATTCTTATATTGCTTGCCTTTGCCGCAGTCCTGTTTGCCTTCTGCCATCATAATATTCGCAGAAAGTGGATTCTATAAAAATATTTAAGATGCTTTATGCTTCATTTATTAGCAAAAAGTTATGTAGATTTGCAGCTGTTATTATAGTTGACTGCTACAGGAGTTATACTTTTCCTGTTAATCAGGTATAAAAGGTCTGCATCTTCCGAAGGAAAAACTCCGATGGAATCCGATAATTGAATGGTTTGTGATGATGCCAGGTGGTTAAAATGAATCATCAGCAGGAATATAACAGAGTCAGGGAACGTATTGATGCTATAGATTTCGGCGCTTTGTGAGAAGGCTTTCATCCGGTCAGATTTGCCCTGTATGATGAAACAAAGTGTTTCTTTGATGGCAGGTACATAGAAAAGACAGAAGAGTTCTATGCAAATACATCATCTATAATATATAACGGAGAAAATATTGCTATATGGAACCTTACGGAAGAACCTGCGGACATCAATGTGTTAGCTGCATCAATTGTTCATGAGATGTTTCACGCATTTCAAATAGAATGTGGAGAAAAAAGATACCCGGATGAAAGGCGCGCATTGCTTGAATATCATTACTCTGCAGAAAATCTGTCTGCAAAACTGCAGGAGGCAGAATTGATGCGCGCGATTCTTGGCAGTTTCAAACTATTTTGTCGCTTATAGGGATGGGGACCGGACAAAGGTTTTAAATGGCAATTTTGTCGTAGAAATTGATAATAATTTGAATATACTGACGGTTTACAGACAGTGACACTTTATGAAAAAGGATGCCGTAAGTAAAACCATACCTGCCCGCAGGGGAACTAATATGAGACATATCCCTTGAAGTGTCTGTTTACTTTGAGGGATACTTTTTTCAGTTCAAGATATCGCAAGGTGAAAATCAAATGAAAAGTTTTTTGGATCCTATATATTGATGTGTTACAGCGAACGATTGCTTTCAAAAAACACTTTTTCCTTAGTTGAAAGTGAGGTTGATTAATGTGTCCGATATTATTCTCAAAACAGAGAATTACGTGTTCAGCTACCGCATTGCTTTATAAGACCGACATGTCGCTCTTGGCTTATTGGAGTTTTATGCTTATAGTGCGTCACATTGATGTAAGCGTCCAACGAAGCCGGCAATGCTATTAGGTGAAAGTCCTGCAGTGTTCTTTCGATTCGCACTCCAGGCTGTTTATCAGTTCCCTTGCTGCAATGGACAAGGGCACATCTTTTAGCCAGGCGGCCCCTACACTTCTGGGCGGGATTTTTTCCAAAGGTTCGATTACATATAAATAGCCTTTTTCCAGTTCATCCCTGATGAAATTTTTAATAACACAGGCTATACCAAAGTCAAATCTGGCGAATTGTACCAGCAAATCAATGTTGCCAAGCTCAAAATCCGGTGTTACCGATATGGAGTTTTCCTGGAAGTATCTGTCAATATATAGCCTCGAATTGCTGCTTCTTTCCAGCAGAATCAGGGGGTGTTTCGCTATTTCACTCAATGGCTGTTTTTGGGTGCTGAGATGTTTATATTTTTCACCGGCAACGAAGCAATCCTGTATTTCCATTATGCTTTTTACGTGAAGCTGCTCGTCATAAAATGGCATATTAATGATTCCAAAGTCAATTTTGCCGGCTTTTAAGTAACTTATAATTTCAGGTGTAGTCGGACATATTACATGTATTTTGATGGCAGGGTGAGCCATGTTGAAGCGCTTTAAATGAGGCAACAGGTAATGCTTGCAAAGGGTATCGCTTACCCCTATCCGTATTTCTCCGCTAAGCAGATTTTTTATGTCCTCTATTTTTTTCTTGGCTGCAGATATAAAACTAAAAGCCTGATCAATGTATTTATAGAGGATTTCCCCCTCCTGTGTCAGCTTTACACCTTTTGGGGTTCTTATGAACAGTGTACATTCCATGTTATCTTCAAGTTGCTTGATAGCCCTGCTCACAGCTGGCTGGGTTATATACAGCTTTTCCGAAGCTTTTGAAATGCTTCCGTATTGGGCGGCAAAATAAAATGTTTTGAATAGTTCCAAATTCATATGTATTACCTGCCTTTATACCCTATATAAACAATATGCATTTTATTTATATCTTCCTATCCATTATAATCAAATTGTAAATAAATGCAAGGAGGTTTTATAATATGGGTGTAAAAGTAGGGATAAATGGATTTGGCAGAATTGGCAGGAATACTTTTAAGGTGATCCTGGAGCAACACTCAGGCGAACTTGATGTCGTTGCAATTAATGATCTGACTGACGCAAAGACACTGGCGCATCTTTTGAAATATGACTCCTTATATGGAAAATTCAACGGAACTGTGGAAGCAAGGGAAAACACGCTGGTGGTTAACGGAAAAGAGATAAAGGTACTGTCTGAAAGAGATCCGGCAAACATTGACTGGCTGGGGCTGGGAGTCGAGATAGTGCTTGAATCAACCGGCTTGTTTACTAAGAGGGATAAAGCAGAAGTGCACATTACAAAAGGAGGAGCCAAAAAAGTACTCATATCTGCTCCTGCAACAGATGAGGACATAACAATAGTGTTGGGTGTTAATGAAAGCAAATATGATCCAAAGGCACATCACATCATATCCAATGCTTCCTGCACAACCAACTGCCTTGCCCCTATAGCCAAAGTACTGAATGATAACTTTGCCATAAAAAAAGGCTTTATGACCACGGTACACGCATATACAAATGACCAGAGAATTCTGGACCTTCCCCACAATGATTTAAGAAGAGCAAGAGCTGCAGCCGAGTCTATCATTCCCACCAAAACCGGTGCTGCAAAAGCAATTGGCGTGGTTTTGCCTGAACTTTCAGGAAAGCTCAATGGATACTCGCTGAGAATACCGGTTCCAACAGTTTCTATAGTTGACCTCGTGGCTGAAACAGAAAAGAAAGTTACAAAAGATGAAGTAAATGCTGTTTTCAAGGAAGTTGCAGAAGGCCCGATGAAGGGTATAATAAAGTACTCCGAAGAGCCTTTGGTATCTGTAGATTATAAGGGTGATCCTGCATCAGCCATATTTGATGCGTTGTCCACAATGGTAATAGGCGACAACCTGGTTAAAGTGGTTGCATGGTATGACAATGAATGGGGTTATTCCAACAGATATGCCGATTTGGCTGTATTTGTAGCAGGAAAAATGAATTAATATTGTCGTCTGCTGATTCTTCCAAAATATAAAGGCTAAAGCAAGTTTTATGTTTACCGGCCCGTAAGTTGCAAACTTACGGGTCGATTAATTGTGAGAATGTTGCAGAAGTTCTTCGTGGCAACTTTTGAATGTTGTAAATTATACATGTTTACAATCCCTGCTGCCTTTTTAAATTTAACTTTCCCGTATTCCTTAACATTCATTTTACTATGATTGAGAAGCCAGGATGTATGATGCCTTTTTGCTTGTTGAACAGTATCGCTGTTATTGTTTTTTTGAATATAAAAAAGATATTTGTCATACTTTTGATGAAGGATATGGTACAATAAATATCATAATATCCTGTCTGGAAAGAGTACAAGCTGTAAGTAATTGTTATACAGTTTGGCTTTGATATTTATTTTAAACTACGAGATTGAGCAGAGAGGTGTGTGCTATGGATCTTTTAAATTCAGACAATGCCCGAATGAACCAGGATATAATCAGAAAAGCAGGAGAAATTGTTGAAAAAAACACAGGAATGGGTACATACTGTGTATTGGCTCAAATAGATATGGATGATTATCCGACAGTGTCAACAATCACTGCTTCAAAAGCTGATGGGATCAACTGGATTACTTTCTGTACCGGATTAGGTAGTACCAAAACCAACCGGATTAATAAATGTAACAGAGCCAGTGTCTGTTTTAATGCTGATGATTACAACATTACATTGGTTGGAGAAATAGAGGTAATAACAGATCCCGAGGTAAAAAGGGAAATGTGGTACGACGGCCTGGTAAATCATTTCAATGGGCCTGATGACCCTGGTTATTGCGTTTTACATTTCAGAACAAAACGTTATAATCTATTGGTTGACTGGAAGGAAATCAGGGGAGAATTATAAAAATGCCTTTTGTTTGAGTTTTCCATAAAAGCGGCTGAATTAATAGCGGTTTGATCACAGGGAAAAAATCTGAAATGGCAGGTATTAGCCTTATACTTATGTGTGAGGAATACTATATGAACAATATAATAAAAGCATTGCAAGATAAAGATGATAAAAAAGCATATGCTTTGTTTAAGGAAATTGGAACAAGATCAGCTGCATCCGATGAATACTATTCCTGTTTTGATGATTTTTTAGGACTCCTGAATGCTAAAAGTTCATATGTAGGAACAAGGGGATTTGCTTTATGCTGCGCCCAGGCGAGATGGGATGAAAGCGGGAAACTGCAAAAGCACTTCCAGTTATGCTTGCCCTGCTGCATGATGATAAACCAATAGTGGTCAGGCAGTGCCTTGCGGCTTTACATGAAGTTGTTTTATACAGGACAGAATTGTGCGAAGCAATAAAGGCTGAATTAGAAACAATTGACTTATCCAAGGATAAGGATAGCATGTCTCCGTTGATTAAGAAAGATATGGATGAACTCTTAAAATTTATTGATGGGTGATTTTGAGTTAATTCAGCCACAAAACTACCATCTTGACTATCTTGCACGGGATGGTTTCATGTGTTTTATATACGTTACAGAAATTCGGGACAAAAAAACTGCATAGGTGATAGGGAATGGGGTTATTCTCATCTCCTCTTGTATATCTGTTGACGAACTGAGACTTCTGTGAGGGCATAGCCCTCAATGTATACAAAGAGTAAAATGGTGAATACCTTAATTTGCAGGTTTAATTATATTAAGAATGATTAAATTATCCTGCATGAGAATTTTCTTGGGGGTATTAAATATGAGCAAACTGTTTCCTATAAAGAGTACTATTGATTCACGTCGGTCTGTACGCAGTTACAAGATGATTCCTGTAGATGACGAAATAATTGAATCCATAAAGGACTTTGCAAAATCAATGCCAGTCCCGTTTGACCATAATGTGGAGTTTAGGTTTTTTAATGCTGATCCCACAAAAACTCTTTATACAGTGATGAAATCTCCGCCGAATAATGTAGCTTTCATTGCTGAAACTGATGCAGTTTCGATATCTAAAGTCGGTTTTACGGGAGAATTCTTAATCCTCTTTGCGCAAAGTAAAGGTATTTCAACCTGTTGGTACGGGCACTATAAATTATCGGAACTTGAACGTTTGATGCCTCATTTGCAGTCTACAGATCAGCTAAAAGAGTCAAACATGGGTTACGGATACTCAAAAGGTGAAACCACCGGCAGAAGAGCAATATGTATCTCGCCCCTTGGCTATTATGAAGACAGAGGACTCCGTCTTATGGATAGAATTACGAAAACAACCTCAAGTTTCAAACGTAAAGAAATTAAAGAGTTGCTTGAGAATTCTGATGATTATGACAAGTTATCAGATGACATATTGTATGCCCTGGACTTGGGAAGAAAAGCGCCATCCGCTGCAAACTCACAAATGTGGAGGTTTGCTTTTGAGGATAATTTTAAAACAATTACTATTTCTATGCCAGTTGGATATAAGCATTTCAAATGGGAACATCCAAACGTAGATATAGGTATTTGCGCATGTCATGTATGGTTAGGGCTGATTGACAAAGGATATAATCCTGCTGTAACTGTGAACGAGGATTCAGGCAGAGCAGTCTGGAAAATTTCAATCCTCCGGCAAAGATTGGCAATATAATCCGGAAGGAACCGTTTTATATGACATTGCCAAAAGATAGATTCAAATATGTACAATCTCTTTGAGAAAAGTTTAATAGTTGAAAAGGAGTGAAACTATTTCAACTTTATAAACCAGAAACAGAGTAGTTTTTATGTATATACAAATGTATCGGCGGAATTTTTTGGAACGTGCTAAAATTGGAAAGAATAACCATTGTAATGTGCCATGAATTTGTAATATAATTAAATAGTTATGTCGAAATATGCAGATTAGCAATATGAAAGGAGATTGTGTTTTAAATGAGCATCTTGGCCCTCGTCATAATTGCATCTTTACTTACTTTGGGGTTTGCTGCCCTGAACTTTGTAAAAGTAAAAAAGATGAATGAAGGTACTGAAAAAATGGTGGAGATTGCTTCTGCAATCCGCATTGGTGCAAATGCATTTATCAATTACGAGTATAAAATATTGTTAATCGTTGTAATATGTGTATTTGCAGCGCTTTTAATTCTTGTAAGCGTTTACACAGCATTTGCATTTTTGATAGGTGCTGTTATGAGTGCGTCAGCTGGCTATGTGGGAATGAAAATTGCTACGTATGCAAATGTCAGGGTTGCCAATGAAGCGCGGGTAACAAAGAAACTTGGAAGCACTTTGAAAGTGGCCTTCAGGGGCGGTAGCGTTATGGGTCTTTGCGTAGGCGGGTTTGCGCTTCTCGGCCTTTTTCTCGTTTATATTATCTTCGGTATTGGTTTTAGGATGCTGGAACCCGAGAATGTAGTACTTATTTCAAACTGGTTAGGGGTTGAATTTGTACCCTTTACGATGGTTCTTTCAGGGTATGCGCTCGGATGTTCACTGATAGCCATGTTTAATCGCGTTGGCGGCGGTATTTATACCAAAGCTGCAGACATGGGAGCTGACCTGGTAGGAAAGGTTGAAGCGCACATTCCGGAAGACGATCCGAGAAATCCTGCCACAATAGCGGACAATGTCGGCGATAACGTCGGTGATGTTGCAGGTCTTGGCAGTGACTTGCTGGAAAGCTATGTCGGTGCAATAACTGCAGCTATTATTCTTGGTTTTCACCTGTTCCTTACAAGCCAGTACACCGGAGGGGTAATGACAAATGGGTTAATATCAGACAGCCTTTTGAGCAAACTCTTTTTATTCCCGGTTGTTTTTGCTGCAGGCGGACTTATTGCCTGTGTTATTGGGATAGCATCACTTCTTGTCAAAAACCTTTCAGATAATCCGCACCGTGAACTGAACGGTTCGACATGGTTGTCTGCAGGTCTTACAATTGTATTCGGATTCTTTATAACATATATAATGTTTAAAGGTGAAGATTTGTCCGTGCCCGGATTTGCTGCCGGATTTGCTTCTCCCTGGATTGCTTCCACGCTCGGTGTTGTAGCAGGAATTCTTGTAGGGATGATTGCTGAATATTATACATCATATGACTATAAACCTACACGTCAAATTGCCTCGGCAAGCGAGGAAGGTGCAGCTCTTACAATTACCCAGGGGCTTGGAACCGGCATGAAGAGCTGTATGGCTCCGTTGATTGTACTCGGTACCGCAATCGCTGCTTCCTACTTCATATCCGGAATGTACGGTGTGGCAATGGCTGCTGTGGGAATGCTGAGTTTCGTAAGCGCAATTGTTTCTGTTGACACTTATGGTCCGATATCGGACAATGCCGGCGGTATAGCTGAAATGAGCAAACTTGAACCTGAAGTACGTGAAATTACCGATAAACTTGACTCGGTCGGCAACACAACCGCTGCCATAGGAAAAGGTTTTGCAATCGGCTCTGCGGCACTTGCTGCATTGTCCCTCATGGTAAGTTATCTGTATTCGTATAATGATCCTTCCACCGAACTGATTTTTAACCTTATAGATCCTATGATTCTCGTTGGCGTTCTTTGTGGTGCCGCACTTCCATTCATGTTCAGCGGTATGCTTATTGATGCTGTTACAAAGGCAGCAAGAAGAATGGTGGATGAAGTTCGTCGTCAGTTCCGCACAATTCCCGGAATTCTGGACGGCACTGCCAAGCCGGATTATAAGACTTGTATTGAGATAAGTTCCCAGGGAGCACTGAGAGAAATGAAAATACCTTCGATGCTTGCCATAGTTGTTCCTGTAGTCTGTGGTTTCCTCTTTGGACCCGGATTTGTAGGTGGAATCCTGATTGGTTCGACTGCTTCGGCAGTAATGCTGGCTATTTTCACCGGTAATGCAGGCGGTGCATGGGACAATGCCAAAAAGTACATTGAAAGCGGTGCAATTGAAGGGCAGAAAAAAGGTTCTCCTGCACACAGTGCGGCAGTAGTGGGAGACACAGTCGGAGATCCTCTTAAGGATACAGTAGGTCCTTCACTGGATATCTTTATCAAGATAATGTCGGTTGTATCGCTTGTAGCCGTCAGCATATTCTCAAAATACAATCTGATTAGTATCCTGGTTTCACTGTTTAAATGATAGAATATGACAGTTCCGCTGTCTGTCAAAAAAGAACATGATATTGCGGAAACAGCTTAAAAATACTGATAAGGCTTGATTTTCAGTCAATTATTGCACTGAGAGTCAGGCCTTTATTTGTTCCTTATGGAATCTGAGGAGCGAAATCTTAACAGTCCATTGGATTTTCTTTTCTTAACGGTATCCAAAACAATTTGTCTGTTTCTTGCATTCCAGAGCCCAGGTTATTCCAACTGTTGGGATAATATAATGCAAAACTCTGGCAGTAAAGGATGATATTATAGTATAATAGCAAATAAAGGCTACCATAAAGAAAAAACAATTCCAGGGATCTCATTATGTTGAATGCAAAAGCAATGTATGTGTTGGCCTGTGTAGAATGTTCCATTAAGTAATTTTTATTAGCAAATACTGTGAGAGCAGGTTTTAGCAGGCTGAATGTAAACGTAGTCTTTACGTAAGGAGTATATTAAGGGAGCATTCCTGTAAAGAAAATAAATGAACTTTGAAAAACAAGACACCTCGCAATAAGA
>LFSH01000008.1 GCA_001513105.1 Clostridiales bacterium DTU070 | reverse complement strand
CAATTTCCATTATACCAGAGGCGTTTCAGGTCTCATTTTTATTATTAAGTTAACAGAACATTCAATTATTACCGGAGGAAATGTATGGGTCTAAAATATAAAAGAGTATTGATTAAAATTAGTGGAGAAGCTCTTGCAGGAGATAAAGGATTTGGGTTGGACCAGGAAATCATCAACGATATTTGTGAATCAATCAAAGCAGCTGCAGAAATGGGCGCAGAAATTGCGATAGTTGTGGGCGGCGGTAATTTCTGGAGAGGGCGCTTTGGAAAAGGTATGGACCGGACAACTTCAGACCATATGGGAATGCTTGCCACGGTAATTAATGCACTTGCTCTTGCAGACGCTCTTGAATCAAGAGGAGTACCAACAAGGGTTCAGACAGCAATTGACATGAGAAGAATTGCAGAACCATATATACGTGGTCGTGCTGTAAGACACCTTGAGAAAAAGCGCGTTGTTATTTTTGCCTGCGGGACGGGAAACCCGTTTTTCACCACAGATACTGCCGCAGCTTTGCGGGCGGCGGAAATTGATGCTGAAGCCATTCTACTTGCAAAAAACGTGGACGCTGTTTATGATTCTGATCCCAAGATTAACAGCAACGCAATGAAGATAGATAAGATAACTTACATGGAAATATTAAACCGTCAGCTGGGCGTTATGGATTCAACAGCATCAACACTTTGCATGGACAATAATATTCCGGTTATTGTGTTTGGAATAAAAAAACCCGATAATATAATAAAGGTTCTTTCAGGAGAAAATATTGGGACATATATTGCAAGGGAGGTATAATGATGGAAAAGGAATACAAAAACGTGACCGACAAGATGGATAAAACCATAGCCATTTTGAAGGATGAACTTGCTAATATTCGGGCAGGCCGCGCAAATCCGCGTCTTTTGGACAAGGTTACCGTTCAGTATTACGGTGCACCTACACCGGTAACCCAGCTTGCCAATATCAGTGTTCCAGAGGCCAGGCAAATAGTTATTCAGCCATGGGATATTAAAATCCTGTCTGACATTGAAAGGGCAATAAATGCTGCAAATTTGGGTCTGAATCCAAACAATGACGGTAAGGTTATTCGGTTGATATTCCCTCCGTTAACTGAAGAACGCCGTGTTGAACTTACAAAACAGGTGAAAAAAATCGGTGAGAATGCCAAGATTGCAATCCGGCAGGTTCGCCGTGACGCACTTGAACAGCATAAAAAGATGAAGAAAGCCGGAGAAATTACCGAGGACGATTTAAAGGTAAGTGAAAACGATATTCAGAAAATAACAGACGGTTACATAGAAGATATTGATAAAATTGTAGCCGCTAAAATTGATGAAATAATGGAAGTCTGATATGGATACTCTGTTTCTTACAGGAATGACACTCAAAGAGGCAAGGGAGGTACTTCATAAGAAGGGCATAACCGACTACGAGTTGGCTGTTACATGCCCTCCGCGCATGAAGGAATTGAAACCTGATGATGATTTCAGGGTTTTGCTCGTTTATTTCAGAAACTCTTCTATGACAATTCTTGTTTGCAAAGCATAATCAGGATTACTGCATACATGGGCGGATGCTGAAATGATCGGAATTCAGCATTCGTCCTTTTATATTTGGCAGCAACACTCTCTGATAACCGATAGCTGTTTACGCAAAAAAACAGTCTTTTTATTCAAAAATTCATTTCATTTTTTTCATTCGATCAAAAAAATAGCTTGTTCAGTCAAAAAACAGTAAAATATTACCAAATTATATCAATTCAGACATTTGCATCCGTCATTTGCCTGTATTAAAATGGAAATTACCCTGTTATCTGCAGGATACTGATTTTTACAACAGGGACTTTTTTCTCCGGTTTCTGTCTTGCGACGAAGAATCACTTAAAAGGAGGAATAGTGGGGAATATTGATGACAGGAAAAGTAGTAAGCGGTAAGTACCAGGTTGTTGAAAAACTTGGATCGGGCGGTTCGGGAGAGGTATATAAGGCTTACCACGTTGATTTGAAAACTCCCTGGGCACTTAAAATAATACCTTCTGACGATGAACTTGCAGAAAATGAGCTGACAGTTCTTAAAAAACTGAATCACCCGGCTTTTCCGAGGGTTGTTGACGTAGTAAGGGAGAATGGCAAAACAATAGTTGTATTTGATTTTTATGAAGGGCCTAATCTGCAGCAGTTAATTGAGCTTTACGGAAGAATAGACGAAAGCAGGGTTTATGACTGGGCAATGCAGATCCTTGATGCCCTCTCATACCTGCACGGCATTAAACCTGAACCGATTATATACAGAGACTTAAAACCATCAAATTTAATTGCCCTGGATGACGGTACAGTCAAACTGGTTGATTTCGGTGCAGCACGGCAGTTCAAGCCAAGCAGCAGGGACGACACCGTTTATCTCGGCACACCCGGATATGCAGCACCTGAGCAATATGGCTTGGGACAAACCGATGTAAGAACGGATATATACAATTTCGGCATGACTGTTTTCCACCTGCTTACCGGGCATCATCCGCTGGAATGCAATGAATTCCGGGTGCAGGAACTGCTGAAGGAGACTGGTGTTTCATCAAAATTTTCCGCAGTAATCATGAAATGTACAGCAAAGGACCCTGATGAACGTTTTATGAGCGTTGCCGAGATTCAGAATGTACTGTCATCATACACGAATAAAAATCAAACTGTATACCGGGCTGCAGGTAAAAATGCGGTGGAAATAAGCGTTTCGGGTATACAAAGGGGGATTGGTGTAACCCATTTCTGTATGCTTTTTGGAATGTGGCTTAAAAACAAAGGTTTCAAAACAGCTGTACTGGAATACTGTGAATATGGAGATACGCTGGACCTTTGCAAACTGCTGGGCAAGGAGCCGCAGCTAAGCAAAAAAGGGTTTTATGAAATAAAGGGACTGAAAATATACCCATCAATGGGTACCGAGAAAATTGACAGTTTTATAAGAGCGGATTACGACTATATTCTTGTAGACTACGGTGTTCATGATGAGTATATTTCAAGGCTGATGCCAAGAAGTGATGTAAGGCTTATATTGGCACCGGGAGCAGACTGGAAGATAAACACCGTGGGTTTGTTCATCAAAAAATATGAAAGGATTCTTAAACAGCCCAATACATATGTTTCATTCCCGATGCAGGACAAGAAATCTGTAAATATAATAAGATCCTACTTCAGAAACATAAACATCATAACTGTCCCGTTTGCAGCAAACCCATGGAGGATCGATTCTGCAACAGGCAGGGAAATTGAAAGTTTATACCAGAAAATATTCCAGGTTAAAAGACTTTTAGGCAGAAGGTGAATATGCATGGCCTTTTTCAGGAAAAAACGAGTGAACATTATCTTGATATTTATACTCGTACCGGTCATCCTCGGCATAGTGTTTTATGGGTTGTATTGCCTTTATCAGGCTAAAAGCAATGAAATAGTAAGTTCATTTGAAGAAGAAATTGAACTTTTGAGGTTTGATTTGAATGCACTAAAAAGGCGTGTTTTTGTGCCAAAGGAGGATATTCCCGCAGGAACGGTTCTGACACTGGATTTGTTTGAAATAACAGAAATAAGAATGGATATTCCCCAGTCTGAGCTCTTTGATGAATCTGACATCGGAAATGTAAACACCGTTCTGCTCCGATCAGGCATACCTGTTTTAAAAGTGTCGGCAGCATCTGAAAAACCCGGGAATGATTTACGCGAACAGGAATTTAATATGTTCATGATTCAGTCAAACCAAAAAAAGGGGGATTTCGTAGATGTACGGATACTTTTCCCGAACGGTGAAAACTATATTGTATTAAGCAAAAAGCAAATAAAGGATATAATCCCCGAGGAAAACACGGTGAGGCTATGGCTTGACGAGAGTGAAATCCATAACATAAGCAGCGCAATTATTGATGCATATATCCATCCGGGAACAAAAATATACGTTGTCACATATATCATGCCCGAACTGCAGGAGGCAGCAATACCCTTTTATGCCGCAAACGAGGATGTACTTGACCTTATGCGCAGGGATCCGAACATTGTAGCGAAAGCATCCGATGCACTTGCAAGGGAAATGCGTGCGGCTCTTGAAAGAAACCTGAACTCGGTCGCAGATGATAATATCAGTAAAGTAGCGTCGGGTGTTAATGAAGAGATATCAAAAACCAGGGAAATAATTCAGTCACAGGAAAAGGACAAAACAGATGAAAATACTGAAATCAAAAACCCGGAGGAAAAATCAGGTTTTCAATAATATGTGAAGAGAAAAGGATGGGTGTAATGGATAAAAATGCTGTATTAATTGGTTTTGCAGGCTTTTGCAAATCCGATATCATACTGTATCTTTCAAGAATACTTTACGTATCAGGAGAAAAGGTTGCCGTAATTGACAAATCCAATGAACAGGAGCTTAGCTTTTCTGTGCCCGGTGAAAATTCAGAAGAAAGAATTGAATACAGGGGCATTGACTTTTACCTGGGATTTGGCAACACTTCGCTGGATTATGTTCCTCTTAATAAGTATTCGGTTGTTCTTGTTGATTTCGGTGTCAATACCGAAGTCTATGAAGATATACCGTATCTGAAGGTATTGTTCATTGTCACCGACTGCAACAGGTGTCATACAATACCTCTTTCAGCCTGGCTTAAAAATCTTACAGTAAATATTGATTCAATAAGAATAATCAGGGATATAACCCCTGGCAAAATCCGGCCAGGTTATATAGATTCACTGCTTCAGGCTGACCAGGTTACAAACCTGATTGCCGGATACGAATTCCATCTGAATGATATGGAATATTCAACAAGGCTTATAAGCCAGTATGACGATATTTTCAGGTTTACAAGGATTCCTCAGGACTACAGGAGCATGCTTATTGACTGTATGACCGAAATCTTTGAAAAGGACAGGAAAGCATCGCTTAAAGCTTTAAAAAAAGCACAGATAGGAGGATAAGAATTGCAGGTATCATTTTGGAGCAATTACCATCAGCTTGGAACCACAAGCAACATGATTGCCGTAGCGCTTTATACTGCGCTTAAATACCGCATGCGTATCCTGATGGCTCACAACCACTTCGACAGGAGTACGCTTGAATCTGCCTTTATCGACAGGTCATATTTGGAACACAGCCTTATGGATTTATCTGATACCGGAATTGATGCACTCAGCAGGTTTATTAAGTTCAACAGGATAGAAAAGAATGAAATATCGAGCTATACAACAACCATATTGAAAAACAGGCTGGACCTTTTAACAGGAACAAGAAACAAAAACCGGAATATATACCAGAGCAGCCTGAAGGAATCAATCCAGCTGATACTTCGATCCGCCGCCCTTTATTATGATCTGGTTTTTATTGACACAGCACCCTGCAATAATGAAATATCTGAAAAAATTATTGAAAACTCGGATCTGGTGGTTGTAAACCTTTGCCAGAATCCGAATACCATTGAGAACTTCATAAAAAATCATGGTGAATACCTGGACAAGTCACTGGTTTTACTGGGAAAATACGATGCCGACTCAAGGTTCAATATTAAAAGAATCAGGAAGAAATTCAACCTGGACTGTGTATGTGCAATACCCTACAGTACAGAATTTGCGGATGCATGTATTGAAAGCAGGTCGGTCGACTTTTTTATCAAAAACATTGAGGCCGATAAGGATGATATGCACAGCAATTTCATTAACAGCGTTGCGGATGCGGCAAAATCAATATTAACAGCCCTTGGCATGGACGATGCCAAAACAGTGCGGCAGGTGAGCTAAATGAATGAGGTTCTTACAGCACTGATAATTATTTCACTTATATCCGGTACCCTGTTTTATTTCAGGGATACGGCCAATAAGCAAAGAAAGCGTTTCATGGAATATGACGAAGACAAGTATTCCATGGAAGCTATCCTTGTGTTTATAAAAGAATCCTTCAATGAGATTCTGAAAACCAATTTATATGATTTGAATATCACAAAAGAAGAGTTTGACAAACGAATGCACAACAAGAATCAGCTCCGTAAGGCTTTGAAGAACTGTGCATACGGTGATGTAAACGCAAAAAACTATGTCAAGGATTTTATAAAGGATATACTGGTAAAGTCATACGGCATAGATGAAACCAATATTAACAATATAATATGTTTTGATAATCCGAAAAAGCTGACACCGCAGGATAAGTTTGAAATCCTTCTTTATCATTACAAGAAAAAGCATGGTTACAGGGCCCTGGAAAGGCTTATCCTGGATTACGGTCTTGATAGTCCCGTGGCTTCGAAGGAAGGCATATCCTATTCAATTACCGCGGAACAGGTAGATGGCATTTTTGCAAAACAGAATTTTATAAACAGGTTTGAGGACAAGCTGAATATTGCAGCCCAAAGAATTTACCAGCAATACAAGGGGTTCGGCGTAATTGATGAGATTAGGGATATGCGCATAGACGGCGTGTCGGGAGGGGTTTCGGGAATACCACCCTCTTTTCATGAAGAGTTTGATATAAACGTAAGCCTTTCGATAATATCAAAGCTGCCGTCAAACTATGATTCGATATGGATTTTTTTCAGGGGAAAAACAATTCACCTGTCCTTTTTGAGTTTCGGATCAGAGGAAGAGCTGATTCGTGTATGCAAGAACATATACCGCTATAATTACCCCGGTCAGCTCAGTGAAAGCAACGGTTACAAGGTTAATGAAATGAAGGACGGAAGCAGGGTTGTTGTTGTAAGGCCTCCATTTGCCGAATCTTGGGCATTCTTTGTGAGGAAGTTTGACAGCATTGAAAGGGCGGATATAGAAGAGCTAATTACCGATATAAACAGCGAAATTCCAATCGGGCTTATAAAATGGCTGATTAAGGGCTGCCGCGTTACAGCAATAACCGGGGCACAGGGCAGCGGAAAAACAACACTTCTTATGTCTGTTATAAAATTCATAAGCCCGGCCTTTACGTTAAGAATCCAGGAAATGGCCTTTGAGCTGCACCTTCGGAGAATCTATCCCGAAAGAAATATTCTTACTTTCAGGGAAACAACAACCGTATCGGGACAGGAAGGTCTCGACCTCCAGAAAAAGACCGACGGTACGGTAAATATACTGGGCGAAGTTGCTACGGCGCCTGTCAGCTCTTTGATGATCCAGATGGCACAGGTGGCAAGCCTTTTTACTCTGTTCACCCACCATGCCAAAACAACGGTGGACCTCGTGAAGGCACTCAGGAACAACCTTTTGCAGACAGGTGTGTTCAGCAATGAAAAGATTGCAGAACAGCAGGTTGCCGATGTGGTCAATTTTGATATCCACATGAACAAGGATATATCAGGCCACAGGTATATTGAACGAATAACTGAGATTATTCCGGCAGAAAATACCGATTATCCCGAAATAAGGCCTGTTGATGGTGAATGCGGCATTAATGAGTTTTTTAACATTGCCCGCGAGTTCTTTATACGGATGACCGACAGGAAAATATTTGAAACAAGGGACATAGTTGTATATGACAACGGAACGTATAAAGCATGTTCGCCTCCGAGCAATGCGCAGATCAGGTCGATAATTAACAATCTGACCGGAGAAGAAAGGGAGGAATTCAAATCCTATTTAAATCAATATTTCGGCTGGAGTGAGACCTCATGAGGAAGGAAGACATGCTTATAATAATTCTGCTGGCTGTACTTGTTCTGGCTGCAGTAACAGCCTCCGTTGCCCTGATTTTGCTTCTGCGGCTCAGGAAGAAAAATGATATAAAGGTCAATCTGAGGATGAAGAAAGATTTCCTGTATTCATCCTATGGTTTTGCAATGAAATTTTCCCTGCTAAGGAAATACATGAACAAAATAAGAAGGCGCATTGAAATGCTGGATCTGTCGGATGACTGGACCATTAGCAGGAAAACGATGCGGTTTACCTTTATATCCTTAGGTGTTTCCTTTATTCTGCTGCTTGTTTTGCTGCTGTTAAGCACAAACCTGTATTCTGTTTTGATCTCGGTTTTTACTGTATACGTTCTGCATAACCAGATTATAAAAATGATGGTTGATAAACTTGACAACAAGCTGCTCAGGCAATTTGAAACCTTTCTTGTGAACGTAAGGCATCACTACCATGAGCATGGCATGGTTGATGAGGCGATTTACGACAGTACAGGGGAATGCGGCTATGAAATGTCTCTTCATGCGGGCAGGATGTACGAAGTTTTAACAGATCCGGATATTGATGTTCGTGTTGAACAGTTTAACGAAGTTGCACCAAACAAGTATATGAGAGCTTTTCTTGCAATGAGCTATCTTGTCCAGCGGTTCGGCGACAAATCCTTAGACGGAAAATCGGTGTATCTCAATAACCTGAACTACCTGAAACAGGAAATCAATATGGAGTTGTTAAGACGCGAAAAACTGGGATACCTGTTTCAAAGTCTTTCAACAATAACGGTTTTTCCGATTTTTACTTTAAGCCTGATAAGAAAATGGGCGGTGTCGAACATTCCCGAACTGCATGAATACTATGATGGGGCATACGGTTTTATTGCCGTTGTTGTATTGTTTGCCCTTGTAACAGCATCATACCAGTTGATCAGCAGGCTTCAGGCCAATGTGGAATATGCCCCTTCAGAAAGCAGAATATTGACTGCACTGTTGAAAGTACCCCCGATAAGGAACTGCATAGATGTTGTGTATTATAAGAAATACTCGAAAGCATTGAGATATGAACGCCTTTTGAATAAAACAGGAACACGGATGAGTATCAATGAGTTTATTCTGAAGCAGATTATATACGCAGCTGCGGCTTTTTTACTCTGTATCGTGATTGTTTTCAACATCCATTTTATTGTAAGGCATAACATTCTTTATTCGTCCCTGAACCTGAAAATGGCCGACTATGATTCCCGTATAGACAGGGAAACCGAGCTTAAAATCATAGAAAGCGACAGAGAGTATATCAGGGAGTTCAGGAACAGAAAAGTAACCTTTTACGAACTGGAAGAAAGGCTGCTGCATGATGGAACATGCAGTGATTCGAAGCAGGCGGCAATTGCAGCGCAAAGAATTCTCAAAAAAATAGAAAAGTACAGGGCGCATGGTTTTAAATGGTGGGAACTCCTGATTTCCATTGCGCTTTCAGCTGTATCATATTACATACCCTACTGGCTTCTGCTTTTCAGGGAGCATGTACTGAAAATGTCAATGGAAGACGAAGTCAAGCAGTTTCATACAATAATCCTGATGCTGATGCATATTGAAAGAATTGATGTTGAAAACATCCTGCACTGGATGGAACAGTTTGCGGATATATTCAAGGCTTCAATACAAAAATGCATTAACAATTATGAGTATGGCGACAGGCAGGCGCTTGAACAGCTGATCATTGATGAGCCGTATCCTCCTTTTGTAAGGATCGTGGAAAACCTGATTTCCGCAGCAAACAAAATAACTGTTGAACAGGCTTTTGACGAGCTCAGGCTCGAGAGGGAATACTACCAGGAAAAACGGAAGCAGGACAACGAAATAATGGTAAACAAAAAAGGCATGTGGGGAAGATTTATAGCATTTATTCCGATGGGAGCAACCATTTTTCTTTACCTGATTGTTCCGTTTGTTCTTGTCAGTACAAGGCAGATGATGAATTTCTCGGAGGAGGTAAGCAAAATGCTGTAAACATTTTTAAATACAAGTTTTAAATCAGGGAGGAGATGTTTTATGGAAAATTCACTGAAAGCAATTCTAATTGGTGCAGGAGTTGTAATTACGATGGTCGTGGTGTCAATTGGCTTCATCCTAATGCGTTCAGGACAGAATACCGCGCTTACAACCATCGGCAAACTGGATCAGATTAATGTTGAAATGTCTGAATCCCAGTACACAATATATGACGGTACTGAAGTCAGCGGCAGTACGGTTGTGGAAGCCGTCAGGAAATTCAAGGGCGAACATATCGGTATATACATAAGGACCAATAAAAACCCGTCAGGAACATGGTATATAAATAATGTTACCATCACAGACAATACGGGGGAAATCAATGCTTCAGGAAGTGTAGGGGCAATCTCGGAACTGAATTATGAAACCAGCGATAAATATGTCAATCGAAATGCAAAATTTTCAGGCGAGATTATTCGTGACAAAAACGGTACAATTGTTGCGCTGGTCTTTACACAGAAATAGGAAGTAAGGGATCAGGCTGCGGGACTTACTGAAAAACTGATGCACATAAAGATGCATGTTTCTTTTTTAAGGGAGTGTCATATGGAGGAGAATATCACAAAAGCACTGTCGTATTTCAGTGCTGCCGCTTTCATAATAACAGCCATTTCACTGTTTTTCACGCTGTACGGGAAAAACAATGAAATGATAAATACAGTAAACAAAAATATGTCAGAAAGGGGCCTGGTTTACCGTGCAAGCAATAATGAAACCAAAGAGAATGAGGTCCCGGGGGCTGTCATAATAGGCTGTATTAAGAACGGTCTTGAAACGGATATTTCCGTAAATTCGGTAATAATCCCAAAAACAGTGGACATTAACATGTTTGATTTCACAATTATAGACATTGATGCCATGTACACTGTTGAGTATGTTTTTGACACCTCGGGGGAAGCAGTTTTGGTTAAATACAGGAAACAGGGCGGGTGACGGTTAAATTGTCGGAGACGCTTAGCAAAATCATAGTTTTAATCATCCTGGTTTTATTATTTTTTGTATTCCCCGTGGAAAACATGTTAGCCAGGCAGGATGATATTACCAGGATAGCAGTATTAAATGAGACATGCGAGTTTGTTGATTCTGTAAGAAATCTTGGATATATCACTCCTGTCATGTACATGCAGTTCAGCCAGGCGTTGTCAGCAACAGGGAATACTTACGAAATAACTATGGAACATATCCATAACAGTATTGATCCGAACTATACCGATCCTGTTGACATGACGTCTTTTCAACATGACTACAACGTTAACACAAGGGTGTCATACACGGAAGATATTCTTGCCACCCTGTTTCCCGATACACCCGGTGTATCACCGGACAGGTATTACTTGTCCAAAGGGGATATTTTCAGGGTGAATGTTGTTAATGTAAACAAAACCATGGCGACAAAAGTACAGCAGATGCTGCTGATGACGGATTTGCCTGCAAAACGTATCGCGGTGACTTATGGAGGTATGGTTAGGGATGAAAATCACTGATTTGGCAATCCTTTTTGTATTTATAACTCTGCCTTTTGTTATCATGCTGAGGGTAAAATCAGACAACCTGCTGAATGTTGAATACAAAAGCATGCTGCTTAACAAGTACCTCGACACGGCAGTTGAAGATGCATCAAAGGCAATGGTTGAAAAGGGAACCGACAATAGCTTGTCGCTTTCAAGGGGAAAAGCAGTAGCTGCTTTCTTCCGGACTCTTTATGCAAACCTCGGCATAATTCACGATGAGACGGCAAAACAAAGCCTGAAAGCCTATATTCCTGTTATAGCTGTTATAGGCTACGACGGATACTGGATTTATTCATTGGAAACATACAGAAATGAAAATGGTGAGCTTGTAGAGGATATGCTTTGTAAGCCAAAGAAACCATATGTATATAAGAGCAATGGTTTTTCTTACCTGTTTACCCTTGATGATTATGTCAAGGTGTATGACAGCGCCGGTAACATGTTCTACGAGGGCAGGCGTGAAGAAGTTATGCAAAATCTTCCTGATGACAGGATACTTAATGACAGGGAACTGTTCGAGCAGATTAGAAAACGAACTATTGTTGAAGCCATGAAAAGTGATGTAAACATTGCTATTAACGAACATAATAATTATGCAGAAAAGTACGGTATTTCATATCATTTCAGTCCGCCGTCAATACCGGATGATGACTGGCAGAAGAATATAGAAGATGTCGGGATACTGTCTTTTTTCCAGGGCATTCCCATTGGCCTTGGCGGTGAAAGGTTTAACAGTTTTGCGTTGGGGGCTGCAAGAATTGTAAGGAAAAAAGCATACTACATACAGCAGCATTCAAACGGGCTCTATTATTATCACCGCGAGACCTGTCCCCTTGTAACTGACAGGGACAATGTTTACGACAGCCGCCAGGAATGTGCATTAAAGGGTGCTTTTCCCTGCCATACATGCAATCCGTGAACATTTATACTGCATTTTTCTCGCATTGCACGATATCTACAAAAAAGAAAGCTATCATGCAATGCCGGAAACAGTCGCTCCATTTGCGTGAGCTGTGTGGTTCAGCTCGGGCAAACCAAAACTCGCAAAAATGCTTATAAATAAATGAAATATGAAGCATTTTTGCTCAAACAGTTGGCTTGCCCGAGCTGAACCGCACATGATATAAGATAATACATATGTGACAAAAAGATAAGAAAAAAGGAAAGACCTCTGATATA
>LFSH01000051.1 GCA_001513105.1 Clostridiales bacterium DTU070 | reverse complement strand
TGTAAGACCAGCATGATAAGAGGGAAGTGCGCCGCTTGTTTTTCTCTTCCTTATAGGTAGGCCCAAAACAAAGCAAAAGTTTATTTAATAAAAGAGGATCACCAAGTTTCAATTCCTTATAGGTAGGCTCAAAACTCAGCATTTCCTGAAATTCGTGGACATTTTTGAAATCGTTTCAATTCCTTATAGGTAGGCTCAAAACTTAGGGCGAATGTTAATATCGTTCAGTTAGTCAATAAATGTCGGCAAAATTGTTTTAAATTTATTGGACTGACTCCCATAAATGTTAAATTATGGGTTATGTAACTTGCATATAGGGGCTCTGCCCCTATGACCCCGTCCTCGCCGGATGGCAGCCGGTTGCCTTCATTTTGCCATGGGGTCGTCTCTCACGGGTTAATGAAGCAACCGGGCTTCCCAAGGATATATTGGTTATCGTGTCAAGGCCTTTCGCGGCATAAACGGGTCCCTTCCCATTTATTCCACGGTGCCTTGACACTACCGCGAAACTGTCGCTTTTGGAATTCTGCAATTCGCAAGCCGACGTGCCTGTAATGTGGCCTGTTTTATGGCTTCTCGCTCTTTGAAAATTTCAATATCTCTTCCTGTGTGGCGCTGTACCGGTGTTACCATCCCGATACCGGTATGATAATGTTCGTGATTGTACCAATCGAAAAACCTCATGAAATACTGTTCTGCCTCTGCTAGTGCCCCAAACCTTTCCGGATAGGCCGGATTGTTCTTTACAGTGCTGAACAGGGATTCAATCTGCGGGTTATCATTGGGTGTCTTAGGTCTTGAAAAGTACTGCTGAACACCAAGTGCAGTAAAGAACGCCTTTGTACTGGTAGAGCGCATCTGGCTTCCCCTGTCACAAAGGGATCGGGGAAAGGGTTTATCGCTGCCGTATATGCCTTCGTTTAACAGGCCTTTATCCCATAAGGTTTGGACTTCATCACTGTTTAAAAACTCACTGATATGCCATGCGATTACTTTCCTGCTCCAACAATCAAGCAGCGCATAGAGGTAATAGGATTGATAGCGGGTGGTGGTCTTGATGTAGCTGATATCCCAGGCCCACAGCTGGTTCGGGCCAGTCAGCCTGCCTGTATCCGGTTTGCTGTGGCGGCTGCGCCTTTTCGCATAGATCCCCCGGGGACCATTGACACCACGATCGGCCATCCTGGAGTGGAAGGTTACATGGGATACATATATTCCATGCTCTTCCATGGCCTTGATGCTTAATACACGAGCACTGTCATCGGCATGTTCCCGGCTGGCAATCATGGACAGTACCAGCTCGTTTTCCTCCTTTGTCAAGGCATTGAAGGGGATATGCCCAAGCCCTGTCCCGGGTTTGCGCATATAACGGCCTTCTTCTGCCTGCTTGCGCCAGCGCTGGATCCTGCGCTCATCAATCCCAATCACTTTACATGCTTTGGATTGTGTAATGCCGCCGGCTATCCCTTCATCAATCAGTGCAATCACTGCCTTTCTTGTATCGCCTTGGATGTGCCGATGGGTAAGGGGGCCATGCAGTCCTATCTGTCGTTTTTTTTTAGGATCGTATACTCAACGCTAAGTTCAGCCAAGGCCTTCTCCTTACGTTCAAGCTCCTTCTGGAGAGCGATATAGTCCTCGGTCGTTACTTCTTTAAGTTCAGACTTCGGAGAACGGGCTTTGAGTGCAGAGAGCGCTCCGTTTTCAACGGTCTCTTCAATCTGTTTGAGATCGGCTAAGTGTAGGCCATACTTGCGTAAGATCTCCCCAACCGGAGCATCCTTGGCCCTGGTCTGGAGGTATATATCAAACTTAACTTTTGCTGTGAGTCTTGGTTTTTTATTTGGCATACTGGTCACCCTTTCTTCTTTGCTTTATTATCTCAGATTATGGACCAATTTGCCAACACTTTGACAGTTTAACCTCCTTTCTGAACGCTGAATAACTGGAAATTGTCTTGATATTTTTATCCGACATTTTTTAGTTTAGCATACCGATATTTACCAAAGTCATGGGCATACCCGATAATCCTGTGCACCTCTTTAAGCCTGTCATCGCCATACCTTACGCTAAACTCAGCTACTTCCTGCAGGTGCTTTATCAGTTCTTTTTTGGGCTCAGTATGAGAGAAAAATACCATAAGTTTCAGCTCCTACATGAATACAATGAATTCTTCATTTTCCCCATAGCTTGTTCTCCAGCAGGGGGAGCTATTTTTCAGTTTAGCTGTAATCATCCTGCAGTTATCCTCGATATAATAAGATTCCATAGCCCTTAAAGTCCTGTTTTCTCCGAAAGCACGCGGCATTTTTTCTTTGATAAGAGACATCTCTTCAAGTTTTAATTCATTCACAGCATCAGCTATCACAACAGAAGATATTGGTGTATAATCTGAACTCGTATGCTTTTCAAACCATACTTCTGAAACAAACTTAATATCTGCCAGAAAAAAAGCCGTTCCCAATGTTGGAGGAAACACGTAACGCTCTTGTTTCAACCTTTCAATTAGTATATCCATATCGCTGAACGAATCTCCTCCGGCATATATTCTATAAGAGACATTCGGTATTGATGTAATAACTTCAAAAGGAACTTGTGTATGATTTTTGGGCTTTATTAACTCTGAAGCAGACTCTGCTTTTATATAGTTTAATGTTTGCGTCATTTTGTATGTAGGATTGTTTTTCTTAACAGAAACATATAAATTTGCATCCATATGGCTGTAATACGAATCCCTCTCATACCCTAAAACAGCAGCAATTATCCCATGGATAGTAGTACGCGGCGGCACAGTATAGGATAAGGATGATGAATTCGTATAAACCTTTCTGAAATGAGCAAATCTTGACTCTATGTCAAAAACCAAACCTTTCACATAATCACATCCTTATAGCCGTGTTAATGGCAGCCCGCTAAAAATGCCTTCAACAGACTTTCTTTCTCCGCCTATTGTGATGTTTAAGTCATTGTCGTAAAAATATAAAACATTCTTAATTTTTGATGCCTGGCTATTAATGTAATCAGCTAAAGCGCCTATTTCGAGGCTATACTCAGATATGCTTCTGATATCCCTGATGTCATCAATTTCTTCACCTTTTCTGATTTCAATATAATTTCTCAGGTCTTTTAGTACAGTTTCTGAATCTTTTAACTCAAAGCGCATATACAATCTGGGTTCCTGACCTATTTTACTTCTGGTTGCAAGTAAAGGTATGGCTTTCACCATTGCTTCATCCATTAAGTCCAGATCCTCTTTCTTAAGCCCGGTTTCTTCTGCACGTTTTCCGCTAACAATACCAGAAAAAGCTATTAGTGAATACTGAACACGATAATCTTTACCAATTGTCCCCTGAAGATTTTTTGCATCGGTTGAGAAATGAGAGGTAATACTGCTTTCCAACAATTTAACAGGGTTAAGAGAATACCCCCAGTTAAATTGGACAGCACCGGTAATGGAATGATTATCGTTCTTCTTTGTAATTGTCGCCCCGAACAAACGAATGTCAATAAATGCTTCTTTGGCTGCTTTTGCAATATCACCTTTATCGTCAATAGAACTTATTCTTTGTTCTGAAGTAACGGAAGCATTATCCACCTTCTGCACATAAAGTTCGTAACCCTTCTGCAACAGATAATCTCTTATGTAACGCTTCAACCTGAGATCTGATACTAAGTTAATTTCTCTTTCATAGTCCATTCTTGGTCTGTTCTCTTCATCCGGATCTCCATTAGGATTACATAATTTTGCGTCATAAAGGTACAGGATCGCACTGTTATTCATTATCATAATTTATAACCTCCTCATCATTAACTTTTTCAGATTTCTTTTTCATTGTTTGATATCCGTATCCGGATAACAGGTAAAAAAGGTTTTCGTCCTTGTTAAGTTTCCAATTCTGAATATTCTTATCAAGCAAATATTTATGCGCGCTGAATACTCCTTCATAATATTGCTGAATCTTTTCATGACGCAGTTTGCTGGGAATCTGATTCGACAGCTTCATAATTCTGTACTTGTCCATACCATTAAAATTGACTTTATTAAGTATTGGTTTATACGTACCTTCCTGCTCTTTTTCACGCTGTCTTTTGCTTTGCTCACGCCCAATGGCGCCTATCAAGACACCAAGTAAAAACAATGAAGTTTGTTGCTCATTATAACCCATATCTTTTATGTAGGATGCAATCTCATTGCTCAGGTTAAGTTTTTCAACATCCATTCCTTCACCTCCTTTAAGGGAATCAAATTTTTCTAAGAAGGTTATGAAGTACATGCAATCAAGCACTTTAAAGTCAAATGCTTTTTGTTTATTGGTTTGAGTTTTATTATAGGAAACATTAAAACCTTCTTTTTCTCTCCAAATGATTGTCAATATATCTGCAAGGTTTTCAAATATAACTTCCCTGTAAAGTGCCCTTTGTGTAAAAATATTCTCATAGGTGCGAAGAACATTTTGGAACTGAGTCGGGTTTCCATCTTTCAGCTTGATCGGATGCATATAATAAATGAATTTTAAGTTTGCTCTTTTATCAAGGTTATTAACAACAGTTTCGGGATAATACTTATAAAATACATCAAGCGAATCATAAAAAGCATCAGACAATATTGAAAATACAGAAGGATTAACGTCTTGAATCATTCTTTGAACCTTGGTAGATGCCTGTACTTTTCTATAAAACATGATATTTAAAAGAAATACAAACCTTTCTTCATTCAAACGGGCTAATCTTCTTTCTACTTCCATTCTGTATTTAGCAACAGTATCCAACGATTCCCCGGTTCCTGCCACAGGGTTTATTATTTCTGCCATTTGCCTTATTTTTTCACCATTAAGATTTTCACCATAAATTACATGAGGTATTATAAAAACGTCATATCCTGCTATTTTTGAACGCAGCTCATTTTCCATGAATCTTGAAGCTGCTTTAAATCTATCATGACATTTTTTGCATAGGACCAGATTCTTGTCATAATTCTTTTTATTCATTCTGTGCGCAAAAATACATAAATTTGTAGTATAAAACTTTGTATGTATATCAATTTTACTTGTACAGTTATCCGTAGAGCTACAGACAGAACAGCTAATTGCATTTTTGTTATCTTGGGGGACCTCTTTTTGCATAGAGTTTTTAACTGCTTCCAGATAATCTTTATTCTCTGCTATAGCCTGTCCATTTATACAAATGGTAAAAAGCCCAATTTGATCTTTTTTTACTTCAAACCTTTCAGCACATAATTTTTCTATTTCATTTGCAAAATGCTCAAATGTTTTTTTATCTGCGTTTTTGGAATCATCCTTTGCTATTTCTTCTTTTACCTCGCTAAATTTCCGTTTTAAATCAAAATAACGGTCTACATCTATAAAATATCTGTACCGGACATTTACATTTTCACCCTGATCAATAAAAAATGCTTCTATTACTTGTTTAATTAAATTCTTTAACTCGCCATCATTCAGTTCTTCAATTAAAGTCGGAAGTGATTGAGATACCAGATTATTGCATCTTTCATATGTTACATTCCACTGTAATTTGTTCGCTCCACCTTGATGACCCAAATACAGGTACTTTTCCACAGAGTTTTCGTCCAATTCCTCGATATCAAAAGTTATAGCTTCTTTAATCAAATCGAAATTTATCTTTACCGTGTATCTTTCTCTCTGCTGTTTATTTGAATACAATGCTGCCGCTTTCCCCGTCAATACGGGATTTTCCGATAATATTGGAAAAGCAGAACAGTTTGAACTTCCTGCCGTCGCCGTATCCTTTATTGTGCAGAAACCCGGAAAGTTCCCTGTCAATCATGCTGTATATGAAACCCTGGATAACATGATTGTAGTGGATTGGCAAAACAATATCCTTTTGCCCGACCATTTCAATACAAATATGCATTTTCAGCTCCCTGCCACAGTTAACATATTTTTCTTCCTGAAATACATATTCGATAAAAGACAGCAAAATCCTTCTTTAAATAATATTAACATAAGATCTAAGACAAAAGAAAAAGATGCAAATGGCATCTATAACGGACCCGTCTGAGTTCCAATGGCAACTTCTTCCCTCTTCATTGTTCTGAAAAAACGCACTGCAAACGGAACTGCAGTTAGCATGCTCAGTACATCTGAAATGCTCTGTGCAATTTGAATCCCGAAAAGGCCGAAAAGCGATGGCAGAATAATTATTAAAGGAATAAAATATAAACCCTGCCTTGTCAACGCAAGGAAGGTTGACTCCTTGCTTTTTGCAAGGGACTGGTGGAGCATGTTTGTGCTCACCGTAACAGACATAAGCGGAAGCACAACCGACTGAAGCCGCAGAACAAATGAACCAATGCGTATTACTTCAGGATCATCGGGCCGGAAGATTGCCATAATACCAGGTGCAAAGATAAAGCATAGGCATGCTGCTGCCGCCATCATAGCACAGCCGATCATCAGCGTTACTTTATAGGCAGAACGTACTCGCTTATAATTGCGCGCTCCGTAATTATACCCGACAACAGGCTGAAAACCCTGTCCCACGCCGAGCATAACCGCCATTATAAGAAACGACACCCTGCCCACTATGGAAAATGCGGCAACGGCAGAATCGCCATACACTGCCACCCGGTTGTTAAGCAGTGATGAAGAAATGCTTGCCAGACCCTGGCGGAGGAAGGACGGTGCCCCGATGCGAATAATCATCCAGTACATGCTGAACTTCCATGAAATCTTTTTCAAACTTACCTTTATGACACTGTATTTGCTTAACAGGAATATCAGCAATATGGCAAGGCTTATGGCCTGACTGAGAACTGTTGCTATCGCAGCACCCGCTATTCCCATTTTAAATGTAAAAATGAATATCGGATCAAGGATAATGTTCAATATTCCCCCCGTAGAAATGCCTATCATCGACAGTGCGGTCTTTCCCTGGCACCTCAAGAGATGATTCAGAACAAAGGATGCGCACATTACCGGGAAACCGATCAGAATGTAATTTGCATAACTTTCTGCGTACGGAAGAATTGTTTCCGTTGCCCCTACAAAGCATAAAACCGGAACCAGGTAAAGTTTGAACAACAGCGCAATGACAATTCCGCTCAAAACCGATGCAAACAATGCTGAAGACGCCGTTTTATCCGCTTCTTCCGATTTTCCCTCTCCAAGGTATATGGAAATCCTGCTCCCGGCTCCGCTGCCAATCATGAAACCTACAGCCTGAAGGACCGCAGTCAATGGAAAAACCACACCGACGGCTCCGCTTGCGCTTGTCCCCAGCTGGGAAACAAAAAAGGTATCCGCCATGTTATAGATTGAAGATATCATCATACTGACAATTGTAGGTGCGGATAACCTTAGTATCAGTCTTACCATCGGAGTTTTTGTCATTAAGTTGTACTGCTTCAGTTTTTTTGATTCATCCATGATGTGCTTTTTTCATGTCCTTTCTGTATGCTGCATAATTATATTAAACAACAATATCCGGATATGGTCAATAGCGAAAGCCTGAAAGGACTGTGACATGGGCTTTTCAAATTTTGCCCGCATCCGTTGATCGGTTCGGTTTTTTCTGCCATTCCTCCTGGTATTTCGGAAGGGTTACCGTAAAAGTTGTACCGGCACCGATCCTGCTTTCAACGGTAATCTCTCCCCTGCAAAGCTCCACGATGCGCTTCACTATCGAAAGCCCAAGCCCGTTGCCATGGGTCGAGCGGGATTTGTCCGCCTGGTAGAACTTGTCGAAAACGTGTTTTACGGTGTATTCGTCCATGCCTTTTCCGCTGTCGGTTATCCTGAATAAAATTTTATCCCGTGTATCATACAGGACTATGGAGATTTTGCCGTAATCATCGGTGTATTTTATCGCATTGTCGATAAGGTTTATCCAGAGATGGGACAGCATTTCCTCGTTGCTGTATATCCTGACCTTCGAAAGAGTTACATTCATTTCGATGTTTTTCCTGCTCCACTGCTTTTCAAGCAGGATAATGCAGTTCCGTATCTGCTCGTCAAGATCATACTCGGTCTGGCCTGTTATAAACTGCTGGTTTTCAAACTTGGTAAGCAGAAGTACGTTCGACGACATTTTTGTAAGCCGTTCTGCCTCGGAAATGATAATCCCGGTATACTCTCTCCTCTTTTCCTCGGAAAGGTTTTCGTTCTGCAGCTGCCTTGCGAAACCCCTGATTGAAACTATGGGCGTTTTGAACTCGTGGGAGAAATTGTTGATGAAGTCGTTGCGGAACATTTCAATACTGCCCAGTTCCTCGGCCATATGATTGAAATTCCTGAGAAGCACGGCAATTTCCGAATCGCTGTTTATCTCAGGCACGCGGACACTGAAGTCACCCTTTGCAATCACTTTTGTTGCATTAATCAGCTGGTGCAGCGGTTTCAGAAACTTTTCACTGACCATCGCCGACAGGGAAGTACCAATAATGCTGCTTACAAGCAGTGCAATAAACGGCGACAGGATAGGGGTCAGAAACGGAAACGGAAATATGTCCATGGCATAGAAAAAGAGAAAACACACCGATGTTAAAAGTCCTGCCGTCACCATAATAAAAAAAATGAAAAGGACCATTGTAATATTAAGAGATTTTATTCTGTTCATGCTTAACCACCGCCTTATAACCAAGCCCCCGTACCGTTACTATCTCAAAATCGGTGTTGCCTTTAAACCTGTCGCGTAAACGGTTTATGTGAACATCCACGGTGCGTTCATCAGTTTCGGAATTCATGTCCCAAATCTCATCCATTAAGCTGCGCCTTGTGAAGATCTTGTTCTGGTAGGACAATAATTTGAACAGCAGCAGGAACTCCTTGTTGGGCAGCTCCTGGACATTGTCTCCTCTTGTAACGGTAAACGAATCGTAATCCAGAACAGTTTCGCCAATCGTAAGTTTCCGTTCATTTGCTATCTGGGATCTTCTCAGCAGCGCCGCAATCCTGAGAACCATTTCCTCTTCATCCACGGGTTTTACCATGTAATCGTCGGTTCCCACGATAAACCCCTTCTTTTTGTCTTCAGGGGCTTCCTTTGCCGTTACCATCAGTATCGGGATATTGTTATTGCTTTCTCTCAGGACCCTTGTAAACTCGTAGCCATCCATTCGCGGAAGCATAAGATCAAGAACAATCAAATCCACATGATGGTTGTCCATTTTTTCAAGCGCATCAATTCCGTCCTTTGCAAGAATAACCTCATACCCGTTCTGTACCAGTACCGCTTCCATCAGCTTTCGGGTATTGTAATCATCTTCGACTACCATTATGCAAAACACTGAGGATCCTCCCTGTGAATCTGTAATTGGTGTATGGCCGGCCTGTTAACTGAAATCTGCTGCAAAATCATTTTACCAGTTAAATATTAACTTATTGTTAACAAAAATATATTATTTTTTTAAGATTTGTTTAAATTCAGTTTATAATTTGATTTTATAATAGCATCGACTGCTTTATACTGGCAATAATTATACCAGGGATGAATTCTCTCATGACAGTTTTGTGTTATAATTACTTTTTGACCGTACTGTGATTGATGAAGGAGAGAGATTTTGGAATGTGGCATTTGAGAGAAAGACTTATGCGTTTCATGTACGGCAGGTATGGCATAGACCAGTTGTATTATGCCATGTCTGCATTATGCTTTTTATTGCTGATTGTTAATTCGTTTTTACGTTCACCGGTGCTGGCAATAATTATGTGGCTGGTTCTTGCGCTGACGTTATCCAGGGCACTTTCAAAAAATATATACAAGAGGCGCAGGGAAAACGAAGCATTTATGAACCTGTGGAACCGGGCAAAAAAGAAAATACTGTTTACCGTCCGCAGGGTTAAGGAAATAAGGTCGCACCGCTATCACAGATGTCCTCACTGCAAGGCTATGCTGAGATTGCCGTATAAAAGGGGAAAGCATACCGTACAGTGCCCGAGATGCAATAACGAGTTTAAAAAGCATGTGATTATATAGTCATTCCGATTTCACCTAAAAGGAGCTGAGTACTTTGAGGATACTGGTTGATGCAATGGGTGGAGATAACGCACCCGGGGAAATTGTAAAAGGATGCATAGAGGCATTGAATGCACAGGAAGGTTTTGAAATAGAGTTTCTGGGAGATCCCGAAAAAATTGAAGCATGCCTGAAGGATTTATCCTTCGACAGAAACAGGGTCTTCATAACCGAGACATTCGATGAAATAACGAACTCGGATAAACCGACCGAGGCAATCAAAAAGAAACAGAACTCGTCGCTCATTGTCGGTATGAAAAAGATTAAGTCCAAAAATGCCAATGTGTTTATATCGGCAGGCAGTACCGGTGTTCTTCTTGCCGGCTCCCTCCTGATAGCGGGAAGGATTAAGGGGGTTGCAAGGCCTGCGCTGGCACCCGTTGTCCCCTCCATCAAGGGGCATGCGATGATTATTGACGCGGGGCTGAACACCCAGATAAAGCCGATAAATTATCTACAGTTTGCGATAATGGGTACCGAATACATGAAATATGTGTATAACATAGAAAACCCCCGGGTTGGCCTTCTTAACGTGGGCACCGAGGCAAACAAGGGAAACGAGACGGTGAAAAGCGCCTATAACATCCTTAAAAATTCGAACCTTAACTTCATAGGAAACATTGAAGGAAGGGACATTCCTGAAGGCAATGTGGATATTGTTGTATGCGACGGCTTTGTCGGCAACACAATGCTCAAGGTCATGGAAGGCACAGGGAGCTATATAAGGCATCAGCTTAAAAAGATGTATTCAGGCAGTGTCTGGGGCAGAATAAGCTATTTCCTCGTCAAGCATGAACTTAAAAAACTGATGAAGCAGCTCGACCCTGAAGAAATCGGAGGAACTCCGATACTGGGGGTTGAAGGAATAATCTATAAATGTCACGGCAATTCGAAGGCAAAAGCCATTAAAAACACGGTGCTCAAGGCATGCAGCTCGGCATGCAGGAATGTTATGGAACGATTGAACACTGCCTTTGCACAAATGGAAACCGGTAAAACGTAATGTTTTACCGGCAACCCCTTTTTTAAAGCCCGGAGGATTTGCCTCCGGGTTTTTGCTTGTTTTTAAACCCGTTTAAATACGGGATCTTAAATCATTCAACAGCTTTTCAATCTTTGTGGCAACATCTTTCAGCGCTCCGTCCTCAAATGGTGAAACAAGGCCCGCCTCTCTGATCAAATCCGTAAACAGAGTCTCTCCGCCCTGTGAAACAAAGCGTACATATTTCCTGAAAGCCCCGTCATAGTCCTTCAGGGACTCAAGAAGGAATTCAAAAGCCGCAACCTGGGCGATGCAGTAGTCTATATAATAGAACGGTGTTTCGTAAATATGCATCTGGTACTGCCAGCGCGTTCCCTTTGACAAATATGGTATCCCCTCGGAGCTCAGGTATGGCCTGAACTCGGCTTCAAGCCTGTTCCATGCTGCATTCCTCTCTGCGGGTGTCATGTCGGGATTTTCATATACAATATGCTGGAAATAATCCACGATGGTACCGTACGGAATGAAGGAAAGCGCGTCAAAGGCATGCATGTATTTATACTTCACCGCATCTTCACCGAAAAACTTGTCAATATATTTCTCTGCAAAGAATTCCATGCTCATCGAGTGGGTTTCAGCGGTTTCCATTCCGCCAACGCCAAGCTCAAAGGCAAACCTGTTGTCTTTTATCATGTAATCTGCAAATGCGTGGCCGGCCTCGTGGGTAACAACATCAATGTCCGCTGACGTCCCGTTGAAGTTTGCCAGTATAAAGGGCTGCTTGTAGTTATGGAAGTAGGTGCAATAACCCCCGCCCCATTTGTTTTTCCGGGATTCGACATCAAAGGCCTCGGTTTCAAACATCATATCGAAAAACTTGCCTGTTTCGTCGCTCATATCGCGGTACATCTCCTGCGCGGCCCTGAATATTCCGTCCTTGTCGAGTACAGGCTTCGGGTCGCCGCCGGGCAGATACACATCGTTGTCGTACAGCTTGAAATCTTCAATGCCCATGCGTTTTGCGTTCTCAGTCTTCAGCCTTGAAACAACAGGAACAATATCCTGGAGCACATTTTTCCTGAAGTTCTCAACCATTTTCTGATCAAAACTTATACGTCCAAGCCTGTAGTAGCCCAGCTCTATATAGTTTTTGTAGCCCATTTTTTTTGCCATCTTATCGCGGACTTTAACCAGTTTGTCAAAAATCGAGTCCAGTTGCTCGGAATGTTCTTCAAGGCCTTTGCCAAGTACTTCGTAGGCTTCCTTTCGCGTCTGCCTGTCATCGTCCTTCATGTATTTACGGAGTATTGACAACGGCATTGATTCGCCCCTGAAGTCAAATGTCATACCTGACATTAATTTAGAGTATTCGGTTGTAAGACGGTTTTCTTCAACCATTTCGTCAATTATTTCAGGCGACATGGACTTGGCTGTAACCTCGTATCTTTTGAAAAGGACTGGTGAAAGCTCTTTCTCAAGCTCCGCCCTGAAAGGGCTTTCCAAAAGAGCTACGGCGCATTGCCGAATATAATTATGGAATTTTGGCCCCACCTCGTCATAGTATTCAATTTCCTTTACGTAAAACTCGTCCGCGGTGTTAAACGTGTATCGCATATATGCAATGCGTTGTGCCGTATCAAAGTCGGCTGCTGTCTTCAGAATTCTTTCCCTTGCTTTCAGCACTTCCTCAACCGACCCGGCGTTTTTAATCTGCGACAGGTTTTCTTCAATCTCACCACTGATGGATTCCAGTGATACCCTCTCATACTTTATTTCCGATACTTTCATACAACAACCCCATTTCTGCGTAATCTTATCAAACAGGGCCTGACATTCCAGGCATTTACACTGCCGCTTAAATCAAAGCCCGTTCATTCCCTTATTATAGCATATAAATCCGGAATGTTTGCACAACTAATTTTGAATTGAAAGAAAATGAACAATTCCGGGCAAAAAAACATGCCGTTTTTTGATAACGGCAACCAGGAAAGGATAAAATAAGACACCCGCCTCTGAGACCTGACGGGTGCGGTTATGTAGGACGTACCGGTCTTATAATCGTTGGGGGAAACTATAAAACCAGCATATCTCTGTCTGTGCCTGATTCTATAACAGAACATGAAAAAAATAAATCACCCTTTCGGGTGATTTGTTGAAAATATATACTTTTTGCATTTTTAACGGAGCAGATTCAGCTCTTTTGCCCTTGCTACAACCTGTACCCTCCTGTTGACGCCAAGTTTTTCATAAATATTTTTTATATAGGTTTTGACCGTGTTTATCGTAATTACAAGCTCATCGGCAATTTCCTTGTTCGACATGCCCTCGGAAATCAGGCGGAGAACTTCCATCTCCCTTTCGGTCAATGGCTCAACAAGGTGTCCTTTGCTCCTGTCATAATCCTTCTCCAGGTATGACTGGAATTTCCTGGCGCAGGCAACCTGGGATGACAGCACCTTTAACCTTTCTATCCTGTTCGCGGCAAATGCACCGGCAATGAAATTGTTCTCAAAATACAGCACGCCGAGTGAAATTCCCTGGAACAGTACAGGAAGGCATGCTATTGATTTCGGGTTAGATTCGGCAATATACGGATCAACGGCAAAAATCCCTGGCTGTTCATCACAGTTCAGTACCACTGTTTCGAGGGTACGCGCAACATACCTTACAACGGTTTTTGAAATATCCGGGTACTCCTCAAGGGGTATGCTGTCAGTCAGGGTTCTTCCGCTGCTGTTGTCTTTTCCCGACTCAATATAGAGTTCCCCGCTTTTTTCAAGGATTAAATATCCCCTGTTTGCGCCAATGCTTCGGATTGCTATGTCAATAAACCTGGTAAGGAGCTTGTTGATATCGGGTTCGCTATATATGTCTTCAATNNTGTCGCTGTCCTCCCGTTTAATCTTCGGGATTCCTGTATACTTGTTTTTCCTGTAACCTGAATATTCCTCTACGATAACCTCCCCGGTCAAATCGGGATACCTGCTTTTTATCTGCCTTGCCTTTGCGTAAGCACCCCATCGCATGTAACATCTGCATGCATCATCCATATATGCCCCTGCAATTCTGCTATGGCCTTCTGACAGGTAGTATTGTGCTGCAAGCTCGTTTGCAATGGCTTCATTGTTTACATGCCGGTATTCCCTTGCTGCCTGTATGGCCCTGTCATACAGCTGCATTGCCTGCTCCTTCCTGTTGTTGATTCGGGCAATTTCAGCAGATACAAGAAGGTACATGTCCTCAAAGTTTTCCCTGCACGACTCCGCCCATTTTTTCAGCTGTTTATGGTTGTTTTTCAGTATCTTCCTGTAATGCTTCCGTTCCTTTGGCGAAAAATTACGGTACATTGCCGTAATTATCAGGGAATGGTAAAAAACACATTCACTCTGAAGCAAAAAGCCGAATATTGCTCCCATCAGGTTCTGGATTTTTTCGGATTCAGCGAGGGCATTTCTGTGATCGGTCAAAAAATAGTACAGCTGCATTTTCCGTATATGCCATGTTGCGAGAGATGACTGATCTTTCTTAACCAGGCTGACAAGGTGCTCATTATTCAGAATTTCAGCAGCATCCGGCAATTCGCAGCCGTTAATCCCCATCAGCGCGTTTACGGTGCTTTCATACAGTTCAACGTTTATTGAAAGATTATCATGCTTTATTCTTGAAGCAATTTCCCGCTTCCTTCTCACTTCCTCCAGGATATCCGGAAGCCGGGCACCCATTATGTACTGGTCTTCAAGAAGAAGACAGTGTGAATAACCCGTAATAAGAAGGTCGCCTGCTTCAATACCTGCCTGTGCGGCCTTGTCAAGATACTTAAGGCATAACTCTGCAGGCTGTGTCCAATGAAGTACCAGGGAACCTATTACAAAATATATAATACATTTGGATGAGCTTTTCCCGAATTTCTCAACAAGGTTCAGGGCCACCTTTGCGTATTCTTCCCCTTCTTTATAGTTTCCCAGCACGCTTCCCTCGGTAATGCCGTATCCCAGGTACCCTACACATGTCATCTCGGTGTTGCCGTGCTTTACCGCGTAATTTCCCGCTTTAAGGATTAAAAAGCTGTACAGGTTAGGATGGCTCGACATTGTTACCGACGCCATGCGTGAAAGGAGATCCGCAACTTTTACCTGCTCCGGTTTCCTCATTTCGTGCAGATTTTCAAGGGATTCAATATTCCTGTTGAACATCTGCCATTTATATTTCAGAAGTTCCATCAAATAATCGAATTTCGTCGGGTCGGTGGGTATTCTTACGCCAAGCCTTCTTAGCGAGTGAATACCGGTATGAACGGCCTCCTTGTATTTCCCGACGCCTGCGTACAGTGTAACCTTCAAACCGTATACCGCCGCCCGTTCCAGCTCGTTTTTCGACTTTTCTATTACGGTATCGAACAGCTCTTCTGCAGTTGTGATGTTTGCAGAAAGATACTCCGCCTGTGCAAGCTCGAGGTAAATGTCATAGCTGAGCTTATAATCAGTTGTCCACGAATTATCGGGCAATAGTGATTTTCCTGCCCTGAAATACTGCAGCGCAGATGAATATGCAGCGGCAATCTTTGCCTTGCGGCCGGCCATTAGGTTGTATTCGGCCAGTTTTTTCCTCTCTTCGCCGCATTCGATAAGATCCAGGCTGCGGTTGAAATGGTCCATTATAAACATTATCCTGTCTTCAATATTGCCGTGTTCTAAGTATATCTTGCCGATGGCAATATGCTTTTCCTTTTTCTCCTGCACGGGTATCGGTAAATACACTGCCTGCTGAACACGGTCGTGCAGAAACTCAAACACATATTCGTCGTCCGGGCCTTGGGTCATCGAAGTCTGAAGAGGTTTTGCCGGTACTATAAGCCTTTCGGCAACGGCAGGCATAAGGCATGAAATTGTTTCGTCAGCGGTTTTGCAGCATACCTTTGAAACCGCATGTATATCAAACCTGTTTCCGATGCATGAGGCTATTTTCAAAATTTCCTGCGTCTTTTTCGGAAGCCTGTCAAGTTTTTTAACCAGCAGCTCGAGTACATCCTCACCCGGATTCAGTGCATCTATTGCTTCTATGTTCCATTTCCATTTCTGCTGTTGTATGTACAGGAGCCCTTCTTCATAGGCATGGGCCAGCAGCTGCCCGAGGAACAACGGATTTCCTCCGGTTTTCCTGTATAAAACCTCCGACAGTATGCTGATATCCTCTTTTTTAACATTCAGGGATTCGGCTATAATATCAGCAAAATAACTGAACTGTAATGGTTTCAGGTGAAGAAAGCCGCTCTGCCCGGCATACTCGCCGCTTTTCAGCGCAGCCAGAAGTTCATGGACCGGATGACCTTCGGGCAGCTCATTGTCCCTGAAAGCTCCGACAAAAAGCACATATTTCAGGTCTGCCTCGAGGCTCAGGTATTTCAGTAAGTTTACCGAGGAATAATCAGCCCACTGCAAATCGTCAATAAATACAACAAGCGGATGCTTCCTGTTTGCGAAAACCTTTACGAAATCCCTGAATACCATTAAAAAGCGGTTTTCCGCCTCTTTTGGAGAAAGCTCGTCCGCCGGCTGTTGTTTTCCGATTATCCACTCCAGTTCAGGAATCACCTGGGCAATTACAGCTCCCCTGCGCCCAATGACCTGCTGAATATCCCTCTTCCAATCATTCAGTTCCTTTTCGCTTTTGGTCATCAGCAGCTTTACCAGGTTGCTGAAAGCCGATGCGAAGGGAGCATACAGAATACTGCTTTTAAGCTGATCGAATTTCCCGCTTATATAGAATCCGTTCCCGTTAACAGCCGATTTGAGGGTTTTTTCAATCAGCATTGTTTTTCCCACGCCGGGATCCCCGCTTACGAGGATTATTTCAGTCTTCCCCTTAGATACGCGTTTGAGGGCATCGATCAGAAACTGCTGTTCATCATCCCTTCCGATGAGTTCCTGCGGTAAGCTGATATACCTGGATACATCCCTGGAGCCTATATTAAAATAATGTACCTCCCCTGTATTGGCAAGCTGATTATAGCATTCCCTCAAATCGTACAGTAATCCGTTTGCGCCCTGGTACCTTTCTTCAGGGGATTTTGCAAGGAGTTTCATTATTATGTCCGATATAACTTCGGGAATTGAACCTTGCACTTCATGGGGCGGCTTTGCGGTCTGGGTAATATGGGCATCTGCCCATGCATCCTGGTCTTCGGCCCTGAACGGGGTGGTCCCGGCAAGTAGTTCATATAACATTACACCCAGGGAATACAGGTCACTCCGGTAGTCAACCCCGATATTCAGGCGGCCGGTCTGCTCAGGGGACATGTATTCATATGTTTTTACCAGGTTATAAAATGCTGTGTCCCGGTTTTTCGAAAAAACAGGTATGGCACTGCTGAAATCTATTATGTATACTTTTTTGCTCCCGGTATCTATCAGTACATTGCCGGGCTTTAAGTCACCATGCACTATACCCGCGTTGTGAAGCCTGTTAAGCGTTTCTGCAATCTGTATTGCTGTCTCCAGGAACATCTTAAGGTCAACTTTATTGCTACGGATGTATTCTTTTAGTGAAACGGCGCCGATATCCCTGGAAACCAATGCAATGACAGTGCCTGTCTGCTCCATTCTCTCAGGACGGATGACACCGTCAACATCAAAAAGCCGGGTTATTTCGTATTCGCGATACAAGTTTGCTATGTGACCGGGCTCCGCATACTCTTTTTCCACCACCTTCAGGATGACAGGCATCCTGTCTTTCTCAGAGTAGCCCCTGTATACCTTTACCCTGTTATTTTCATGGATTTGCTCGTTTATCACATAATCAGGCAATTCAAACATCCACGCATCTTACCTTTTCAAACCTGGTATGTGTTGTTACATTTAATTCTATACCCTGAAGAGCGATACAGCCTTTATAAGCCTTTCGGCGCTGTCTCTTACAATCCTGGCCTGTTCCATCACTTCGCCGGCTTTTGCCGCCACAATGCTTGTTTCACCCGCCATATTCATTGTGTCCGAAGCTCCCTCGGTTGCTGCCTCTGCAACATCATTAATTGCCTTCATTATGCTTTGAACAGATGAATACAGTTCCTGTGAAGTTGCACTGAAATCAGTTACCATATCGTCTATCATCCGTGCGTCGATATTATACTTCTTCCCTGTTTCCACAAGCATGTCGTAATCTTTTGCGACCTTGTTCTCAAGAAAATCCAGGACCTGTTCCGAACATTCGGACAGGTTCTGCACCGATTCCAGGACCTGCTGTGTAACCTTTTGGATTTCGGAAGCGGTTTTTCTTGAGTTTTCAGCAAGGCTTCTTATTTCTTCAGCAACAACCGCAAAACCTCTGCCTGCCTCACCTGCCTGGGCGGCTTCAATTGTAGCATTCAAAGACAGCAGGTTTGTTCGTGAAGCAATCTCTAAGATTGCATCCGACAGAATATTGATTCTTTCCACTGCCCTTGCTTTTTCGATGGCTTCTCTGAGCCTTGCGGAATTGTTTTCCTGGATTTCCCGTGCGCTCATTTGGGATTCCATGGCATTGTTCCTGAGTTCATCAGCCCTTTTGCTGACTTCACCGGCGGACTCAGCACCTTCCTGTGCCTTAACCGCAATTGTGTCTATAGCTCTTTCAATCTCGGCCGCAGTGGCATTCATTTCTTCAGCCATTGCCGATGTCTCTTCTATTTTTGCAGACAGTTCCTGGGTAATATCCGACATCACCTGGATTTCATTATTCAGTTTTGCCATGCTTTCACTCGCGGTAATAATTGCGTTGTCCACACTTTGTGACTCGGAAATGACATTTTTTATAATCTCCGATACATTCTCGCGAATCTTTCTGAACCCTCTCGTCAGTTCACCTATTTCATCACGTCTCTCAACGTACTTTTTACTCACTTCCTTGGTGGTGAAATCCCCTTCTGACATTATAATGCACTGTTTTGCCAAATCAGTCACAGGCCTGGAAATATTTCTTCCCATCAGGTACGATACAATAATGCCAACTGCCAGAAAGATGAAAGAAATAAGAACAAAGGCAGGTCTAAGGTTGTCCAGCTCAGCCATCATCTCAGCCTTGTCAACAGAAACGGCTATTGACCAGCCGTAACCCGGGATTGGGGCAAACCCCGCTACTTTTGAAACGCCTTTATACTTGTATTCCGCAAAACCTGTTTCGCCCTGCATCATTTTTTTCTGCACTTCGGTAAAATTATCAAAACCGAATGTATTTCGTTCGGCTTCATCAAGTGTTGCAGAGGCCACGGTATCAACCCCGCCGCCGTCAGTCTCCGTTATCAGCAGCGAAGCCGTGGCTGCAGCGTCAACGGTCCGTGTATCAATGATTTCAATTAACAGTCCGGTATCGGCATGGGCAATGGTTCTTCCCTGGTTATTTATAATAAACGCCTCAGTGGTTTCACCAAGTTTTATTCTTTTTACAAATTCGCTAAGTTCCAGCCCGTCCCTTACAGCCATCAGAACCCCTGCCGTCTGATTGTCAATTACCACAGGAACCGCATATGCCATAACAATCTTGCTTCCGTCCGTATCAAACAGCGGTTCTGATACGGTACTTTCACCTGACATTGCCGAGCTGAAAAGAGAATGGTCCTTCAAATCCAGAACCTCGCCCTGATCGGATATTCCCTTTCCGCTCCTGTCTATCAGTATCATTTTTTCATGTCCCGCCCTCCTTGCTTCCCTTGACAGGAACGGAACAACAGCGGAGTAATTGCCGCCCGGTTCCTTCAGCACCCTCATTTCTTCAGAGGAAGCTATCAGGCCGAGAACATTCAGATGATTCTGCAGGCTGTCCTCTATCGTCAGTGAAGCCTCGATCGCAAATTTCGGCATTGTGTCATTGAGTACATTCATCAGGGAGTTTGCAGAAGTATAATAGGAGATTATACCAAATGCCAGACAAACAATCAGAATCAGAATACCAAAAGAAACAATGATCCTTGAGCCTATGCTTTTCATTAAGTACCCCCAACCCTTTCCTTATGTAAACTAATATCATATTATATATACTCTCATTCAGGTGAATATAAACACACTTATCAAAAAACTGCACTTTTTTATATTTTCGGCAAAAACAAGGGGCGGATTAAGCAATAGTCCCTGTTCTGCACTGGGATGGATTCTCTGCTGCATGACCGGATTGATGTTTAAACCGTTGCTTAAGGACAAAGAGACGCATAAAGTGCAAACGGAAACAATGTAAAAAACAGCGGGGCAAAATGGCCGTTCCGCTGTTTTAGCCTGACTTATCGGGTCGTCTCAGAACCTGACCTTTTTATATTTTGCTACTCAAGAATCCCGCTCTTCTTTACTGCTTCAATTGCCTTTCTGATGTCCTCAATATCCTGGACCAGCGCAATGCGTACATGTCCCTCGCCCGAAGGGCCGAAAGCACTTCCGGGAGTCACCATCACACCGGCCTTCCTTATCATGTCCATTGCAAAATCAATGGATTTTTCATATTTGGGCGGAATCTGCGCCCATACGAACATCGTCGCTTCAGGCTTTTCCATATTCCAGCCTATGCTGTTGAACCCGTCACAAAGAATATTCCTGCGTAATTCATATGCCTCCCTCGTTCTTGCAACACAGCTTTGATCGCCCGTAATGGCTGCAACGGCAGCTTTTTGAATAGGAATAAACATACCGTAATCAAGGTTGGATTTCAGCATTTTCAGGCGGGAAACCACCTCTTTGCTTCCCACGCAGAATCCAACCCTCGCACCTGCTATCCCGTAGGTTTTTGACAGCGAATTAAACTCAACGCCCACATCCTTTGCACCGGGATAGGCAAGAAAACTGCCGCCTTTTTTATTGTCAAAAACCAAATCGCTGTATGCATTGTCGTGTAGCACAATTATATCGTACTCTTTTGCGAAGGCTATCAGCTCGTTATAGAAACTGTCGGGAGCAACCGCCGTGGTCGGATTGTTCGGATATGAAACTATTATGAGTTTTGCCTTTCTTGCAACATCCTCCGGGATATCCTTAAGGTTTACAATATAGCCGTTTTCCCTTTTCTGCGGCATGTAATAAAGTTTCGCCCCTGCCATGCGCGGGCCGTCGGCAAATACCGGGTAGCACGGATCGGGTATCAGCACCAGGTCCCCTTCGTCTATAATGGTCATTGATATGAGCGCAAAACCCTCCTGGGAACCCAAAAGCGAACAGATCTCGGTTTTGGGGTCCAGGTCCACTCCATACCTGTTTTTATACCATGAACTCACTGCATTGAGCAGATCAACCTGATCACTTATCGCATACGTGTAATTCTTTTCGTCGGCGGCAGCTGCACACAGGGCATCTATTATATGCCTCGCTGGGGCAATATTCGGGGCTCCGACGCTTAAATCTATCACCTGTTCACCGTTCGCAAGCCTTTCCCGCTTTAACTCTAAGAGCTTCGAAAAAATTCCTTCATTAAGCTGTTCAATACGTTTTGAAAATTTCATGCGCACTCACCTCAATATCAACAGTTGCATTCCTTTGGAATATGTATTATATGATTTTAATACAATTATACCCGTTTCGCAACTGCAGCGGGACATGGAATCCATTTCAGGATTAGGACATGCTTACAGAACTTTGGACAGGAACTCCCTGGTTCTTGGATTCTGCGGGTTTGTGAAAATTTCTTCTGGGGTGTTGTCTTCAACAATCCTTCCTTCATCCATGAACAGAACCCGTGTCGCAACCTCCCTGGCAAACCCCATTTCATGGGTTACAATGACCATAGTCATGCCTTCATCGGCAACCTGTTTGATAAGCTCAAGCACTTCCCCGACCATTTCGGGATCAAGTGCAGATGTGGGTTCATCAAACAGCATAACTTTCGGATTCATTGCAAGCGCACGAATTATTGCTATCCTCTGTTTCTGGCCGCCCGAAAGGGTTGACGGATAGGCATTTGCCTTATCTTCAAGACCGATTCTTCTAAGCAGGCGCATTGCATTTACCCTGGCTTCTTCCTTGATTTTTGAAGGAGTGGTGTTTATCTCATAAAGGGGTTTTTTGTTTTTGGCAAAAAGATTTCTTATTCTTATGAAAAAATTCTTTATCTTCTTTTTACGAAGATCCGAAATGCCTGTATGCACCGGTGCAAGCATAATATTATCAATTACGGTCTTGTTGTTGAACAGGTTGAACTGCTGGAAAACCATCCCCATGTGCCTGCGGTGAATATTTATATCAACTCTCATGTCAGCAATATCAACGCCTTCGAATATTATAGAACCGCCTGTAGGATCCTCCAGGCAGTTGAGACAGCGCAGAAACGTACTCTTCCCGCTGCCCGACGGGCCGATTATCGCAATTTTTTCGCCTTCCTTTATCGTAACCGTTATGCCTTTCAGAACCTCGAGCCTGCCATAGCTCTTTCTTAAATCAATTACGTCTATCACTTTTCCTGAGGCTCCTTTCCATGATTCTCACAAGCAGCGCTATAATCATAACCATGACAATATAGATTACTGCCATGACAAGGTATGGAACCATAAATTCATAGCTGTTGGTTCCTATATAGTTGAAAGCAACATACAGGTCTGCCGCACCTACGAAACTTACAACCGATGTTTCCTTAATCAGCGCTATAAACTCATTGCCCAGCGTCGGCAATATATTCTTCACTGCCTGCGGTACAACTATTTTCAGCATCGTAGTGCCATAACTCAGGCCAAGAGCACGTCCTGCCTCCATCTGGCCCGGGTCAACCGACAGTATTCCGCCCCTCATAATTTCAGAAACATAAGCGCCGCTGTTAAGGCCAAACACCAAGACACAGACATTCAGCGGCGGTATGTTTATTCCAAGCAGGGGCAGAACAACATAATATGCGACCAGAAGCTGCACCACGATCGGAGAACCCCTGAACAGCCCGACATAAAAGGAGCAAAACCTGTTCAGTATTCTTGGAAGCCTCTTATATTTCGGAAATACCTCGATAACGGCTATTATCGTACCGATTATAATACCGATTACAAGACCGGCAACGGCAATATATGCAGTGTTCCTGAGCCCGGTCAGAACCTTTGTGTAACCGCCGCGCTCATAAAAAATTTCCCAGAACTTTATAAGTTTCTTTTCAAAACTACCCATCACAAATCCCTAACAAAAAGTATTTTACAACATTATATCAACCACGGCTGCCCTTTAGCAACCGGATATATCATTTTAAGAAACATCCGAAACACAATCATGTGAACAGGTTTCTTTCTTCCCGGAAGCAATGTCCTAAAATCCGCGCAGTATATCGGTTTCAAAACCCGCAGCTTTTGTGTTCCGAATCCTAAAATAACGAAAGGGCCAGGCAAACGATAATCCGCCTGACCCTCTATAAACAACCGCGTCTGTCAGTTAAGCTCATTTATGGCATTGGAAATAAACTCTGCAGGCGCTTCATCTATTATCACATAATCTATATTCCCGTTAAGCATATCCTGGACTGCAAGAGAACCTGATTTGTAGGGTACGCATTCCACGTCAAAGCCGCTGAAACCCCAGTCTTCGTCGCCTTCAACATAGAACTGCCCGGTTGTACCTCCCTGCACACCAATCCTGGTATCGCTGCTCAGGCCTGAAAGAATGGCTTCAACATCCTCTGCCGTTTTACAGTTGTCAAAAGTGGTGTCCGATGCCTTCACTATAAGTTTCTGCGATGCATTATGGTATTTGTCTGAGAATGTAACATACTCTTTCCTGTCTTCCCTGATCGTAAGACCTGCCATTGCAATATCAGCCTTTCCCTGGCCCACCGACAGGCATACGGCATCAAAATCCATATTGCTGATTACAAGCTCTTTACCAAGGCGATCTGCAAGAAGTTTTGCTATTTCCATATCTATTCCGTAGTACTTATCGCCCAGCATAAACTCAAAGGGTTCAAAGGCGGCGTTCGTAGCAACAACAAGCTGATCCTTCGACGGATCAAGTTCCGCGGATTCAACTGCCTCAGGCTCACCGTCTCCGAAATACTTTTCTATTAATTCATCATATGTACCGTCCGACATGATATCGGCTATTAACTTGTTTACTTCCTCAAGAATCTCGGGCTTGTTTTTGTTCACACCGAAAGCATATTCTTCCTGGGTTAACGGAATATCAATGACTTTTACTTTCGGACCTGAAGCCGCCGGGCTGCAGCCTGCCAATGCTGCGGCAACTGCAGCAAGAATTGTTATCATGGCAATTATTTTCAAACTTTTTTCATTTTTTACTCCCCCTATTAGTATTTGTATAATTATTCATTTATTCATTGATATTTTGTATAAATATAAATTTACAGTATAAAATCCCGTTTGTCAATACCTTATTATTAAAAAAGTTTCCTATTATCCTGATTGCACTGTCATTTCGGTTTAACGCGCATAACGGGCCCAAATCGGCGTAAAACAGGTAAAATTTGCATACTTATACACATAAAGTTGGGCCGGCGAAACCCCGCCGGGCTGATTGACAAGCAATAACTGCAATGATATTCTATTTACGTGAAAACCCTTTTTCCACCGTTGTTTTCAAAAGATTAACAGCTTTTTGAATGCTCACATCAGGCAAGTTATTTCATGGCTAATTCACAATGCTTATCCGGTACGGATTTTATTCTGTCGGGGGGATTAAAAATGGTTGGCATGGTAATTGCAGACGACGAACTGATTATACGGCAGGGTTTAATGTCAATTAACTGGAGTGAATACGGAGTCAAGGTATTGGGTATTGCCTCCAATGGCAATGAAGCTCTTTCAATGATTATATCCAAGCAGCCCCAGGTATTAATCACCGACATAAGGATGCCCGGTATGGACGGCCTGAAACTGATTGAAGCAGCGAAGGAACAGGTTCCCGAAATCCAGTCAATCCTCCTCACCGGATATGAAGATTTCAGCTATGCCAAAACTGCAATCAGCCTGGGTGCCGTTGACTATATCCTGAAACCCTCCGACCCGGACGAAATAATCGAAGCCGTTTTAAAAGCTAAAAGAAAGCTCGGTGAAATCACACGCCTGAAAGACCTCAACAATCCATGCAGAGCCCCGAAAATAAAAAACAAGGTTGTCCGCGATTTACTGGAATATATTGAAAACCACTATTCTGAAGATATATCCCTATTCACTGCAGCAGAATACGTACATATGAATCACATCTACATCAGCCGCCTTTTCAAGAAGGAAATGGGCGAAACATTTCTTGAAACCCTTACAAAATACAGGCTTAAAAAAGCATGCGAACTCCTGTCGGACTTTGATTACAAAATATACGAAATATCCTCCATGGTGGGCATTTTTGATCCCGGCTATTTCAGCCAGGTGTTCAAAAAATACTACGGCCTCACACCGTCGGAATACAGGGACAGGCTTTTAACTGCAGAAGAGGTAGGGAAATGAAACTGAAAATCATAAGAAGCATTAACAGGTATTTCCGCGACATGCCAATCCATAAAAAACTGATTCTGTCATTCCTGTTTTTGATCATTTTTCCTGCCCTGTTTATCGGCACTTTTTCCTTTTACCGTTCCAGTGAACTTCTTAAGAATAAAACCGAGCAGTATACAAAGGATATCCTGATGGAGACCGGAAACAATATTGAGATTAATCTTCGCGAGGCTGAACGCTTAACATTCCAGGTGGTTTCAAGTGCTTCAATCCAGGATGCATTAAAAAACAGCAACAGGGGATTTGCCATTGAACAGGAGAAAATCATTGCTGAAAAAACCATAGACTCCCAGCTCAGAAGTCTCATATCCTCGGATTCGGACATAGCGGCAATCCAGGTTATTTCAAATTCGGGAATAATATATTATGTTAATCCGGCATCTATATCGTTAACCGGTAACGACGAAGAGAAGATAATACTTGAGAAGGGCCAAGGAAGCACATTCTGGTTTAACACCAACCCTGTGACCCAGACGCTTATGGTTGGAAGAGTGATAAACAGTCTCGACAGCCAGGAAAAAATTGGCTACGTATTTGTATACCTGCGTGAAAGCAGCATTATAAACACTTTTAAGGAAACAGAACTGTTCAATGCCGGCGAACTGTTAGTTGTGGATCAGCAGGGATATATCGTTTCGGCAAAGGACAAGAATCTTCTTGGCAAGCAGAATGAGTTTTCAACCTCCGGGGCGATAGACGGCATTCTGAGTGAAAACTTCACAACCGCGAATATAGCCGGAAAAAACTATTATGTAACATACAGGAACATCCAGGGTACACCGTGGAGAATGATCAGTTTCATTCCTTCGCTGGAATACGAGAAGGAAATCATATGGCTCGGGAACTGGATATTTTTGATTATTCTGTGCTGCTGCCTCTTGTCGGTTGTTCTTTCGATAATTATTTCCAAGGGAATATCCAGACCCGTCCGGGATCTTTCAAAGAAAATGGATGAAGTGGGAAAAGGAAACTTCGACGTATATATAGACTACGAATCAAAAGATGAAATAGGAATATTGAGCAGGCATTTCAACGGAATGGTCAGCCAGGTCAGGCAGCTGATCAAGAAGGTCTACCAGGAGGAACTGCTTAAGCAGAAAGCAGAACTGAAGTCGTTAAGAATGCAGATTAATCCGCATTTTCTTTACAACTCGCTGGAATCGATAAACTGGCTGGCAAGAATGCGAGGTGTCCCCGAAATCGGGAAAATGGTAAAGGCCCTCGGCGACCTGATGCGTGCCAGCATAAGCGGCGAGGATTTTATTACAGTCAGGGATGAAATGAAGAACGTAGAAAACTATCTTACAATACAGAAGTTCAGGTATGGCGACAAAATAGAAGCCGAAATGAATATAAGCCCTGAGATAATCAACGTGAAAATACCGAAGCTGATTCTACAGCCGATAGTGGAAAACGCAATTGTGCACGGAATTGAGAACAAAATCGGCAACGGGAAAATAAGTATCGAAGGTTTCATTGAGAATCATATGATGGTTTTGCAGGTGAAGGATGACGGCGTAGGAATGGATGAAGAAACATGCGCCAGGATCCTTTCCGACGGTTTTAAAAGCAGTTTTTCCGAAAGGCATACCCATATAGGGTTAAAAAACGTGGACAAAAGAATAAAAATGTACTATGGGGAGAATTTCGGGCTACGCATCCAAAGCCGGAAAGACTGCGGAACCTGTGTAAGCATATATCTGCCCGACAACGAACCAAGTCCCCGGATTGAAACCTGAGATTTTCACCGGAAGTTTATTTTTTCAAATATTTAGTTAATTACTCCAAATCTACGGCAAATGGAAAACTTTATAATAGAAATGTGGCATATTTCAGCCGCAAAAAATAATAACAGGAGGAAAAGTAAATGAGAAGACGGTCTTTGGTATTAGTGTGTTCCATTTTGATTATTGTTGCACTGTTATCGGGGTGTGACACTGCGAAGGTCGGTACAGGCGGAGGAACTGAGAAGACAAAGCTGAAGATTGAAGCCTGGGGAATAGAAACCGACCCGAACTCAAAAATCATTAAGGAAGCAGTAAACCTGTTCAACGAAAAAAGCAGCAGTGCAGTAATCGAAATTGAATTCACGGAACAGGAACAGTACAAGACAAAAATTGCAACACTCATGGCAACAAACGAAGCTCCCGACTTATTCAACACATGGGCGGCAGGATTCTTAAAGCCCTTTGTCACTTCAGGAAAAGTATACAGTATCAGTGAAGATCTTGATAAGGACCCCAACTGGAAAAACAGCTACATAAACGGTATTTTAACTCCATTCACAATGGACGGAAAAGTCTACGCAGCTCCAACAACCCAGACGGTTGTATGCCTGTTCTACAACAAGGAGATTTTCGACAAATACAACCTGAAAGCTCCTGAAACATACTCTGAACTCAAGGATGTTATAAACACGCTTAATGAAAACGGTATCACTCCTTTCGCACTTGGAAACAAGGCTCCGTGGGTTGGCGCAATGTACAGCGAACTGGTTGCAAACCGCATTGGCGGAAGCGAACCCTTCAACAAGGTATACGAAGGAACCGGTACATGGCTTGATCCTTCTTTCATTGAAGCAGGCAGGATCATGTACGAGCTCGTTCAAATGAATGCTTTCCCCGAAGGGTTCAACGCACTGGACAATGACCCTGCCCAGGAACTGTTCAAGGAAGGAAAGGCAGCCATGCTGGTTATGGGAAGCTGGGCCATCCAACAGTTGACCAACGATGAATCACCGTTGAAAGGCAAGGTGGATGTTGCAAGATTCCCGGCAATAGAAGGCGGAAAAGGCGATATCAACAACTGGCTTGGCCAGCCAGACCAGAGTTTTGCAATCAGTATGAACTGCAAGAACAAGGAAGCTGCGGTTGAATTCCTGAAGACAATAGCATCAGAAGAAATACAGACAAAATTTGCTGAAGCAGGAAACCTTCTTGCAACCAAGACCACCATTGATCCTGCAAAATCAAATCCTGTTGCAATCAAGGTTGCAGAGCTTCAGAAGGATATGACTGAACTCTTCCTGTTCTATGACGTTGCCCTTGGAAGCACCATCGGAAATGAATTCAACAATGCAATACAGGCAATTACTGCAGGAACGGATCCGGAAGAGGCATTCAGCAAGCTGCAGGAGTTCACTGATCAAAACAGGGAATAATTGATTATTAATCAGCGTGTCAGGTGGATACCTCCCTCTCCCCCCCATCCACCTGACAGGCTATATAAATAGCATTAGGGTGTTTGACAGTAATTATAAAAGTCAGGAAAGGCAGATATATATTAATCTTTATGAGTGTTTTAATTTATTTTATGGAATTAATACCATGAGGGTTTAGAAAAAAATCAGTAACTTTATAAGGTGGCAGTATAATGGAAACAATGCAGCGAAACAAAAAAACAATCCTTTCCTTTATATTACCGGCACTGGTCATATACATCGGAATTGTAATAATACCCATTTTCAACACTGTTTATTACAGCTTTTTCAGATGGAATATCCTTGATACTCAGAAGTTCACGGGCCTTAACAATTATATCAATTTATTTGCAAAAGACACCATTTTCATCAAAAGTATGAAGAATACTTTCCTGCTGATGTTCTGGTCACTGGTTATTGAAACTCCCTTAGCTATTTTGCTTGCCATTGCCATCAGCGGTAAAATAAAAGGAAAAAGGTATTTCAAGACTGTTTTTTTCCTTCCGAATATTTTGTCAAGCGTTGCAATCGGACTTTTGTGGTCATTTATATATAATCCCGAGTTTGGAATCATCAACCGCCTTCTTTCCGCTGTCGGCCTGAACAGTTTGACCCGTTTATGGCTTGCCAGCGAAAGCACGGTAATGGGTTCGGTTATTGCGGTAATTTGCTGGCAGTTTGTCGGCTACCATATGATTATATATCTTGCAGCGATAGAGAATATCCCTGCCGAACTGAAAGAAGCGGCTCTTATCGACGGTGTAACCCAGGGAAAAATGATCCGCTATATCATACTGCCGTTAATAAAGCCCATAATAGGAATTGATACTGTTTTAATGGCTACCGGTTCCCTGCGCTTTTTCGACCTGATTTACGTTATGACGAACGGAGGACCAAACCACGCCAGTGAAGTTATGGCGTCATTCATGTATTACAAGTCCTTCCGGGATTATCAATACGGTTACGGCAGTGCAGTATCCGTCGTTTTGCTGGTACTGTGTCTTTTGGTAACCTTTATTCTGAACAGGGTTTTCAAATCCGAGGAAATACAATACTAAGTTAACACAGGGAGTGCAAGCTCAATGAAGGACGTTTCAAGGAAAGAAGAAGGAAAGAAACCCCGTATAGGTTCTGTTATTTTTTACATAATAATGATTGCTTCCTCTATAACATGCCTGTACCCTTTAGTATGGCTTATTTTAAACTCCTTTAAAACCAATTCGGAGCTTTTCAATGACCCGTGGGGAATTACGCTTAACCCAGTGTTTGAGAATTACAAAACAGCATGGGTTGCAGGCAAGATCGGTATAAGTTTTTTTAACTCGGCTTTTGTTGCCGTTACGTCACTGTTCATTACAATAATTGTCGCAAGCATGGCCGCCTTTGCAATAACCCGGCTGAAATGGAAACTGTCGGGAACGGTCCTGGGCTTATTCCTTTTAGGTGTCATGATACCCATTCATTCCACCCTGATACCTCTTTTTTCACTGTTCACCAGGATCAATCTTACGAACAGTTACCTGGCCTTAATTCTTCCATATGTGGCTTTTGCCCTGCCAACCTCCATTTTCATATTATCAGGGTTCATGCGCACAATACCAAATGAAATTGAAGAAGCCGTCATTATAGACGGAGGAAACATGTCAAAGATATTCTGGAAAATAATATTTCCCCTGTCAAAGTCGGCTATTGCAACGATATCAATTTTCAATTTTGTTTCTATGTGGAATGAGCTTATGTTCGCACTGATTTTCATGTCCGACCCGAATAAACTGACGCTGCCGGTAAGTTTGACGCGGTTCAAGGGCCAATACTCAACCAACTGGACCGTGCAGCTGGCCGCAATAGTAATCATGGTGATACCCAGTATCACTGCCTACCTGTTTCTAAGCGACAGGATAATCGAAAGCATGACAATCGGGGCAATAAAAGGGTGAACTTTCGGAGCATTAAAACATTAATGCTCCTTTTAAAACTTTACATCGCTATGGAGCGATGCATACACCCCGCCTTTTTTCATCAGTTCGTCGTGGGTTCCCTGCTCCTCGATGCCATTCGCGGTGAGCACGACAATATTATCGGCATTCCTTATGGTTGAAAGTCTGTGAGCAATGACTAACGTGGTTCTTCCCTTTGCAAGGGCGTCAAGGGATTCCTGGACAAGCCTTTCACTTTCGTTGTCAAGTGCCGAGGTTGCTTCATCCAGTATAAGTATCGGCGGGTTTTTCAGAAAGGCCCTTGCTATTGATATTCTTTGTTTCTGTCCACCTGACAGTTTTACACCTCTTTCGCCTACAAAGGTGTCATAACCGTTCTCCAGCTGCATTATAAAATCATGAGCATTGGCAAGTTTCGCGGCATTAATTATTTCTTCACGGGTTGCGTCGGGTTTTCCGTATAGTATGTTTTCGGCAACCGTTCCGGTGAACAGGTACACATCCTGCTGAACCATGCCTATATTTCTGCGCAGCGATTCGAGAGTTACGTCCCTGATATCCTTTCCGTCAATGGTAATTGAGCCCTCATCCACTTCATAAAACCTCGGTATCAGGTTGCAGAAAGTGGTCTTGCCGCCGCCCGACGGGCCAACCAGCGCAACGGTCTTTCCCTTCGGTATGGTAAGGTTGATGTTTCTTAATACTTCGGTCTTGTCGTTGTAGCTGAAGGATACGTTGTTGAACCTTATTTCCCCCTGAACATCGGTTAATTCCACGGCATCTTCGCTGTCCTCTATTTCGGGTTTCGTATCAAGAATTTCGATGAACCGTTCAAAACCGGACATTCCGCGCTGAAAAGACTCGGTGAAGTTAACCAGCTTGTCTATCGGGCTTAAAAATACATTTATAAACAGGATGTACGCCACGAGATCGGTTGATGATATACTGCCGTGACTTAAGAAAACACCGCCCAGAACAAGTACGGTCAGGTACAGGATTCCCTGGAGGAACTGGTTTCCTGAGAAAAACTTCCCCATGATGGTATAGCTTGATTCCTTGGATTCCAGGAACTTTCTGTTGCCCTCATCAAATTTGCCCTGCTCGATTGCTTCGTTTGAAAACGACTTCACAACCCTTATTCCCGCGAGGGTATCCTGGGTCTGCGCGTTAACCAGTGCGATTTTTCTGCGGTTGTCTGAAAATATCGCACGCATTTTCAGGTTGTAATAAGCAGTAAATACTATTATAAAGGAAATCAGCAGCAGCAGTATTACCGTCAGCTTAACATTCATTGTCAGCATTATTGCGACCGCGCCGACAATCTTTATCGTCGAGATGAACAGGTCTTCAGGGCCGTGATGGGCCAGTTCCGAAATATCAAAAAGGTCGTTTGTCATGCGCGACATAAGCGTTCCGGTATTGGCATCGTCATAGAACGAAAAGGACAGTTTCTGCAGGTGGGTGAAAAGATCCCTGCGCATGTCTGCCTCCATGCGCGCTCCCATTATATGCCCCTGCGATGTGATATAGCGCTGGCAGAAATACCTGACGATATACAGCACCAGGAGACCCAGTCCCGAAAGGAGTATGATTTTTACCATGTCGGGCGGCCTCTTGCCGTATACTTCCTCCAACAGGTACTGCACGAGCTTCGGAAAGAAAAGATCAATTGCCGAAAGAACCAGTGCGCAGAACATGTCCATAAAAAACATGCCCTTATAAGGGCCGTAATAAGATATGAATCTCTTGATTTTTTTCATCAGCCATCTACCTTTTTGTCATGATTTTATTACCGGTTATGGAATAACAGGATTCCCGTCTGAATAATCAAACACCTACACTAATATCATTATAAATGAATTGAATCAAAATACAAGACAGAATTCGCTTCTATAAACCGCTCCTGCTGCTGTTAATCCTGTTTTTGACAGTCCTGCCGGCAAGGGCGGTAAGAACAACCAAACCGCAGTAACCTATAAAGGGGTACAGGTACCTGACCAGGTTGGAAAACCCCAGGCGGCTTGACATTAAGGCTAAAGCAGTTGAACCCGCCACAATGTATCTGCCCTTGACAGGCTTTTTCTGCATGTCAATAATTCTTGACGTAAAACCGTACAGAGAACTGACGGCCGTTGTATATATCTCCGCAATCAGCACAATGGAATATATAACCTGAAGCACCGGTGATATTTCACCCGCAATATAAATCATCGGAACTTCAAGTTTTTCAATACTTGTTATCTGTCCTGACAGTGCCAGGAAAATCATCGCGGCTCCAAATCCAAGACCTGCTCCGCCCAGCAGTGCACCGTTCCTTACAGCTTTTTCATCTTCAGCCTCATTCCCCAAAGGCGCAAGTATTGCAATTGAAACAACGGTATTATACGACACATACAATATTGCAGCAAGAAACCAGTTGCTGAACAAGCCGTCCGGGCTGCCGGCCAACGGTACCGAACAAAGATTTACCGGGTAACGGGCTGCTGAAAGAATACTGGTTAACATTACGGTTGAAAGCAAAAAAGGCACGACAAAGCTTATTGAATTAATAACGCCGTTAATGCCTGTCAATACCGTTAACGCGGTTAGTACGGCCATTATCGCGTTACCGGCCATTGCCGGAAGTTTTAACTGCTGTTCAAATAATGCACCGTTTCCAGCAATCATAACTGCAAACGTACCAAACAGAAATACTGTAATGACTGCGTCAATCACCGTTCCGAGAAACCTTCCGCCGGAATGGCGGATAATTTCGAGGTGGGACCTGGCATGCAGCATTCTGCCTGATTTCATTATTATCCAGCCGAATACAATAAAAAGTGCAGCGGCAATTAATAAACCGCATAGCCCGGAAATACCGAACCTTGCGAAAAACTGCAGCACTTCCTGTCCCGTGGCAAATCCGGCACCAACAACGGTGCCTATGTATGCTGCGGCCACTTTTGAAGCCGAAACCCCTTTTTTCTTCACATTCCCTGTCCTTAAATCATGTTTCTTAAAATAGTTATGATTAATGGTACCGGGTTTATGCCAAACATGGCCGCACCTTCCCGGAGAAATACCGGTGTATGATACTGCCTGCGTTCTCAAGGTACAGTATAAACGGGCATAAAAAAAGAACCCGTTTCAGGGTAATCTGAAAGGGTTCTTTTTTACGTATCAGTCTTCTTCAATGGTTATAGCCTGTACAGGGCACTGATCTGCCGCTTCTTTTGCAGCATCCTCTGCATCCTCGGGTATTTCGGTATCTATTGCAGATGCTGTTCCGTCATCGTCCATGCTAAAAACTTCCGGGCATAAATCAGCGCAAAGGCCGCAGCCAATACATGTGTCCTTGTCAACAAAAGCTCTCATGAACATACCTCCTCCCGTTCATCCGGTGAAGTTTGAATTTTCAATTAAATTATACTACAGAAAAAGCTGTCGGACAGTATCCCCGGCTACAAAAAATGCCTGAAAACCGGTATGAAATACTGAAAACTCTCTTCGCCTGAAGAAGTTAGGCATTCCAGGAATAATTTCAATTTGGCAAAACACTTGATCTCAAAGTGTATTATATATATAATATACTTTTAAAGGTGGTGAACAGCGTTTGATTGATTTTACCAGGCTTAACCTGAACAATAAGGAACCTGTATATGTGCAGATAGCCTCATTCGTGAAGAAGCAGATACTGGCGGGCTCCGCGAAATCAGGCGAAGAGCTTCCGTCCAGGAGAGAGCTTGCCGCATTGCTTGGAATCAATCCTAATACTGTTCAGAAAGCGTACAGGCTCATGGAAGAAGAAGGCTATGTAAGAACGCTCAGCAATTCAGGGAGCATAATATATACGGATGAAAAAATCCTGTCCGCCGTTGGAAATGAGTTTACAAAAGAACTTGTTGCGCATTTTGTTAAAGCCGCAAAGGATATCAATATGACATTTAAGCAGACCATTGATTTAATCAGCGAGGTATGGGACGAAATTTAATTTTTTGCATCGGTGTATTATTGGAGTAATACATTAAGGAGTGGTTGACTTGAGGAAATTGTACTACCTGGTGAATCATGAGTTCAGAAGCCTGTACAGGATCATCCTGGTTATTTGCATTGTTATGATTGCATTGCAGCAGGTTCTCCTGGTAAAAAGCATGAATTACAATCCAAACCGGTTTGAAAGATTTGAATTCCTGTTTTCAGACTCGGGCTGCATTATAGTTTTCCTTGTATGCCTTTTTTCGGTGTGCGGGCTTTGTGTTTTCAATGCATATTCCAATTACACGGAAAGCAAAAGCATATACACGCTGCTTACGCTGCCGTCGCCAAGGGAATACATATATTTTTCGAAGATTATAACCTACGCGGTATGCTTTCTCACCCTCCTGGCATCGCAAATAATAAGTGCCTGGATGGGGTACGGCATTTTTTGCCGACGTATTTTATCACAGCGGTTTGCATCAACAGCCGTGCGCCCTGCCAGCAACGGCCTGTTTCTTACCTTTATCCGCCTGGATTTTTTCAGGCTGATACTTCCCTTCGGGGTTGAGAGTTTTTTGAATTCACTGGCAATTTTTATATGCCTGATTTGCACTATATACTATGCAGTTATCTGTGAGCGGAGCAAAAGGTATTTGAGTTTTGCGGCCGTGATCCTGAACCTTGCTTTAATAATACTCTCGCTTGTTCACAGAACAGGGTCCATGACCGTTTCTGTTCTGAATGAAAGCGGCCATATACATGTTTTAAACGCGGCATTGTTTCTCGCAACGGCATTCATTGTGTACGACAGCCTGAGACTTATAAGGAAAAGTGCCGTTGTTTAAGCCTGAAAGGATGGTATTTATGGGCAGATTGGTGAAAAATATAATCCTTGTCTTTTCAATACCCGCTGTTTTGATAACAGTGTTCACATACGGCTTTATGGCTGCCCGGAAAGACAGCTCAACATTTTTCCTCAGGGATTTGGAAGGTGACAGGTCGGTATTAAATGATATAGTGATTTCGGGATATCTTGAGGACAGGTATCACGGCAGGTACTTTGAGCTGAAAAACGGTACGCTGGAGAGCAGTTTCCTTTATTACCAGCACCAGGACGATATTGCAGGATTGAAAAAGCCTCAGAACCTGGTAAACGCTGTTATACACAATGATTTTGTTTACTATTACCAGTTTGAGTATAAAATATCCCCGGGGGCAAAAACAGAAGAACAGCCGGAAAAAAACATGCCTGCCGCAAACAACCCGTCGCTCCGGAGAAGTACCGTTTTTACCGACAGTATAGACATTCATGTAAAAATAACAAAAAGGCCTGCTGATTTCACCGCCCCGGATTTTGACCTGGCCTCCCTTTACCTTGACCCCGGATTGAGGTACGAAAACAGCAGCATGGATATAGAGTTCTACAGGTATTTATCCGACGTCGAATATCAGAGTGTATATACCGATTATTCCCTGAACCCGGGCTCCTTCCCCGCACCCCTTCCAAAACTGGCAATGACCGTGCTGAATGACGAACTGTATTTTTCAGTTGTCTGCCCGGAGGAGTATTCGGGACACAACGGCATTTATAAGGCAGTTAAGTTTTACAGGTGGTGGGATGAAACGGAATATCCGGGTATTGTGGACACAATCACCGAATTCAGCCTTGATGATCCGGTCATCGAAGCAGCGGGGCTTGAAGCAGTCAATGATAATTTGGTATTGCTGCTGTTCGAAAACAGTGTATTTAAAGCCCGGCTTTACAATACGCGCGGAGATCTTATGGATGAACTGGCGGTTCCGGGAATTACATCAACGGAAGGCCTGCCGGAATACCAGGGTTTTATAAATGACAACTGTCTTAATATTTTCCTGAAATACGCAAATGAAGAAGGCTTCAGTAAGTACATTGTATTAAGCATCATGGCTGATGAAGATAACAGGCTGATCCTGAAGCATAGAACAGAAAAAAACAGTACCGGCGAAATATATCCCTTTGATATTGAATCAAGGGGCGACAGGCTTTATATTGCGGCATTCACCAGGAACATGGAGGAAATAATGAAATATTCCGCATCGTGGCTTACACCGGGGCATTTCATGATACATGCCTATGAGACGAAAAACGGCATTACCCTTCCTGTATATGCCGGAGAGCTTGTAACAGATGCTGCGGATGATTATAACAGGCATTTGTATACATCGGATACATCGCCCGGAAACCTCTCTTACTACAGGGTTTTTGAATCGGTCAGAATAGAACAGAGGTGAAACTATGATTGAAGTTATCGGTGTAAAGAAGTATTACGGTACCACGGCGACAGGTCTTGAAAATGAGTCTGTTGCAATCAGCAAGGGAGAGATTGTAGGAATACTGGGGGAAAACGGTTCGGGAAAAACCACATTGCTAAAGGCGATCATGGGACTTTGCGAACTGAATGAAGGCAAAGTGTTGATTGAAGGAAAACCGGTTAAAAAAATGTATGGCAAAATGGCATTCATAACCTGCGAGGGAAGCTTTTTTCCGTGGATGAAACCTCTTGAGTACGGAGAGTTTCTCTCAAACACCGTACCCGGGTTTGACATGGATAAATATACCAGGTTTTTAAAATATTTTGAGCTGGATATGAAACAGAAAATAAAAAACTTTTCCCATGGCCAGAAAACCAAGCTTGAAATCGCGGCAGGCCTTTGCAGGGGAGCCGAATATATCCTGATGGATGAGCCGTTCACAGGCAAGGACATGTTTACACGCCGGGATTTTTTAAAGCTCATGATCTCCAGCCTGAAAGGAAATGAAACAATCCTGATTGCCACCCACCTGGCAGATGAAATTGAAAACTTCATTGACAGGGTAATAATACTCCGGCACGGAAGAATCAGAGCCGATTTGCAGATGGACGAAATCAGGATGTCCGACAGGGATTTGAAATCTGTCCTGATGGAAATAACAGGTTACAGGGAAGACAATTACAAGCGTATATTTACGATGCGGCAGTAAGGCTTGACGAGTGTTTTCCTTATTGTTTACGGTCGAATCATGTTATATAATTTAGATATATGGGGAAATTACCGGAACCCCACGTTATTTTCACAGATTTCAGCTTTTATTTATATTGAAAAAAGCGCATTTAAGAATTTAATAAAGGGTGGTTGAGGCAATGAGAAGAAATCTTGGAATCGTGGTTCTTATCCCTTGTATTTTGGCTGTAATACTTGCAGTACTAATAGTTCTGGATAAGAGGAATTCGTCGATGGCTCCGGCAAAGGGAAAGGGTTCGGACAAAACCGTAGTATCGGTTTCACCAACTCCTGATGCCCAGCCGACCCAAGCACCGCAAACTTCACCGGAACCTGAACCCGAAGTATCTCCAACCGATGAACCAACCCCAAGCCCAACAGTTTCGGCAACACCAACACCGTCACCCTCACCCACGCCTTCTCCAACGCCTGAACCCACTCCGGCTTTAACACCAACACCAGAACCGGGGCAGGAATCTGAAGAAACGTCTGAAAACAGCGGTGAAACAGGTGAAGTAACCTATAACGCGATATACAGGCAGGACGGAAACAGTTACTCATTAATTGCAGACGCCGATACACTAACCTTTATTGTTCTGAATAAACAGGACAATTCAATAAGAGAGACCGGGTATCCGTTTAGTCCCAGGTATGCACAGCAGCCCTCTGATTTCTCCGGACCCATTTTAGGCTACAAAAGCAATTACTTTGTGTTCATGTCAAACAACCAGGTCGTGATTTCCGACGGTACACAGGAAAAGGTTATTGCAGAATTAAGCGGAGATATCGGCGAAGGAGTGCATATAAATCCTGTTATTCACAGTGAGAACAGAATTTTTGCAGGTATTGAAGGAAAATTCATACTCATTGTGGATTTAAGGGATTTTTCGGTTGAAACCTATAACGAGACATACTCGGTTGGTTACCTGGTTTTGACCGATGACTGTTTCAGTTTCAGCCAAAAACGCAGGATACCTGCAGGACCGTATTATGAATACCTGTATACGGCCAGGGACGGAAAAGTCAACTTGCTGGCCATGATAGGAGAAATAAGCAGTTATGTCGTAGATGTTGAAAACAGCATTGTAACAATTGAAACAACCGATAATGACAAGTTCCGGGTTGACCTTAAAACAGGCGGGATTTCTGCAGACAGGACACTCAGTATGGAGCGCACCCTGTATTTGCCCGCCTATGCCGACGGTATTATTGAAGGGCTTACCGATATACGCTTTCTGAACAGAAACGGCAATAACGAGGTAGTTCTTAAACTGCTGCCTGCTTCATATAAAGCCGATTGCTACTATAATTCCTATTACGATAATTTCTACTTCACCTTTTACCAGCCCGAAAAGGCCGGTCTGCTGCCCGGCTCGGCAGGCAGTTTCACCATAGTGGATTATTCACTGATATCGCTGAAGGATGACAAGTTCCCAAGGGACGCCGCCGTAAAGGAACTGCTGTATTCAGCCCGGACAGGCATCGGCAGTGCGGAAATCTATCTGCTTGAACGGTATGAAACATTGAATAACGAAAGTGTTGCCTTTGAACTGGTTTATGCATGGATTCCGGTAAAAGACAGTACAAAGGCCTACCAGCTTTACCTGTATGTCCCCCGCGGTGAAGATTACGAGCCTTACCTTGAAATTGCAAAGCAGCTTATCTCGTAAATTAAGCTGTTAAAAGGATATAAGCATATTAAAAATTAAGGCGGAGCTTCAGCTCCGCCTTAATCCTTAATAACCCCGTTTCATGTAATCTTTATAAAGGTTTTCTATTGAACGGTCATAGGATCTTTCCCCGTCTTTCGAGAAAAAGCATCCCGGCACTTCACCGCTTCTCCTGTGATATGCCACGCACTCACAGCATTTCCCGCGGCGCGAACAGGGATATGTACAGGTACATACAGCTTTTGAATCGCAAGCCATCTGTTTCAAACCTCCGGATTTAAACTTTATACTCTGATTATAGAATCAAATGCCGTAAATTTCAATAAATGTACAGAGGCAGGATATTATGCCTGCAGCCTCACAATCTTTGTTGCTATATTCTCACAGAAGGATATATCATGCTCCACAAAAAGGATTGTCGGCCGGTACTCGGTGAGCAGCTCTTCAATCTGCATTCTTGACAGGATGTCAATGTAGTTCAAAGGTTCATCCCATACGAACAGGTTGGCATTCTCGCACAGGCTGCGTGCGATTAATACCTTCTTCTTCTGCCCAGCACTGAAATCCGACATGTCCTTTTCGAACTGTACCCGTTCAAAATCAAGTTTACGAAGTATTGCCAGGAAAAGGCTTATGTCGATATTGTTCCGTTCGGCATAATCGTTCAGGCTGCCCTTCAGGAATGAAGTATCCTGCGGTACATAAGATATTTTAAGATTTGCCGCCTTGTAAAAATCTCCGGTGTAGTCTATTTTCTCACCGCAAATCAGTTTAATTATGCTGCTCTTGCCCGACCCGTTCCTGCCCCATAATGCAATCCTGTCTCCCTGTTCAATCGTGAACGAAACATTTTCACAGACTTTCCTGGTTCCATAAAACAGTGAAACATCCTTAAGTTCAACAAGCCTTCCGGCATGGTGTGCGGCGGTTGCAATCTTAAGAGGCTCGGCCTTTTCAATGTTTTTCAGGAGCTTCGACTTTTCCTCTATCATATTCTTCTGTCTTCGCTCAATAGCCTTTGACCGCTTCATCATCTTTGCGGCAAGATGCCCGACATATCCCCTGTCATATACATGGTTTCCTATTTTCGTCGCTTCAACTTTATACGACCAGTCTGCCCTTTGTCTTGCGGCCCCTTCAAGCCTTTTGATTTCCTTCTTCAGCTTCTGGTTCGTTTTCAGTTCGAAACTATCTTTAAGCTGCTTATTATAATACCAAGTTGAGAAGTTACCGCTCTGAACTTCTATATTCGCCCTGTTGATCGACAGGATATGATCAACGCATGAATCAAGAAAAGCCCTGTCGTGTGATACCAGGATGAAACCTTTTTTCGAGTTCAGGTATTCCGCCACAAGTTCCCTTGCCTCAACGTCAAGATGGTTGGTAGGCTCATCAATCAGCAGAAAACTGTTTTCCTTCAAAAACAGCGCAGCAAGGAGGACTTTTGTCTGTTCCCCGTTGCTGAGCGTCTCAAAGGGACGGTATAAAACATCTTCCGATACATCCAGTTTCGACAGCTCGCGCTGTACTTCCCAAAGCTGAAAATTGCCTCCGACGGAATCAACAACGTCAATTGTCAGCTGGGACTTGTCATCAACGGCATAGGGAAAGTATTCAAAGTTAACGCCTGCACTGATACTCCCCCGATATTCATACCTGCCAAGCAGAAGGTTAAGAAAAGTGGTTTTTCCACGGCCGTTCCTGCCTATAAATCCCAGTTTCCAGTCCGTATCAATCTGAAATGAAACATTTTCAAATATATTGTCATAACTGCCTTCATAGCAGAATGTGAGATTCGAAACACTTATTAATGACATAACACCCTCCTGAAAATAAAAAAATCCATTCTCCCGTGATGAATAGCCGTCGGAAATGGATTGACAGTTGGGCTGTATGACAAAAGATATGCATATGTCACATATATAAAAATAAGCGCAACAATTTACAACCGGCATTACCGGTAAAGTAATCCAAATTCCGACAACAGAATAGTCCCTGAACAGACTATTTTAAGTTTATCAGTTAATTTGAGATTACTTTGAACACATTGTCACACCTCATTTCATAAATGATCTGTTTAATTATTGCACGAATTTGTCTTCGTTGTCAACGCTTTAAGACTTTTCACCGGATACTGTTCTTTTATAATCATTTTATCCAGGTTTCATCCTGTACCGGCTGCCACCCGCCGGCTCCTGCAAATAAAGCGGCTGTTTCCGTTCATTCGCACGATAGCTTTTCTATACAGGTCAACTGTTTGAAGATACCGTGCAATGCAAGGAAACTTTCAGCGGAGTGCAGCATAGAAATGCGCAGTCAGAGCGAGGACAAGCAAGCCGACTGTTTGAGCAAAAATGCTTCATACTTTATTTATTTTTAGCATTTCTGCGAGTTTCGGCTTACCTAAGCTGAACTGCCCAGCTCTTGCAAACGCAGCGGCTGTTTCCGAGCATTCTCACGATATCTTTTATTTACTGATCAAGTGTTTGTAGCTATCGTACAATGCGAGGAAACTTTCGACGGTTCGGTTCGGGGTGTTAAGAAAGGTGCGCCTGAAGACATCCTAAAACAGTTTGCCGCAAAAATGCTTTTCATACAAGTTTATGGCCTCGCCTATCACAGCCTTTGCATGTTCGGGACCAAGCACTTCAATTGCTGCAGATACTTTATTTTCAAGACTTTTATACACTTCGAAAAAATGGGATATCTCGTTGGATATATGCGGCGGGAGACTTTCGATGTCCCTGTAAAAATTCCATGTCGGATCTTTCAGCGGTATGGCGATTATCTTATCATCATGATCCTCCCCGTCCACCATCCTCACCACGCCAATCGGATAGCATTTCACCATAATCATCGGATCCAGCGATTCACTTGACAAAACCAGCACATCAAGGGGATCCTTGTCTTCGGCATAGGTCCTGGGGATAAAACCGTAGTTTGCAGGGTAATGGGTAGACGTATGAAGAATCCTGTCCAGCACAAGAAGGCCGGTTCGTTTGTCCATCTCATACTTTTTCTTGCTTCCCGCAGGAATTTCTATTACAACCATAAACTCATCAGCTTTTACTTCCTTGGGATCAATATCATGCCAGATATTCATGCCGAGTGCCACCTTTCCGAATAATCTTTTTCTGGTAATTGCTCCGGTTATTTTATTATACAGAATAAAAAGCCTCTGTCAAACCCGTATAACGGTATATCGGTGTTATATTTTTTTGCCGCGTGTGTTCACGGCTTTCAGCAATTTTTTAGCTATTAACTTAAAACGATTACCATGCATTTTTAAGTAAAGTATTCCAGTTCGCATTTTTATGTTATAATATTGTTGACGTATCGATATGAAGTTAAGGTAAAGGATGCTGATATTTTCAGGATACAAAGATATTTAAGCATTTCCCACACCTTAAAATCCGTGTACTGGATTGTCGATATAATAAAAGTATATAATGTTAAGTTGAAGGATAGGGGTAGGGGAACCATGAAGGTCTTGCAAAAACTAACATCCAGATTTAAATCATTAGGCATCAAAACCATCCGTACTAAACTTCTGACTGCATTCATCCTGACAGTTATTCCGGTTATCCTGTTAGGATATGCTTCCTATAATATTTCAAAAGAAGCCCTGAGGGAAAAGGCAGAATCTTCCACGATGGATACCTTCAGGCAGACACAGAACTATCTTGAACTGATGTTTTCGAATATAGAGGCCACTTCAACACAACTTTTTGCCAACAAGGATCTGCAGGATTATTTGTCCACTGATACAATGGATATTCTGGAATCAATTGAAACTAAAAATAATTTGTCCAGTACCATATCAAACATAGTTTTTACATATGATTTTATTTCCGACATCTGCATTGTAACCGATAATAAAAAGTCAATTTATACATCCACCTATTACTTGGGTGATCTCGATTACCAGGCCTTTCTTGAGGACGAGCTGACCAAAAGGATTACCGAAAAGGCAGGCCAGTTAGTATACGTCGGCCGGCATGATTACCTTGACGAGAACATGTCAAACCGCCTGGACAATGTTAGTTATGCAATTTCTGTAGCCCGTAGTATCAGAAACGTCTACACTGCCAAAACAGTGGGCTATCTTTTCATAGATATCAGGCTGAAGAGCATTGAGGATCTGCTGAACCAGCTTGCTGAAGGCAGCCAGGGTGAATATCATCTTCTAAGCCCCGATAGAAGGGTTATTTCGTCTTCGAACTCATATGCAGGGGATGATGAGCAGCAAATGGACTGGCTTTATGAGCTGGACTTTATAAAAGAAATCCTGGCAGCAGATGATGTTGAAGAAGGATCAAGATATGTAGACTATAACGGCCATGAACACCTGTTAACATACACTTATATCGGCAATTCAGGATACCTGCTGATATCCCTTATTCCAATGAGCGTCCTTATGGAGGCAACAAACAACATCCTTATGTGGACGGTGATCCTGGTAGCTGCAGGATCGGTGTTTGCCATCTGCGTAGGGCTGTATATATCAATTGGTATGGGCAGAACAATAAACAGGATTATAAACAATGCCAGGCAGGCAGCCTCCGGTGATTTGACCGTTCAGTTCACGTCAAGGAGGAAGGATGAACTTGGCCTTCTGGCAAGAGCAATTAACACAATGGTCTCCAATACACGGAACCTGATTGCAAATACGATGGAAATCTCGGGCAAGGTGGCTGAATCCGCCTCAGTAGTAACATCAACAACAGAGTATGTGTCTGAGGTTTCAAAAGATATAACCATTGCAATACAGGAAATTGCAACAGGTGCATCAGAGCAGGCCAGCAATGTTGAAGAAAGCGTCGGCCTGATGGACAGGCTTGCAACAATAATAAACAAGGTATCGGACGCTGCAGACAGGATCGACCTATTGTCGAAAGAAGCCATGGATATTACAAGCCAGGGCCTGTCCACGGTGGAAAACCTTGAAAAGAGAACGATTGAAACAACAGAGAATACCAATGCGATAACAAGTGACATACATACCCTCGAAGAGCATTCAAAATCAATCGGTAAGATTGTTAATGTAATCCGCTCAATTGCCGATCAAACCAACCTGCTCGCATTGAATGCCACAATAGAGGCTGCCAGGGCCGGTGAATCAGGCCGCGGTTTCGCTGTTGTTGCCGACGAGGTCAGAAAACTTGCAGAGCAGTCAATGACAGCCACAAAGGAAATCTCGTCAATAATCAAGAATACGCAGAAACAGACCGAAATAACCGTGCAGCGCTCTGTTGATATGGAAAGCGCATTGAAGTTACAGAACGAAGAAGTCAATAACACCATCGAGATTTTCAAGAAAATCACTTTGTCGATGCAGGCGCTTGCTGAAAAGATAGAAGAAATAAGAAAAGATACTGAAGAAATGAACAACTGCAAAGTAGAATCCCTGTCATCCATTCATAATATTTCTGCAATATCGCAGGAGACTGCCGCATCATCCGAGGAAGCCAACGCCTCTACCGAAGAGCAGCTGGCAAGTATTGAGCACCTGAACACATTGGCAAAGGAACTTGGAGAAGCTGCCAACAGGATGAAAGAAGCCATCAGTATTTTCAAGACCTGATTCAAACAGTAAAAAGGCCGGAAGACTGTATTGTCTCCCGGCCTTTTATTGTTCCTGTATATAAGATAAACATCCTGCACCGCTCACGACACATGTTCCAGTATATACGAAACAACTTCTTCGGGTTCAATGTTTAATGCCACCGCGAACTCTTCACAAAGATTCTTTTCGGCAATTCTCATGATATCCTCATCGGCCTTCATTAATTTCTTTCCATCTGCAGATTTCTTCTGTTTTTCAAGATATATGGTCTTGATAAGTTTTACCCATTCCCCGCTGTCGCCTGTTTTGAGGGAAGCCCTGAATGTCTCGTTCCTCTTCCTGTCGTCTTCGATCCATACAGTTTCCTGTTCCGGCAATGATTCTATCAATGACAGCACTTCCTCTTTTTTCAGGATTTCTCTCATAAAGACCTTTGTATTGTTTACAGGAGTTTTAATCGTGAGATTATTGCCATAGACCGGTTTCAGAACATAGTACTCCGTATTGTTGTCATTAATATCCTTCTCTTCCCTAATGTCTATAATCTGATAAACCCCCATTGAATTATAAATCACATAGTCGTTAACCTTGAACATAATTTCCTCCTTAACCTGTATATGAACAGCCAAAAAGACTACTTAACACAAAAACAGTGTCTGAACTATATTTCTATTTTATCATAAAATTAAAAATAATGTAAGTGTTAAGGTATTTGGACAACCAATTCCATTTTTTTCTATAAAAAAAGGGTGGAGTCTCCCTCCACCCTTACTGGTATTTACATTACTCGTACTGGCTGATCTGGCTTGGATGCTTTTTAAAGAAGTCAACCCTTGGTTCAAGGAATTTCAGTTTGTGTTCTTCGGGGTTGTCCATGAAGGAATATATCGGGTCGAATATCCTGTCCCAGCTCCAGAGCTCTTCGCCAACATTAAGGTATTCCCTTATCATTTCGGTTCCGATCGGAGCAATAGGATGCACAAGAACAGCCGCCGTACGGACCATATGGAAAGTATCCGCCAGTACCTGCAGCCTTAAGTCATCATTATTTTCAGTTTCTGCTTCCCGGATCATTTTTGACCAGTACTTGTTCATATTCCGGATATAGGTATCCATAAGGTTCATAACCTGGTGGAATTCGAACCTGGACATCAGCCTTTCATATTCGAGGATAGTCTCATTAGTCTCTTTCACAACATCTTCACTGATTTCCCTTACTGGTACTTTCCCGTCGCTGTATTTCTGGGCTGTATAGAAACAGGACCTTACTGCCCGGTTGAATACGTTGGTAAGCAGGTTTCCTTCTTTCAGAACAGGATCGCTGTCCTTCTCCTGGGCAGCAGGATTAAACGGTTTCGGCTGGAACCCCACGCTCCTGATTCCAAGACCTAAACCAAGGAAATGCGCCCTTAGCTGTTCAGGAGTGTAATAATCAAGCAAATCCTTTGCTGAAGGTGGTTTTATCGCTCCGCTGCTGCTTGCTTTCTTGTTAAGGAACAGAATATGATTATTGACAATCAGCTTCGGCAGCTGTAGTTCACCCTCAGCCGCTTCAAGAGAAGGTTCCCTGCCCTGCTGTGCCATAAACATTGCCATTTCAGCAGGACCGTAAAAGTATACGTTGTCCTCGCCAAGGAACTGGTACACCTGTGCATCCTTCGAGCACCACCATTCCTTCCACTTGTTCCTGTCTTCGTTATTCAGCGAAAGATATGTCATAGTAAAGGATATCGGTGCCCAAAGGGATTCAGGCCAAACCCACAGTGTCAGGCCGTCAAGGCCTTCTATGCAGGGCGCAGGCACCCCCCATTCCACATTACCGGTAAGCCTGAAAGGTACAAGGGTTTTACCTGTACGGAAGCGCACACCGTTTTCGGCGAGTATCAATGAGGCTTTTTCCCTTTTCGCAAGGCAGTCAAAAGACATTACAACCGAGGATTTTCCCTCATCGATCAAGGTGTAGTCGGGCAGGCTGCCCTTAATTGATTCCACTGTATCGAGGAATTCTCTCTTTACATAAATAACCGGCGGCTCAAGGAATTCCTTTATGCTCTTAATAACAAATTTTCTTGTGCCTTCATCATTTTCAAGTTTCTCTACCCACTGGATTAAAAGGTCACGGAAATCATCCAGCCTGAAATACCAGTTCGTAACATCCCTCATCTCGGGTCTTTTGCCCGTAAGAGTACTCTTCGGATCAATCAGGTCAGCGGGCATATACTGATGCCCCAGCGCGCACTCATCAGCGTAGGCTTTTTCGGACTGGCAGCCTTCAATGGGACATTTGCCCACTACCTGCCTGCCGTTCAGAAAAGCACCAACCTCAGGGTCATAGAACTGGGATGTGGTCAGTTTTATCAAGTGACCGTTGGAATATAACCTGTTTATGAATTCTGCGGAAAACTCACGGTGGATCTCTGCGGCAGGACCAAAACTTGATGCCGCATAAAGATTTATATTAATGTAATAATTGTCCAGAACCTCTTTCTGAAGCTCGTGGTTATGCTGAACGAATTCGTCAATGGTACCTTTAAACAGGCCGTTCTCAACCTTCTGGCGGTAATCCTCCACTATCGGGGAACCATAACAGTCGGTACCCGAAACAAAAATAACATTCTCTTTTCCAATACGATCCCGCATAAACCGTGCGAACATATCGGCATGAATAAAAACACCACCGATATGCCCAAGATGCAGTTCCTTGTTTCCATAAGGCATTCCTGCTGTTATTACAGCCCTTTTTGGAAACTTAGGTCTTTCAAAAGCCTTACTGTTCATATCCCTGCAATCCTTTTTATTTTCTGTGGTATTATTCAAATTCGTGTTCTTCATTTCTGCCCCAAGCAAATCATCCCCTCTTTTGCTCATTTGTTTATCTCACACCAAAGACAGATTTTTAATATGTATATGAAAGCCTGAAACAGGCACGGCATATTGTAAAAATTGCCCGGCTTTATTTAATTATTATTACACAGCTTAAGGTTTAAATCAATAAATTTGTGCATGTTTGTCGGCTTCTGCTGCCATATGTGCGGATTTTCACTGATATAAGATAATACATATGTGACAAAAAGATAAGAAAAAAGGAAAGACCTCTGATATA
>LFSH01000105.1 GCA_001513105.1 Clostridiales bacterium DTU070 | reverse complement strand
AGCATTGTTCAGAGAAAATTTTTCAGAGGTTGTGTCACATATGTTTGACTTCTCTAGATTTTTTATAGCAAACTTTGGAAGCCGCCTCTTGTAAGCCGGAATTTAATATGCTATAATGAGGTTTAATATTCAGGATACCGAAAATGCAATGAAGGAGACAAGTAGCATATTCCCGCTTTAAACAGAGAGGGGATGTCACCGGCTGAAAGCATCCCTTTAAATGGAATAGTGCGAATTTCCCTCCGGAGCAGCTTTTTTGAAACCTGTAGGAAGCAGTAAGCAAACTTGCTTGTATTGCTTTATTTATTCAGGAAGTAGGAAAAGCCGGTTTCCCGCCGTTAAAGGGGGCAGAGTGTACACGGGGTTCCCGTGTAAACATAGGTGGTACCGCGGAGTTATGCTTCGTCCTATTTTAGGACGAGGCTTTTTTGTTATACATGATAACCTGTTTATCTTATGATTCTGAAAGGAGAGGAAACATGAGGGAGCAGATTGAGGCGATAGCCAGAGAAGCTATGGAAAAGCTCGAAAATGTTCAGGACATGAAAAGCCTGGAGGAAATAAGAGTTTTGTTTTTGGGCAAGAAGGGGAAACTTACAGGGATATTGAAAGGAATGGGAGCCCTTTCCGCAGAAGAAAGGCCTGTTATAGGCCAACTGGTGAATGAGGTTAGAAAGCAGCTGGAAGACAGCATAACGACAAACAAAAACAGGCTGTTGCAAAAAGAGAGAGAAGAGAGAATAGCAAAGGAAACCATTGACGTAACAATGCCTGGCACATTGCTCTCAAGGGGCAGGAAACATCCGTTGACGCAGGTCTTAGATGAAATCAAGGAAGTTTTCATAGGCATGGGCTATGAAATTGCCGAAGGACCCGAGGTTGAACTGGACTATTATAATTTTGAGGCGCTTAATATTCCGAAGAATCACCCTTCGAGGGATACACAGGATTCGTTTTATATCAATGAAAATGTTGTTTTAAGAACCCAGACATCACCCGTGCAGATACGGGTTATGGAAGCAAAAAAACCGCCCATTAAAATAATCTGCCCTGGCAGGGTATATCGTTCCGACCAGGTAGATGCAACCCACTCACCGATATTCCACCAGGTGGAAGGCCTTGTGGTTGACAAGGGTGTTACGATGGGGGATTTGATAGGAACTCTCCAGGTATTTGCGAAAAGCCTTTTCGGAGAAAACACAATAATACGTTTAAGACCCCATCATTTCCCGTTCACCGAACCCAGTGCCGAGGTTGATGTTTCATGCTGGGCGTGCGGGGGAAAAGGCTGCAGGGTTTGCAAGAATGAAGGCTGGATAGAGATACTGGGAGCCGGCATGGTGCATCCGAAGGTTCTTGAGGTTTGCGGTATAGATCCGAAAATATACAGCGGGTTTGCTTTCGGGCTTGGAGTTGAAAGAACGGCAATGGGACGCTTTAACATAGATGATATGAGGCTTTTGTATGAAAATGACATGCGTTTCCTGAAACAGTTTTAGATATGAAAATATTATTGAGATGGGAGGAATGATTTTAAATGAAGGTACCTGTTTCCTGGCTTAAGGATTACGTTGATATAAATGTAGACGCTGAAAAACTTGCTGATCTGATGACTCTCTCGGGCAGCAAGGTTGAAGCAGTAGAAGATCTGGGAAAAGACATTGAAAATGTGGTGACAGGCAGGATAGTTTCAATGGAGAAACATCCGAATGCCGATAAACTGAAGGTTGCCCGGGTTGACATCGGAAAGGAGACAATCCAGGTTGTTACCGGTGCTCCGAATGTGAAGGAAGGGGACCATATACCCGTTGCACTTGTCGGGGCTAAACTTCCGGGAGGAACGATTAAGGCATCCAGGCTGAGAGGCATTGAGTCGTATGGAATGATGTGTTCAATAGAAGAACTGAATATTTCAAGGGATTATCTGCCCGATGCACCCGAAGACGGAGTATACGTATTCCACAACAAACCTGAGGTGGGCAGGGATATAAGAGAAGTATTGGGGCTTGAGCCTGTTCTTGAATTCGAGATAACATCCAACAGGCCGGATTGCTTAAGTGTTATCGGGCTTGCACGCGAAGCAGCGGTAACATTGTCAACAGATCTGAAGAAACCTGAAATAAAGGTAAAGGAAGAGGGAAAAGGCAAGGCATCGGATTATGCTTCGGTTGAGATCAAAAACCCGGAACTTTGCAGCCGGTATGCTGCAAGGATTGTGACAGACGTAAAAATCGAACCGTCCCCTGAATGGATGCAAAGACGCCTTGCAGCGGCAGGCATGAGGCCTATTAATAATATAGTAGACATAACAAACTATGTAATGCTTGAAATGGGCCAGCCTATGCATGCGTTTGACCTGAATTACCTTGACGGTGGGAAAATAATAGTAAGGACGGCAGGAGACGGCGAAGAGATTACAACTTTGGACGGGCAAAAGCACAAACTTGATTCTTCAATGCTTGTTATTGCTGATGAAAATAAGCCTGTGGCAATAGCAGGAGTTATGGGCGGCGAGAACTCCGAAGTTACGCACGAAACGAAAACTATATTGCTTGAGTCGGCTAATTTCAACGGAACATCTGTAAGACTCACAAGCAAAAAGGTTGGTATTCGCAGTGAGGCCTCGAATCGTTTCGAGAAGGGACTGGATGCTGAAAATGTTTTACCAGCTATTAACCGCTGTGCACAGTTAATTGAGGAACTGGGAGCCGGAAAGGTTGTTCCCGGTATAGTGGATTGCTATCCTGTCAAAACCGAGGATATCAGGATTGAACTGGATGATAAGAGGATAAACAGCCTGCTTGGTACCGATATTACAAGGGAATGGATGCTGGATCTGTTTGAAAGACTTGAATTCGGTGTGGACAGGAATACCGGGGTGTTAACCGTTCCGTCCTTCCGGGCTGATGTGCGCCTGCAGGCAGATTTGGCAGAGGAAGTGGCACGCTTTTATGATTATAACAATATTAAACCCACCCTTTTGCCGGGGAAGATTTTAACCCTTGGGCGAAAGACATACAGCCAGAAAATGGAGGACCTGATTATACAGCAAATGCTGTCTTTCGAGCTTTACGAAACATATACCTTCTCGTTCACAAGCCCGAAAGTCTGGGATAAACTGAGGCTGCCGAAGGATCACGAGCTCAGAAATGCCGTTGTAATTACAAATCCTCTTGGCGAAGATTTCAGTATTATGAGAACAACCACCATTCCTGACATGCTTGGTGTATTGAGAACAAACTACAACAGGAAAGTTGAAGAAGGCCGTTTCTTTGAAATATCATATGTTTACAGGCCTGTTGAAGGACAGATGCTGCCTGAGGAAAGGAAAGTGCTGACCATCGGCCTTTACGGCAATACCGATTTTTACTATCTGAAGGGAATTGTCGAGCAGTTGTTTGTTCAGATGAATATTGAGGATTTGGACTTTTCACTTGAAAAAAGTCATCCTGCCTTCCATCCCGGAAGATGCGCCAAGGTATCGATTGGAAATACAACGATAGGTTATATTGGCGAAATACATCCCGAGGTTGCCGATAATTTCGAATGTCCGGCAAGAACCTATATTGCCGTTCTGGATATTAAGCCGATGATTGAAAATTCCAGCATGGAAAGGGAATACCGGGGTCTTCCGAAATATCCGGCAACAGAAAGGGATATAGCCCTGGTAATCAGGGACGGGATTCCCGTGAAGGATATTGAAACGGTTATCAGGAGGTCGGGCGGCAGTATTCTTGAAGAAATAAAGCTGTTCGACGTTTACAGGGGTGAACAGGTACCCGAGGGAATGAAGAGCGTGGCTTATACGCTGACATTCCGTTCACCCGACAGGACACTTACCGATGATGAAGTAAACAGGATTATGGAGAATATCCTTGACCGGCTTAAAACCGAACTGGATGCGACATTAAGGTAATATCGGCCTTAAATAGTAAAACGGAGGTGCCTTAAGACACCTCCGTTTTAATTCAGCTTGATAATCGGCATTGTAAAGTCCTGGTCCCCGGCTCTCTGGGCGGGGGCAGGAAATGCCAGTACATATGAGTTTGTTGCTTTTATATCATATTCAAACATTTTTCTTGACAGCCCCGAAAGCAAATTCCTGTACTCTGAAACTTTTGTAATTAAAGGCAGCCCTGCTTCCTTATGAATCCTTGCAAGCAGATCGCGGCCATTGCTGCTGAACCCGAGTACCCTGAGATAACCGCAGGTTTCATCGCTTACAAAACTTCTAAGCTCGTCTTTTGTAATACCCCACAGAAGATTCATGGCTATTCTTTTTACCCGGGTGGAAGGATACCGGCTTGTTGAAACCCTGTCTATGAAATCACTGAGCGTGCCTGACTGCATTGCACATGAAATAAGCCTGTTTTCAAGACCTTCGGTTACATCAGGCACCTCCCTGAGTCTTTCAGGCTCAATCATCCGCAGTTTATGGAGGATTATATCCGAAAATGCCTTATCAAAAACCGGGCCCCTTTGCCTTTCTATTTCATCTTTTATCAGTTCGGCAGTAAAATCGGGGAGGTTATCCATTAACAAAGGATCGTTTACTGAGCCCCCGGTTTGCAGGAACTTACGGATTGCAGTTGCGCTTGAATAGGAGGAAGAGATTTCAGTGCTCAGGTATGAAGCACCCATCCTTTTTACCGTTACGGGCTGTATACTGCTTCCAAGTCTTTTCAGTGCTTTAAGGTATTCTATTGCAAGAATGTTGTTTGACTTTGACAATATGTTTTCGGGCAGCCCGCGAAGAGTAGCATGAAGAGCTTTTTCACGGGATACCGGGAATGAATGGCCTTCGTCAAGGTATTTCGCCAAAAGCTCCCTGAATTCGTAAGGCTCGTCGTTTAATACAGATGCTATCCTCCATAATGAACCAAGCTCGCCCTGTTCACTGCCGAAACTTAAATAATCAACAACGCCGGTGTTGTGAAGGGTACGCACCGCCCCGTATGCAAACAGTTCTGCAGATGCACAGGCGAAAACAACGGGCAGTTCCAGTACAAGATCTATTCCGGCATGAAGCGCCATCTTTGTTCTTACCCATTTGTCAACAACAGAAGGTTCGCCGCGCTGGACAAAGTTTCCGCTCATTACGCAAACGGTATGAGTTGCGCCCGTTTTTTCAACCGAAGCCCTGATATGATAAATATGACCTTCATGCAGTGGATTATACTCCGAAACTATTCCAAGTACCTTCATTATCCATCCTCTGTTGTCTGGTTTTTGGCAACCCATTATTCAGCATTGAAGAATCCATGTATTTATTATTATAAATGGTCTTACCGGGAATAACAATCCTGGATCGGGTCAGTTGAAAAAGGCTTCGGGTCTGCAGGACTTAATTTATTACCCCAATGACCCATGGCAAATAAAAGATACCAGGCAAGATGCAGGTATAACAGGGAAGGAGCTTAATCATCCGGGTTCATTTTCTTATAAATCCTGTATGGCAATATTCCATGGGAGGTTTGTCCAGGGGCTTTCCCTGGCATTCAGGAGCCAGTGCAATAACTTTATGAGAGTTGACTCGCTTATATAACGAAGGTTGCGCGAATTGAAAAACTCCAAAAAGAACAGCAAACCTGTAATGCATGATAATCCATATTCACGAAAACTGTTAAAATTTTTTTGTGCAAGAACAGCATATGGCTGTATATAACGAAACAATTCATCACGGCCGATATATCCCATATAATAAGCAAGACGGCACATCTGCACACGGGTGCTTATTTCATATCCTAGTATCCCTGCCGGTGTCAGGGATGGTTCATAATGGTTGATGAAACCGAAAACCTCATCATTGTTTGTAATAAAACCAACTCTTTCATGAATGGGTAAGGCCATCAGAATACTTCTCCGTTTCGTATAAGTCTGAAAGATAGGGCTGTTTTCAATTTCAATAGTTACTTTTGCCAAAAAATCTTCTTTGTTATATATTTGAAAACAGTTTATCATAAATTCCAGGGTATTATTAAAGAAATCATTGGATTTGGGTACGCCGTGGATAAATGTATCGGGAATGTTAATACCATCTGCCTGCAGTTTTTTCCAGATGGCTTTATATTTCTTCAGAATCATCGGATATTTATCGTTGTAACCTAAATATGCATTTATAATAGCCAACGAGAGCATCCATATATGTACAGGTTTAAAACCATTCAGTACTTCTTTTCCTCTTCTTTTTTCCTTCTGTACCATCTGATAACCCTCCAGATAATTAAAGATATTACAATATATCGAAACAGCGGTATATGAACAAAGCAATAAACAATCGAATAAATAATTGCCGGACCGACTACAATTGCTAGCATGATGAAACATAAGACGAAATATTTATACTTTTTAATCAGTTGCAATATTTCCTTCGCTCTTTGGAAATAAAATACTTCAAGCTCCAAATCACTGGTTTTGCTTTTTTTCTTAAATGACCTGTACATGAATCCAGCCGCAGTTTTCATGCCTTTGCCATGGAGAGCTTTTATGCGCCCAATAGCTGCTCTGCGGCTTTTTGGCATTATTTTTTGTGTGGCTTTAAAAATTTCACCAGCCTCTTCATAATGCTTAAGTTTTAAAAGAACGTTGCCCTTGGCAAGAAGAGCATCCACATCATTACTTTTAATTGCCAGCGCCTTGTTAAAGTCTTCAAGGGCTTCATTGTAACAATTAAGCATATACCCGGCATATCCCCTGATTCTGAACAAGGTTCCATCATTTGAGTACAGTTTTTCGGCCTCGTTAAGTATATCTACAGCCGTTTCATAACAGGAATTCATGAACTCCAGCAGCCCCTGAAGCCGCAGCTCTGCATATCGCCCGTAATCATATCTGTATCCTTCATCAAAAATATCGTATTTTAACCCATAATCATAATACAGTAAATTATGCCACCGAAAATCCACGTTTTCTTCGAGGTTAAACTCTTTATTCAGGTATTGCCAGACTTCAAGGGGAAGAACATAATGCTCATTGAGAAAATGACACATATATGTGCATAGCACATCGTACTCGGGAATTGAGAATTCAAGGATCAGGCTTTTCCATTTGTCAGGATCAATTCTTTTGAAGAAATCTTCATAAAGCTCGTTTATCTTTGAAAATGTATTCTTTGAATTGTACCCGCAGAAGGATTCATTATTTTCCTTATTATGCACCTGTATATAGTCATCTTCATTAATTTCGATGAAATCAGATGGAGCAAAAATGAAGGTATTATTGTCAATTTGCTTTATCCTGTGTGGAATCCCTGCTTCATCTGCTTCCTTTAAAGCGGCCTCATATGCCTGCCTTAAGGCCATAAATCCGTCAGGGTTATCTTCAGGGTGATAGTTTTTCAACTGAAGAGCATATGCCTTCTTTATAAGTTTTTTATCGTTTGTTTTCTCAATCCCCAATAATTCCCATGGTGACATATCAAATCTCCTGGTTTTCGATGGATTCTAAAAAAGTTTCAAACTTTGCTGCAGCTTTTTTAATCTCTTCAGGCATCTGCCTGTCAAGAACGGCTTCGAACTTACTTATTTCATGGGCAATTCTCATCCGTAGCTCGGATAATGTTTCTTCATAAAGCCTTTCGGCTTTTGCCAGAAGATATCGGTTTTTGGCATTATCGCGAGGATGAATTTTTATATCTACAAGTTCTTTCAGCCTCTGCTCTATCTGCTCCCCTGTCATGTTGTTATCCCGGTTGACAATAACTTCCCTCTTTGTTTCACCTGTGTTCAGTGAAGTCACTTCAACTTCAAGAATCCCGTTGATATCATATGTATACCTTACATCAACAGCAGCTTCACCTGCAGGAGCAGGAGGGACATCTATAACAATCTCGCCAAGCTTTATGTTGTTCTTAACCAGCCGGCTTTCACCCTGGTATATACCCACCGTGATTTGAGTCTGATTATCATAAACCGTGTAAAACCTCTCAACTTTACTGTAGGGAACTATCGTATTTCTTTCGATGACAGGAAAAAAATGGCCTGCTTCAAAGCCGCCTGATTCTTTTCTTTTAACTACTTCTGTACCTAAAGTATACGGGCATACATCGGTGACTACGGTTTCAACCAATGCTTCATTGCGTTCTTTCATGGCTGCGTATATCCCGGTTCCGAGTGCAACAACCTCCTCGGGGTTTAAGTGGCATAGAGGAAGCCTTCCGAATAATTTGGCCACATATGAACGAATAATATGCAAATGTGATTGTAAAATTTTCAAAATCCTCTTGACTGAAATAACTTTCCATAGTAATATATCATAAAATATCTTAAAATTAGAATAACCAAAGACTGTGAAGGGGAGTAGTAGATACCCGGAACCTTTCAGAGAGCTGTTGGGAGGTGCGAAACAGCAGGGGAATGGTATTGAACTGGCCCCGGAGTTGCCATCTGAAACCTGTAGTAGGATCGGACGAAGGCCCATCGTTATCAGGGCAGGATATCGGTACGACAGCACCCGTATCTGGAATGAAAAAGAGTGGTTTATCAATCCTTCGTCTCTTTTGGCGAAGGTTTTTTTATAAAACACCATATTCAGGGCAGAACTACCGGTATCCGGATGAGTGTATTCCGTAAGGAATAAAGAAGAGTGGTACCGCGGAACAACCTTCCGTCTCTTATGTATTAGAGACGGAAGGTTTTTTAGTTATATAACAGATTTTTTGGATTATATTAAAGGAGGTCAATGATATGAACTGGAGGAAATACAGAAAATACCCGCCTTTTGCTTTGAACGACAGAACATGGCCGGATAAAACAATCGAAAAGGCCCCCATATGGTGCAGTGTTGACTTAAGAGACGGAAACCAGGCTCTGCCTGTCCCGATGAGTGTTGATAAAAAACTAAGGATGTTCAATCTTCTGAAAAAAATAGGGTTCAAGGAGATAGAAGTTGCCTTTCCGTCAGCTTCAAATACCGACTTCAGCTTTGTCAGGAAGATCATTGAGGACGGTTACCTGGATGATGATATCATAATCCAGGTTTTGACCCAGTCAAGGGAGCATCTGATAAGAAGGACGTTTGAATCACTCGAAGGCGCAAAGCAGGCAATAGTGCATTTGTACAACTCGACTTCCGAACAGCAGCGGCGCATTGTTTTCAGGAAAGACAAACCCGAGATTATTGATATTGCCATTGAAGGGACAAAACTTGTGAAACAGTTGAGCAGAAACTGTGATACAGACATCCGTTTTGAATATTCGCCCGAAAGTTTCACCGGTACCGAAATGGACTTTGCCCTTGAAATATGCGAAAGGGTATTGGAGATATGGCAGCCTACCCCGGAGAAGAAAGCCATTATCAATCTTCCTGCAACCGTTGAAATGACCACTCCGAATGTCTATGCCGACCAGATTGAATGGTTCTGCAGGAATATCAGCTGCAGGGACAGCGTTATTATAAGCGTGCATACCCATAACGACCGGGGCACCGGAACAGCTGCAACAGAGCTGGCTATGCTTGCAGGCGCTGACCGGGTGGAAGGTACCCTTTTCGGAAACGGGGAGAGAACCGGGAATCTTGACATAATTACAGTTGCATTAAACCTCTTTTCCCAGGGGATTGATCCGGAACTTGATATATCGGATATAAACTCGATTATCAGAACCTACGAGGAATGTACCGATCTGAAAGTGCATGAAAGGCATCCGTATGCAGGGCAGCTGGTTTTCACCGCATTTTCAGGCTCTCACCAGGATGCAATCAACAAAGGTTTCAGGTATTTGAGAGAAGAAAAACCCGAATACTGGGATGTTCCGTATCTTCCGATTGACCCGACTGATATAGGAAGGCAATATGAAGCCATTATCCGCATTAACAGCCAGTCGGGCAAGGGCGGAGTTGCGTTTGTTATGGAACATGAATTCGGATACATACTTCCGAAAGCAATGCATCCTGAATTCGGAGTAATTATTAAACAGAAATCAGATGAAACGGGCAGGGAACTGTCACCCGATGAAATCATGGAAGTGTTCAGGGAGAGCTACCTGGATGTTACAGGCCCGTACAAACTGGTGGATTACCGTGTTGAAAGCCGGGGCGAATGTGTATCTGTGAATGCACGGATATATAAAAATGATGAATTGCATGAAATATCAGGAGAAGGAAACGGACCTATTTCTGCATTCTTTGACGCACTGAAAAGTACAAGTGCTTCAAAATACCGTTTTGAAGCCTATTCCGAGCATGCCTTATCAAGCGGTGCTGACGCTGAGGCCGTAGCGTATATAAAACTGGCAAACGGCGGAGGAAGAAGTGTTTTTGGAGTAGGAAAAGACAGGAATACAACCACAGCTTCCTTTAAGGCTATAGTCTGTGCTCTGAACAGGGCAGCGGCTGCGAACGGCTGAACAAGGCTATACACTTCGGCTGATGCTTTATCTCAGGCATCAGCCTTTTTTACATTGCCGCTTTACATTTATAGAAAACGCAAAAACGTTGTGATTAAACCCGCACAATCCTATACTGTTAGCGGCATTGGTGTTCACATTCCTGATCAGACATTTCTTAAAACTATATATGCAAGTGACTATAAATAAATATCTGTACTAATCACATAATTACATAGCTTGTCAAATATATAAAATTAATGTACAATTATGCATTATATGGATACAATAATTCATTGACAGCCTTTATTTAATTGCATATGACTTTCGTATATATTTGCGTAAATTCAGAAAAACAGAAAGGAAACCTCTGATTTCAGCCAGGTGGTATGAATATGCAGTATGTATTGGAAATTGAGGGAATAACAAAAAAGTATAAAGAGAAAACCGCTCTCAAAAATGTATCTGTTGCCATACGTTATGGTGAAATTTTCGGGATAATAGGGCCTAATGGTTCCGGAAAAACAACTTTGCTAAAATGTATCGCAGGGTTTTTGAAATTAAATGAAGGCAGAATCATTTTAAATTCTCCCGGAAACAGAAAAAAATAAGGATGGGAATATTGTTTGATCAGTCATTTCATCCGCAACTTTCGGTATTTGGTAATATATTTCAGCATTTAATGATGTATGGCATGGATAAAAAGGCGGCTCGAAAAAAAACAGAAGAGTATCTTTCCTTATATAATTTATCCGGTGTGAGAAAAGAAAAAACAAGTAAGCTTTCTCTTGGAATGAAACAAAGGCTTGCACTTATATTGGCGTTGATCCATGAACCCGATATTGTTTTACTGGATGAATCTGATTTGGGTATGGATATAGTTAATTTGAATTACTTGATGGAAACGCTGAAAAACTTGGCCGCCAAAAATATAACAATTATAGTTTCAAGTCATAACATTTCAAATATTGTTATGTTATCAGACAGAGTCTGCCTATTAAGCAACGGCTCTATAAAGTGTATAGAAGATATTAAAAAAGATAACCCGGACACTGCCAGAGCATACCTGGAAAATCTGTTTATAGAAAACTATTCAATCAGGGGGACATGATAAAGTGTTTAGAAGTGAGATATATAAGTTATGCAGAATGCATGCAACAGGTATTTTAATTGCTTCCATATTTGTATCACTGATATTGATGAATATATTATTATCCGGAACAATAAGCGGAATTTATATAACATCCTATGACAAATCCGGTTCGGTTACATTTGGGAATATGTTTATGTCAAGTATATCGTTCCTTCAATCTTTTTATGTACTTCCGCTATTGATTATTATCGTTACTGCAGCATCTTTTTCAGAAGAGAAACAGAACAGGACAATATACCAGAGTATTTTGGCTGCAAGAAACAGAATACACCTGTATATTGTAAAAGTTACGGCTGTTATATTCCTTATATCAGCCGTAATTGCTGCTGCATTTTTCCTGGGTATAATATTATATTTGGTTTTGGTTGAAAACGGGCCATATGGAGTGCCCATACACAAAACGAACATTTCTGAAATATTATCTTTTGCGGTTGTTTTTCTTCTGAATAGCATATTCATTGTTTCAATAACAACTATTTTCAGCATCACTGTCCCAAATAACACAATCGCTGTTGTCTGTACATTTATAAGCATTATTATTATGGATGCACTTGAAAACATAAGTTCTGTCAAACGCTTTCTGCCTACATATCTGGGAGATTCTTCAGTTTTTATTTACGAAGGAATTAATGGATACCAATTTGCAAACGCAGGGTTATTGGTGCTATATATCCTGGCAGTTTGCATAATCTCTGCCTGTTTGTTAAATAAAGCAGATTTGTAGCGTTCAACCCTGTCAATTTTACCTTAATTGCCAATTCTCATATTCTTCCGGAGATATCCTGCTGAAGGTATAAGTACATCGGGAGTAAAAGGATGAGGCTTAAACATTTATTTCTACATTAATTGATAAAATGCCCCAATAAGGTTATAATATTTGTGTTTGCAAATGGGGGATTTTGTCATGAAGAAAAGTACTGTAAGAAACAGAATTCGTATTGTTACCGGGATTAACATTATACTGCTGATAATACTTGTTATATGCGGATGCTTTTATTTCCGGAGCAATAACCTGGACAATAGTAACTTATATGATAATGACAAGGTATACGATAACGAAAACGCTGAAGCAGTGCCCGGAACTGATGATGAAACCGTTGATACTCCGGGCGGGCAGGAATCCGGGACCGATAGCGGGCAGAAGGCCGAGGATACCGAGCCTGACAAGGAGCTGACAGAAAGTGAGGAACTGTCTTTATATTCCGACCTGCCGTATTTTATTAGTGAGAACAGTGAAAGATATATTAACTATAAAAAACAGCACCTCGATTATTCTTACGAAAAGGTCATTACATATGTAAACATCGGCCTTGATTATGATTTTTATGAAAACGTGAAGTCAATTGAAAACGGGCATGACATAACTGTTCTTGTTAATAAATACAACAAGCTCCCCGATAATTTCGAACCCGAACTTGTGCAGGTGGATCCGTCAATGTGTGCACCAGGTGTCGGGCCGCAGTATCTCAGGAAAGAAGCATATGATGCATTCGTTAAAATGCATCAGGATGCGAAACAGCTGGGGCTGAATATTACGGCATATGGAACGTACAGGAGCATTGAAACACAGCACTGGATATGGAATAATGCCGTTAACAGCGGCCGTACCATTGAAGATGTTGACAGCCTGAATGCGAGAGGCGGGCACAGTGAGCATCATACCGGTTTAGCGGTAGATGTGATAAAGAATAATTACAGTGTTGAAGAAACAAAGGAATTCGAATGGTACAGGGAAAATGCCCATAAATACGGTTTTATTATCCGGTATCCAAAGGATATGGAGAGTATAACCGGGTACAAGTATGAACCCTGGCATTTAAGGTATGTGGGCCCCGAAATTGCTGCTGAAGTTTATGAAAGCGGTATTACCTACGATGAGTATTATGTCCGGGTTCTTGAGCCCGAAATGAGAGCAGAAAATCAAACACCTTAAACTGTATCAATTTATTTGGCAGAAAAAAACTGACAGAATGAGTTATTTATCCTGTAAAAAAGATGCCGCTGAATGGGATTAATTATCCCAATCTTCTCGGGGAATTGGGGATGCATGAAATCAGCATCCCTTTAATTGTCATGAGCTTTACTGATAGCAATTGACATGTCATACATAATATTGTACTGTTTAAATAATAATGGTTAATTATTCCTGTATATTGCAATTAATGGTACTGTCACCGTCGGATGAGAAACCCTTAAGAAGTCGTAACGGATATGTTCCGTCAGGCCCTCTCCTCAAAGACGTTGAAAGTGCATAACATCAGTCAGTTTGAGAGGATGATTGCATATGAAAAAGATAGCTGTCTTGTTATTTGTAATTGTTGTGATTGTCGCAGGCTGTGGAAATGTCGACCTGCCGCAGAATGAAGCGGTTAATCATCAAAATCCTCCGGATCGGAAACCATTAAATGATGAACCTGCTGATAAAAATGTTCCGGCAAACAACACAGATACTAACGAAATAACAAAGGAAGAAATTGAGCGTTTTTTCAGCGAAGAAGACACCGATATGGATTTTATCGCTCAAAAATTGAGTGAACCCGGCTGGTATGAAAGGTTTATGTACCAGGCCGATCCGGTTTACAGGTTTGAAAAAATCGAGCTGATGGCAAACGAAAAAACCCGTTTTTCGGTACTGTCCTGTGTGGAACCTCCGTTTGGGCTGTATTTCCTGTTCTTTAGAAAAGACGATAACGGCGGATATAAATATGTAGATAGTATAAAATTTTATTCAAAAGGGCAGACCGGCCAATACGATATCAGAAGGTATGAAAACATTATCTGGATTGTTGGCACGCAATGTGTCGGCTACGGCACCGGTGAGGCACTGTATGAAGAAAGATGGTATTCGGTAACTGATAGCGGTCCGAGACTTGTACAGACTTCTTGTTTGTACGGGCACTCTTCAATGGTACCGGGTTATATAACAACCTACGATGCGGACAGCACGTTAACCATTGATAAAATCAGCGGCAAACTGCAGGTCAGGGTTGATCATGTAAAAGGAACCGAACTGGATTTGCATCTGAAAAATGATGGCGGGAATTACTTGCTGAAAGCCCAGGGAATGGGGCAATCGGTTTATACCTGGGATGAAAGCAGCGGAACTTTCATAACCGAAAATTTCGACGATGGCTCCCGCCAGTTGAATGCAGCAATAGGAAATGCACTGAAAGAACATTTCCAGGAATTGATGGACATTGCAGACAAGTATAAACAGGATGAATTTATGATAAAGGCGATCAGGTTCTTTGCCGAGGACTGTCCCAACTCGGAAGAAAAAGAGGAATTACTGAAAAAAGTCATGGATTAGTACTGGCTGCCTTTTTATACGGAATCACTGCCTCCTGCCCGGTCCGAAACAGCGTAAACAGCAGAGGGTTAACAGGAGGCATGATGTTCAGACTTTTTCGCAAAACACTGATACAGTAAAAATTGATATAAGATAATACATATGTGACAAAAAGATAAGAAAAAAGGAAAGACCTCTGATA
>LFSH01000080.1 GCA_001513105.1 Clostridiales bacterium DTU070 | reverse complement strand
GAATTTATTCCAATAAGCAATGGATTTACCAAATTTTGCACGGCATTTAATATTGCAATTTAGACTTCCGGCTTCGGCAGCGGTACTTATCCGTTCCCCGGCCATGGCATCGGACGAAAGGCCTTATTCCCAGCAGGTTCCTTTTCCAGGTATATAACGGGTCCAATGCCAAAAAACCGAATGCTCCAATGTACGCCATTGTACAAGGAATGTCATTTAAACCATCACCGGCTGCCGTAATTACGGCCTCCTACGTCCTTTTCCTGCTGCGGCTTCCAAAAGCCCGACGAACAGCGGATGGGGTTTGTTAGGCCGGCTTTTGAATTCAGGATGGTACTGTACTCCAATAAAGAAATCCTTGTCCGGCAGTTCAATTGCTTCAACAAGGCGCTCATCGGGCGATGTTCCGCAGATTACCAGGCCTTTTTCAGCAATGGTTTCCCTGTATGCATTGTTGAATTCATACCTGTGCCGATGCCTTTCACTTATTGAATCCTTGCCGTATAGGAGCCTTAGCCTGGTCTTGTCCTTTACTTTGCACGGCCAGGCACCCAGCCGCATGGTACCTCCTTTACGGGTAATTCCTACCTGCTCTTCCATCAAATCTATTACAGGATGAAGGCAGTTCCTGTCAAATTCTGAAGAGTTGGCACCTTCAAGGCCGCAAACATTTCGCGCGAATTCAATCACGGCAACCTGCATGCCAAGGCATATTCCCAGGAAGGGTATATTGTTTTCCCTTGCATACCGGCAGGCAGTTATCTTGCCTTCTATGCCCCTGTCGCCGAAACCGCCCGGGATAATAATGCCATCGGCCTCCTTCAGTATTTCACCTGCATTATGCTCTGTTACGTTTTCACTTTCCACCCATTTGATTTTTACCGATGTACTCGTGTCAAAGCCTGCATGGTTCAAACTTTCTATAATTGACAGGTATGCGTCCTGGAACTTCACATACTTGCCCACAATGGCAATGGTAACTTCCCTGTCCCGGTTGTATATTTTCTTAACAAGCGCTTTCCATTCGGCCAGATCAGGGTCACCTGTTCTGAGGCCAAGCTCCCTGCATACCACTTCATCCAGCCCATTTTCGTGCAATGCCACCGGTGCTTCGTAAATGCATGGAAGGGTAAGATTTTCAATAACGCAGTCGGGCTTTACATTGCAAAACAGCGAAATTTTCGACTTTATACTTTCATCAAAGGGTTCATCGGTACGCGCGATGATAATATCAGGCGAAATACCCATTGACTGAAGCTCTTTTACCGAGTGCTGCGTGGGTTTTGATTTATGCTCATTTGAGCCTTTTAAATATGGTACAAGGGTAACATGAATAAACAGGCAGTTTTCACGGCCCTTTTCAAGAAAAATCTGCCGAACCGCCTCCAAAAAAGGCTGAATTTCGATGTCTCCGGTCGTACCGCCGATTTCCGTTATCAAAACATCGGCACCGCTTTTCTCAGCCCCACTGTATATAAAATTGATGATCTCCCGTGTTATGTGAGGAATGACCTGTACGGTCTCACCAAGGTAACCACCTGTACGCTCACGGTTCAGCACGTTCCAGTAAACCCTGCCCGATGTCAGGTTTGAAAATTTCGTAAGATCCTCATCAATAAAGCGTTCGTAATGGCCCAAATCAAGATCTGTCTCCGCACCGTCGTCGGTCACAAATACTTCACCGTGCTGAAATGGGCTCATCGTGCCGGGATCTACATTTATATACGGATCCAGCTTCTGAGCAGCAACTTTTAAACCCCTCTGTTTCAGCAGCCTTCCAAGGCTTGCGGCTGTAATGCCCTTGCCAAGCCCTGATACAACACCGCCTGCTACAAATATAAACTTAGTCATTACTTCCTCCTGTCCAACATTAATAAAAAATCAAGCTGTACCGGTTCAAACCCGGAACAGTTTCACATCTGAAATCCTTTCATCGGTATATTATTTCCCTGATATACCTTTAAGACTCGTTCAGTCCCTATATGTTTTCAGAATTTCTTCAGCAACCTTCCTCCGTGTCATCCGCGTGTCCATTGCACGCTTTTCAATGTACCTGTGTGCTTCAGCCTCGGTCAGCGAAAGGTGTGAAATCAAAACACACTTGGCTCTGTCGATAATTCGTATGTCATCTATTTTTTGGGCAAGTTTCAGATTCTCATCATGAATCGCCTTAATCTTCTTCTGCGTTGCGGCGGCAAGTTTCAAAGCATTCCAGAATAAGGACCTGCTTATGGGTTTTGCTATGGTAATAACACCATGGTCCTCTACCCTGTCCGAAACTTCTTCAAATAACTCGGCTTTTACAATTAAAATCACTATACCGGTTTCCCTTGAAGCAATATTCAGCGCAAGACTTTCACCAAACTCATCAGGCAACGGGGTATTGATAATGTACAGATCAAAGTCATTTTCAATAAGCATTCTCCTTGCTTCCCCGCCGTTGGATATGGTGGTGATATTTATAACTGACGCCTGTGCCAGTATCTCAGCCAAACATGCAGCAATTTTTTCTGAATTTGATATAATAAGCGCACTGTTCATAGCGTCTCACCTTTACTTCTCTCAACTGTCAACGGCGTTGCCTTTTAAATCACTTTGAAATAATTGTCCATGAAGTATCCGTTTTTATCGGCAGACCGGCTGAATGATTGCAATTCTATGGTTTTATAGCTTATATAGCTTTCTATGACCTGCTCGTTCAGAACGCTTTTTATAAAATCCGATTTCCGGGCAAGCCTTAAAGATTTTCCAAGGTTTTCGGGCAGACGCGGTAATGTATTTGTTATGCTGTCGTCGGCCGTATAAAGATCAACGTTAATACTTTCAGGCAGCGTCAAATCATTTTCAATTCCATAAAATCCTGCACCAATTACAAGTGCGAAAGCAAGATACGGATTTGTTACAGGATCGGGTGACCTGAGTTCCATCCGCATTCTTTCGTCATTTGCGGCAGGAATGCGTATAAGCTGTGATCGGTTGCTGTGCGACCATGAAACATATTTCGGCGCTTCACAGACACCAAGACGCTCATAGGAGTTTGGAACAGGATTCAGAAAAGCTGTTATTTCGGTTATTTTTTCAAGAATACCCGCAACAAAGGATTCTGCTGTTTTCGAGCTGTCCTTCTCACCCAGCCTGAACACGTTGTGCCCGTTCTGCATCAGTGAAAGATTTATATGAAGCCCGCTCCCGCTTTTGTCGGGCAGCGGTTTCGGGGCAAAAGAAGCAAAAAGCCCGTTCCTTGCTGCAATACTCTTAACCACCTGTTTGAATGTAATAAGGTTATCCGCACTGTTAACCGCATCAGAAAATTTAAAATCTATTTCATTCTGTCCGGGGCCGCGCTCGTGATGGGATGTTTCGGGCCTGATTCCCATCTCCTCGAGGCAGATGCAAATCTCACGCCGTATGTTTTCGCCCTTATCAAGAGGATAGACATCCAGGTAACCACCGTTGTCAAAAGGCCTGGTTGTGGGTTCACCGTTTTCATCGGTTAAGAAAAGGTAGAATTCACACTCTGCCCCGATCATGCACGAATACCCTTTTTGTGCTGTCCGGTTTACAACGGATTTGAGAATCTCCCTTGTATCTCCCCAGAACACGCTGCCGTCCGGGTTCCTGATACTGCAGTAGAAACGGACCACCCTGCCCTGCTGAGGCCGCCACGGCAAAACAGACAGTGTTGACGGATCGGGAATCAGCAGTAAATCTGATTTGGTTATATCGGTAAAGCCGCTTACCGCGTGGGCGTCAAACGGAATACCGTGTTCAAACGCCCGGGGCAGTTCATCAGGCATAATTGAAATGTTCTTCTGCCTGCCAAACAAATCACAAAAGGTTAGACGGATAAATTTAACATCATTGTCCCTTACAAATTCCAGGACCTCATCAACGGTAGTTATCATGTAATAACCCTCCCATACTCTTTTTATTATTTTTACCAACAATATCTGATGCATCAGATTTTTTATGCGGTACTTTTGATGAAAGCAGCAAAGCCGGCCTTCAGCAAATCGTTCAATTATCCATATACAGCCTCTTATACGGATTTTTCCCGTTTGGTACAAGGCGGTAAATGGGTTTGCTGAAAATTTCCTCTGTCTTTATATTGAATACTTCAGAGAACTCCTGTATATCATCCTTTATTCTGCATATATCCTCCTCACCGGCTATACCAGCGGTTACCTGGCCGGGAAGATTCACCGGCGGTTTACTGCTTCTTATGAATATTTCACCGCCATGCATACCAACCCCGGTAAATTCCCCTGCCGGATAATCGTCTGTATTTAGCCCCAGTACTATTATGCACCCGCCGGCAAGGTACTCACCCAGAAAACTTCCTGTGCATCCGCCTATAATAATGACGGGCTTTTTATCCTTATACTCCTTCATGTGGATGCCTGTACGGTATCCGGCATCACCCCTGACAAATATTATCCCGCCCCGCATTGCATACCCGAGGGCATCCCCGGCATTTCCGTTAATAATTATCTTCCCGTCATTCATAGTATCACCCACTGCATCCTGGGAATTCCCGTTAACGATGATTGTAGCGCCGTCAAGATACATGCCAAGTGCATTGCCTGGTGTTCCATTAATAACAATGGTTTTTGAAGATGCTCCGGCTCCGATGAATCGTTCGCCGAAACAGTCATAAACAGTTACATCGCCGTTTACCGAACGGATTCTTTCGTTTAGCAGCCTGAAGCCCAGTTCATATGCCGATAAAATCATTTATAATCACCTCTCAGTCCACAGGTATTTTGTTTTCGCCTAATCTGCCGCGTGTTTTATTCCCAGTATTTCAAGCTCCTTTTCATTAAGGCCCACACCGCGGAGCATCAGGCGGTTACCTTTCAGGCTTTCTATGGAATTAATGCCCATGCCGCCCATCATTTCCTTTATTTCGTGCTGCCATGCCGTTAACATATTAACAAGCCTTTTATAACCTGTATCCGGGTTCAGCCTTTTTGCAAGATCCTCCCGCTGTGTTGCTATACCCCAGTTACATTTGCCCGTATGGCAGCTTCGGCACAAATGGCATCCCAAAGCAATAAGTGCCGCGCTTCCTATATAAACACAGTCAGCCCCAAGAGCTATTGCCTTTACAACATCAGCACTGGAACGAATACTTCCGCCGGCTATTAATGACACCTTGTTACGGATTCCTTCATCACGCAGGCGCTTGTCAACGCTTGCCAGGGCCAGTTCGATTGGAATGCCCACATGATCACGTATACGCGTCGGTGCGGCTCCCGTCCCTCCCCGGAAACCGTCAATTGCAATGATATCGGTACCGCTGCGGGCAATTCCGCTTGCTATGGCAGATACATTATGGACCGCGGCGATTTTCACAATTACGGGCTTTGTATAGGCAGTAGCCTCCTTAATAGAATAGACAAGCTGCTTTAAATCCTCGATTGAATAAATATCATGATGGGGGGCCGGTGAAATGGCATCCGAACCTTCAGGCACCATACGCGTTTTTGAAACGTCGCCGACTATTTTTGTACCGGGAAGATGTCCGCCGATACCGGGCTTGGCACCCTGTCCTATCTTGATCTCAACAGCGGCACAGCTGTTCAGGTATGTTTTATGAACGCCAAACCGTCCCGAGGCAACCTGTACGATTGTGTTTTTCCCATACTTATAGAGGTTTTCGTGAAGGCCGCCCTCACCCGTGTTATACATGATTCCCAGCTCTGCAGCCGCCCTCGCAAGGCTTTCGTGTGTATTGTAACTGACAGAGCCGTAGCTCATTGCTGAAAACATAACAGGCATCGAAAGGGTAATATGCGGAGGCATGTTACTGACTAATCTTCCATCCTTGCCCCGCTGGATCCTGTCCGGTTTTGCTCCAAGAAAAACCCTGGTTTCCATCGGCTCCCTCAGCGGGTCAATGGAAGGGTTGGTAACCTGGGATGCATTGATCAGTATTTTATCGAAATAGACAGGATAATTCTCGGGGTTCCCCATGCTGGACAGCAAAACACCGCCGCTTTCAGCCTGCCTGTATATTTCCTTGATTGTTTTTTCGCTCCAGTTGGCATTTTTCCTGAAAGTGTTGCTTGTTTCAGTTATTTTTAAAGCCCTAGTGGGGCATACCGAAACACATCTCTGGCAGTTCACGCATCTTGCATCATCACATACCATTTTATCAGCATCATCCAGGTATCGGTGTGCTTCATTGGCGCACTGCCGTTCACACACACGGCAGTTAATGCAGCGATTATAGTCCCTGATTATTTCATAATCGGGATAGAAATAGTTTACAGCCATTACTCAGTTCCTTCCTCAAATGTTATAATAACTGCTTCCCCGCCTTTCGGCGACCATACCCTGTCCGGTTCATTCTCTATAACCCTGATGGCAGCCTCTTCGCTGGCGATATATACCATATCGTCCTTTTCACCAACCACCATACTGCGCAGTTTCAACCTGTCATTCAAAGCCATGATTCCCTTGTCAAAACCCACGATTATTGAAAATGGCCCGGTAATTAAAAATGATTCAAAAGCATTTCTTAAATATTCAAGTTCTTCCCTTTCGGGATAGGGCATGATTTCTATGGTTGACCAAAACGGAGCGGCAAACACCGTGCAGATTTCCTTCAGGGTAAGATGCTTTTTTCTGTGCAGGTAGTCAATCATATAGGTTATTACCTCGGTATCGGTTTTCAGCATGCACTGGTATCCGTACATTTCAATGTTTCGCCGGTTGGCGTCGTAGGACGAAATCTCGCCATTATGGACCACCGAATAATCAAGCAGTGCGAAAGGATGGGCCCCTCCCCACCAGCCGGGTGTATTTGTAGGGTATCGGCCGTGTGCTGTAAAGCAATAGCCTTCATACTCCTCCAGCCGGTAAAACCGGCCCACATCTTCGGGAAATCCCACAGCCTTAAAAACACCCATGTTCTTTCCGCTTGAAAAAACATAAGCACCATCAATTGTACTGTTTATCCTGAACACGCACCTTACTACGAACTCGCGTTCATCCAGCTGGCTGTCGGCAAGTTTTGATGGCAGCGGCACCATAAAATATCTCCAAATCATAGGCTCGTCCGTTATTTGCGGGATTTTCCGCACAGGTATTTTGGAAAGGGTTATAATATCAAAGTGCGAAGCCAGAAATTTTTCGCATTCTTCTTTTGCCGATTCATTATCATAAAATATATGGAATGCATAACAATCCTTATATTCCGGATAAATGCCATATGCGGCAAAACCCCCGCCAAGCCCGTTGGAACGCTCATGCATGGCAGCAATGGAATCAATGATAAGTTTTCCGGAAAAACGTCTGCCTGACTTTGAAAAAACTCCAGATATTGCACATCCTGATATATTTCTGAACATTCCTTCCCTCACAAATCATACCCCCGTTTTGAATAACCGGTCAGACAGACATCTCTCCCCTGAATTAACCGCTGCTGGCATGCAGAATGCTGCACCTACGCTTTTATTAGCCAAAATATTCTGTCCATGTACTCAAAAAGGCGTTCATCACACAGTACCCGCATTAAGAAAAGCAGCCGTTAATGGCTTGTTGCCGGATACCATATAATGAACGCCTTTGTTCATAAAATATTAACCGGTTAATCCTTTATATATTATAATATGGAATCAAAAGAAGTGTCAACCCTGTTGTGAAATTTTTTATTTTTTATACTGCATAATATGTTGTTTTTTATACTTTTTTATGTATAAATTTATCTCATTTTGCAAGTTCACATATTATAAATTTCATTTTTCTTAAATAAAATGGTTGACTAAATTATTTTCCCGTGCTATTCTTTATTTGTACAGCAAAGGCGCTGTGGATTTTTATATCCGCAGCGCCTTTTATATTGAGTTTTTGGTTATAACAACAGAAGAATCTGCATGGATCCCTGTAAGTTTCAAAAGAGTCAGACAGGTTTTTCAGATCTTCAGGCTGTCTCTTCTGTTGTTTAACAGAAAGGAGCATGAATATGGGTAAACTGATAATTCCGAAAAAATACAAGCCGGTCCTGAATCTTTATGAAACTCAAAATGCAATAGGAAAAATAAAGAGGATTTTTGAAGACAAGTTATCCAATGCTCTTAATTTAATAAGGGTTTCCGCCCCGTTGTTCGTTCTGTCCAATACCGGATTAAACGATGACCTGAACGGTGTTGAACGGCCTGTACGGTTCGAAATCAGGGAAACCGACGCAACTGCCGAGGTGGTCCATTCACTTGCGAAATGGAAACGTATGGCTTTGCATAAATACGGTTTCCCGGTAGGTGAAGGATTATATACCGATATGAATGCCATACGCCGTGATGAAGAAATGGATAACCTTCATTCGGTTTATGTTGATCAATGGGACTGGGAAAAGGTTATCAGCCGCTCCTCAAGAAACCTCGATACGTTAAAAGATACCGTAATAAAAATCGTAGAAGTTATTTGCGACACGCTGGATGAAATAAAGAAGATTTACCCCGGGATCACTCTGAAACTTTCAAGGGATGTTTCATTTATAACAACACAGGAGCTTGAGTATATGTATCCCTCCCTTTCACCAAAGGAACGCGAGAACGAGTACCTAAAAAAGCATAAAACGGCTTTCATAATGCAGATTGGTGATGTACTGGAATCAGGGATCAGGCATGACGGAAGGGCACCGGATTATGATGACTGGAGCCTTAATGGTGATATAGTGTTCTGGAATGACTTACTGGGGTGCGCATTCGAAGTATCCTCAATGGGTATCCGTGTTGATGAGGCTTCCTTGGACAGACAGCTTTCCAAGGCAGGCTGCGATAACCGCCGCAGTTTACCTTTTCATAAAATGCTGCTTAATGGGGAACTGCCGCTTACGATGGGCGGCGGAATCGGTCAGTCAAGAATTTGCATGCTGCTGTTGCAGAAAGCCCATATTGGTGAAGTCCAGGTCTCTGTCTGGGACGAGGAAACCATTTCGGGCTGTAAAGAAGCAGGAATAGAATTACTGTAGGAGGATGAAAAAATGAAAAAACAGAATATATCGGAGCTTTTCGGAAGCATGGTATTCGGCGATGCAGTCATGAAAGAGCGGCTTCCAAAGGACGTTTATAAAGCGCTTAAGAAAACCATTGCAGACGGCACGCATTTGGAACTTGACGTTGCAAATGTGGTGGCAAGTGTTATGAAAGACTGGGCTGTAGAAAAGGGTGCGACACATTTTACCCATTGGTTCCAGCCCATGACGGGTGTAACTGCGGAAAAACATGACAGTTTTATAATGCCCGACGGTACGGGCAAGGTTATTATGGAGTTTTCAGGAAAATCCCTTGTTAAAGGGGAACCCGATGCATCGAGCTTTCCGTCCGGGGGTCTTCGCAGTACCTTTGAGGCCAGGGGATACACCGCATGGGATCCCACCTCGTACGCATTCATAAAGGACAACACTCTCTGCATCCCCACTGCTTTTTGCTCCTACAGCGGAGAGGCCCTTGATAAAAAAACACCTCTTTTGCGTTCGATGCAGGCATTAAACACCCAGGCTCTAAGGATTCTACGGTTATTCGGTATCAACGATGTTAAGCGGGTTGTATCAATGGTGGGTCCTGAACAGGAATATTTCCTGATCGATAAAAATGTTTACCTGAAAAGACCTGACATTATGTACTGCGGAAGAACCCTGTTCGGCGCCCGTCCGCCAAAGGGCCAGGAAATGGAGGACCATTATTTCAGGGTAATAAAGCATCGAATTTCGAGGTTTATGCGGGAACTGGACGAGGAGCTGTGGAAATTGGGTGTTTACGCAAAGACCGAGCATAACGAGGTTGCTCCTTCGCAGCATGAGCTTGCTCCGGTCTATGCAGAAGCCAATATTGCAACAGACCACAACCAGCTTACAATGGAACTTTTGAAAAGCATAGCGTCAAAACATGGCCTGGCATGCCTGCTGCATGAAAAGCCTTTTGCAGGGATAAACGGCAGCGGAAAGCACATTAACTGGTCCCTGTCCACCGACACGGGAATAAATCTGCTGGAACCCGGCGATACCCCCTTTGAAAATGCCCTGTTCCTGCTGTTTCTTGTGGCGGTTATAAAAGCAGTAGACGATTACCAGGATTTGCTGCGTGTGTCGGTTGCAAGTGCAGGTAATGATCACCGCCTTGGAGCAAACGAAGCCCCTCCGGCAATTGTTTCAATATTTTTGGGCGAAGAGCTTACCGAGATTCTGAACGCACTTGAAAATGATACATTATATGTGGGCAAGGGCAAAACCCTGATGGAAATAGGTGCAACAGTGCTGCCGCATATTCCGAAGGATACAACCGACAGGAACCGTACATCGCCATTTGCGTTTACCGGCAACAAGTTTGAATTCCGTATGCTTGGCTCGGCATTCTCAATTGCAGGCCCGAATATTGTACTTAATACTATTGTAGCAGAAGCATTGCGCCAGTTTGCCGACGAGCTCGAAAACAGCAGTGACTTCAGAACAGGTCTGTCCGGGCTCATTAAAAGAACGATAAAGGAACATAAGCGTATCATATTTAACGGAAATGGTTATGATAGTTCCTGGGTCAGGGAGGCTGAACAAAGAGGCCTGTTGAATTTGAAAACCACTCCTGAAGCGCTGCCTGCCCTTATTGACCCGAAAAATGTGGAGCTTTTTGCCCGCCACCGTGTTTTTACAGAGCACGAGCTTCATTCGCGCTATGAAATCCTTTTGGAGAATTACTCAAAAACAATTAACATTGAGGCACTGACGATGATTGACATGGTTAACAGGCAGGTTTTACCCGCTGTTTTGGATTACCAGAACGAACTGGCTGAACTGATAATCCGGAAAAAACAAGTAAGTGCTGATATTGTTGCAACGCCGGAAGAAAAGCTGCTTAAAAGAATATCCGGACTTGCCGACTGCCTGTACAAAAGGCTGGAACACCTTACCGCACAGACATCGGCGGCCAGGGAAATAAAAGATAACCTGGAACTGGCCAGGGCCTGCCATGAAAAGATTTGCACGGCAATGAACGAGCTGCGGCAGGTTGTGGATGAACTCGAGACCATTGTCGACAGCAAGCATTGGAGAATTCCGACCTATGCAGAGATTTTATACAGCGTGCATGAATAAAACAGGCAGATTAGGATTAAGATTTTATTGATTACGGTTATTTGTTCAGAAAGTGGGTAAGCAAAAATGTATTTTATCGCTTTTATTGTACGGATGCTTAGTATGTTTAAACATAGCTGGCTTTTTGCCCTGGCTAAGAAAAACAGCTGAGCTGCCGGGTATTAAGGGGGATGATTCCATGCTCACCGCAGTGGTTGGAATAAACTGGGGAGATGAAGGAAAGGGCCGCATGGTGGACCTGCTGTCGGCGGAATACGATGTGATTTGCCGGTACCAGGGTGGCAATAATGCCGGGCATACGGTTGTTAATGACAGGGGGAAATTCATACTGAATCTCCTTCCTTCAGGCATTCTTCGCGATAACACGGTAAACGTAATGGGAAACGGCATGGTCATTGATATTGAACATCTGTGCGGTGAAATTGCAGGCCTTAAGGAAAAGGGCGTAAAGATAACCCCTGAAACACTTAAAATCAGCGACAAGGCCTTTATTTCCATGCCCTGGCATAAGCAGCAGGACATATTGGAGGAAGAACGGCTCGCAGACAGGAAATACGGTTCAACCCGGCGCGGCATTGCCCCTGTATACGGTGACAAGTACATGAAAAAGGGTATCCGGATGGGCGACCTGCTTTTCAAGGATACTCTCAGGGATAAGATTGCCTCGATTCTTGAATGGAAAAACCTGATCCTGAAGGGATACGGCCAGGAATTCTCGCTTGAGTTTATCATGCACTGGGTTGAAGAATTCAGCAGATCCCTTTTACCGTTTATAACCGATACAACAGAATACCTGCTCGGTGCAGTAAGGGAAAACAAAAACATATTGTTTGAAGCCCAACTGGGGGCATTACGCGACATCGACTTCGGGATTTACCCGTATACCACCTCGTCGCAGACACTGGCGGCATATGCGCCTATTGGAGCAGGAATTCCGGGCGCCAGGCTCGATCATGTGGTGGGTATAATGAAAGCCTATTCCAGTTGCGTCGGTGAAGGCCCGTTTACAGCCGAGCTGTTCGGCGAGGAAGCATCAAAACTGCGCGAAGCCGGGGCCGAGTACGGTGCTGCTACGGGAAGGCCGCGAAGGGTTGGCGCTTTTGACATACCTGCAAGCAGGTACGGAGTTCAGATGCAGGGCGCGAAGGAACTTGCGCTGACTAAACTTGATGTACTGTCGTATATGGACAGGATCCCTGTATGCGTGGCATATGAAACCGACGGTGTCCGTACCGACAAATTCCCTACAGGCGACATGCTTTTAAGGGCAAAACCCGTTATTGAATATGTTGAAGGCTTCAAAACCGACATATCAAAATGCAGGATTCCCGGGGATTTACCCGAAGCGGCGCTGAAATACATCCGTTTTATCGAAGAAGCAGTAAACTGCCCTATCAGGTATGTTTCAGTGGGACCCAACCGGGAAGATTACATTGAAATGTAGAATAAAACAAGGGGGCAACCGCTTACTGCGGGGTGCCCCTCTGTCTGTTACCTGATCTTTGTTATCAATCGTTGAAAGTGATTGTATTTTCCTTAACATCAATTACACCGGTTTTATTTTCGTCATAAGTAAATTCAATAATGCTGCTGTCGCTTTTATATTCAGTAAGAGTTATATTTACAATCCCGGGATACTCTGTAAATGTATGTTCGCTGTTTGTTCCGTACGGCTCTTTCCTTATATGAAATATAAAACCTGTATTTTCCTTATCTTTTATTTCACCGGCAACATATATATCAAACTCGGTAATGATGTGGCCGGTAAACAGGTAGGTGTCCCGTATTGCTGGGGTCCCCCAGTACCAGTCTGCATGCTCAGTCGGTTGAATACCAATGTTAACATGCGGCTGATAACCCGGCTTTGGAGCAAAAGTGGGCATAGGTAAACTTTCTTTATACTCCAGTTCTGATATTCTTTTTGCTCTCTCTTTCAGGTCGTTTTCACATTTTTCAATGTTTTTTTGAAGCTCCAAATCGTATGCTTCAGACCATTCGATCTTCGCCTGAAGTTCCTCAGGAACAGGAATTCCCCTTGATATAAATTCCTGTACAGCTTCTTCAAGGAGAAATGTCATATCACTTTTAAAGACAGGTTTCGCATTTGCAGTAGAAACAAGAACTGAAACAGCTGCCAATATAAGCAATAATAAGAATATCCTATATTTATTCTATCCTATATTTATTCATATCAGCTAACCCCAAAATCACTCATATTTATTTTTCTATGTTCCCCATTACCTTATTGCTTTATTTTACATAAGACGTCAATTATTGGAACCAGTATGATAATTTGATTATAACTCATTCAGAATTTCATATCAATATTTAACTTTTGCATAATCAATTTCTTGAGCTTAATCTATTACCCTTAACTCTAATTAACTCTAACCCAGCAAAATCAAATCCCGCAGCCGGTCAGGATTTTTACTGCTTTGGCTACGGGATTTGGAAAGAACTTTATTATTACTGAGCGAACTTTGTTTTCATTGGGTCAACCTTATTTGAATTATACAACTATACTAATACCATTGTTATTTCCAACTCTTTGTTACATTTGTTCTGCTTCACATCTCAATCTGTAAAAGTATCTTACAAGTTCACTCTCGTCTTTTATCGATTCTTTAAGCATGTTTAGAGTTCTCTTTCCGACTCTTCTATCAATCAATGCCAATGCTTTAGCAATAGAATTATCCGATTTCAATGATTCTTCAATAGTGGAATTTAAGAATCTTTCTGCAGCCTCAAGAAAATCATATTGTGAAAAAATATCCTGTTCCTCTGCTTTTTTATGTGCTATATCATTGATACTTCTGTTTCTGGCTATTTGTGATAATATATCATCAGAAAAGCCTTCCCTTCTTAGTAACCCATATATTCTGTCCTGCTTAAAATTATCTTCCTCAAAGCAAATATTTTTACTTTTCTTTAATTCTTTCTCTGCATTCAATACTGCAATTTCCTTCTTTATAGTACACATATTTACAACTTCTTTTCCGTCTACCGTTATATATGCCCTGCCCGTCCGGTCATGAGCCTTTCTGTAATTAGTAATCCAAAATTCTACCCTGCCTTTCAAGCATGGGGAAACGTAATCCTCTAATTGTTTCTTTAACTTACTCCATCTCATGTTTGCCCTCCGTTATTATCGATTAAGTCTATATAATGGTGTAAAAAGAAAAATAATAAGTTGAGCCAAAGCTCATGCCTCG
>LFSH01000064.1 GCA_001513105.1 Clostridiales bacterium DTU070 | reverse complement strand
CTCATTTTTTATATATTTTTTTATATTTTTTAAGGTAATAAAACCAGCGAGCAAACTTTGTCTCTCAAAGTAACTTATGGGCGAGAAGCATTGCAACCACTCGCTTACCAGACGAGCAAACTTTGTCACTCCGTGAGCAAACTTATTTGTAACTGAACAGTTGTTGTTTCTTTACACTCGAGTTTGTTCAAATTTACAAAGTTTGTTTACGAGTTACCCAACCGTCATTGGTTTAAATACCTTTGGCGGTTTTTTATGCGCTGCGATCAGGACACCCGCCAATTTGCCAAATTTATCTTTTTTATTGGACCAGGTTGGTGTAACATATATATAAGCGAATAAACTGCATCGTAGAGTTAACCTTGTCTGTCGCTTTTCTCTGCAGCAACTGACGCCTGTCATGTGACCGGAACCTGATTTGTATGTGCATTATTGTTTTTATTTTTCATTACGCGGTATGTTTGGGGTAGATTCGGGGTAGAAGTATGAAACGTGAGGGTATTCGTGCCGTACTGAAAAAAACGGGCAGACTCTTTTTAAACCTGAAAATACAGTCGAAGATGATATTGCTGTTTTCTTCTGTTTTTATCATTTCCATTGTTGCGGTAATTTATATCTTTTATGTCAACTGGAGCAGTACACTAAAAAGGGAAGTCATTGATTATTCATCGCTTTACCTGAAACAGCTGAATGAGACAATCGACAAGTATTTTGACGATTTGGAAAGATTTACTCTGATGGCACAGGCCGACAGCAATCTTCAGAAAATTCTCAGGGAAGACATATCAAATTTCTCAGACGTGGAAATGAAAGAAAAAGCAGATTACCTGGAGAATTTCATGTTCAACATCTATACACTGAAGCCGGATATTATCAATATCGTGCTGATTTCGGAAAACGGAATGCTGGTAACCGAGGGAATACGGAAATATTCTCTTTACAATCAGAATCCGTGGGAATACAAATGGTATACCAGGGCCGTATCGAGTAAAGGCAAATCGATGATTTTCAAGAATATTTCGAATGAGGACCCCCTGGGACAGATTAGTGATGAATCTGCAATTTCGGTAGCCCGGGTTATTACCGATAATACGAACAATAATGTGCTTGGCTGTATCAGGATAGATGTTGCATACAACAAAGTGCAGAGAATTATTGAAAGCGTCGGGAAGACAGCCGCAATGGACATACTGGTTATGGCGGAGGATTACAGTGTGATTTTCGACCCGGAAAATATTATAGGGCAATGCAGCATACCGCGGTTCGCCGAAGCGTTCGAGAAGATCCTCAGCATGGAAAGCGGCAGCCTCAGGCAATCCCTCGGGGACGGCATAAGGACAATAGTATTCGATAATTCGGAATATACAGGATGGAGCACGATTGGAATTATTTCAGAGGAAAAACTGCTGCAGGAAACCCGGGAGGTCCGTAACCTGTCGCTGATTATTACAGCCGTTACCGTTGCGGTTATCGTGGTTTTATGTGTATTCATCGCCCTCGGAATAACGAAGCCGCTGAAAAAACTCAGCAAATCCATGAGCCTTGTGTCCGACGGAAATTTTGATATCAGGGTTGGTTTTGAATACAACGATGAGATAGGTGATATCGGCAGGAGCTTCGACAAGATGGCCCATAAGATAAAGGAACTTGTGCAACGGGAATACGTGCAGGAGATAAAACGCCAGGAAGTGGAACTGAAGGCACTGATGGCGCAGATCAATCCGCATTTCCTGTACAATACCCTTGAGTCTCTCAGGATGAAAGCCGTTGTCAACAAGGATCATGACGTGGCCGAAATGATTAAGAAATTCTCAAGATTTCTGCGCATGAATGTTATCGGGTCGAATGACATAGTTGAAATCGAGGAAGAGCTTAACCATGTAGGTTATTATATTGATATCATGAACATGAGGTATAACAACAGGTTCAGGCTGATAATCGATATGGAGGATGATATTGTTAATGCCCTGATATTGAAGCTGACGCTGCAGCCCCTGATAGAAAATTCAATATTTCACGGGTTTGAGTCAAAGGAAGGGGACTGCGTAATTGAAATAAAAGGAAGGAAACAGGGGTGCGATATCTTTATCGAAGTAAACGACAATGGGGTCGGAATGGATGAAGTGATACTGGCTGAAATCAGGAACGCGCTTAATAACGCAGCTGCCTCCGACAGGATTGGGATTGGAATTGTCAATGTACATAAACGGCTGATGTATTATTTCGGAAAATCCTATGGAATCAGTATTTTCAGTGCTCCCGAAAAAGGTACGAGAATAGAGATCCGTATCCCGTATACAATCAAATCGGAAGTTGGTGATTCAGATGCTCAGACTTTTGATAGTTGATGATGAGCAGCCTATTCTTGACGGACTGAAACATCTGATAGACTGGTCTGAATTTGGTATAGGCAGCATTGAAACAGCAAAAAACGGGCGGGATGCACTTTCGGTTATGAAGACCTTCAAACCCGATATTATTATAACCGACATAAAGATGCCTTTCATGAACGGCCTTGAGCTGATACGCAGGGTAAAGGAAGAGTTGCCCGGAACAAAGTGCATCGTCCTGTCCGGGTACCAGGATTTTGAATATGTCAGGCAGGCCATGAAATACGAAGCGGTACGGTATTTGCTTAAACCTGTTGAAGAAGATGAACTGATAGAAATCTTGCAGGACATAAGGGAATCTGTGATCATTTCAAACCGCGAGAAAGAGCGGCTGGAGAACCTTAACCGCAAACTTTTGGAAAGCGAATCATTCCTGAGAAACAAACTGTTATATGACATTGTCAGCGGTGAAATAACCGATTTTGGCGATGCGTTGGACAAACTCGGCCGTGCCGGGATACAAAGATTTCCTAAAAAATATGTATGCGCTGTCTTAGAATTCGAAATTGCTGAGCGGGCCGGAGGATTTACCGAAAACGACTGGGAACTGGTAAGATTTGCGGCGGCCAATATAGCGGATGAGCTGATTAACGCAAAAACTTACGGGCAGGTTTTTTATATGCACAGGAAGCAGATTATCATGGTTGTCGAGGTATCCTGCATAAGCAGTCATATGCTTGTGAATGTGCTGGGTGATATCATTCGCCAGGTATCAAGGCATTTGAACATGCTTGCATCAATAGGCGTAAGCAATATGCATACCCGTATCGAAGATGCAGCCGAATCTTTCAGGGAAGCGGTAAGCGCACTGCGGTACAAGCTGCTGACGGGATGGGGAAAGGTTATCATTTACAATGATATTGCAGGCGATACTCTTAGAGTCAGTATTCCGGGAAATATATGGAAAAGACTTGAGAACAGTGTTATTACAGGTGACTGCGACAATATACCGGGTGTTATTGCAGAGATTTTCGGATTAATCAGAACCCTGAAAGGAGCCGACCCGACCGGAATTCTTGAAGAATTGAGGAACGAGCTTCTGATAATAAGAAGAAATATCGAGGGTATCGGGCTGGATGATACGTTATTGAAAAATTTTATTAATGACTTTGATCAGAAAAAATACGCGTTAACCCTTAAAGAGATAGAAGATCAGTTCACCGATGTTTTCCAAAGGCTTGCCAAAGACCTGTTCCGGACAGGCAATCCTGGTGCGAAGACATTGATAAACCAGGTAAAACAGTACATAGATCAGAATTATGCCGATGATATAACCCTTAATACCCTGTCTGAAATATTTTACCTCAACTCCAGTTATATGAGCAGGCTTTTCAAACAGGAACTGGGCGAGAATTTTATTGACTATCTGACCGGCAAAAGAATGGAAGAAGCCATGAAACTTCTTTTGAATACCAGGATGACTGTCTACGAAATATCAGAAAGAATCGGGTACGGAAACCCGAAGTACTTCAGCCAGCTGTTCAAAAAGCATACCGGCAGGAGCCCGAGAGAATTCCGGGAGCGAAAGTAAAAAAAACTAACCTTTTTCTAAAATCTGCTTACTGTTCCTGAAGGGTTGCTGTTATTATAATAAACTCAGGCTTTTGCATAAGTGATCAGTGAACATTCGTTACAGCATCCGTGAAAAAACAGCAGAAGGAGAAGCAAAAATGCAAGGTCGTTTGTTCGGAACACGGGTTATGTTAATATGTACGATCATTATGCTTGCTGTCCTTCCGGGCTGTAACACCGGAAGGCAGTCCAATGGCGAAACCGGAACCGGTCCGAAGGAAGAATTTCAGAAAACAACGCTGAGGTTCTGGATGCGGGCAGCGTCGAAAAACAGTGTTACCGGAAGACTGGTTGATGCGTATAACGCTGAAAACAGCGATAATGTAGTTATTGAGTTCGAGGTTTTCGGGGAGAACTACAGGAATGTTATACAAATGGCACTGGCGGCAAGGAGGCCTCCCGATGTTTTTGAATTAAACGGCGGGCTTACGATAGCCCAGCTGGCACAGTCAGGCAGTATTCTCCCGCTGGATGATTATGTTACCGAAGAGTTCAGGAAAAATTTTTATCCCGAGGTATTTTCACAGAAACAGTTTTATTACAAGGGAAAACTTTATACCATTCCCGAACGGGTGTCATTTTTCAGGCTGATATACAACACCGATTTGTTTGCGGAAGCCGGGCTGAGCGGCCCTCCCGAAACGCTGGAACAGATGAAGGAATATGCACGGAAGATAACCGAAATGGGTCAGGGTAAGTATTACGGCTTTGCAATAGCATTGAAAACATCATCAAACTGGTACCGCTTTATCGACAATATATGCACGGTATCAGGCCGGCTTGGTGAAAACGGTTTCGACTGGGAAACCGGAAGATTCGATTTCATGAAACAGGAAAAAGTGATTGAGTACCTGGTAAGCCTGGACAGGGAAGGGATTATGCCGTCTGATTCACTGCTCCTGGATATTGAAGTGTGCAGGGCGCAGTTCGGCCAGGGCAGGTACGGAATGATGATAGACGGGAACTGGCAGGTTGCACAGTTTGGCAATAATGAGATTAAATGCGATGTTAACTGGGATTCGGCCCCGATCCCGGTTTTTGAAGGCGACAGAAGGGGCAAAAGCTATATGTTCTTTGACATGGGCAAGGTTATAGCCAAAGAAACCGAGTACCCCGATGAAGCATGGAACTTTATTGAATACCTTTTTATGCACCAAAGCGAGTTTGTAAGAAACGGGGAACCTCTTAGGACAACTGTAAGCGCTAATGTAAAGGAAAACATCCCGCTGCATTATATGGGGATTAAAAACTTTACAGACATTGAAAATTCAGTGGTATTCCCGCAGCAGGTGCATAATTTCCTGAACAATCACCTCGAAGGGGATCCGGCGGATGTTGTATACGAGGCAATATTTGCAGGGGAAATACCGATTGATGAAGGACTTGCGGCATTAACCGAAAGGTATAACAAGGCTCTGGAAAATGCTCTTCAGGACGGTTCAATAAGCAGGGAAGATATTTTTATTCCGGGGTTTGATTATTTCGAATTTTACAATTCAAGATAATGAAAGGCTGTAAAATACACGCCTGACAGGAGTTACGGAGAAAAATCCTTTTTCTCCGGCGGTACTTTTGCGCTCTTTTTTAGGAAATCTGTAGCTAAAGGAGGTCATGGCTTGGGTGAAGAGTTATTCAGGATGGAAGGCATTTCAAAGAGCTTTCCGGGCGTTAAAGCGCTGGATAATGTATCTTTTTCAGTAAACAAGGGAGAGGTCCACGGCCTGGTGGGCGAAAACGGCGCGGGAAAGTCCACCCTTATGAAAATTATGTCGGGTGTATACAAATGCGACGAAGGCAGGATTTTCATCGAGGGCCAGGAAGTTCATATAGATTCGGTGTCGAAAGCGCAGGAGCTTGGAATCAGCATTATTTTCCAGGAACTGAACCTGTGCCCGCATATGTCCGTCGCAGACAACATTTTTATTGGGCGTCCGGTTATGAAGCACGGGTTAATTGATGACAGGACAATGTACAAAGAAGCACAGAAGATACTGGATAATCTTGGCATCGACATAAATGCCCATACGGTTGTACGAACATTAAGCGTGGCGCAGCAGCAGATGGTGGAAATCGCGAAAGCCATCTCAAGGGACTGTCGCATACTGGTACTGGATGAGCCCACGGCAACGCTTACCGAACGCGAGATCGACCAGTTGTTTGATATTATACGTAACCTTCAGGCCAGGGGAATCGGCATGGTGTACATATCCCACCGCATGGAGGAACTAAACCGCATCTGTGAACGCGCCACTGTGCTTCGAGACGGCAAGTATATCGGAACTGTCTACATGAAGGATATCACCCTCGACAAACTTGTGAATATGATTGTAGGCCGGCCCCTCGAAGACAAGTTCCCGAAGCATGAGCGGAAGATCGGCAATATTGTGCTTGAAGCCCGTAACATCAGAAGAAAGAACAAGGTAAACGTAGACCGGCTTTTCGTCCGCAAGGGGGAAATTTTAGGCATATCCGGGCTTGTCGGTTCAGGGCGTACGGAAATCATGAGGTGTATTTTCGGGGCCGACAGGGCTGACAGCATGGAACTGTACATTGATGGCGAGCCTGTGAAAATCAGGAATGTAAGGCAGGCAGTTGCCCACGGGATCGGCTATGCAACCGAAAACCGGAAATTTGACGGGCTGGCTCTCGGGCTTGACGTTCAATATAACATAAACATGGCGCATTTAAAGCAGCTCAGCCGCCTTGGCTTTATTGATGACAAGAAAGGAAGGCGGAATGCGGAAGAATATATAGAAAAATTAAAGATAAAGACACCGGGGCTCAGGCAGAAAGTCAGGAACCTGTCCGGCGGGAACCAGCAGAAGATTGTATTGTCGAAATGGCTTTGCAATGATGTAAAGATTCTTATCGTGGATGAGCCCACCCGCGGTATTGACGTTGGCGCCAAGTTCGAGGTTTACGAATTGTTCAACAGGCTGAGCGACCAGGGTGTGGCAATAATCATGATTTCTTCAGAGCTGCCTGAAATACTGGGCATGAGTGATCGCATTCTTGTAATTCATAAAGGCTCCATAAACGGCGAGCTTGATCCCAAAAAAACCACGCAGGAAGAAATTCTCTACCTTGCAGCGGGTTATAACATTCTTGAAGGCAAACCTGCTCCCAGGTTACATGCATTCTGACATGGAGGTAACAGGTTATGAGTAAGTTTGGAATTTTCAATGGCGAAAGAAGTGAAGGAAATAAAGGTTTCAGCAATTTAAGCACGGAATCAAAGAAGGCGATACTTTCGGGAACCGGGTTGATCCTGATGTTTATTGTGTTCTCATTGCTTAAGCCCGATCTGTTCCTGTCAAAAACAAACCTTATTAATATAACGCAGCAAATTGTTACATACAGCATACTGGGGTATGGCCTGACTTTCTGCCTTGTCTGCGGCGGTACCGATTTATCGGCAGGCGCAGCAATGGCGTTGTCCGGGATTGTTGTAGTTAAAATGCTTGCAGCGGGCGCACCGTTATGGCTTTCCATACTGACCGCCCTGCTTGTGGGCCTGGTATCGGGTATTATCAACGGCGTTTCCATTGAAATCTTAGGTGTTGTTCCGTTTATTGCAACCCTGGGCATGCAGTGGGTTTACCGGGGACTTGCGAATGTGCTGGTAAACGGTATGCCGATTTATACAACCACCATTCCTTCCGTGGAAGTACAGGAGAAGTTCTATATCTTAGGAGGCGGACGCCTTCCTAACGGAATACCTTACAGCGTAATTATAACTGCCGTTTACGGTTTAATCCTTGCAATAGTATTGTCGAAGACCAGGATTGGCCGCCAGATATATGCCTGCGGCTCAAACCTCGAAGCTGCCAAACTTTCGGGTATAAATGCCGTTGGCACGCGTATCTTTGCATACAGCATCAGCGGTTTTTCAGCGTCCATCTGCGGTATCCTGGTTGCATCACGGTTAAGTTCCGCGCAGCCCACGGCCGGTATGGGATATGAAGCGGAGGCCATAGCTGCGGCGGTTCTTGGCGGTGTATCGAATACCGGGGGAGAAGGTAATATCCTTAACACAATTATCGGTGCAATGACAATGGGTATTCTCCGTAACGGGCTTAACCTGAACGGAGTAAGTTCATACTGGCAGCAGGCGATAATCGGTTTCATACTTGTTGCGGCCTGCGCCGCAGAGGCGAGAAGGCACCGCCGGAATGTATAGGATATGCCGGTACGGAACGAAAGAGCCTGAACCGGGCGTAAATTGGCCGGAATGAATTACAGCCATATTGTGAAACGGGCTATGCCGTGTTTCATAAAAAATAAAAAAAGGAGGCCGACTATGAAAAAGTATCTTGTTTTAATCCTGATTTTTGCCATGATTCTCTCAATGACCGCATGCAGTCCCGGACAAAAGAGCTCCTCGGATTCAAAGGAACCTGCAGACAATCCTGCAGTATCTGATTCTTCAGATCCGGGCGCAGGACAGAAACCAAAGAAAATTGCGCTGATTGTTAAGGTAATAGGCAACCAGTACTGGTCCGTCCTCCAGGCAGGCGCAGAGCAGGCTGGTAAGGATTTGGGATGCGAAGTTATCGTAACCGGTGTGAGCGCGGAATCCGACATCGAGGGCCAGATCACGCTGCTGCAGAATGCTGTTTCGGCAAAAGTTGACGCTATTGTAATAGGTCCCGTTGACTCTACTTCCCTGGCAGGTCCCGTAAAGGAAGCTTACCTCTCAGGTATTCCGGTGGTGCTTGTTGATACTGTTGTTAACGGTGAAGATTACAGCGCAGCATTGCTGACCGACAACATTGAAGCCGGAAGAATGGCTGCCGAAGAAATGCTGAAGAAACTCAGGGAAACCGGGCTTTCCGAGGACAAGGAGTCTGTTATAGCCGTTCAGATCGGGGCAGCAGGCTCACAGACCATTATAGACCGCCTGAAAGGTTTTAACGAATACTGGGATGCAAATGCCCCGAAGGCATGGAAGGTTCTTAACGACGATATAAAGGTAAATGAGGGTTCAATTGAAAAAGCCACTGCTTTCGGTCAGGACTTCTTAACAGCTTATCCGAACCTCGTGGGCATGTTCGGTCCGAACAACGGTTCCACAGTTGGCTTCGTTACCGCTCTTGCCGAGTCGGGCAGAAAAGACATCGTCATGATAGGTTTTGATTTTTCCGACGAAATCGCAAACATGATCAAATCGGGCGAGTACATTTGCTCATCGGTTGTCCAGCGCCAGTATTATATGGGCTATGACGGCGTTAAGCTGGCTCTTGAACTTGCCAATGGTGGAACGGTAACTGAAAAGAAAATTGATACGGGTGTTTTGATTGTTGATTCAAGCAATGTGAATTCACCCGAGGTTCAAAGTGTTATAAATCCGAAATAACGCATAGAATGTACGGGCAGGAGAAAACTTCGTTTTTCTCCTGCTTTAACCTTCATTCGGGAAGCGGTTTATTATGAAATACCAGGAGACGGCAAAATGGGCAAAGAGATACAATGGATGTCTTTCAAGACAAAAGCCCAAAAACAGGCAGGGCTTGATGAATATAAAAAATGGGCATTTAAATATGGCGGGAAGCATAAGGAAAAGATAGAGCAGATACTGGCAAGGCTTTTTCCGAAGGAAAGGCCTTCTTTTGCCATGATGACTTATTTGCTTGCGAGGGATGCATATTATGGGCTGTACGGTACGGGAAATTCCCGGGACAGAGATCCCGTGCAGGATATGTACAGTGTACTGTCCAAAAGATGCTTCCAGGTACCGAAGAAAGATATTCCGCTGTATATGGCATTGGTTATTGCTGATGAAAAAGTATCCGACAATCTCGATTATCCGCCGGATGACGAGATTTACGCCATTGCCTCGGAATTGGCTGAAAAGATCTGAAACCGAAGCCCCCCCCCGCTCTTCCGCCTCTCCGGGCGGAAGGGTTTAAAAAACTGTCATTGGTGAACTGCCTTTGACGGTTTTTTTATGCAGAAATCTGCATAGGGCGGTTTTCTTCAACCGCAAAAAATAATGCAAAATAACGGATAAAACAGTAAATGAATGAAAATTGCAGAAAAGTGGTCAAAATATCCAAAAAGGTGTATACTAAGTATTGGCAGGACATCTCATACAGGCTTATGTTTTGCTTCATCACGGGGATCACGGGTAAGCAGCAGGATTTGTTACAGAGAGAAAAGTCATTGTTAAGAGAGATGAAAGAAGGAGGTATTTTATTATGAAGTTCAGTATTACAAATAAGCCTTTTCTGTTTCTGTCTTCCTATTCCCTGCTATTTATAGCCATGACCTGTAAATATGGATTTAATGAATTCACATGGGTATTTGCAGTGATTGCCATTATAGGGTTCATTGCTGCAATTAAAATCGTAAGTACCAAAATGAAGCCGGATAATCGTGAGGTAACTAATGTAGTATCCAGAAACGATCAGCTTCCCGGTTACCTGGTATCCTGCCTGTTTCCGTTTGTCGGATTTCATATAATCGGGGCTGATGAGTTTACTGCATTGATTTTTATATTTTTAATTATCGGGGTTCTGTATGTCAGAACCGATCTGGTTTACATAAATCCCCTTTTATCGCTGTTCGGATTTAACATATACGAAGTACAGTTCGCCGATAAAACAAAGAAAATCCTGATTTCCAGGAGAAGCGCCCAGGAAATCAGGCAATTGAAGTACATAAAGTTTTACGAGCTGGATGACAGGAATATTATAGTGGAGAATGACAAAGCAGAAGACAGCTGATGCAAGTAGTTCTCACCTATAACCCCGGTTTAATGTAAACAATAAATCGGAACTGTAGTGTTTTATAAACCCATGCAGAATGTGTAGGGTTTAAGTATAACTGTTCTCTGCATTGACAGGGAATGGCAGCGCTCTTATAATTAATCAGGGAATAAGCTCCGGGATCCTTTGACTGAAAGGATTACAACAATATGAAGGGAGTGTTGGAAGTGTCTTTAAATTTGAAAAAGGTGGTTTTTCTTTAGCTTAATATATGGTACCGGAATTCAGGACTCTGTAATGCAGATTCCGGTGCGTAACGATGCAGTCAGGCTGTAACAGCAATTTTGCAGTACATACTTAATAAGAGCAAAATAAACAGCACGCGGCAGCGTGCTTTTTTGATGCCTGAAACACTGCAACGCATGGGTTAAAGGCCGGGAAGGAGAGTGGGACATGAAGACTACTTATGATTATATGAGGAAAATTCGTAACAGGTGGAACATAAATCCGGCAACAAGAGTGCATGAAAATGAACTTAGAAATAAAAAGAAAAGAAGGCAAAACGAAAAGAAAATGATAAGGGAAGGTATGAGTGATTTATGAACATTTTATATAAAGCTGAAATATACATAACAGGAAGAGGATTACGGAGCTTAAGGAAGACCCTTGAAAGGAGCGGATTTTATATGGAGACGAGAACCGGGACAAATAATGAATACAGGTTTGTTAATATAATGAATTTTATTAACAGGTTAATACTCAAAACCCAGAGGGAAATTGTGTTCGGGGCTGAAAAACCAAAGCCCGAAAGGGAAGTGCTGACAAAGATTCCGGAAAACCCGGCTGCCGGTTATCCTCTGGGCTGGAGAAAGGATGCATAATACTGAATATCTTGCATGCAAAAGCATGGACCGGGTAATGCGGGTGCCAATTGGAGCACCCGCATTTCTGCATATTTTCAGCTCCTTGCATTGATTGCTTTTCAGGATATTGGAAACCTGTTCACTCAAATTTCATATCCGGGATGAGAATTTTTAACATTTTTATTGACAAAGAAAATTTTTGTGGTATAGTTAGTTATATAAGTAACTAACCAATTAACCGACTAAGTAATTAGCCTTTATACAATCACATGGAAGGAGGGAACGGGTTGCAGATAAACTTTGAGGATGAAAGGCCGATTTTCATACAGATTGCCGAACAGATCGAGGATGCGATCCTGTCGGGTGCTTATCCGGAAGAATCGCAGATTCCTTCCTCTACCGAAATATCTGTCGGTTTAAGGATCAACCCGGCAACGGTACTTAAGGGAATCAACATACTGGTGGACAGCGGTCTTGTTTATAAGAAGAGAGGGATTGGAATGTTTGTAGCAACCGGCGCAGTAAAGATTTTGCGCGAAAAACGCAAGAAAGAATTTTATGACAAGTACATTTTAAAACTTGCAGCCGAGGCAAAGAGGCTGAACCTGTCAAAGGACGACATAATAGCAATGATAGAGAGGGGGTTCGATGAATGAGCGGACTGAAAATAACCAATGTATCCAAAAACTACGGGGATGTTCAGGCATTAAAAAATGTAAGCGTTCAATTTGAAAAGAACAAAATTTACGGGTTGTTAGGCAGGAACGGTGCAGGAAAAACCACGCTGCTGAACATAATAACAGGCAAAATATTCGCAGACGAGGGAAGCGTTCTGCTTGACGGAGAAGTAATTGCTGAAAACGACAGGGTACTTTCGAAAATATTTATGATGAGCGAGAAGAATTATTACCCTGAAAACATGAAAGTATCTGAAGCCTTTCTGGACCGGGGAATTCTACCCGAACTTTGATGCCGACAGGGCTTTGAAACTCTCAAAACGGTTCGGGCTGAATACCGGCAAAAAGATTAAGGCTCTGTCCACAGGATATTGTTCAATTTTCAAGCTGATTACATCATTATGCACAAATGTCCCGTACGTGCTGCTGGATGAACCGGTTTTAGGGCTGGATGCAAACCACAGGGATTTGTTTTATAAGGTTCTGATTGAGACATATTCCGAAAATCCTGCTGCTTATATAATATCCACGCACCTTATTGACGAAGTTGAAAAGGTTGTTGAAGACATTGTCATTATCCGGGAGGGTGAAATTATCCGGAACGAATCAAGAGAGTCGCTTTTATCCGGGTATTATTGCGTTTCGAGTTGTATTTCGGATATAGACAGATATACAGCCGGGAAACGGGTACTGGGTTATGAAACGTTGGGAGGCCTGAAAACTGCCTATGTAGAGGGAGTCCCCGACAAAAAGGCTATTCCATCAAATATTGAGTTATCAAAGGTAGATTTGCAGACACTGTTTATCCAGTTAACCAATCAGGGAGGGACAGGGAATGAATCTTAAAGTTGCTTTTAAATACAAGTTGTATGACAGCAAAAATGCCGTATTGGTTTTTTATGCAGTTATTCTGATTGTTATTGCATTAATGTTCATGTTTTCGGTATTAATCAGGGATAATTCTGACTTAAAGGGCAATATGCAGGGAATTGAAGTTGCGTCGGCAATCTTTCTGTTTGTTGTGGGTCTGAATTCTTTCACCGAAGATTTCAGGATGTTTATGCAGAACGGAATATCAAGGAGGACCATGTTTATCAGCCAAATTGCCGGTACCATTGCAATTTCAGGTATAATGGCATTGATCGACGGCGTTCTTGCGCTGACAGGCAAACTCATCTTCCTGTCAAGCGACGTGGTCTATTTACAGGGGCTGCTCGAAATGATTTACGGACATAATATTTTTAAAATTGGAAACTTTCTCTTGTCGGTCCTGTTTTGCTTCTTTCTTTATATTGCGCTTATGGCTCTTGGCTTTTTAATTACCGCTCTATATTACCGGATGAACAAGGGACTGAAGGTAACGGTGTCCATCGGCGCACCTGCGCTTTTTCTTGTTGTTGTGCCCATAATTGATACTTTTCTGCTTAAAGGAGCCATAGGATCAGTGCTTGGCAGAATCATCGCGGCCATTTTCGGAAATCCTGCTATATGTATGCTGACCTGTTTTGTCCTGTTTGCTGTGTTCAGCGCGCTGAGCTGGCTGCTTGTAAGAAAAGCGGCTGTAAAAGACTGAGGCTTGCTTTTCTGTTGCCATATGCCAAAAACCGGTTGCTCCGGGAAACAAAGCCCCGGCCTTGTGTGCCGGGCTTTTTTCATTTATTTCTATTTTTTACCGAACAAATGTTTGCACATTTAAATGTGTTTTGTTATAATGTGTATGTTTCATTATAAGGTTATTGTTTTTTTTAACGGGCAAATATATAGAAAAATAAAAAAACGATATCCAACTTTTCTGTAAGCATGGAGCTGATTTCGATGAAGAACAGCATTTTTATAAAAGGTGCATGTGAGAATAACCTGAAAAATATAGACGTGGAAATACCCCGGAATAAAATGGTTGTTATTACCGGGCTGAGCGGGTCGGGTAAGTCCTCCCTTGCTTTTGATACCATTTATGCCGAAGGCCAGAGAAGGTACGTTGAGTCTTTATCATCCTACGCCCGCCAGTTCTTAGGCCTCATGGAAAAGCCGGACGTAGAGTATATAACAGGGTTATCCCCCGCAATATCGATAGATCAGAAAACAACGAGCCGCAATCCCCGCTCAACTGTCGGAACTGTAACCGAAATATATGACTACTTAAGGCTTCTTTATGCCAGGATCGGGATTCCTCATTGTCCAGAGTGCGGAAATGAAATCACGCAGCAAACGGTGGACCAGATGGTGGACAGTATCATGGCCCTGGACGAAGGCACAAGGCTGCAGCTGCTTGCACCTGTTGTCAGGGGAAGGAAGGGCGAATTCACAAAGCTCATTGACGATGCGAAACGAAACGGTTTTGTCAGGGTACGCATTGACGGGGAAGTAATGGACATCCATGAAGATATAAAGCTTGAAAAGAACAAAAAGCATTCGATTGAAATAGTTGTAGACAGGCTCATAATCAAGCCGGGTATCCAGAAAAGACTCACCGACTCTGTTGAAACAGTCCTCCGCCTGTCGGGCGGGCTGCTTCTTGTGGTTGTCCAGGACGGTGAAGAGATCCTGTTCAGCCAGAACTTTGCCTGTCCTGACTGCGGTATCAGCGTGGAGGAACTCACCCCGCAAATGTTTTCATTCAACAATCCCTATGGAGCATGCCCGGCATGCAGCGGTCTCGGCTCCTTTCGGAAAATTGATCCCGACCTTGTGGTTACTGATTATTCAAAATCCCTTGCCGAAGGCGCAATAAACGCCGGGGGATGGAATTTTGCCAACAGCGACAGCTATGGATATGCGTATCTTGCTGCCCTGGCAAAGCACTATGGTTTTGATATAAACACGCCTGTCGGGAAATTGCCGAAGAGAATACTGGATATCATTCTGAACGGCACAGGTGATGAAAAGATAAAGGTTAGCTATGACAGGGGCGAAAACGGAAGAGGAACATTTTATGCGCCCTTTGAGGGCGTGATAACAAGCATGGAAAGACGGTACATGGAGACCACTTCCGAAGGCATGAAGCAGTATTACGAGCAATTCATGGCCGAGATCCCATGCAATGAATGCAACGGCGACCGGCTGAAAAAGGAAAGCCTTGCCGTTACAGTGGGAGGAAAAAACATAGCCGAAGTCACGAGGATGCCTATAAAGGAATGCATTGAATTCTTTTCTTCCCTTAAACTGACCGAAAAGGAAGCGCTTATTTCCGGGCAGATTCTTAAAGAGATAAAAGCAAGGCTGGGTTTTCTGGTTAATGTCGGCCTTGATTATCTCACACTGTCGCGTTCTGCCGGCACGTTGTCGGGAGGCGAGGCCCAGCGTATTCGTCTTGCCACCCAGATAGGCTCGGGTCTTACGGGTGTGCTGTATGTCCTTGATGAGCCGAGCATTGGGCTTCATCAGCGGGACAATGACAGGCTGCTGGCCGCATTGAAAAAGCTCAGGGATGCCGGCAATACGCTGATAATAGTTGAACATGATGAAGACACGATGCGTTGCGCCGATCATATTATCGACATGGGACCTGCCGCCGGAGTGGAAGGCGGGTGCATTGTCGCCGAAGGTGCGCTTGAAGATATCATAAACAATCCCAGGTCCATTACGGGCATGTATTTAAGCGGTAAAAGGAAAATTGAGGTGCCTGAAAGGCGAAGGACACCGAACGGGAAAGCAATAGAGGTAATTGGTGCATGTGAAAACAACCTTAAGAATATTGACGTCAGTTTTCCGATAGGCCTGTTCATATGCGTTACCGGTGTGTCGGGGTCGGGAAAGAGCTCACTGGTAAACGAGGTACTGTACAAGGAGCTTGCCGCAAGGCTGAACAGGGCTAAGACAAAGGCCGGGGCGCACAAGGAAATCAGGGGGATAGAGAACCTTGACAAAGTCATTGAAATAGACCAGGCACCAATAGGCAGAACCCCGCGCTCAAATCCTGCAACCTATACCGGTGTGTTTGATCAGATAAGGAGCCTGTTTGCATCAACAAACGATGCAAAGATTCGCGGCTATAACCAGGGCCGGTTCAGCTTCAATGTCAGGGGCGGGCGGTGCGAGTCCTGCAGGGGGGACGGGCTTATAAAAATTGAAATGCATTTTCTGCCCGATGTTTATGTACCATGCGAGGTATGCAAAGGGAAACGGTATAACAGGGAGACTCTCGAAGTTAAATATAAAGGGAAGAGTATAGCAGATGTACTGGACATGACCGTTAATGAGGCAGCGGAGTTTTTCAGAAATATTCCGGGTATAAGCAGGAAGCTGAATACTCTTAAAGAGGTCGGGCTCGGATATATAAAACTTGGCCAGCCGTCCACCACGTTATCCGGGGGTGAAGCGCAGAGGGTTAAACTTGCAACCGAGCTGTCGAAGAAGAGCACGGGCAGGACACTGTATATTCTCGACGAACCGACAACAGGTCTTCATATTGCCGATGTGCACAAGCTGATAGATGTTCTGCAGGAACTTGTTAATGCAGGCAATACTGTAGTTGTTATAGAGCATAATCTTGATGTAATAAAAACCGCGGACTATATTATAGACCTCGGTCCCGAAGGCGGGGAAGGCGGAGGTACCGTAATTGCAACGGGTACGCCTGAAATGGTGGCAAAAAACCCGAATTCATATACCGGGAAATATTTGAGGCAGCTTAAAGATCTAAGGGTTGATTAGTACCATAAAAAATATTATATTTGGTATAAAACTGTAGAACGGGTGGTAAACATGAAGTCATACAGGAAAGAGCTTGTAATTAATACTCCGACAAGGAGGGCCTTTATCAATATTACCCCGGATGTTGAGCAGTGCCTTAAGGAAAGCGGGATTAAGGAGGGGCTTTGCCTTGTCAACGCAATGCATATAACGGCAAGCGTTTTTATCAACGATGACGAACCGGGCCTTCACATGGATTTTGAGAAATGGCTTGAAAAACTTGCTCCCGAAAAACCATACAGCCAATATGCGCATAACGGATACGAAGACAATGCCGATGCCCATTTGAAGAGAACGGTAATGGGCAGGGAAGTGGTTGTGGCCGTAACAGACGGCAAACTTGATTTCGGGCCATGGGAACAGATATTTTACGGGGAATTTGACGGAAAGCGCAATAAGAGGGTACTGGTAAAAATAATCGGGGAATGAAGCTTTGGTGAATTGAAAAGTTAAATTCCACTTTGCAAAAGTAAATTCCACAGATTCTGAAACTGCGAGAAATCAATATTTATCCAGTAATAGAACAAGGTTTATTTTCCGTGACTTTTGCTTTTGAATAGTTTAAAATATGAGTAAAGAGCACAAAACCTACCGTTTT
>LFSH01000001.1 GCA_001513105.1 Clostridiales bacterium DTU070 | reverse complement strand
GCAATTTCCATTATACCAGAGGCGTTTCAGGTCTCATTTTTATTATTAAGTTAACAGAACAGGAATAGCAGTAAGGAGTGAATTATATGGACAGACTGAATCTGACGATGCTGACCGATTTCTATGAACTGACAATGGCAAACGGGTATTTTAACAGCGGCCTGAAAGACAAAATCGCATATTTTGACATGTTTTTCAGAAGGGTACCCGACAATGGCGGCTATGCTATTATGGCAGGAGTAGAACAGTTAATTGAATACCTGGAAAATCTTAAATTCACCGATGAGGATATAGAATACCTGAGGGGAAAGAAAATCTTCAGCGAAGGTTTCCTGGAATACCTGAAAAATTTCAAATTCTCCTGTGATGTCTGGGCTATGCCCGAAGGTACGCCGATTTTCCCGAATGAACCCGTTGTTACGGTAAGAGGTCCGGTCATTCAGGCACAGTTTATTGAGACCATGCTGTTGCTGACAATAAACCACCAAAGCCTTATAGCCACAAAAGCGAACAGGATAGTCAGGGCGGCGCAGGGACGCGCTGTGATGGAGTTCGGTTCAAGGCGGGCACAGGGCTATGACGGAGCAATATATGGAGCCCGCGCGGCATATATCGGCGGCTGTGCAGGAACTGCCTGTACGATAGTAGAACGGGAATTCGGAATACCCGCGATGGGTACAATGGCGCACAGCTGGGTGCAGATGTTCCCGAGCGAACTGGAAGCCTTTCGTACGTATGCAAACATGTATCCGGACAACTGCGTATTGCTCGTGGATACGTATGATGTTCTGAAGTCCGGAGTACCAAACGCAATAAAGGTATTCAACGAAGTATTGATACCAAAGGGGTACAGACCCAGGGGAATAAGGATTGACAGCGGCGACATAACCTACCTGTCGAAACAGGCCAGGAAGATGCTTGATGAAGCAGGTTTCCCTGACTGCCAGATTGTTGCATCCAACTCCCTTGACGAGTTTATAATACGTGACATTCTTGTACAGGGTGCCAGGGTGGATTCGTTCGGCGTAGGGGAAAGGCTTATAACATCAAGGTCAGAACCTGTTTTCGGAGGGGTGTACAAGCTCGTAGCCATAGAGGACAACGGCAGGATAATACCGAAAATAAAGATCAGTGAAAATGTTGAGAAAATAACAAACCCTGCATTCAAACAGGTGTGGAGGTTCTTTGACAGGGAAAGCGGCAAGGCAATAGCAGATTTGTTAACACTTCACGATGAAGTAATAAATGAAAACGAACCCTACGAGTTGTTCGACCCTGATCATACATGGAAAAGAAAGACTGTCAGGAACTATACGACTAAAAAACTTCTTGTGAGAATTTTCGACAAAGGCGTATGCGTATATAAAAGCCCGACACTTAAAGAAATACAGGAGTATTGCAAGGCTCAGACAGAGCTGCTGTGGGATGAGGTTACAAGGTTTGAAAACCCTCACAGGTACTATGTTGACCTGTCCAAGCCGTTATGGGATATCAAGGACAAACTGCTGAAGGAGTATTCAGAATTGAAAAATATTGAAAAATAACCCTTGTATGGCGAAAAAGGGAGTGTTAACATATTATATTATAGAAGTTTTTCAGGTTTGAGGACGGTGGGTATAGCTTACTACAAGTCTAAATAAAGCTGGTGAGAGAATGAGATTTTTCAACTCGACTCAGAAGAACATGGACCTTGCAACAGTAGTGGAAAAGATTAAGAGTTTTATCGCACAGAACCCTAACCAGAATTACCGGATTGCCGTTGGAACCGATTCGCAGGTCAGAGGAAACTACACCTGTTTTGCAGCCGGTATCCATATTCACAGGGTTGGCCAGGGGGCTTGGTGCTGCGTTCATAAACGGGTTGAAAAGAGAAAGTACAACAACCTGAGGGAGAAAATCTCAAAGGAGACGGTTATCACCTACGAGCTCCTGTCGGTACTGAATGATATGTTAACAGATACGCTTTGTACCTATACCGAAAACTACAGGAATTTTGACTGCAGGATAGAAGCCCATATAGATGTGGGTACAAAGGGCGAAACAAGGAAACTTATACGGGAAATGGTAGGATATTTTGAAGGCATGGGAGTTGACGCCAAGATTAAGCCCGATTCTTTTGTGGCAAGCAGCTACGCCGACAGATGCAGCAAAAGTTTTAAAAAGGATCAGAAAGATCACAGGAAAGCCGTATAAGAAACGCCCCTATTTAATTTATTGAAAAAAGTATTTGCATAAATTATGAATAAGCCCGCAGGGGCTTATTTTTTTATGAACAATTGCCAAATGGATTACATAATTTATAGTGACGGAAATAAAAAAGGAGGGTGGTATATGTATACAACAATGAATATAATAAGCGCTTCAAAAGGAAAGCAGGTCCATAACCACGAATTCCTGGGCAGCACTCAGTTTGCCGAAAAAGGAAAAGAGAGACATAATCATCGGTTTGCAGGCGTTACCGGCGAAGCAATCCCGATAGGAAAGGGAAACCATATCCATGAGTTCAGAACCAATACAGATTTCACCGGGAACCATTACCATGTGCTGAAAGGCAAAACCGGTCCTGAAATTGAGTTGCCCGACGGGCATCATATACATTACGTGGATACTGTTACGTCTTTTGATGACGGTCACAAACACAAGGCCGAATTTGCTACATTGACAGTACCCCGCGGATGAGCCCGGAAGACCGGAATGATCTTGAATTTATAAGCCCAAGGGCTTATTTTTTGTTATAAAATGAATTAATAACATCACGGAATAGTTTGATAAAATGATTATGGAATGATTTGTAAGCATAATTTGCAAGCAGCGTTTACTTTTTCTGAAATAAGGATTATAATTACAATAGAAAGGTTTTTTACGTCATAAACACATCTTGCTGGGTATTCACATCAGATAAAAACAGAGATATAATTATAGTATTATTTTTATGAAAGGCATATGAGGGAGAAATGTTTAGCAAAAAAATACTGGTTATTGAAGACACCGAATTTATGCAATGCATGATACGGGATATTCTTACGAAGGAAGGATACGAAGTATATTCTGCATATTCAGGCGAAGAAGGTCTTGACAAAATCTCCAAAATAAAGCCCGATCTGATTATACTCGACATAGTGATGCCAGGCATGAGCGGGTTTGATGTATGTAGGATTCTCCGCGCAGACGAAAGCAATAACCTAACTCCTATAATTATGCTGACAGCCCAGGTAAGCGAAGATGATAAACTGATTGGCCTTGAACTCGGAGCGGATGATTACATAATAAAACCTTTCAACAGCCGTGAACTTGTAAGCAGAGTTCGGAACACGCTTATAAGAATTGAACGAAACCGTCGCGCAAACCCGCTCACAGGTTTGTGCGGAAACATAGAAATCCAGTCGGAACTGAATTACCGGCTTGCAAACAAGAGGAAAATAGCTGTTATATACTGCGATTTGGACAATTTTAAGGCTTTCAATGATGCATACGGGTTTGCAAGGGGAGATTCAGCCATAAGGCTTACTGCCGATATTATCCGCGACGCGGTGCATTTTGAAGGGAACAGGGATGATTTTATCGGCCATATCGGCGGCGATGATTTTGTTATAATAACTTCATGGGATAAATGTGATAATATTTGTAAGACAATTATAGAGGAATTTGATAATAAGATACTTCATCTGTATAATGAAGAGGACAGGAAAAAAGGTTTTATAACCACAAAGAACCGCCTGGGGCAGGTAAGGAATTTCCCGATTATGACAATTTCTCTTGCGGTGGTGACAAATGAGCACAGGGATTACGAGAATGCACTTGAATTGGCCGAGGTTGCCGCAGAGGTTAAAAAGTACGTTAAAAATCTTGATGGAAGTAACTTTTTGAAAGACAGGAGAGGAATTTAATTGGATAATAAGGTCTGGTCACAAATAAAAAGAGGTCTGAGAATAACCGGGGATTATATTGTTGCACTGATAATTTTTGGAATTTTTTCATCAATTGTGTTTTCTTTCTTCAAAGAAAACTTGGAGACAGGAATAACAATATTTTCAGTTATCATTTTCCTGCTCATGTTCTCAATGATGTATACAAGTATGAGCGATACGGCATTCAGGGAAAAACGCCCGCAGTATAACATCAATCCCCCGCCGTACAAAGGTTTTCTATACGGCGCGATAGGTACGCTGCCCATTTTACTGGTACAGCTGATTTACTACCTGGTTAGTGTCCCCGAAGAGTTTCTGACGATGAAAAGACGTGTTCTCCAGGCTTTTACGGCTCCGCTGTACTGGCTGGCCAAACTGATTTCCCACGATGAATGGGCATACCACGCGGTGCTGCTGGTCATACCTGTTATTGCCGGTCTTGGCTACATGGCTGGATTTTATGACTTTTTCATTATGAAAAAGCTTGGATTATTCAATAAAAAGAAAAATAACAAGGACGACAGGAAAGGCAATAAAAACCTGTCTGCTAAAAAACATCAGTAAAATAGTATATGGTCAACCCCTCCCTGAATATGTTATTACAGAAGAAATCAAGGACGGGGTGTAATATGATCGTACTCGTCAAAAAGAGTAATTTAACTCTCGTAGCACTTATTCTCCTTTTATCGGTTGCACTGTATTGTCTGAACCTTGGAGGAGATGCTGAAGCAACACCGGCATCTTCGGTTTCGACCCTTGGAACTGTGGTGGTTGATGCAGGGCATGGCGGCGAAGATCCTGGCAAGGTAAGTTCCTATTCCGGAGTAAAGGAAAAGGATATTAACCTGGCGATTGCAAAATTTCTTGCAGAGGAACTGAAAACAGCAGGGTATCAAGTGATAATGACAAGGGAGGAAGACAAGCTGGTATACAAGGAAGGCACCACCGATATCACCGAAAAAAGAAGGCAGGACCTGACGCGCAGGAAGGAAATCATGGATAACGGCGGTGCCGATATAGTTGTCAGCATTCACCTGAATGATTTCAGCCAGAGCAAGTATTACGGCGCCCAGGTTTTTTATCCGCCCAATTCAGAGAAAAGCAAAGCTCTTGCAGAATGTGTACAGAAGGTTTTAAGAGAGGATGTGGATCCGACCAACAAACGGGAAGCCCTGGTTAAAAGCACTCCCATACTTATACTGCGCAACCTTAAAACACCCACGATAGTTGTGGAATGCGGTTTCCTGTCGAATGAACAGGAAGAGGCGAAACTAAGGACCGAAAGCTACCAGAAAAAGATTGCAAAAGCTATTAAAAAGGGAGTTGACAATTATTACCTGCTCCAGCAGAATACGGCCGATTCCGGGCAAAAGAGCACCGATGATACAGATGCCGGAAGCAGTGCCGAAGACACACACGCTGACGCGGCTGAAAGTTTTGAAATTATAAACCCGGACGATTAATAAGGGATAATACGAAACAGCGGACAGGGATGCTTAAGAAACATGCATCCCTGTATTGTTGCCGGGATTACTTGGCAAAATTGTGTTTTCCTATTGTCAGCATAATCGGTCTTGTCCATATCCATTTGCTCGTTGCAGTCTGCGGATTGTAATAATAGATGCAGCCGTAGGTTGGATCCCAGCCGTTCATTGCATCACGTGCGGCCTTATATGACTGGGAAGTGGGCTCAAGGTTGATCTGTCCATCTGAAACCGCATCAAAAGCACCCGGCTGATAGATTACTCCTGCTATCGTGTTTGGAAATCTGCTGTCTTTTACACGGTTCAGAACCACCGCTGCAACCGCAACCTGCCCTATATAGGGTTCCCCTCGTGCTTCACCGTGCACAAGGTGTGCAAGAAGATCAATGTCCCTGCTTGTTGCAGTATGCTTAACACCCGTGGGAAGTCCCAGCGCCGACAGAGTTTCGGGACCTACAACCCCGTCAACCTTAAGTCCGTTTTTGTACTGGAAATATCGTACTGCCTTGTAGGTCTGGTATCCGAAAATACCATCCACTTTTCCGTGATAGTATCCCCATTGTTTCAGTTTTTTCTGTATGTTCGTGACCTCGGCTCCCCTTGAACCGTAGTATGAAAGAACTGCATGGCTGTAGCCGAAAAAATCCCTTGCTCCGTCGGTCAGTACAGGATATAAAAGGAGTACTGCAATAATAACAGCAATAAGAATCCTTATTATCTTAACTTTTCGCATATTCTCCCTCATTTCAGGTTATTGATTTATTATCGGTACATTCTGCATATTCATCGGCTAATATGATTTTGTGCACCCAAAATGAAAAGTATTCTGAAACGGTATATGCAATGAATGGAAAACAGGCCTGTATAAAAGTAAATCCGCTTCTTCGTGACGTTGGCAAGAAGCGGTAAAACTTTCGCTTAAATCAATAAGATGACTGCTTTTTATATGTCAGATAAAAGGGAAAAGCTGCTTGTCAAGGCCGGCTATGAAAATGAAGATTAAAAGGACCAGGAGAAAATTATCGCAGTCATCATCCGATGCAATTAAAATAATAAGACCAAGCAAAAGAATATCGTCAAGCTGTATTTTTTTAAGCAAACCTTTTATATCGGGAAATCCGCCATGATAATCCGGAGAAGACGAAGATGCACGCGGGTACATAACGTTATCCTTTTCGGTCGGCAAAGGAATGTTTAATAGCTCTTTGCATTCAGACATTACAACAACCTCCCGCTATTGTTCGAAACAGTCCTTATAATGCTTGCTATCTTCAGGATATTCAGGCAGGTAGTACAGCGTTCCCTTCTTGCCGAATTCAAAAACGGCTGTATTGAGTTAAGCAGATTAATTCTTGAATCCTCTATACTGTTAACCTGGTTCAGCAGGAGCTGTATATTCCTGATCCAGTCAGAACCACGCAGCGCAAGCTGCCCGGGATTTTCTGCAGGTTCCTGTTCCGCGTATTCCCCGGTGTACGAATCGGTACCATAATCAGGGGCCTTGTTCAGTGAGCTGAATAACTGGCGGATACCTTCCTGGGCTTCCGGGCTGTTAAGCATATCCGAAATTTGGCGTATTTTATCCTCCATACCCTGGGCCATGAATTTTCAACCTCCTTTAACAGAACAAATCCATTTTCATCGTCTGTTGCTGTTCAGTTCAATATTTCACGTATTTTCCGGATAACCTTGTCACCGTCGCGGCCCAGGACCTGGTAGATTTTCTGGATATCGGCCTCGGTGATCCTGTTCCTGTACTCACTTACGTTGATGCCAAGTTCCCTTAAGCGTTTTTTATCATATTCATCGAGCTTTCTCATGGCTTCATCTATGTTTACATTCTGAAGCCTTTTTTTCAGCTCCTGCGGGCTTTCATTCCGAAGCATTTCAAGTCCTTTCTCTATCTTCTTCCTTGTTATCTGTCCATGCAAATAATTTGAAATATCGCTCATTAAATCACCTCTGATAAATGTTACAGTGTCAGTTTATGCGCAAAGCCTTGTTCTTGTGACAGATAAACAGTAAAATACCATAAGAAGGAGTGATTTGGATATGATATACGATGCGGTTATTATCGGCGACGGCCCGGCAGGAATATCTGCCGCCCTGTATACAATACGTGCAAACATGAAAACATTGGTCTTCGGCCTTGGAGACAGTGTTCTTAAAAAGGCATCAAAAGTTGAAAATTATTATGGCTTTGCAGAGCCGGTATCGGGTGAAAAACTTCTCAGCGAAGGAGAGGCACAGCTGAAACGGCTTGGAGGAGTGATCCTGAGGGAGGAAGTTATCGGTATTGAAAAGGAAGATGTTTTCCGCGTAAAAACTGTGAACAATACCTATTCAGCGCACACTGTGCTGATTGCAACCGGCCAGAAACCTGTCAGTATAAAAATACGTAATCTGAAAAAGTTCGAGGGGAAGGGTATCAGTTACTGCACCACATGTGACGGGTTTTTCTACCGCGGAAAAAAGGTCGGGGTTCTTGGATTCAAGGATTTTGCTCTGCACGAGGCCGAGGAACTCCTTAAGTTCACCAATGACATTACCATTTTTACAAATGGGGAGAAAACGGATTTTACAGATAAATCGGCGGCCGGTAAATTTGCAATAAACGAAAAGCCAATTTCCGCCTTTGAAGGTGAGGAATTCATTGAAAGAATAGTTTTTGAGGACGGCTCCGAAACCCCCGTTGACGGAATTTTCGTAGCCTATGGCAACGCGTCAAGCATAAATTTTGCACTAAAGATGGGGATATTGACAAAAGAACAGTCGATTATTGCAAACAGCAGCCAGGAAACGAATATTCCCGGGCTTTACGCAGCCGGAGACTGTACTGGGGTTTTCAAACAGATAGCCGTTGCAGTTGGGCAGGGGGCAATTGCAGGCAAAAACATGATCGAATATGTACGCGCCCTGGCGAAAAAGAGCGATTAAGCTGCACTCCGTTAAAAATTTTTTTGCATCGCACAATATTATCATTAAGGTTACAGGTTGTTTTTTTGCCCGAAAATTTGTCTAAAACACAGTGTATATTTGTCCGGTGAAAGGCATAGGTATATTTTAGACAAATCCGAGAGGGGTATTTGGTGCATGAAAAAAGCAATCCTTGTAACCGTTTTTGTTTTCGCAATCCTTTTGTTCACAATCCTGTTGTTTGCCGGTTGTATGAAAAGCCAGGATAAGGCGCTGAAACAGCTTGAAGAGGACGAGATAAGGCCGGCAAGCAGTATTGTTATAACCGAGGAAGAGGCACGAAAGCTGAACGAAAAACTGCCGGTGACACTTTATTTTTCGAACCAGGAAGGAACCCGCCTGATTAATGAAATACACTACATCAGCATCGAAGAAGCAAAGCAGGGAACCGAGCAGCTTGCTTCGGTACTGGTCAAGGAACTGATAAAAGGTCCTTCGAACAGCGAACTGAAACCAACAATACCCGAGGGTGCCTCTTTAAGGTCGCCTGTTAAGGTTGAAGGACGTACTGCAATAGTAGATATGACAAAAGAATTCGTAGATAATCACCAGGGAGGCAAGGATGCCGAAGAGATAACAATATTCTCGGTTGTAAATACGCTTACCGAACTTAAGGATATTGAGACTGTGAAGTTTCTGATAAACGGAAAGGAGCAGAAGGAATTCAAGGGCAATTTCCGTTTCGATAACGCGTTTCCAAGGAATGAAGCGCTGATAGACAGAAAGGTGAGTTATACTTCAATGCCCGGTGACGGGGACAGCGTGACAATGCAGGACGAAAATGCCGAAGAGGCAAGCGTGGACGAGATATATGACGATGATATACTTGAGGATTAATAAACTGCCAGGCAGTTTCCGTTATTGTTTACTTTACCCGTCTTGTAATGGACGGGTAGTTTCATGTATAATCAAAGAAGCCTTTTGACGACAGCAGAAATAAAGACTTTTCAGTGTCCGTCCTTTGGGCTGATTATTGCGGGGTGATGTTTATGAAGGATAAAATCAGGGTTGCCGTTCTTTTCGGCGGGCAGTCATCCGAGCACGAAGTGTCAAGAGTTTCCGCTCGATCTGTTCTGGAAAACCTGGATCAGGATAAATATGAAATTCTGCCTGTAGGAATTACGAAAGAGGGAGAGTGGCTTCCCTACCGCGGTGAATATAAATACATAACAAGCGGTGAATGGGAGGAAGAAGCCAGGAGGGATTCTGACAGGAATTATGCCGATCCCGCGAAAATGCCCTTTTCTGCAAAGGATTATCTTTACGGAGTATGCGGAGGTCCTGTGGATATTGTCTTTCCCGTCCTGCACGGGGCAAACGGTGAAGACGGCACTATCCAGGGGTTATTTGAGCTTGCCGGGATCCCCTACGTGGGCTGCAATGTACTGTCTTCGGCGGTCGGAATGGATAAGGCAGTCAGCAAGGTCCTTTTTGAGCATGCAGGACTTAACCAGGGCAGGTATATTGTGGTGAAAAGGCCGGATATCCAAAAAAACATATCCGAAATCCTGGAAAAGGTTCAGTCGCTGGTAGGGTACCCATGTTTTGTCAAGCCTTCAAACTGCGGTTCCTCGGTTGGTGTTTCAAAGGTAAGACAGCCCGAAGAGCTCCTAAAAGCCCTGAAAATTGCGGCCGAATATGACCGCAAGATTCTGATTGAAGAATATATCGACGGCAGGGAAGTGGAATGTGCTGTATTGGGTTTTGATGAGCCTGTTGCGTCAACGGTGGGCGAGGTTATTCCGTGCAACGAGTTTTACGATTATGAGGCCAAGTACATAAAATCAGACTCTAAGATTGTAATACCAGCGGATTTGGACGAGGAAACAATTGAAACTGTGCGTGCCGATGCGGTAACCGCATTCAAAGCACTGGACTGTGCCATACTGGCGAGGGTTGATTTCTTTGTCGAAAAAAGGACCCGTAAGGTATTTATCAATGAAATAAATACAATGCCGGGGTTCACAAGCATAAGCATGTACCCCAAGCTATGGCAGGCATGCGGAATAAGTTACGGCGAATTGCTGGAAAAACTGATAGATCTTTCGCTTTTGCGTTATAATGAATATCAGAGATCATATGAAAGGAAATTGTAATGGATAACAGACCGATAGGAGTTTTTGATTCCGGCCTGGGCGGGCTGACCGTGGTAAAGGAGATTATGAAACTGCTGCCGAATGAAAGCATCATCTATTTTGGAGATGACGGCAGAACACCCTATGGAACAAAATCCAGGGAAACTGTGATTAAGTATACCAGGCAGGATTTGGCATTCCTTCTTTCGATGGATGTAAAGCTCGTTGTTGTTGCATGCAATACGGTAAGTGCCGTGGCTCTTCCCGAGGTGAGGTCGTCGGTTAAAGTACCGGTTCTTGAGGTTATTGAACCGGGTGCCAGGAGCGCACTGAAAAAAACGAAAAAGGGCAGGATAGGAGTAATAGCAACCCCCGCAACAACCAGCAGCGGTGTATATCCTAAAGCAATAAAAAGCATGAACCCGAACGTTCAGATTTTCTCACAGGCATGTCCGCTTTTTGTAAACCTTGTTGAAGAGGGCTGGTGGGATAATAGGATTACAAGGATGATAGCCGAAGAATACCTTAAGGATTTGAAACAGGCAAAAATAGACACCCTTGTTTTGGGCTGCACCCATTATCCGCTGCTTGCAGACGTCATTCGCGATGTCATGGGTGATGAAGTTGCCCTTGTAAGCTCCGCCGAAGAATTGTCGATCACCCTTAAGGAGCTTTTGTACAAAGAGAAACTTGAAAGCGCGGATGGAGAGGCTGCATACCGTTTCTATACAAGCGACAGCGTGGAAAAGTTCAGGAAACTGGGCAAAATGATACTTGGGAAGGAAATTACCGATATTGAACGTGTAGATATGGAAAATTATGATCAAATAACTTGTAAATTGTAGGATAAATATGATATAAAATATAATTTAAGAAAAACAACATTTTTCTATTGAGAGAGGGAGCAAAATTGAAAAAAGATGTAATGATAACGGTTGACAGCAAGCAGGAACATCCTGACAGGGATGATGCCGATGTTTATAATTTCGTTACCGAGGGTACCTATTACAAGGAAGGCGGAAATTATTACATCACTTACACCGAGAGCAATATTACGGGTATGGACGGAACAACCACAACCCTGAAGGTGGAACCCGATGCGGTTACACTGATCCGTCTCGGTAATGTAAGCAGTCTTATGGTTTTTCAAAAGGGCCGCAGGCATACATCCGAGTATAACACCGAATACGGTACCATTGAAGTCGGGGTCACGGCTCAGAAAGTATCTGTGGACATGAATGATTTGGGCGGAAATATCAATGTTGAATATATTATTGAAGTGAATAACCAGCTGACCAGCTTTACCACTCTTAATGTAAAAGTTCAGTAACAGACGAAGGATGGTTTTCATGTACAGTATTTATGAAGAAATTACCGAACAAATAAAAACAGCCGTTAACAATGCCATTAGAAAGGCGGTGTCGGCCGGAGAACTTCCCGAGACCGACATACCGGACATAATGCTTGAAAAACCGAGGGAGGAAACCTTCGGCGACTTATCAACAAACCTGGCGATGCAGATGGCAAAACCGGCGAAAATGGCGCCAAGGCAAATAGCCCAGGCAATCCTGAAACATATCGATACTGATGGTACGTTTATATGCAGGATTGATGTTGCCGGTCCCGGGTTCATTAATTTCTACCTCAACAACGAATGGCTGTACAGGACCCTGAGACTGATTGACGAAAAGCAGGACCGCTACGGCGAGCTGAATATCGGAAATGGCGAAAAGGTCATGGTGGAATTTGTAAGCGCGAACCCTACAGGTCCCCTGCACATGGGCAATGCACGCGGCGGTGCTCTTGGAGACTGCATAGCAAGCGTTCTTGAAAAGGCAGGTTACGACGTTACAAGGGAATACTATGTAAACGATGCCGGAAACCAGATGGAGAAATTCGGAATATCCCTTGAAGCCAGGTACCTGCAGCAATTGATGGGAGAAGACAGTGTACCGTTTCCCGAAGACGGTTACCATGGTGAAGATATAATTGATCATGTTAAGGACTATATCAGGGAATACGGTAGTAATCTTCTTGACAAAAGCCCTGAGGAAAGAAGGAAAGCCCTTATAGATTACGCACTGCCGAGAAACCTGAAAAGAATCCATGACGGGCTTGTGAGGTACAGGATTAACTATGATGTCTGGTTCAGGGAGAGTTCTCTGTACGACGGCGAAATTGAAGAAACAATGAACCTTCTGAAAGAGCGCGGATATATTGTGGAGAAGGACGGTGCCCTGTGGCTCAGCGGTGAAAAAACAGGCCTTGAAAAGGATGAAGTCCTGATAAGGCAGAACGGCTTCCCGACATATATGGCAGCCGACATAGCCTACCACCGCAACAAATTCATAAAGCGCGGTTTTGACAGGGTTATAAACCTGTGGGGTGCCGACCATCACGGCCATGTGGCAAGAATGAAGGCGGCAATGGAAGCCATAGGCGTTTCAAAGGACAGGCTCCGGATTGTGCTGTTCCAGCTTGTTCACCTTTACAAAAACGGCGAGATTGCAAGGATGTCAAAACGGACCGGCCGCACCATATCGCTGGATGATTTGCTGGATGACGTGGGTGTGGATGCTGCAAGGTTCTTCTTCAACATGAAAACTTCGGGCAGCCACCTCGATTTTGATATGGATCTGGCCGTTGAGAAGTCAAACAACAATCCCGTTTTTTATGTCCAGTATGCCCATGCGAGGATTTGCAGCATTCTGAGAAAACTTGCCGAAGAGAATATTGAAAGGGTTCCTTCGGAAAAAGTTAACCTTGCCCTGCTGACACAGCCCGAGGAGCTGGCGCTGATCAAGAAACTTGCCGAGTATCCGGAAGAGATAAGAATGGCAGCGCAGACACTGGAACCAAGCAGGCTGACCCATTATGTAATGGATGTGGCGTCGGGTTTCCACAGCTTTTACAATGCATGCAGGGTCAAGGGCGAAGAGGAGGATTTGATGCAGGCCAGGCTGTTTCTTATCCACTGTACAAAGATTGTTATAAAGAATGTACTGGACCTGATTCGCATAGATGCTCCCGAGAAAATGTAGTTAACAGGCGGGATTGCAGAAGATCTTAAAACACCTGAAAGGAGAAGGGCTATGAGTTTATACCGGGAATGGACGAAAAAAATAGAGGAACAACAGAGTACAGGCACATACGGTGAGTTTTTTAAATCGTATATCAGCCTGGAAAAGGAGGCCTATGAAGAAATTCTTGAAAAGGAGCAAAAAGAGCTGGCCGGTACCGTTAAGGAACTGGCGGACGGCTTTTCCATGGATCCCGTAACCTTTATGGGCTTTCTTGACGGGATTAACACAAGCCTGTCAGAGGAACTGGACCTTGAACAGCTGAACGAGGATTCAGCAATCACCCTGACAATTGACTATGAAAAGCTCTATTACAACATGCTGAAAGCGAAGGCTGACTGGCTGTATACACTGCCCCAGTGGGACAAGCTGCTTTCCGGTGAGAAGAGAAGGGAAATACGTCTGAAACTCCATGCGGACAGCCGTATTACCGTTGAAAAAATCGGCAGGAATGATCCCTGCCCGTGCGGCAGTGGGAAGAAATATAAAAAATGCTGCGGAAGATAGAAAGAGTGAGCCCAATCACTCTTTTTTTATTGCTTGAATAATACGGCGACAAGTTGTATAATAATGCAGATATTGGTAGGAAGGGGCATTAATATGCTTCAGGTTATGGGATTGACAAAAAGATACAGAAATGTACCTGCAGTCAGTGATGTAAGTTTTGAAGTAAAAAGCGGAGAGATTGCAGTATTGCTTGGACCCAACGGCGCAGGAAAAAGTACCACCATAAAGTCCATAGCAGGCCTTCTGAGGTTCGACGGCCGGATCCTTATAAACGGACTGCCGAATAAAACCTCTGAAGCGAAAAAGGTATTCGGTTATGTGCCTGAAAGTGCGGCGGTGTATGAATACCTTACCGTTAACGAGCATATCGAATTTATAGCGCGGGCATACCGACTTGACGAAGGATACAGGGAAAAAGCCGATCAGCTTCTTAAACGTTTCGACCTTTTCGACAAGACCGACAAACTGGGCAAGGATTTGTCAAAGGGTATGCAGCAGAAACTCAGCATATGCTGCGCCCTGATAATAAATCCGAAGATGATTATGTTTGATGAACCCATGATGGGGCTTGACCCGAAGGCAATAAAAGAGCTGAAAAGCATTTTTACCGAGCTTAGAAACGAAGGCTGCGCCGTGCTGATAAGCACGCATATCATCGACAGCATTGAAGAAGTATGGGATAAGGTGCTTATTATGAACAAGGGCAAAGTAGTCCTGTCAAGAACCCGCGATGAACTTGAGGAAAAAGCCGAGTCACTGGAGGATATATTTTTCAGGCATACGGAAGGAGCACCTGATTTATGAGTTCGCTGTTCTATGTAATCCGTAAACAGTTCATGAACATATTCCGCGGCCTGGCTCAAAAACCCCTTGCACTTGTCGGATACATCCTGATTGGCGTCATGATGGTTTTTGTTGCTGTAGTAACGTTAATTATGCCGTCAGGCCTGGTACGCAAGGTTGACAATGAAATATTCAGGGCGGGGGTTGCGGCTACTGCCTGCATAGCTTTATACCTGGGGTTACGGCAGGGAATAGAGAAGGGAAGCACCTATTTCCGTTTTGCCGATGTCAACCTTGTATTTACAGCACCCTTTAAGCCAAGCCAGGTTCTTTTATACGGCTTTATAAAGCATATAGGCACTTCCCTGTTCATTGTTTTCTTTATGATTTTTCAGATATCGAATATCAAAAACAATTTTGCACTGACCGATTACGGTGTACCGGTTATTCTTCTGGCCGTCCTGCTTTATTCCGTCATATCACCGATACTTGGAATGGTAGTTTACAGTGTTTCGTCCCGCAGCAACGAAAGGCGTGTTCTTGCAAGGCGCTTACTTGACATAACGGCAGTTCTTGTTGTCCTGTTTTTTGTTTTGGCCATTGCAATGACAGGTTCATTTACCGGGGCTTTTGTTTCCTTTTTCGGTTCCGAAGCCGTCGCCTATATACCGATAATAGGCCAGATTGTAACTATTGCATCGGCGGCCGTTTATGGGATAGACTTAATGTTCTATGTCAGCATTGCCGTTCTTCTGGTATTGATTGGCCTGTTCGTTGCAATTATATACAATGCAAACCTTGAGTATTATGAAGATGTGCTCAGTGCCACCGATGAGCTTGAGTCAAGGATAAAAGCAAAGAGGGAAGGCCGGGACGCAAGCCTTAGAAAAGGAGAAGCACGGAAAGTAAAGGGCGGGTTCTCTTCCCGCGGCGCAAAGGCGATTTTCGAAAAGCATATGCTGGAGTACAGGAAAGTGAGCTTCCTTCTTTTCTTCGACAGTACAACAGTACTTATCGTTCTGACAGGCGTAGGAACAAAATTCCTCATGCTTGACGGGTTTTCAAGCATCTTTTTTACGCTTTTTCTAAGTGCATACCTGCTATTTTTCTTTATCGTCCAGGGCAGATGGCCCCTTGAACTTGAGAAGCCGTATATTTTCCTTGTGCCCGAATCAAACGGAAAGAAACTCTTTTATGCAACCCTTACCGAGAACCTGAAAAACCTGCTCGACGGAACGCTTTTGTTTACCGTTGCCTATTTCATATATGGCACAAGTATTCCGGTTATATTGCTGTGCATAGTGAACTATACGCTGTACGGAGCGGTGTATATATACGCGGATATTGTGTCCCGGCGCCTTTTCGGCAGTATACACAGCAGGGTCATGCTTATTTTTGTAAAAATGTTTGTTTCGCTTTTTGTAGTAATACCTGGTGTTGTCATAATGCTTATAGTCCAGGGCATAACGGGCAACGAACTGTATTCCGCCTTCTCAATTGCAGTGTGGAATTTATTTGCGGCCATGTGTTTATTTCTTGCGTCAAAGGGAATATTCAACAATATAGAAACAACATGATTAAATCTGCTGCTCCGCTGAATCTGTTCCCCGCCGGTAAGATAACTGCAGCTGGAATATACATCCTGTCCAAATGAAATAAAATAGGTTATAATTATAAAGAATCAAATTTTCAGAGGAGGGTAACTAATGCAACTTAAAGAGAACGCTGTTTATTCATTGGTGGTACCAACCAGTATGGGTGTAAGGATAACTCCTGTCAATTCACAGCCCGTACATTGCAGCAACATGTATTTCATGCAGGCCACAAGTGCCGAGTCCAATGTAGCCAGCATATCATCCAGCCTGGGTCTGAGAGTTAAGGTATTGACCACATTTGTCAAGGACAGCCCCATTGCAAGATTCATTAAGGATGATCTGGCAAGCAGGCATATGGAATACGAGGGGAAGGAAGTTCCGCAGGGTGGACCATGGGGATATCGCCATCAGTTCAATATCGCAGATTCCGGCTTTGGCGCCAGGGGTCCGAGAGTGCACAATGATCGTGCCGGTGAAGTCGGAAGAACTTTGAATGTGAAGGATTTCGATCTTGACAAGCTGTTTGGCCAGGACGGTGTTAAGATTATTCACATGTCGGGTCTTATTGCCGCACTGTCTCCAGAAACAAGCACATTCTGTCTTGAACTGGCAAGAGCCGCAAAGAAATACGGAACAAAAATATCCTTCGACCTGAACTACCGCGCTTCATTCTGGAAAGACCGCGAAAAGGAACTCAGGGATGTATTCACTGAAATTGTAAGCGTTTCGGATATTCTCATCGGCAACGAGGAGGACTATCAGCTTTGTCTCGGAGTTGAAGGCCCTGAAGCAGGCGGTAAGGATATTTTGGGAAAAATCGACAGTTTCAAGGAAATGATTACCCGCGTCAGGGCAAAATTCCCGAATGTGAAGGTTTTTGCCACAACCCTGCGTGAAGTAATCAGCACCAATCAGCACTTATGGGGAGCCATAATGCTGGAAAACGACAACTGGCATGTTGCAGAGCCCCGTGAAATTCATGTACTTGACCGTATTGGCGGCGGCGACGGATTTGTCGGAGGTCTTCTGTATGGAATTCTCAAGGGCTGGGAACCTGAGAAATGGATAAAATTCGGATGGGCTACAGGCGCTATGGCAACAACATTCCTTACAGATTATGCACTGCCCGCCGATGAAGAACAGGTATGGAGCATCTGGGAAGGAAACGCACGCGTAAAAAGATGATTGATTGATAATAATATCAATGTTGGAGGGATTTTTTATGAGCAAAGCGGATATAGGCTTAATCGGACTTGCAGTCATGGGTGAAAACCTGGTAATGAATATGGAGAGTAAGGGCTTTACAGTTGCGGTGTTTAATCGTTCTACCGAAAAAGTAAGCGCTTTCATTCAGGGGCGTGCAAAGGGAAAGAACATAATCGGCACCTTTTCAGTCGAGGAACTGGTAAATTCTTTGAAGAAGCCGAGAAAAATAATGTTAATGGTCAAGGCAGGTAAGCCCGTTGATGATTTCATTGAGCTTTTGATTCCTCACCTTGACAAGGGCGACATAATAATAGACGGCGGTAATTCCCACTTCCCCGATACAATACGCCGTACAAAATACCTTGAGGAAAAGGGCCTGCTGTTTATCGGTACCGGAGTATCGGGCGGAGAAGAGGGAGCTTTGAAGGGACCGAGCCTGATGCCCGGAGGATCTCCTGAGGCATGGCCGCATGTTAAGGAAATTTTCCAGGCCATAGCTGCAAAAGTTGAAGATGGATCCCCGTGCTGTGACTGGGTTGGAGAGAATGGTGCCGGCCATTTTGTAAAAATGGTGCACAATGGCATTGAATATGGAGATATGCAGCTTATCTGCGAAGCATATCACTTAATGAAGGATCTGCTCGGCATGTCTGCCGACGAAATGCACGAAGTGTTCAAGGAATGGAACGAAGGTGAACTGGACAGCTATCTGATTGAAATTACACGCGATATTCTTGCATACAAGGATGAAGACGGAACTCCGCTGGTGGACAAAATACTGGACACCGCAGGACAGAAGGGTACCGGAAAATGGACAGCCATTGCAGCCCTGGATGAAGGCATACCTTTGACCCTGATCGGAGAGGCTGTTTTCGCACGCTGCCTGTCTGCTATGAAGGAAGAAAGAACAGCGGCTTCAAAGGTGCTTTCGGGTCCTGTTCCGAAATATACGGGTGACAGGAAACAGCTGATAGAGGACATACGCAATGCCCTTTATGCATCAAAAATTGTTTCCTACGCCCAAGGTTATACCTTGATGCGTGCAGCAGCGCAAACATACGGATGGAACCTGAATTACGGCGGCATTGCGCTGATGTGGCGCGGTGGCTGTATCATCCGCTCCAAGTTCCTTGGCAAGATCAAGGAAGCCTTTGACAGAAACCCCGATCTTACAAACCTCCTCCTGGATCCGTTCTTCAGGGAAAGGGTTGAAAAGGCCCAGGAAAGCTGGAGAAGGGTTACATCAATCGCACTGACCAACGGTATCCCTGTTCCGGCATTTACCTCTGCATTGTGCTACTACGACGGTTACAGAAGCGAAAGACTGCCCGCCAACCTGTTACAGGCTCAGCGTGACTATTTCGGCGCCCATACCTATGAAAGGGTTGACAGACCGAGGGGTGAATTCTTCCATACCAACTGGACCGGAGAGGGCGGAACCACGTCTGCTTCAACATATAACGTATAACATGCGCCTGTTGCGTGGAATAGTGTGCCTTCCTCGGTTTTTCCGGCTGCTTTGAATAAAAATACGGCTGATCCTCGAAACAGATTCTGCGGATCAGCCGGTTAAGATGAGGATGGTTGCAATGAAAGACATTATAAAGTTTGCAAGAGCAAACAGTGGTATTACAAATGAAGAACTTCAGTCTGTCATTGACGAAGTAATAAACGAAGCGGGGAGTAAGCCTTTGAAAAAGATATTGCTGCTTCCTCCCGACTTTACCCGTATGCATTCGGGGGCAGGAAAAATTACTGCAATGATATACTCAAAACTTAAGGATACGGTCCAGGTGGATATCATGCCGGCACTGGGCACCCATGATCCTATGACCGAAGAGCAGATCGACGCCTTTTTCGAAGGTATGGTACCCCGCGACAAGGTAATCCCGCACAACTGGAGGGAGGATGTGGTCCGGATTGGTGAAGTGCCTGCAAGTTACGTATCCGAGGTATCCGAGGGCCTTATTAACAATCCGTTACCGGTGGAAATAAACAAGCGCATTATCGATCCTTCATATGACCTTATCCTGTCAATCGGCCAGGTTGTACCGCATGAAGTTGTGGGAATGGCCAATTACACAAAGAACATACTGGTTGGCTGCGGCGGTAAGGATACCATTAACCACAGCCATATTCTCGGAGCTGTTTTCGGAATGGAGCGCATCATGGGCAAGGATCATTCTCCTGTCAGAAAGGTTTTTGACTATGCCCAGGAGCATTTTCTGAACAATCTCCCATTGGTATATATACTGACAGTAACCACCGCTTCGCAGGATGAAGTAACAATCGAGGGTGTTTTTGCAGGCAACAGCAGGAGGGTTTTTGAAGAAGCGGTTGAATTAAGCCGCAAAAAGAACCTGATCTGGCTTGACGAGCCTATTAAAAAAGCTGTTGTATACCTTGACCCAAGAGAATTCAAAAGCACCTGGCTCGGGAACAAGGCCATTTACCGCACACGCATGGCGATGGCCGACGGCGGCGAGCTTGTTATTCTGGCACCTGGTGTAAGAAAGTTCGGGGAAGACGACGACATTGATAAGTTAATCAGGAAGTACGGATACAAGGGCAGGGAAAACACCCTGAAAAATTACAATGAAAATGCCGATCTCAGGGAAAACCCGTCGGCAGCGGCTCACCTGATTCACGGTTCAAGCGACGGAAGGTTTACCATTACTTATGCGGTTAAACATTTAACCCGTGAAGAGGTGGAAGGCGTGGGGTTCAAATATATGCCCTATGAAGAAGCCGAAAGGAAATACAAGCCTGAAGGTATTACCGACGGTTATTTCGAAGGCGGTGAAGAAACCTATTTCTATATTTCAAACCCTGCGCTGGGGCTTTGGGCGGTTAAAGGGAAATAATGCCTGTCCTGCCGCCAGGTGAAGACACAGGCTCAGTATGAACGGAATATATGATAAACCGGTAATGAAAGAGTTTGCCTGAATTTCAGTGCAGGCTCTTTTTTTATATTAAGCAGTATTCATGGCTTTTTTTCGATATAAGGCGCTTCCGCGGCTTATTCATCGGAATACTAAGGCATATACGAAAAAAGTAATATAAGAAATGAAATGAAACCTTGTCTTCAGTAGTGTATAATGGTAATTAACCGGTCAGAATGCTGAAACATGCTTTTCTGCTGCAGGTAGAACATCAAATATCAGGGAGGTTGGAATATGTCTTTCAAGGTTGCTTTTATTGGAGCAGGCAGCATCGGGTTCACAAGAAGGTTTCTCAGCGATCTCCTGTCTGTTCCCGAATTCAGGGAAATGGGGATTGAAATTGCCTTCACAGACATCAGCGAGAAAAACCTGGAAATGGTTACGCAGATTTGTCAGAGGGATATCGATGAAAACAAACTGAATATCAGGATCCAGTCAACTACCGATCGAAGACGGGCGCTGGAAAACGCAAAATATGTATTCAATGTGGTCAGGGTGGGCGGCCTTGATGCGTTTAAACTGGATATTGAGATCCCGTTGAAATATGGAGTTGACCAGTGCGTGGGGGATACCCTTTGCGCCGGCGGTATTATGTACGGACAGAGAGGGATCCCGGTGGTGCTGGATTTTTGCAGGGACATACGCGAGGTAGCCCGGGAAGACTGCATATTATTGAATTATGCAAATCCGAATGCGATGATCACATGGGCCTGCAATAAGTACGGCGGCGTAAGAACAATTGGGTTATGTCACGGGGTACAGCACGGGCATCAGCAAATAGCAGAAGTGTTGGGCCTGAAGAGGGAAGAAGTTGACATAATCTGCGCGGGAATCAACCATCAGACATGGTATATACAGGTTAAACACAAGGGCAGGGATATGACCGGGGAACTCCTCGAAGCATTTGAAAGGCACCCTGTATACAGCAAAACCGAAAAGGTTCGTATAGATATGCTTAGAAGATTCGGGTATTACAGCACCGAATCTAACGGGCATTTGAGCGAGTATGTGCCATGGTACAGGAAAAGGCCTGAAGAAATCATGGACTGGGTTGACCTCAGCATCTGGATAAACGGCGAAACAGGCGGGTATCTCAGGGAGTGCACGGAGCAAAGGAACTGGTTTGAAAGCAATTTCCCGAAATGGATGGAAGAGCCAGCAAGAAAGTTTGATCCTGCCGAAAGAAGCTCAGAACATGGTACATACATAATTGAATCGCTTGAAACCGGAAGGACATACAGGGGGCATTTTAACGTGGTCAATAACGGGGTAATTACGAATCTTCCTGCTGACGCTGTTGTTGAAGTTCCGGGTTATGTTGACGCAAACGGTATAAGTATCCCCGTCGTAGGTGATCTTCCGTTGGGTTGTGCCGCGGTATGCAATGCCAGTATTTCGGTCCAGAGGCTGGCTGTTGAAGCCGCGGTGCATGGCGATGATATACTGCTGAGGCAGGCAATGATGATGGATCCCCTGACAGGTGCAGTGTTAAATCCTCCCGAAATATGGCAGATGACGGATGAATTGCTGGTTGCCCAGGAACGCTGGCTCCCGCAGTACACCGAAGCAATTGCAAAGGCTAAGGAAAGGCTGGCATCGGGTAAGTTGATTCCGACAAAGGACTATAAAGGAGCGGCAAGAAGGGAATAAACGATAGTCTGAACCACCGTGGGTTTGCCGGTGGTTTTCAGGAGTAATTGAAATAATATCCCCGCCTCTGAAGGCGGGAGTGTGCTAAAAAGAGTTTGCACAGGATTCTGATGCGAACTCTTTTTTTATGCATCCCGGCGTGCAGGCATACCTGTTCAGTCCCGGCCGTTCGGTTTACTGTCGTACAGCAGGTAGAATATATGTAAATCAGCATTACAAAAATTACAATGGATTATATTACCTGTAAAAATTGACAATAAACGTTATGTAAAGTATAATTTAAAGCATACAAATCAGATATTGGTTATATACACTGATTTAATGCCTGTTTAAATTTCTATTCTATCCCTGAAAACAGTGGATTGGCAATGTATAAAAACAGGTAATTCCCTGACTGTGTCTTTTAAAGACATGTTTTTTTTGCCATTGTTTCAGGAGAAAAAAGTTTGTTTTTTATTAAGGGGTGTCACTGATGGGTGGATATATAATTAAAAGGATTATATCGGGTATAGTCACATTGTTCCTGGTTGCAACGCTTACCTTTTTCCTGATGTACCTGGTTCCGGGAGGGCCGTTTCTGTCCGAGAAAGCACCTTCCGAACAGACATTGAAGGCTTTGCAGGAAAAGTATGGGCTGGATCAGCCGGTGGGCATCCAGTACCTGAACTATATGAAAAGACTGATACGCGGAGATTTGGGTACTTCTCTTAAAATGCGGGGCCAGGAAGTCAACGATATTATAAGAACAAGGTTTCCCGTTTCGGCAAAAATAGGTTTGATGGCGGTGATACTGGCTATTGCAGTGGGTATACCGATGGGCTCTGTAGCAGCATTACACCGGGGCAAGTGGTTTGACAGGCTTATAATGCTGATATCAACGATGGGCATAGCCATACCGGGCTTTGTTGTGTCAACGGTACTGATGTTCTTTTTCGGCGTCAGACTGAAGATACTGCCCACCTTCGGGCTCACGTCGCCGCTGCATTATATACTTCCTGTTGCCGCGCTGGCCTTCTATCCCACAGCGTATATTTCCAGGCTGATGCGTTCAAGCATGCTCGACGTATTGGGACAAGATTACATGCGGACTGCGAGGGCAAAAGGTCTCGGCCAGTTCAAGGCATTGTTCAAACATGCCCTGCGTAACGCCGTTCTTCCCGTTGTAACCTACCTGGGGCCGATGCTCGCAGGAATTCTCACCGGAAGTTTTGTCGTTGAGAAAATATTTACGATACCGGGGCTGGGAAGCCAGTTTGTCGGCTCAATTACCGACAGGGATTATCCGCTGATAATGGGTACGACAATTTTCCTTGCCTTTTTGCTCATTACAATGAATGTGATTGTAGACATAGCGTACAAAATAATAGACCCAAGAATTAATCTGAAGTAGGAGGAGGGATGGAAAGTGAATAATAAAAAGAATCCTTTCAGTTTTCAGCTGAATGTGTCGGACTTTTTGCCCGCAGAGGAAAGCGAAAAACAGGGAATGGTCGTCATGCGGGAAAGCGTAAGTTTTTGGAAGGACGGATTCAGAAGGCTCCGCAAGAATAAACTTGCGATGGCTTCGCTGTTTGTCATCATTGTCATCATGATTTCAGCGTTTATTATTCCTGCGTTCTATCCGTACTCCTATGAACAGCAGATTCGGGGAAGCGAGAACCTGGGCATAATGGAGTACTCGGAATCCGAGCTGGAACGTATTGAAGCCGGTGAAAAGGTGTTTCCGCATCTGCTTGGAACCGACAGCCTTGGCCGGGACTTGATGATCAGGATCATGGTAGGGAGCAAAATCTCCCTGCTGGTTGGTATCATAGCAAGTGCAATAATTCTTGTGATAGGTTCGGCTTATGGCTCCATAGCCGGCTATTTCGGCGGCAAGGTGGACATGATTATGATGAGGGCTGTGGACATTATATATACCGTACCCGATATCCTGATTATTATACTGCTTTCGGTAACCCTGAAATACCCGCTGAAGGAGCTTGCGGATAATGTTACAGGGTTTGAATGGATAAATACGGTTGGAATCGGTCTTATAAGCATCTTCGTTGTTTTTTCGCTGCTGTATTGGGTGGGAATGGCCAGGATTGTGCGAAGCCAGGTGCTTATGCTTAAGGAGCAGGAATATGTGGTTGCGGCAAAGGCATTGGGCGCATCTGACAGCAGAATTATAAAAAAGCACCTTTTGACAAACAGTATAGGAACTCTTATAGTAACCACAACGCTGCAGATACCTTCTTCAATATTTACAGAGAGCTTTCTGAGCTTTCTGGGCCTTGGCGTATCTGCTCCGATGCCAAGCCTTGGTTCGCTTGCATCCCAGGCGATAGGCGGTATCAGTTCCTATCCTCACAGGCTGATGGCACCTGCCGTTGTGATAAGCCTGATTATTCTGTCGTTCAATCTGCTGGGTGACGGCCTCAGGGACGCTTTTGATCCTAAACTTAAGAATTAGGGGGGTTAACGTGAGTAAAACTTTACTGGATATAAAAAACCTTAGACTCTCATTCTTTACGCCGCAGGGAGAGGTAAAGGCTCTGAATGACGTTTCGGTCAGCATGCAGGAAGGGGACGTGCTTGGCATTGTAGGCGAGAGCGGCAGCGGTAAGTCGGTTACCGCTTCTTCGATTATGGGGCTTGTTTCTCATCCGGGCAGAATAATCGGCGGGACCATTGAATTTAACGGGCACAGGATACACGAAATGTCGGAGAAGGAGATGCGGAATATACGCGGGAAGGAAGTCAGCATGATATTCCAGGATCCAATAACTTCATTGAACCCGGTTTATACAATAGGCAACCAGATCCGTGAGGTTATATACCTGCACACCGATTTGAACAAACAGCAGGCTTACGAGCGTTCTGTCGAGCTGTTGAAACTGGTGGGCATAAATGAGCCTGAAAGGCGGCTTAAACAGTACCCGCACGAACTTTCGGGCGGTATGAGGCAAAGGGTTATGATCGCGATAGCTCTGGCATGCGAACCAAAGCTATTGATTGCCGACGAACCGACAACCGCACTGGATGTTACCATCCAGGCCCAGATTATAGAACTGATGATGGAGCTGAAAAGAAAGATAAACATGTCAATTATAATGATAACGCACGATCTTGGCATAGTTGCATCGATGTGCAATAAAATCGTGGTTATGTACGCGGGCAAGGTTGTGGAAGCCGGTACAACCGACGAGATATTCTACAACCCGAAACATGAGTACACAAAAGGCCTTCTGCGCAGCATACCAAGGATTAATTCAGAAAAGCACGAGAAACTGGTGCCCATTGACGGAACTCCTGTCGACATGCTTAACCCGCCGGAAGGCTGCCCCTTTGCTCCCAGATGCGAAAAATGCATGAAAATATGCCTCAGAAGGATGCCGGAGTTTACGCAGATTACAAGTACCCATAAAAGCGCATGCTGGCTTTTACAGAAAGAAGTCTTTGAACAGAAAAGGAGGGAAGGAAAATGATAGTGACAGAAAAAAGCAAAGACAGAAATACCCTGATTGAAGTTCAGGATTTGAAGCAGTATTTTCCTGTAAATAACGGCCTGTTCAGAAAAAAATATGTAAAGGCCGTTGACGGTGTTTCCTTCCATATCGAAAGAGGCGAAACATTGGGGCTTGTAGGGGAGTCGGGATGCGGAAAGACGACCGCGGGAAGGTCCATTCTTCGCCTGTATGAACCCACAGGCGGTAGAATCATATATGACGGTACCGATATAACAAGGGTTGATATGAAACCCTACAGGCAGAAAATGCAGATTGTGTTCCAGGACCCGTATGCATCGCTGGATCCGAGAATGACGGTGGGGGATATAATAGGGGAACCCATTGACATAAACAATCTTGCAGGTTCAAAAAAGGAAAGGAACGACATGATCATGGAGATGCTTCAGCGCGTCGGGCTGAACAGTGAACATGCCAACCGTTACCCGCACGAGTTTTCGGGAGGACAAAGGCAGCGCATAGGCATTGCACGCGCCCTTGCAGTCAATCCAGAGTTTATTGTCTGTGACGAGCCGATATCCGCACTGGATGTGTCGATACAGGCACAGATAGTGAATATGTTTGAAGAACTGCAGGAGAAAATGGGACTCACATACCTTTTCATCGCCCATGATATTTCGGTTGTAAAGCATATAAGCAACAGGATAGGCGTAATGTACCTCGGCAGGCTGGTTGAGCTTGCAGAAAGCAATGAAATTGTGTTTCACAGCGTGCATCCGTATACAAGATCATTGATATCTGCTGTTCCGATACCCGATCCTGAATCTGGCAGGAAGAGGAAAAGGATTGTCCTTGAGGGGGATGTCCCGAGTCCCCTGGACCCGCCAAGCGGCTGCCATTTCCGCACCCGCTGCCCATATGCTGACGAACGCTGCAAAACTGAAGAGCCGAAACTTATCAGGGTAAGCAACGGCCATTATGCAGCATGCCATCACCTGGACAGGGTCCGGGAAAACTAAACCGAACCGTAAAACCGGGGAGATGGTTATCCCGGTTACCAATATAAAAAGGGGATGTTTCTTTATCCGGTTCACTGCGTAACGTCAAACCGGACCAGGGAACCATCCCTATTATCTGCATTATTTGCGTAAGATTCAGAACCTGCAGTTTCATATAAATCTGATTTTTCATTAATCCTGTTATATTCTTCGAAACCGCTGTGCCTGGTGCCAACTCAAAACAGCCTTTCTGGTCATTATTGCATGTAAAAGTCACAGTATCCCCGTCAGCCAAAACCTTTATCAATATCAAAAGAATCATCATCTTTTTGCATTATGTAAATACTAATCAAGGAATAAGAATTTTTGTTACACGTCCGGTATGTATGAAAACCATACCGGTTAAGAGTCGTCCCCGTGCTTTTCAATATGGAAATGATTTGTATGAATCATCTGAAAACTGGAGATATTATCTGAAAGGGAAAGAGATATTTTGCGGCTTCCAATTTTCCTGAAAGGATTAGTTATTAACCGATAAAAAGGAGTGAAGGAATTAGTGAAGAAGAATTTATTTCTTTTGTCAATGATCCTTATATTGAGCATTATTATCTGCTCCTGCACACCCGAAAACAAACCCGGACCCGGCGGCGCCACACCGGCTCCGAAACCTGTGGAGCTTGCGGTGCATGTCGGTTCTGAGCCCGATACCATTGATCCGGCGCTGAATTCGGCTGCGGATGTGGCCACAATGCTGATTCATGCCTTTGAAGGCTTAATGTCGCTTGACGAGAACGGAACGCCGATTTACGGCCAGGCGGAATCCCACACCGTAAGCGATGACGGGCTGACATACACGTTCAAACTGCGCGAGGGTCTTAAATGGAGTGACGGCAAGCCTTTGACCGCCAAGGACTTTGTTTATTCGTGGAACAGGGCCATCAGCCCCGAGACTGCCGCCGATTATGCTTATATGTTCGAATCCATTGAAGGTTATAATGAAGGGAAACTGAATGTAACGGCTCCCGACGACAGGACTATCGTGGTGAAGCTGATTGCGGTAACCCCTTATTTCCTTGAATTATGTGCCTTTCCCGTATTCTTTCCCGTCAGGCAGGATATAGTGGAGGCGAATCCTGACGGATGGACGCTGAAACCGTCGACATATGTCGGAAACGGGCCGTATATGCTTCAGGAATGGGTGCACGATTCATACATTCTTTTAAAAAAGAACCCAAATTATTGGAACGCATCTAAAATAACAGGACCCGATACAATAAAGTTTATGCTGATGTCGGATGACAATGCCATTCTTGCCGCATTCAGAAACGGAGAGATCCTGTTTGCTGACTCAATGCCCACCGACGAAATCGATGCATGGAAGGACAAACCTGAATTCAACCTGCAGCCTCAGATTGGAACGTATTATATCAGTTTCAACGTAACGAAACCGCCGCTGAACAATCCAATGGTAAGAAAAGCTCTTGTGCTTGCTGTAGACAGGGATTATATCGTGAAAAACATTGGCAGGGCCGGACAGCAGCCTGCGGGTGCTTTTGTTCCCACAGGTTTTTCCGATGCCGATCCGGCAAAGGAGTTCCGCGAAGTCGGAGGAGATTATTACGATCCTTCACGGGAGGCTTATGAGGCAAACCTGAGGGAGGCAAAGAAACTGCTTTCCGATGCGGGGTATCCTGACGGAAAAGGAATACCCGCAATTGAATACCTTTATAACGAAGGAACGGGTCACCAGCTGATAGCCGAAGCCCTTCAGTCCATGTGGAAGGAAATCGGAATAAATGTAATCCTTTCTTCGCAGGAGTGGAACACTTTCCTTAACACACGCAAAACAGGCGGGTATTATATGGCACGGAACGGATGGCTGGCCGATTACAATGATCCGATATGCTTTCTTGATATGTGGATTACCGGCGGCGGAAACAACGATGCCCAGTGGTCAAACAAGGAATATGACGAATTAATAAGGCGCATTAAAACCTCATCGGGCAGGGAAGAACGCATGAAGCTCATGCATCAGGCCGAGGACATACTTTTTGATGAATGGATTCTCTGTCCCATTTACTTTTATGTTGACATATACCTGAAAAGTGAAAAGCTCGACGGCTTCTATTCCTCACCCCTTGGATACAAGTACTTTATGTATACTACGATTAAGGACTGAAAAAAATGCTAAAAGCGGCTGCGTTAAAATCAAAAAAAGCCCTCCCGCGCCGTTTTGAACGGTGATTTGGAATAATAAATCCTGCCGGAACAGAGCCGGCCGGCTGGTTATTCAGAAAAAGGCAAAACAAAAGCAGGTTTGATATGGAATCAAGCCTGCTTTTTGCATTTTGCAGTGAGCCCCCAGCCTGACAGCGAGTATTTTCACACTGTATCTGCAGGTTTCACAATACTATATGAAAAAAGGAGCCCCTTAAAATTTCAGGAGAATGCCGTAATTAAAACTTTCCTTTGGTCATATGGCCTTCAAGTTCTGCCTTGGAGCGCTGTTTAATTATCCAGGCTTCTTTTATTGCCTTTTTAAACAGGTCCACGCAGGGAGGATCCAGGTCGATTTCAATGCCTTCCTTGGCTAACTCGATAATTCTCATCGCCAGCTGGACAATTTCCATATGTATGTCATTGGTACGATCGGAAGAATAAATCTTGTTTGCCTGCTCTTCAGTCAGTTCCTCGAACTTTTCTCTGGGGGCTCCGCACTTCGGGCAAAATTCAGGGGCTTCTTCTCCTTCATAAACAAATCTGCATACACTGCATTTGAACAGTTTTGCCATACCTAACACACTCCTTCTGGTAACTTATTTTTATTATTAATATTGATATTTACCCGTAAGCCAAGGATTTAAACAATATACCGGATATAAAAATAATATTTCCTGAAAAAGTAAAATGGTTATGAATAAATTGATTTGGGGAATTCACATTAGTATAATTAAAATTAGCGTGACCGATACTGCAGTATGAATTCTGATTTACGCGGCTTATGCAAATTTACAGGTACGGAGGCAGAACATTATGAAACTTGCTTCACCTGGCCAAATGAAGGAAATAGACTGGATTTCAATAAACAGGTATAAGATTCCCGGGATTATTCTTATGGAAAATGCCGCTCTTAATGTTGTAAAGGCGGCAACAGGAATGCTTGACGGGGAGACTTCGAAAAGGATTGCCGTAATAGCCGGAAAGGGAAATAACGGAGGGGATGCCTTTGCTGCCGCAAGGCACCTGATGCGGATGTTCAGCGTGGAAATAATATCTCTTGCTGAAAGGGATAATGTGTCCGGTGATGCAAAAGTATTTCTTGATATCCTTGAAAATCTTGATGCCGGTGTAAGGTACTGCACGGATTCCCGTTCGGTTGAAGAAATCAGTGCGGTGATAAAAAGTTCGGATCTTATCATCGACGGCATTTTCGGAACCGGGATTCATGGGGAGATAAAAGGATTTTATAAAGAAGTGATAACCGCTGTAAATGAAAGCGGGAGAAGGGTTCTTTCAATAGATATTCCGTCGGGAATAAACGGGGATACGGGTCAGATATGCGGCGTTGCGGTAAAGGCCGAAAAAACGGTTACGTTTTCGCTCCCGAAGCCGGGGCTGTACCAGTATCCCGGAAGGGAATATTCAGGCGATATTGTAATTGCGGACATCGGTATCCCGGCTGAAGCGACGGAAAATGTAAAACTTATGGGTGAACTGGCAGATGCAGAACTTATGCGCCGGTATCTTCCCGAAAGGCCTGAAGACGGGCATAAGGGAACATTTGGAAAGGTGATGGTTATTACCGGTTCAAAGGGAATGACGGGAGCAGGGATGCTTGCCGCATTATCCGCATTCAAAACGGGAACCGGGCTTGTGTATCTTGCAGTTCCCGAATCCCTTGCAGCAATATACGGGACCACTGTTCCCGAAGCAATAGTATTTCCGCTGAAAGATGAAAACGGGATAATATCGGACAAAGAAACCGATTTTCTTCTTGATAAATCAAAAGCCATGAATGCCGTGGTTATCGGGCCGGGGTTATCGACAGATCCCCAGGTGGAAAGGCTTGTAAACGGCTTTGTTGCAAAGTGCCCGGTTCCCCTGGTAATTGACGCTGATGCACTGAATGTGCTGAACCTGCAGGTTCTCCGGGAACGAAAACTTTCCACGGTACTTACGCCGCATCCCGGCGAGTTTGCAAGGCTTTGCGGCTTAACAACCGAAGAAGTACAGAAAAACAGGATCCAAAAGGCGGTTGAATTCAGCATAAACACCAATGCAGTCGTTGTGCTGAAGGGAGCCGGAACGGTAACAGCGTGCCCCGACGGGAAATACTATATCAACACCTCCGGCCACCACTGCCTCGCAGTTGCAGGCTCGGGCGATGTACTGTCAGGTATAATAGGTTCCCTTCTGGGGCAGCGTGTACCTGCGGCAATGGCTTCGTGTTTAGGCGTATTCATTCATGGCAAATGCGGTGAAGTACTGGCAGAAAGAAGCAACGGCCAGGCAGGTTACACGGCGGGCGAGATTTGCAGTGCAATACCCTTGGTGGTCGGGAACCTGGTGCAGAATTGAAAAATGTGCACCGGCTGCGGGATTACTTAAAGGACACCTGGCAAACAGGGATGAAAGGGATGACGGTTTTTGAACAGCAATATAAACAGGGCATGGGCCGAAATAAATCTTGATAATATAGAGCATAATGTTAGGGAAGTAGCCAAAAGGGTGGGCAAAATGACCGAGATAATGGCTGTTGTAAAGGCCGACGCGTACGGCCACGGGGTTTTTGAAACTGTACCCACCCTGATAGAAAGCGGGGCGGACAGGCTTGCCGTTTCAATGCTTGATGAGGCAATCCAGTTAAGGGAGTTCGGCATAAAGGTACCGATACTTGTGTTGGGCTATACAGAGCCTTCAAGGGCTGAGGATATAATTAACTATAACATCACCCAGACCGTTTTCAGTCACGAGCTTGCAAGGGCTTTGTCGGAGGCGGCAGTCAGGCTTGGAAAACAGGCGAGGGTTCATATCAAGATTGACACCGGAATGACAAGAGTGGGATTTTTGCCAGGTTACAGCGCCGTAAAAGATGTTGTTAGAATAAGCGAACTTCCGGGTATTATAATAGAAGGCCTGTTTAGTCATTTTGCTTCCGCGGATGAGGCTGAACCGGAGTTTACAATGCTTCAGTTTGAGCGCTTTGAAAGCATAATACAGGAGCTTAACCGGATAGGCATACTGATTCCTGTTAAGCATATTGCAAACAGTGCCGCAGTAGTTCAATACCCGAACCTGCACCTGAACATGGTGCGCCCCGGCATAGTTCTGTACGGGCTGTATCCATCCGAATACATGGATAAAAACCTGATTGACATTAGGCCTGCCATGGAGCTGAAAGCCAAAGTGGTACTTGTGAAGGAAGTGGAGGAAGGAACACCGGTAAGCTATGGCAGGACTTTTGTAACAAAGAGGAAAACACGCGTAGCGACATTGCCGATTGGATATGCAGACGGTTATTCGAGACTTCTTTCAAACCGGGGCAGGGTACTGATACATGGTGAATATGCCTCGATTATTGGCAATATCTGCATGGATCAGTGCATGGTTGATGTGACCGATATAAAACAGGAAGTAAAAACAGGTGACGAGGCTGTTATTTTCGGTGTTCAGGGCGGTAACAGTATAACCGTGGAAGAAATAGCACGGCTTTGCGGCACAATAAATTACGAAATTGTAAGTTTGATAGGAAAAAGGATCCCACGGGTATACCTGAGAGGTGGAAAAGTTGTAAATGTAGTTAATTACCTGATTTAAACATATAAAAGATTGGTCGCACTGGTTTTTATGATAACCTTTGTACATTTTCTGTCATATGGTAATGTATGAAACACTGAAAAAATTGTAATACTTATAATTGGATAATCTGTAATGTACATTTAATTTGACGTGGTTTACAAAAAAAAATATAATGAAATTGGAAATCGAATACCAGTGGGGTCAAATCCAGCACGGAGGAGTGATTGTATGGAGATAAAAAGAGGGGATATCTTCTATGCGGATTTGAGTCCTGTAGTAGGTTCGGAACAAGGAGGTATAAGACCTGTTCTGGTTATACAAAACGATGTGGGCAATAAGTACAGCCCGACCATAATTGTTTCGGCAATAACATCAAGGCTCACAAAGACTAAACTTCCGACACACATAGAGATACCCGGAGAAATGTATGGACTGAGCAAGGATTCAGTTATATTATTGGAACAGGTTAGGACCATAGATAAAAGAAGGCTGCGGGAAAAGACAGGGCATTTGGATGAAAGCATTATGATGAAGGTAAATGAAGCGTTAAGTACCAGTTTTGGCCTTCAGTCAAGCTACATGCAGTGAGGATACATACCGCAGCAGTTGTTTACAGCCAGGTTTCAGGCACTGGCAGCCGGTTCACAGCGGTAAACCTATTGACCCTGCCAAAGGTCCTTTTGGACCTTTGGCCTGGGACAAGTAAAGGGTTATAGTTTTAATTTGTTGATTCAGGGGGTAACAAAAGATGAAGACGAAAGGCCGATTGTATCGTGTGGTTGCGGTTTTGGTACTTTTCTCTACGGTAATCATTGCAAATGCAGCGTCATCTGCACAGCCCGGAAGCGAATTTGATCCGCTGGTGACAAAGAGCTATGTGGATGAACAGATTCAGAAACTGGCAGAGAAAATCGGAAGCGGCATATCAACAGGCGGCAGTTCCACAAAAACAGGAAGCGTTGACGAACAGGTCGTTGATAATCTCAGGAGCGATGTAAGAGATCTTACGAATCTGATAATTGATGCCTATATTAAAATCCAAAGCCTTGAAAAGCAAAACCTGGAGCTTATTCAGAAACTGCAGACCCTTGAACAGGGGTTCGTGGTTGTTGAGGCCACAAAAGGACAGGTAGTTGTGCTTGGGGCGGGTTCCGAAATAATTGTAAGAAGCGGTGAAACCACGGCAATATCCGGTATGTATGGCGGTCTTGCCGATGTATCTGCAGGAAGGGATTTAAATACCGGTGAAACAATAACCAACCAGCACCTGCTGATATCCGCGAGGGATGACGGAAGAGGCATAAAGGTGGTTTCAGAAATATCGTACATGCTGATCCGCGGAAGTTATTCAATCCAGTAGGATATAATCTGACTTTGCGCATTAATTGTTGGTGCAGTTTGCTATGGATAAAAATCGTATAATCAGGAATTTAATAGTTGCCGTTTTGTTTTTTTTAACATTCTGGTTTGGGATTCTCCCGATAATTACAGGGCGGGAGTTTGAAGATAAGTATCTGCGGGAAAACCAGCCGGAAGGTGAGAACCAGTTCGGGCTGGTTGTTTTCGGCAGTGAGCCTGAAGGAGTTGCTGCAGCCCTCGCAGGAGCAAGAATGGGGCTTAAAACGTTACTGTTAACCAGCGACCCGGATCCCGGAAGTTACATAAAATCTGCACTTATTTCATACACTTCACCTGATTATGCGGTTCTGAACAAGGAAAAAACAAACCTGAACACAGGAATATATACCGAGTTGTTCGGGGATACGGGCGGAAATTTCTCCTACAGGGATTACACCGGTTCTGTCAGACATATGCTCGATGAAGAACCCAATATTACGGTTTTTTATAACGCCGATTACTTATCTGTTGAAACCGACAGAAACATTGTGAAATCTGTTTCGGTTCATCACGACGGACAGACAAAAACGATAGAATCCCCTTATTTCATAGATGCCACGGAAAACGGGGATATTTTGTCGCTATGCGGTGTTCCGTATTTCCTCGGCTCTGAAGATATAAACGTTCCGAATGCGTACATGCCGGTAATGTTTAACTTCGTTATTTCCAATGTTTCATGGGATGATATTCAGAGCATCTCGAAGCACAGTCAGAACATGTACGAGTTTCAGCTTGTTCTGAGTCAGTACCAGAAAGTCAGCAGCAAAACAAAAATTTCAAACATAAGCTTTATAGGTCAGCCCGGTGATGAGGTTGTCATAAGCGGCATACGCGTGCACCAGGTAAATGTCGGTAACGGTGCAACGTTCGCGGAAGATTTCAGCAATGCCCTGACCGAGGCAAAAATGCTGACTGCATTTTTGAAAACTGCATTTGTTCCTTTTGAAAACTGTGTGTTCAAAACCGGCCCGTCAAGTTTTTATATCCCGGAATACAGGCATTTCGAAGGCCGGTATACTTTATCCGTTGAAGATATCCTCAAGAACAGGAATTTCCCCACCAAGGTAATAATGGCATCCGGGCCGGTCAATGCCGAGAAGTTTATAAGTGCAGAAATATCCGAGGAATACTCATACATACTTGGAAAACCCGTTGTTTACAGTATTCCCCTTGAATGCTACATTTCAAAAAATTATGACAACCTGTTGATGGCAGGAAAGAAAGCGTCCTTTTCATCGCTGGCGTCAACAAGCGCAGGAAGAATGGCTGTAAACATTACAGGCGGACAAGCTTTGGGAGTCACTGCGGCGTATTGTTATCTTAATAACATGACCCCGGCGGAATTGAGCCAGGCCGATGAAAATGTTATCAGGGACTGGCAGAAACTTCTGAGAAGGTCGGGTATAACTCTTATGGATTTTGATGAAAAAAATCCAAACGAAGGCCACTGGGCATGGCCTGCAGTAAAGGAACTTCTAAAGTACGGCCTTGTTGCGGGCGGCATGGAAAATGATTATCTTTTTGATATGGAAGCATACCAGGAAAACCTTGTTACGTTAATCGTAAATTTGATTGTTAAAAAGGTACCCGATAAATATTCTCTCAGGCTGGACAACCGAATCAGGCCTTATTCCACCGATGATTTGCTCACGGGGGAAACAGCCTGTGAAATTATACTGAAGACCCTTGATATTCCGTACGAGACCGGGTATGCATATGAGACTGTAAAGGAAAAGGGCCTGGTACCTGTCGAAATTATGCAGAGGATAAAGCCCGAATCTCCTGTCACAATGGATTGTGTTTATATTCTTACAGTGCACCTTGTTGATACGTTGCAGCAATGATAGCGAATCCTGCTTATTATCCTTACATCTTTTCAAAAGGTAAAGATATCGTGCGAATGCTCAGAAGCAGTCGCTACGTTTGCAAGAGCTGTGCGGTTCAGCTCGGGCAAGCCAAAACTCGCAAAAATACTTTTGAAAGAATATAGTATGAAGCATTTTTGCTCAAACAGTTGGCTTGCTGGTCCTCGCTCTGACCGCACATCTCTAAGCTGCACTTCGCTAAAAGCTTCTTCGCATTGCACGATATCTTCAAACACTTGGATAAAGATATTGTGCCAATGCCCGGAAACAGTTGCTGTGTTTTCATTCCGCTGAAAGTTTCCTTACATTGCTCGATATCTCCTGCTATATTGAATTGTTCTGAAGGTAATGGGCAATAAGAAGGTCCACAAACTTGCCGTAGCTTTGCATACCGGAAGGCTGATTATTGCTTTTAAGGTAGGTTTCATTTACCTTGTCGGCTATTTTTGAAGCCGTTTCCTTAAGGCGCCTGTTCCAGAATGCCCTTATTTCAGCCTGATCCCTTTTTATATCTTCGCTTATAAGATTTGAAATCTCGCTGTACAGCTCCGGAGACTGGCTGTACAATGCATTTCCGACATATGTTAAAGCCGAAAGATATCCGGAGTACTGGAACAATATATCGGGATGATTTTTGCAGGCCAGAAAGGCAGCATAATTCGCTTCGTCTTCAAAGGTAACACCCATCTGGTGGGCAATTTCGTGGCATGCTGTGTGGGGCAGAGTAATCAGCGGTGGCTCAATGTTAATGTTCGGCTCTCCAGTTATAAAGCTGTATACTCCCGTGTACCCGGATATTGTTTGTATCCGTGAAAACAGGAGCCCTTTAACCCGAACCCTGTTTGCATGAAACAGATCAAATTCCTCCGCAAGGGCGGAATAGCCTTCCCACGCTGTTTCAAGAACGTTTCTAACTTTCGCCCTGTCCGTGCCGGTATCCTGGTCATACTGCAATACACTTCGTATATCATTTGCCCGTAATACTATCGCTTTATATGTCGCGGCCAGGTCTTCTATCGATGATTCCTTTACATCAAGCCCTAATTGATCCTTCAGGGGCAGGCGGTAGTTATTAAGACTCCACAGGAACTGGAAAAGGAAAACACCTGTGGAGACAAGAAAAACAAGAACTGCAAGGAAATTCAGTATTTCCCGGGTAAACTCCTTTTTGATGAACGAACGGATAAGCCTTATTATCCTGTATATTCCGTATGCAACAAGGGCTATAATGACCAGTTCGTAAAGGGAAAAAGGGAAAATATTCGCAACGGATGTCTGGAACCTGGATGTAACTGGATAAATACCCCTTGAGAAATGCTTTTCAACCAGGTCGGGGTAATATAAACCTGCCAGTTTTGCGGCACGGGACAGTAAAAATAACACTGCTGATATAATAAACAAAACAATTATCCTTTTTTTGTCAATACCATCCCTTTTTGAAATATTACCCGGCATTATTATCTCACTTTCCTGAAAAGTCTCTTTTTCCATGTTAATATCATAAACCGCGGAAGATCCACCATTCGCTTGATTCTTCTTGGTTCACGGATAAGCCTGTGCAGCCATTCAAAGCCTGCTTTTCTTATAAATTCGGGAGTAAGCGTCACCCTGCCGGCGAACACATCTATGCTTCCGCCGACGCCGATTAATACTTTACATTTGATACGGTACCTGTTACTGTTAATCCATAATTCCTGTTTCGGAGCACCCATGCCTACAAGCACGATATCAGGTTCGGCGCTGTTTATTCTCTCTATTACCGCATCTTCTTCGTCGGGTTTGAAATATCCATGATCATACCCTGCTATTTTAATTTTCTTATATTCGGCAATTATGTTCACGGCAGCCATTTCAGCCACGCCGGGCTGGCCGCCCAATATATAGAAACTTACGTTTTTCCCCGAAAACACCCGGAACAGGTTCTTAACAAGGTCAATTCCCGAAACCTTTTCCTTCAGGGGTGTTTTCAATATGCGTGAAGCAAGTACAACCCCTGCTCCGTCGGGAACTAAAAGGTCGGCAGTATTCAATATGTTTTTGAATTCCACGTTCCTCTGGGCCTGCATTATTATTTCCGAGTTAGGTGTATATACAGCCCTTGGAACAGAGTCATCCTCTTCTATCCAGCCCTGTATTAGCTGAACGGCCTCGTTCATTGTAACATTATGAATCCTGACACCATGGATGTCTGTCTTATTCATATGTCTATCCTCCATCGTGCTGATAGCCTATATATTATATATCATTTTTTTATCACAGAAAAGATACAAACAAAGAACGAACATGTGTTTGAAATTGTACTTGTAAAACTGTATAATAAAATACACATGTGTCGGTTTGATTCAGATAGAATTATAAATTCGGAGGATTTGAAATGGACATTTTTCAAGGTTTGAACCCACAGCAGAAAGAGGCTGTTCTTCATACCGAAGGCCCTCTTTTGGTGCTGGCAGGTGCCGGTTCAGGAAAAACAAGGGTCCTGACGCACCGGATAGCCTATTTGATTGAAGAAAGAGGAGTTTCACCATATAACATACTGGCAATAACCTTTACAAACAAGGCCGCAAGAGAAATGAAGGAACGTATTGAAACCATTATCGGCCCGAAGGCCCTTGACACATGGACGGGTACCTTTCATGCCTGCTGCGTGAGAATACTGCGGAGGGAAATAGACAGGATAGGTTTTGATAGGAACTTTGTAATATACGATTCTTCAGACCAGGAAACCTTGATGAAGGACTGCCTTAGCCAGCTGCAGTACAATGAAAAGAACTATCCGCCGAAAATGGTGCTGGCTGAGATCAGCAGGGCCAAGGATGAACTGATATATCCCGAGGATTACAGTTTAATGGCAGGCTCTGATTTCAGGCTGAGCAGAATAGCAAAGCTGTACGGCCTGTACCAGAAAAGGCTGAAGGCAAACAATGCGCTGGACTTTGATGATATCATAATGCATACAATAAAAATATTCACCGAGTATCCTGAGGTTCTTGAATATTACCGGAATAAATTCAGGTACATACTTGTGGACGAATACCAGGATACCAATACTGCCCAATACATGCTGGTAAGCATGCTGGCTGCGAAGCACCGGAATATTTGCGTTGTCGGTGATGACGACCAGTCAATATACGGCTGGCGCGGGGCAAATATACGCAATATCTTGGAGTTTGAGAAAGACTTTGAAGGCTGCAGGGTTATTAAACTTGAGCAGAACTACAGGTCAACGGCGAATATTCTGAATGCTGCAAACAATGTCATTAAAAATAATTACGGCCGCAAACCCAAAACACTCTGGACCGATAACGGGGAAGGCGACAGGATAAAAGTTTTTGAGGCATCGGATGAAAGGGATGAAGCCTGGTATGTCGCAAATAAAATCAAAAGCGAAGTAAGAACCGGAAAGCGAAACTACCGTGATTTTGCCGTTCTGTACAGAATCAATGCGCAGTCCCGTGTTTTTGAAGACGCGTTCATGAAGAACGGGATACCATACAAAATTGTCGGAGGACATAAATTCTATGATCGCAAGGAAATAAAGGATGTTATTGCGTACCTCAGGGTCATTCAGAATCCGAATGATGATATAAGCCTGAAAAGAATCATTAATGTGCCTAAAAGGGGAATCGGCAGGGTAACAATGGAGAAGGCCGAGCAACTGGCATTAAGCAACGGGGTAAGCATATATTCAATAATCGTTCAGCCCGATAATTTCCCGGGCCTTTCCCGTGCGGCGGATAAGCTGAAAGCATTCACAGACACCCTTGCAAGGTTCAGAACAATGCTCTCCTGTACAAATCTGACCGAATGGGTTAAAATGATAATAGAGGAAAGCGGTATTATTAAGGAACTTGAGCTGGAAGGCACCGTGGAAGCAAAAACGCGTATTGAAAACATCCGTGAGTTTCAGTCGGTTGCAGTGGAGTTTGTCAGGAACAGCGAAGAAGAGGAGCCTTCCCTTGAGGATTTCCTGGCACATATTTCCCTGATTGCAGATGTTGACGACATGGAAGAAGAAGCGGACAGGGTAGTTCTTCTTACAATGCACAGTGCGAAAGGCCTTGAATTCCCCGTGGTTTTTCTCGCCGGCATGGAGGAGGGATTGTTTCCAAGCAGTCGCTCCTTTGGTGAGGAAGGCGAGATGGAAGAAGAGCGAAGGCTTTGCTATGTAGGAATAACAAGGGCTAAAGAAGAACTGTATCTTTCATACTCAAAATCAAGAATGCTGTTCGGAAATACTACTTATAACAGACCTTCAAGGTTTATTGATGAAATCCCGCCCGGGCTGCTGCACTACCAACGGAACGGGACGTTTGGCGAAAGCAGCATGGTAAGGGCGATAAACCCGGTAACCGAATCCGATACGTGGAAACAGCGTACCGCTTCCTTTGCCCAGGCCCAGGAAATTGAGCCGTGCAATATCGAAGTAGGCACCCGTGTGCTGCATAAAAAATTCGGTGAAGGAACGGTAATAAAAAAAGAGCCCGAAGGTTCGGATTACAAGCTGGAAATATACTTTGACGCCCATGGCATGAAAAGGCTTATGGCATCCTTTGCTAAACTGAAACAGCTGTAAAAACGAGGGGGACTCTTCCCTTCGTTGATGACATATTTAAATTCTGCAGTGGGTATACTTCTTAAGGAATGCTAAGTTTAGTATGGGAGGGGATTATGATGAGTAAATCCGTGTCACCTGACGAACTTAGGCACATTGGTAAAAACTGCAGTCAATATCAGCAGCAAAGGCGTGCTTCCGGCGTTGTTATGGGATTGTACCAGGAAGAGGGCATTTCATGCGTTACCTGCAAAAACTGGTCGGGCAACAGATGCTTGATTGATGCGTTTGATAATGTCGCTGCAAACCTCGGCTTAGTCGGTGCTGAAGAATAAACCCCGGTAATATCCGGGAAAAGCTGTAAAACGACACCGAAAGACATTGGCAATCCGTATAATCGTTATTATATGGATTACTAATGATAAAACCGGGAGGTCGTTTTATGAAAGGTACATCGGTGTACAGCCAGGGAGTTTCAGTAAAAGGCAGCGGTATATATACATTTCTGAGCGCACTTAAGGATCTTACCCTGAAAGATTTTCTGGTATCTGTTTTCTGCGGAATTATATCACAGGGGACAATGCTGAATATAATGAAACCTTTCGGCCCGTCATTCTATGCAGCTTATTCCGGCAATGCAACGGTTAAGGTGCTGATGACGGGCTTTATCTTTGCATGGAACATCATCAGGGGAGACCTTTTTGCTGCATTGAGGCAAACAGCCGTGATTTTCCTGTACGAATGGATCAGGAGAGTCTTTTTGCGAAACGGGGAAAGAATAGGTTACCTGAAAAATGCACTGATTACTTCGGCTGCCACGGCGATAACAGGCATATTCATCTTTATAATTAACAACCAGGTACTTGAGTCACTTCTTGCGGTATCTATAGAGGTAGTACTTTCATGTATCCTTACAATGGTGTTTTCAACAACAATTCACGGGCAGGAATCATTCCCAGATGGATTTGCCGGGCATAAAAACACCGGGTATTTCGGCCTGCTGGTGCTTGGCAGCGCTTTTCTGCTTGGCATATCGGGGCTGGGCGCCGCATGGTTTCATATTGATCGCATAATTGCAGGTCTGGGTCTGCTCCTGCTTGCCAGGCATTTCGGTCCGGGTTTTGGAGCCTGTGCAGGTTGTGCCGCCGGCCTTGCGTTATCTGCCGGTTCGCCCGGGTCATTCATATCCCTTGCGGGTATGTACGGAATATCAGGTATGACTGCAGGCCTGCTTCACGGTTCAAAAGCGGCGGCAGGCAGTGTTTTCTTCCTGGTGCAGTTCCTATTTGCTCTATTGTCTCCCGACCTGCCGGTGAGCTTTCCTGATTTGCTGATTCCTGCAGTATTGTTTATTATTGTCCCCGATCTGAGAACGGGCAGGGTAGTGTGGATCAGGAACAGGATAGAAAAAGAACGATGTGAGCCGGATAATTCCGAAAGAATACGACGGCTTGCATCCGAGAGAATAAATGATATGTCAAAAGCCTTGTACAAGCTCGGCCATACCCTTGAACGCCGGATAGGGGACTCGGAACTGAACGGGGAGGATTTTTACAATTCAATAATAGATCATCTGACGCAAAAGGTATGCATTTCCTGCGGCAAATCCAATGTATGCTGGGAGATGAAGCTGTTTTATACCTATAACGTAATGCTGGGCCTTATAGATTCGATGCAGTCGGGCGAAACAGAATCCGTTGGCAATGCCGAACGCGAACTTACGCTGTTCTGTGTCAAATCAGGTCTTGTTACGGATGTATTATCCAGGGTGATTGAAATAAAGCGTGTGGACATGGTCTGGCAGGAGATTCTTAATGAAAGCCGCAGCGTGATACCCGAACAGATTTACTGCATATCTGAAACCCTTGCAAAACTTTCGGGAGAAGTGCTGAACGATGTGGAATTTTTCCTTGAAGAAGAAAGAAAAATAGAAACAATGCTGAAAAGAAATGATTTGCCTGTAGTTAAGGCTGAAGTAAGGCGGGAATGCAACGGCAGGTTTCACGCATTCATCGGGTTTGACGGCTGCAATGGCAATAAACCATGCCGCAAACTGATAGAAAATACTGTGAGCGGTGTTCTGGGGGTTGGCATGGTAATTGAGGATGAAGACTGCAAAAACCGCGGAAGAGAGAATTGTACCGTATTTCTCAGGGAAAAGGAAACGCTTGGCGTTATAACCGGGATATCAAAGGCAAAAAAGAGCAAAGCCGGGGTTTCGGGAGACTGTTTCTCATTTCTGAAAACCGACGAAGGAAAGTATATTGTTGCGCTGAGCGACGGGATGGGCAGCGGAAGGGAAGCGAACAGGCTCAGCGAAACAGCGATTGGTTTGCTTGAACAGCTTCTTGGCTGTGGTATTTCGGTTCGCATGTCGCTGAACCTTGTTAACATGTTGATTTCGGTAAAAAACACCGAAAAATACGCAACAATGGACATAGCGTCAATAGATTTGTATACGGGGGAAACGGAATTTTTCAAGATGGGTGCGATGCCAAGCCTTGTCATGAGCGGCAATAATATTGATTACATACAGGTAAACAATCTGCCCGCAGGGCTCCACCGGGACGGTTTTATCCAGTGCGAAAGAAGAAAATTATCCGACGGAGAATTTCTTATCATGATGACCGACGGGGTTTATGAAAAACTGAATGAGGGTATGGACGGAAAAATCCTGGATAAGGTAACCGGTTCAAAGAGTACGCTGAACCCGCAGGAAATGGCGGATAACCTGCTTAAAGAGGCATGCGGCAATACCTGGGACATTGATGACGACATGACTGTCCTGGTGGCGAAAATATGGAAAAAAGCTGGGTGATAAAAAGAACCTTACCTGTTAAGGTAAGGTTCGGGTTCTAACCCACTGCCATGATTTTTTTTTCTGCAAGGAACAACTCTCCCACTTTGTCAACATCACCGGCGCCCATTGTCAGCACCAGGTCCCCCGCAGATGAGTCGCGGATAAGGGAATCCACTATGCCCTCAAAGGAAGGGATATAAACGGCATTATTCAGGTGCTCATTAATTCTTTTCACAAGATCGGTTGAATGTATCAGGCCGGTATCCTTTTCCCTTGCGGCATAAATGTCAGTTACATAAACCTTGTCTGCAAGGGTGAAAGCCTTTGAGAATTCATCAATAAGCTGCCTTGTACGGGTATAGGTGTGGGGCTGGAATACGCATAATACCTTGCCCCTTGTACAGCTTCTTGCAGACTTTAACGTGGCAATAACTTCGGTCGGGTGATGGGCGTAGTCATCCACAACCTTTATTCCGTCAACGGTACCCTTATGCTCAAAACGGCGATGGGTTCCCTTGAATTTCCGCAGACTGTTCTTTATAACTTCAGCAGGAATGTTCAATGCACTGCAGGCGGCAAAACATGCAAGACTGTTGCTGACGTTGTGCAGGCCGGGCACGCTCAGCTTCATGCGCAGTACGCTTTTCTTTCCGCGAACAACATGGAAAGACGGAAACCCGTTATCGTCAAAAGTTATGTTTCTGGCTGTCCAGAAAGATTTAGGAGAGGTTAAGCCGTAAGTAACCGTTCTGCAGTTCAGCTTTTCAAGTATATTAAGAACATGCTCATCATCGGCGTTCCCGACAACAATACCCTCAGGGGGTACATGGCATGCGAAATTCAAAAAGGAATCGGTGAGCTGGTTTATATCGTGAAAATAATCCAGGTGATCGGGTTCTATGTTAAGAATAATACCCATATACGGATTAAACTTCAGGAAACTGTCCTTATACTCGCAGGCTTCGGTTACAAAGTACAGGGAAGAACCAATCCGCGTATTGCCCCCGATGGCATCAAGGATTCCGCCCACATGAACGGTGGGATCCATGCCTGCCTCCATTAAACAGAAGGAAATCATTGACGTAGTAGTTGTTTTGCCGTGTGTTCCCGATACCGCAATGCTTCTCTCGTACATATTCATGATTTCGCCAAGCAGTGCTGCCCTGTCGATCACGGGAATGCCTTTTCGCCTGGCCTCTTCCAGCTCGGGATGATTTTCAGGCATTGCCGCAGTATAAACAACAAGTTTCTGGTCCGTAATATTAGAAGGTTCCTGCTTCAGAAAGACAGGAACATTTTTAAGCCTAAGCCTTTCAACATTCGGAGAATTTTTTTCATCGGAGCCGGTGACATTAATACCCATACTCAGTAATATCTCGCAAAGGCCGCTCATGCTGATGCCGCCAATGCCAACCATATGGATCGTGCTGCCTGCCAAACACTGTAACAGATTACTCATATCAACACCTCAAATACTTACCGGTGGAGGTTTTCTAAAAAAAAATCACGTATAAATTATAACCCGGTTAACCCTTTATTACACTTCTTAAGGCAATAAGGACCAGATTTAATTATACTATACATCTTTGCTGTTCACAATAGAACAACGTTTTGCTTAAGAGTCCCCCTGCAGTAAAATGGCCGTATGCTGCCCGCCGCAGGTTTACCTTTTCAGCTTCAGTAATCCATATACATTATATGCAAATGGACTTATATTTTTCACAAAAGCATATCTTAACTGCATTAGGAAAATTAATGAAAAAATTTTCTATAATTTTCATAAAAAAAGAAGGATTTATTTAATTTGTGGCGAATAATACCTTTAAACGGGAAATTGAGCAAATATTTATGTTTAATTTCCCAACCACAACATTAGGATACGGAAGGTGGTACAGAAATGGAGATTACGGATATCCGAATCAGGAAAATTGATTCAGAAGGGAAAATGAAGGCTGTTGTGTCAGTAACATTTGACAATGCATTTGTGGTTCACGATATTAAAATTATCGAAAGCCAAAATGGACTTTTCATTGCAATGCCCAGCAGAAAGACACCCAGCGGCGAATTCAGGGATATTGCGCATCCCATTCATTCAGAAGCTCGTGCGATGATTCAGACAGCAATCCTTGAAAAGTATCAGACAATGCTGGTAGAAGAAGAAGCAGGTGAAGGCGCAAACAGCTCTGAAACAGAAGAAAAAGCAGAAGAAGAATAATAAAAAGAAGGCACTTACATATATAAGTGCCCGTATTTTTGGGTTTGAAACTGAGATTGAAAATGGCCCGCTGCCTGTAACAGGCAACGGGTTTATTTTTTTCAGTCATTTTTCATGCGGGTACCTTCCTTTATTCACCCATTATTAACCCTTAAGAGCGCAAAACCTGTACTGTTTTTGTCTATTTTGCATGTTGAAAAAATAAAATAAAAATGAGAGAATGATAGTGTTGCAAAGTGTTTATTTTGCGTTTAACCAGGTGGGAGGCGTTATATCCTCATGAAAGATATTTATGCTGTTATATTGGCTGCCGGAGCAGGAACGCGGATGAAGTCAGACCGGGCCAAGGTTATTCATGAACTGTGCGGAAAACCTATGATTAACTGGGTAATAGATGCCGTTAAGGCTGCGGGAATAGATAATATCATTGTAGTTACAGGACACCAGGAGGAACGGGTCAGAGCCTGTATAACAGAAAATGTGGAGTTTGTTTCCCAACCTGAACAACTGGGAACAGGGCATGCGGTTATGCAGGCAAAACCGCTGCTTCAGGGTAAAAAGGGCACCTGCCTCATTTTATGCGGAGATACTCCTTTAATTACGTCCAGGACAATAAAGCAAATCATTCATGAGCATACCGAAAACAAAAGGGCAATGACAGTTTTAACGACCATTTGCGAAGATCCTGAAGGCTATGGAAGGATAGTCAGGGATGATTCTGGCAATGTAACCGGCATTGTTGAACACCGGGATGCCACTTTGGAACAGCTTCGGATAAAAGAAATCAACACTGGAATATTCTGCTTTGAAACCGAATGGCTGCTGGAATCCCTTGAGAACCTGTCAAATCAGAATAATCAGAATGAATATTACCTGACCGATGCAGTATCGTTTATCGTTAAGAATGGCGGCAGGGCTGGTGCCACAGCTTTGGGCTGCACTGATGAAACGGCGGGAATAAATGATCGAGTCCAGCTTGCCTGGGCGCAGAAGATTCTGAACAGGCGGATAATAGAGGAACATATGCGTAACGGGGTTACCTTTCTTGATCCCGACAGCTGCATTGTCGAGTACGGCGTGGAAATAGGAAGGGATACTGTAATTTATCCGCTGACAATTCTTGAGGGGAATACAAAAATAGGCCGGGACTGCGTAATAGGCCCGAACTCAAAGATTACCGACTCGATTACCGGGGATAATGTAACGGTTTTAAATTCAGTAGTCATCGAAAGCTCAATCGGCGACAAGACAAAGGTGGGGCCTTTTGCATACCTGAGGCTAGGAAGCTGTATAGGCAGGAATGTTAAAATCGGCGATTTTGTTGAGGTTAAGAAATCGGTAATTGGTGACCATACAAAAGTATCACATTTAACATATATAGGCGATGCCGAAATCGGAAAAAATGTAAATATAGGCTGCGGTGTTGTTGTGGTTAACTATGACGGTCAGAAGAAACACAAGACCATTGTCGGAGACAACAGCTTTGTCGGCTGTAACGTAAACCTGGTCTCGCCGGTGGAAGTAAAGGCAAATTCTTTTATAGCGGCCGGCTCAACAATAACCGAAGAAGTGCCCGAGTATTCCCTTGCAATTGCCAGGAGCCGTCAGACCATTATTCATGACTGGGTAATACGTAAAGGAAGGCTGCGGGAGCAAAAACCTGAAGAGTAATTTTACGGAGGTTGTTATAAAATGAACTTACACGGTAAAGACATCAAAATATTCGCAGGCAACTCGAATATAGAACTTGCTGAAGAAATTGCCGCAAAAATCGGTTTGCCTCTTGGTGCTTCAAATGTAGGACGTTTCAGCGACGGGGAAATAGCAATAAGCATCAACGAAGTGGTGAGAGGTTCAGATGTTTTCATTATCCAGTCAACCTGTACGCCGGTAAATGATAACCTGGTGGAGCTGTTGATCCTGATTGATGCGCTGCGAAGGGCTTCAGCGGGCAGGATTACCGCCGTCATGCCGTACTTCGGGTATGCAAGGCAGGACAGGAAAGCCAAGGCAAGGGATCCCATTTCTGCAAAACTTGTAGCCAACCTTATAACCACCGCAGGTGCAGACAGGGTTTTAACAATGGATTTGCATGCAGCCCAGCTCCAGGGTTTCTTTGACATACCCCTTGATCATCTTTTGGGGGCACCCATCCTTGCTAAATATATAAACGAGAAATTCGGCAATGCCGATGATCTTGTTGTTGTTTCACCTGATATCGGCAGCGTTTCGCGTTCGAGAAAATTTGCCGAGAAACTTGAAGCTCCCCTTGCCATAATAGATAAACGCCGCCCGAAAGCAAATGTTTGCGAAATAATGAACATAATCGGGGATGTCCGGGAGAAACGGGCAATACTTGTTGATGACATAATAGATACCGCAGGCACAATAGTTGGTGCTGCAAATGCATTGGCCGACATAGGCGCGAAAGAGGTATATGCCTGCTGTACCCATGGCGTTTTGTCAGGGCCGGCAATAGAACGTATCAAGAACTCTCCCATCAAGGAACTTGTCATGCTGAATACAATACCCCTCAGTAAGGAAAAAAGGATAGACAAGATTACCGTTCTTTCGGTTGCCGATGTTTTCGCGGAGGCGATTGAGCGCATTTATGGCGATATTTCCATATCAACACTGTTTACGCAGCAATAAAAAACCGTTGAAGCAATAAGTCAACGGGTATGTTTTACATGCCCGTTGATTTTTTATGTAATTAAATAAAAAGCTGTGGTATACTTCATATTGTAAAAGGAGGAAGATGAATGTTTGTTATTGCAGGTCTTGGCAATCCGGGCAGACAATATGAGGGAACCAGGCATAATATAGGCTTTGAATGCGTTGATTATATATCCCTGTTTTATAATATACCCTTTAGAAAATTGAAGTTCCAGTCTGTTCTTGGTGAAGGTTTTATACAGGATGAGAAAGTTCTGCTGGTCAAGCCTCAGACATATATGAACAACAGCGGTGAAGCCCTGAGGGACATTGTAGAATTCTACAGGCTGGATCTTAGCAGGCTTATAGTAATATATGACGATGTTGACCTTGATTTCGGGACAATACGGATCCGTCCCCGGGGAAGCGCCGGCACCCATAATGGTATGCGTTCTATTCTCTATCATATCAGGTCGGAAGAGTTCCCCCGCATCAGGATTGGGATTGGCAGACCTAAACCTCCGCAGGATCTGGTATCTTTTGTTTTAGGCAGACTGAATGACGAGGAATGGAAGATAATGGCTGAAACAATAAAAAAAGCGGCCCTGTCTGTCCAGGAAATAATTACACACGGAATTGAACAGGCTATGAGCAAGTTCAACGGAAAATAGTAATCCTGGGGTTGTATCAATGAATAATAGAAGGTTTTATAACTGGGATAAATTTTATGAAATTAATAAAGATATTCTGGAGGGTTCCAGTATTTCAATCATCGGCCTTATGGATGCCCAAAGGCACCATCTGGTCCATTCCGTTATTGCCCGCACCGGGAGAAAAGCACTGTATATCGCTGCAAATGAGTTACAGGCGCGTGATGCATTCAGAAGTTTTGAAAGCCTGTCCGACGTAAGGGTATTCCTTTTTCCGTTCAGGGAAACAATGCTCTATGATGTGGAAGCGAAAAGCAATGATCGTGCCCATCAAAGGATAGGGATTCTTGATCGTATTCTGAGGAAGGACTACGATATTGTTGTTCTGTCCTGTGAATCACTGCTGGACATTTTCATGCCGCCCGCAGATTTTTCCGGAAGCAGGCTGTCACTGAAGACAGGGGATACGGTAGACCTCGAAAGGCTCACATCCGAACTGGTCAGAATGGGTTATGAGAGGGAGGACGAGGTACAGGGTCCTGGCCAGTTTACAATAAGGGGCGGTATTATAGATATTTTTCCGATACAGCTTGAAAATCCTGTAAGAATTGAACTGTTTGATATTGAAATAGATTCGATACGCATGTTTGATCCTGAAAGCCAGAGATCCTTTCAAAGCATTACGCAGTTTGATATCCTTCAGGCAAAGGAGTTCATCTTTACAAGGGATCATGCCTCAAAGATAGCCGACAGGGTGGAGCGTGAGCTATCCGGCGTTTTATCCGGAATAAAGGATAAGGAACTTGCCGGGACACTTAGGAAAAACTTCGGTGTATATGTTGAGAAACTGAAAAACGGTGAATACTTTGCGGGTATTGATAAGTTTATCCCGTACTTTTACGAAAACAGGCATACAATTCTGCACTATACAGACGGGGACGAACTGCTGTTTGTCGAGGATGTGCCAAGGCTGAGGCAGAGGCTTGTAAATGTTATTGAAGACTACCACAGGCAGTGTGAAGTCCTCATGGATAAGGGAATGGTCCTGCCCGGTTCCTTTTTGATGTACCATGATCCCGGGGACATCCCTGGACAGCTTGCCTTAAAGCAGACTGTGTACCTTAACAGCCTTGATGAAAGTGAGACGCTTACGTCTGTAAAAAACATGTATTCCCTGCGCGGATATAACATTGAACCGTACAGGGGACACATGGAAGAACTGAAAAAGGACCTGAGAGCCTGGGTTGACAAGGGGTACCAGGTAACAATACAGGCGCTTTCGGATCAGAGGAGGGACGGGCTGAAGAGCCTGCTGCAAGATGATAATATCCGTATTCTGTCAGAGTATCCCGAAAGCGACATACCCTGCGTTGTGATAAAAACCGGACGGTTGAGAAAAGGGTTCGTATATCCTGATATAAAATGGGCTGTTCTTTGCGAAAGTGATATTGTCGCGGGCAAAAAATCAAAAGCCGGCCCGCAGATGCATGGCGGAAAGAAAATAAAGGTGTTCACCGATCTGACGGTTGGGGATTTTGTTGTTCACCAGACCCATGGAATAGGAGTTTATAAGGGAATAGAAACCCTTACCGTTGACGGTACGAAAAACGAATATTTAAAGATTGAATACCGCGACGGCGGCCTGTTGTACATCCCCACAACCCAGATGGATCTTATTCAGAAGTATATAGGAACCGAAGGGAAAACACCCAGGATAAATAAACTGGGCGGAACCGAATGGGCAAAACAGAAGAAACGGGTAAAGGAATCGCTGAAACAGCTTGCCGAAAGTTTAATCCGCCTCGAAGCCGAACGTGCCGCAATAGAAGGTTATGCGTTTTCACCGGATACTGTCTGGCAGAAACAGTTTGAAGAAGCCTTTGAGTGGGAAGAGACAGAGGACCAGCTCAGATGTACCGAAGAGATTAAAGCAGACATGGAAATGAAGAAACCGATGGATCGCCTGCTTTGCGGAGATGTGGGCTACGGCAAGACCGAGGTGGCGCTGCGGGCTGTTTTCAAAGCTGCAATGGACGGAAAACAGTCGGCTTTCCTGGTTCCTACAACCGTTCTTGCATCACAGCATTATGAGAACTTTAAAAAACGTTTTGAACAGTTCCCGGTAACGGTTGAAATGTTAAGCCGGTTTCGTACCGACAGCGAGCAGAGGAAGATTATCAGGGACCTGAAATCGGGACGCATTGATCTTATTGTCGGTACGCACAAACTTTTTAACAAGGAAGTGCGCTTTAAGGATCTTGGCCTTCTGGTCATTGATGAAGAACACCGTTTCGGTGTTGAGCAGAAGGAGAAAATAAAAAGCATGTATCCTAAAGTGGATATATTGACGCTGTCTGCCACGCCGATACCCAGGACACTGCACATGTCGCTGACCGGCATAAGGGATATAAGCGTAATACAGCAGCCCCCGGAGCAAAGATACCCGGTTCAGACCTATGTACTTGAATACAGTGAGGATGTTGTTGCAGACGCAATCAGAAGAGAGATTTCAAGGGACGGCCAGGTGTTTTACCTGTACAACCGCGTGAAGGGGATACAGGCAAAAGCAGCCAGGCTGCAGGAGATGCTGGGCCAGGTAAGGGTGGGTTATGCCCATGGCCAGATGAGTGAACGGCAGCTTGAAAATATTATAACATCTTTTATCAATAAGGAATTCGATGTGCTTGTATGTACCACAATTATCGAGTCGGGAATAGACATGCCTAATGTAAACACGATAATAGTAGAGGATGCAGACAGGCTTGGCCTTGCCCAGTTATATCAGCTCAGGGGCCGGGTGGGGCGTTCAAACCGCCTGGCTTATGCATACCTGACATACAAAAAGGACAAGGTGCTAAATGAAATTGCGGAAAAAAGGCTTAAAGCCATCCGTGAATTCACCGAGTTCGGCTCAGGTTTCAAAATAGCAATGCGGGATTTGCAGATAAGGGGCGCAGGTAACCTTTTGGGTCCCGAACAGCACGGTCACATGGAATCGGTTGGTTATGACACGTATGTGAAACTCCTGGATGAAACAGTCAGGGAGTTAAGGGGCGAACCGGTGAAAGAGGAAGATATTGACGTAACTGTTGATATCAGGGTGGATGCGTACCTGGATTCAGGATATATACCCGATGAACAGGCAAGGCTGGACATGTATAAGACCATAGCCGCCGTTGAAACCGATGATGAGGCCATGGACGTATATGATGAACTTATAGACAGGTACGGCGATGTTCCCGAGGCGGCGTCGAACCTTATTAAAACCGTCCTGGTAAGAAAACTTGCCGCGAAATGCGGTTTCAGTATTGTCAAGCAGAAAGGCGGCGTAGTGCTGCTGTATTTCAGGGAACAGGCCGCACTTCCGCTGCCGCTGCTGTCGAAACTGATACAGGATCAAAAAGGAAGAGTTATGTTTTCAGCGGGCAAAACACCCTACCTGTCATACAGGGTGGAAGGCTTAAGCCCGGCTGAAATACTTGACAATATTAAGATTTTGTTACAGATAGTTCATAAATTGCAGTCCGAACAATAATTGATTATAATTAAAGTATCTGAACAGTATCTGTTAAAACTACATTGCTGGCAGAACTGAATAAGTTTTGATATTGCTTTCTCTTGTCCGGAATATCCGGCTTTCTGCCGGACAGAAGGGCAATACTCAGCCACATTTGTTAAAGGTGGATTATTAATGAAGAAGATAATGACCATTGTAATCATTGCAACGGTTATAGCGGCAGGAATTATATATTATATACTGGATTCACAAAGTTATGTCGCCAGGGTCGGCGGCCAGAGAATCAGGAACCATGAGTATATTTTCTTTCTCCGTACTCAAAAACAGGTAACCGAGTCTGAAGCGGGTGTAACAAGTGAGCAGGAGATAAGGGAGCTTTGGGAGACCACCGTTGACGGTGAGGACCCCGTGGCAATAGTTATGAACCAGGCCCTTGAAAACGCGAAGGAATTTAAAGTGCAGCTGATTATGGCCGATCAGGCAAAATTCAAATTAACCGATTCTGAAAAAAAGGAAATTAACCAGTATCTGGACAACTGGCTGCAGAATGAAGAGAACAGGAATTACGTAACAAACGGCATAGGCCTGACCATTTCTCAGTTTAAGGACATAATGATGAAGTCTCAGCTTATAAGCAGGTTTTCCTACGACTTTATGCAAAAGAACAGTAATGCGGATGAAGTATATGTTTCGGATGAAGAGGCAAGGGAATACTATGACATGAACAGGCAGAACATGGATGATGTAACGGTCAGGCATATTCTGATTTCAGTCGATAAAAATATGAACAGCGAGCAAAAAGCCGAAAAGGAAAAACTTGCCGATGAGTTGTTAAGAAGAATTGAGCAGGGTGAAAACATGACCGAACTGGTCGGGGAATACTCCGAGGACCCTGCTGCAAAGGAAAATAACGGAGAATATACCTTCAAATATTCGGAATCCTATGCCCAGGAGTTCAAGGACTGGGCTTTTAATGCAAAAGTCGGGGATACCGGTATTGTGGAAACCCAATTTGGATATCATATAATGAGGCTGGAACACAGGACAAGTTTTGAAGACAAGAAAGAACTTGCAAGAAGCGAGCTGAAAGCGTCTAAACTGAACGAGTATTACCTGAATAAGGTAAGGCAATGGTTAAACGATCCGGATTTTAACCTGGTCAAAAATGAAAAAGTACTTAGCAAAATTACAAGGAAAACCTTCGGAAAATAGCCTGTCAAATATCCTCCATCAACCCGGACACTTCATACTGAACCACCTTTTGCCTTAAGTCTTTTATATTTGGTATGTCTGCATAAAAACTACAGGATCTATTCATAATAAGAGCGTAAGATTTCTTTAGGTTGAAAGGAGGCATAGACCTTGAAGGCGACTGGCATCGTTAGAAGGATTGATGATTTGGGACGCGTTGTAATTCCCAAGGAAATCAGGCGGACTTTAAGAATTCGTGAAGGCGATCCTTTGGAAATATTTACCGACCGCGAAGGCGAGGTAATTCTGAAGAAATATTCCCCCATTGGCGAACTGGGTGATTTTGCATCGGAATATGCTGAATCCCTGCATAATACAAGCGGACATATTGTATGTGTTGCAGACAGGGATTCAATCATTGCCGTATCAGGTGCATCAAAGAAGGAATTCCTTGAGAAGCCGTTAAGCAGTGAGCTTGAGAAGATTATAGAATCAAAAACCACATTTATAGCACCTTCTGCCGATTCTGCGAAAGTTACGATTCTTAGTGATGAGTCAAGCGAAAAATATACATCCCAGGTTATTACACCCATAATTTCAGAAGGTGATCCTATCGGAGCCGTAATGGTTTTATCAACCGATCCCAACGCTAAGATGGGTGATGTGGAAGAAAAGCTGGCCCAGTCGGCTGCAACATTCCTTGGAAAACACATGGAACAATAAAAAGAGAGCCTTGCCGGCTCTCTTTAAAAAAACCGAAAACCTTTCAGATAATCAAATCTCTTCGGAAACTTCTTTTATTACCACAGGCAAATGCCTGTTTCTTTCACTTTCAGGATGGCTTCTATGAAAAAGAAATCACCGTATATAATGCTTTTATGAATTCCGCTGTTGTATGATTCCGAGCCATTCTGCAAAATGGAATCGGTATGGCTTGTCCAGTCACAGTGTTCTTTCTCCAGCGACTTCAGGATTTTCAGTGCTGTGTCCAGATAAATCTTCTTTTCTAAAGAGGGAACATGCCGGGATATTTCAATCATCCCGCTTGCAGCAATGGCTCCGGCGGTTGTATCGATGTATACCGGCGTATCGGGGCTTCTGAAGTCCACAGCCGGGATATAACTGTCCTGGATACAGGACGAAAAATAATGGGCGACTTTTTTCGCAATATCCAGGTACTGTTCCTTCCGGGTATGGGAATAGGACAGTGCGAAACCGTAAATTGCCCAGCTTTGCCCCCTCGACCACGAAGAACCAATGCCGTATCCCTGGCCGCCGTAAGTTCTGACAACCTCTCCGGTATTAAGGTCATATTCAATAATGTGAATGGCTGATCCGTCGGGACGGATTACGTTTTCAGCAGTCTTTCCGGCATGGGCTTCAGCTATGAAGCGATAGCGGCTGTACCCTGTTTCTTCCGAAGCCCAGTACAGTAACGGCAGGTTCATCATCGTATCTATTATTGACCAGCCTTCACGGTCTTTGCCGTTCCATGCGGTGATGAAACCACCCCTGATATTGAATC
>LFSH01000030.1 GCA_001513105.1 Clostridiales bacterium DTU070 | reverse complement strand
ACAGCATTGTTCAGAGAAAATTTTTCAGAGGTTGTGTCACATATGTTTGACTTCTCTAGACTGCTGCCATATGTGCGGATTTTCACAATCTTTACTTTTGGGTGCTGAATCTGTTATAATAATCAAAACATACCGACAAATGCGATGACAAGGACGAGTAGGTTTTGCCCAGTATACCAGAGAGGAAGTGTCGGCGGCTGGGAGCACTTCCATACATGGAAAACCGAAAACCCCCTTCGAGCAGTATACCGAAACAGCAGTAAGTATTACCGGTGATTCCGTTATAATCGCAACGAGTGACAGCTGTTCAGTACAGCTGTAATTTGGGTGGAACCGTGAGAGCTGCTCTCACCCCTTACTGGGGTGGGAGTTTTTTATTATTCCCGGAAGGTGGTGCATGAACTGTGAGAAAAATACTGTATATTGCCGCATGTCTTTCGTATGACGGCAGTATAATCTATTTCTCGGACTGTTCGGGTATTATAACCTGTCGCTGCAATGCTAAACAATCCTGTTTCTGAAAAATAAAAAAAGGAGTGTTTTATTATGAGCAGCGATAAAAACGAAAGGTTATATGAAATCAGGAACACCATGCTTCTTGTCCTGGCTTATGCCGTAAAAGAGATTTTCATCGAAGCAAAACCAGCAGCAGGAACGGTCACCGAGGATCAATTCTTTTACGATTTTGAACTGCCGAGGCCATTGGTTTCGGAAGACTTAATACAAATCGAGGAAAAAATCCGGGAAATCATTGAAAAAGGGTACCAGGTAACAACCGGGTCGGTCAGTGCGAACGAGGCACGCCGCATGTTTTCGGACCAGCCGTACAAGCTCGAGCTGATAGACGAGCTTCCCGAAGATCCCGGAAACCCCGGAGTTGCAATTTGCAGAGCAGGAAACTTCTCTGATCTGTGCAATGGTCGCCTCTTATCCTCACTAAAAGAGCTGAATCCAAAGGCTTTTAAACTGACGGGTTTATCCGGGGCATACTGGAAGGGAGACGCAGGCAATGCAATGCTCCAGCGTGTCTATGGCACGGCCTGGGAGAATGATGAGGAACTGAAGGCATATATCGCCAAAATCGAGGAGGCGATGAAGCGCGACCACAGGAACTTAGGCAAACAGCTCGATCTTTTCAGTTCTTCGCAGGAAGTCGGCCAGGGACTTATTCTGTGGCATCCGAAAGGCGCCATGGTAAGGTACCTGCTTGAGAAATTCAGCCAGTCGGCACATGTCCTTAACGGTTATGACTGGGTATACTCACCGCATATCGGGCGGTCGGAGCTGTGGAAAACATCAGGACACCTTCAGTATTACAAGGATACGATGTACAATCCCATAGAAATAGACAACGAGGAGTACTACCTTAAACCGATGAGCTGCCCGTTCCACGTGATGATATATAACAGCAGGGTACGCTCATACAGGGATCTGCCGATTCGCTATGCAGAATACGGCACTGTATACCGGTATGAACTGTCGGGAACGCTGCAGGGCCTTACGCGGGTCAGGGGATTCACGCAGGACGACGCACATATAATCTGTACTCCTGAGCAGGTTTATGATGAAATCTTCAATGCCCTGAAGTTTTCCCTTTATATTCTGAAGTCTTTCGGACTAAGCGACTTTAAGGCATATATAGCTACAAAACCCGAGAAGAAGTCAATAGGCAGCAAAGACGACTGGGATAAGGCAATTGCAGTACTGAAGGACGCAGTAATCAAGGCCGGCCTGGATTATGAAATTGATGAAGGCGGCGGGGCCTTTTACGGTCCGAAAATAGATTTAAAGCTGCGCGACGCCCTGGGAAGGGAATGGCAGTGCAGTACAATCCAGTTTGACTTCAACCTTCCCGAAAGATTCAGTATGAAATATATCGGGGCCGACGGCCTGAAGCATACGCCGTTTATGGTGCACAGGGCAATGTTCGGAAGCCTTGAAAGATTCTTTGCTATGCTTATCGAACATTACAACGGCGATTTTCCGCTGTGGTTTGCACCCGTTCAAATCGGTATTGTTCCTGTCAGCAGTCGTCACAATGATTTCTGCCGGGAATTATCGGTGAAGCTGAAAAGACTTGGACTGAGAGTTGACTGCGACTCAGGCGACGACAAAATGAATGCAAAGATCCGGAGAATGGAGATGGAAAAAATCCCCATTATAATAATAATAGGAGACCGGGAGGTTGAAACGAACAGCCTGTCGGTACGGTCAAGAAAGGAAGGCAATCTCGGCCTGATGTCGCTGGACAGCTTTCTTGAAAAGATAAAGCCTGAGCTCGACATGGGAATACCGAAATATATAATGGACTAAATAATTAGGGCGGGTTGTAAGCTAAAGCTGCTTACTTCCCGCCTTTTTTACCGGCTGCAGGCTTACCACCTGTTATAGACCTTTTCGGCAAAGCCTGTAAGGTTTTTTACCGATATTACCTTTCCGTCATCAAGTACGGCTTTCCCTGTAAAACGCCCGAACACCTGGTGCTGGTCGGATTTAAGCACAAGGGCATTTATACAGGCCGCCCGGTCAAGTATGGGCTGAAACTCCATTTCAAAACGGCCGTCATCACTGGTAAAGCTCCAGGGCTTCAGATACTCTTCCTTTCCTTTTTCATTAAGCGGAATATGCCAGTATACATTGCTGAGTTTATGAGTTTTCCCGTTATAAAACAGCATGTTTTCTGTCGCAGCGGAGGTGTCCCCGAAGCCGTACCCGATATTGAAACCGAACGGGACGCCGTCTGCCAGTCCTGAAGCACTGCCCCAGTACCATGTGTTTTTATATGTCCATACGCCCCTTCCCCAGTCCAGCACGGCAAAAGAGTCAGACGGGCTGAATATGTAGTCCTTCCTGTTTACCGTTACGGTGCCTTCCGCACGCATACAGTTAATCTTCTGATTGTAATAGAAATGCGCTTTTTTGTTGAAAGGAGTTACTATTACCATGCTTTCTTCTGGTTCGTCGGTGAGGATAATCTGGCCTGTGACGGGAGTGTCACCAATGAATTTCTCCATGTGAAAATCCAGGATTCTCTTACCGTTCCGGTTGGTAAATTTCATCCTGTATTTGCTGTTCCCTGTTTCTATATCGCCCTTTACAGAGGATGACGGGAGATTCTTTTTTCCCATTGTCAGGATCTGCATTATACTTTTGGTTTCATGCCAGCATTCATCAAAATGCATAAAGGATATGGAGTCAAAACCTATGTATGAATTGTCTGAAATGGTCAATGCCACTGCGTAATGGTCATTTGAGACAAGGTAATAATCCCACTCCTTGATTCTCAGCCCGTTTGCCTTGATATCCCCGCGGTTGTAGACGGGCAGAAGTTTCCTGGCAAAGCCTGCTTCCCTTACATTGCCCTGTTCATCAAGCAAAGGCGCCTGTTTTGTAATTTCATGCTGCATTTTTTTACCTCCCCCTTTCACTGGATCATATATAATTTATTATCGGGTTTTTCCCTGATCCAGTCATCGCCGTTGCGGACTTTAACTGACTATATATAACTTATCATCGGTATATAAACTGAACATTAAAACTTCAATTTCCTGATTTGCATATGGATGACTTTACATACAAGATTATATCACACCTGGAACGTCAGCGGCAATAAAGGCTCCCTGCCCCGCAAACAAGACAAACACTTTTTACAATGCTCGCAGTATTATAATAGTATGCAGTTATTTGGAAAGGAGAAACCATATTGCTGTCAAACCAGGATTTTATAAGGCTTTCACTTGAGACAAACCTTTTCTTTCAAAGGATTATGAAAGAACACCTGTTTTTCATTGAAATAAGCCTTGCACCCGTTGAAACAGCACTAATTTCAGAAGCAAAGGCACTTAAGGAAGGTTTCGAACAGCTCCTGTCCGAAACGGTGCATTATGCAGACAGGGCCGTATCGGAAAACGTAATCAATTCAAACGAAATGGTAACACCATATACCCTCAGGGCTGAAGAACTGAACTCTATGCTGACGGGGGCAGGCATAAACACCGAAATAACCCGGGCTGAATATGAACTGACCGGACTTGCGTCTTTTCCCGAAAGCTATTTCAGGGAATCATCAGAAAGCGTGGTCAGCAATCTGAACCAAAGATCAATGAGCCTTCTCGAAAGGGTGATCGGTTTTCAGAAAAGGCTGATTTCTCTCGTATCGGGCTGCAAGATATTCATAACCATGTACAATGAAATGCTGGACCATATCACCCATGAAGCGGAATATTACATGGTACTGCTGAAAAACCTCCAGAACAGGGAGCTTCCAAAGCGTACCCTGTGCGAAGAGCTGAATTTCTGGAACCACTTAATGGCAGAACATGCTTCATTCATTGACGGAATGCTGGATCCGTCCGAAAGAGATCTTAAAGAAACAGCCCGAAACTTTGCAGAAGGGTTTGAAAAACTTGTGCGGGAATGCATAAGAATGGCTGAAAACCGGATAATACGGGAAAGCCTGCAGCTTACCGACGGCATAAGGGATTTTAAGAGGGCGGGAACCGAAGGAATTCTACGGTGCAGGATAAAATCAATTATTCCTCCCCTTCTGGCCGATCATGTACTGCGTGAAGCCAACCTTTACCTGAGGCTGTTAAGAACGATGAATCAATAAAGTTAAAATAAAAGCTGGGTTGTTTATCCGGAAAACCCAGCTTTACTTACCTGTTCGGGTCAGTGCCTTCTATAAGGTATATACGGAGGAATTCACCATCTTCACATCCTCCGGGTTTCCAATATCGGGCAAAAAACTGCTGAATATTTTCTTAATCCCTTTGCCCAAATCAGAGATGTTAACAATATCATCCGATACCTGCTCAACTGCGCTTCTCTGTTCAGGTGAGCAACTGATATTAACACAGTCGTTGAATGCAAGGCGTTCAAGTATCATTTCAGGTGGTATATCCTCTGCGATTGTCACGTTCACACAGTCTATTACAGTGATACCGTCCGGGTTCCGTTCAAGCATACCCCTTTCAATCTTTATGTTGATCCTGTCGGTTATGCACTTTTTACGCACAATTACCAGGTTATCGTATTTCGCATTGACTTTTAGAAACTCCTCTTCAAGTGATTCAGGCAGCCTGATATCTCCGCTCACATGGAGATATTCTATTTTATCAAGCAATTCACCGGCTTCAGGGTTAATTATAAGATCACCGTTGATATACATTTTCGTTCCGTGCTTCATCAGCAGAGCTTTGTTGAGTTCAGCGCTGTCATTTACGAAACTGCACCCGTCAGGAACTGTAATTATATCGGTTGTTTCCCGGAAAAGAGGAAGAGCCGCTTCAAGAAGCGATTCGGCAATTACCGCCGTATCGGTCAGGAACCGAACTCCCCTGTTTGCCATTTCGGCGACATCAAGGGAACCATCGGTTATTACCACGCGCTTTTTGGCAAAATACCTTGCATTCCTGCACCTTTTAATAAATGTGTTGTCGACTATAAATGTACGCTTCAGCAATACGGCATCGTCCGGATAAGTGTTGATGCTGCCGTTTACTTTCAGGGAGCCAAGATACGGGGCCATGCTTTCCGGGCAGGTTACGCTTCCGTTTACATGGATTGCAACAAACCTGCCGAGCGCTTTTTCTGATCCGGGCTCAATGGTTAATGAACCATTTATCGTAAGAAAGGCTTCTTTCCCTGCCAATTCTGCAGGAGATACGGTATAATTCCCGTTCTGCATGATAATTTCTACATCAGCATCCACTTCCAGAACATCATTGCAATTTATCATAACATTATAATCATGAAGAAGTCTGCGGGACTCCGGCGTGGTAAGAAGCACCGATGCATCGATGGTAATACTGTCATAGCCTGCAAGTTTTTCTTCTGTGACCTTTGTTGCATCGCAAACAACCGTATTGATTACAAGTTTTTTCTTAGTCATGATAATACCTCCAGGTAAATTTCATTATATAGCTTTCTCAGTTTCGATCTTGCAGAAGCAAGTCTTGCCCTTACCGTAGACGGCGGTATGTCAAACATTTCCCCAAGCTCTGTTGAGTTATAGCCTGTAAATACCTGAGCTGAAATAAAACACGTTCGTTTTCGGGAAGATACTGGCACATCATTTGTACAATTACGCTCGAATAATCGTCTTCACTAACAGTGTCATTGACCGTATCATGCCTTTTAGCCAGACGCCTTAAATGATCGATAAATATGTTTTTTGCTGTACGGTAAAGCCACGCCCTCCATTTTTCCTCCGGCAAATCATTCAGGATATCGGCATTCGCAAGGGCGCGCAGGTAAGTTTCCTGAACCGTGTCCTCTGCAAACGCATGATCATGGGATAGAGAAACGCAGAAGCGTAACAGTTCGCTGTAATATTTTGAATAAAGCAAATCAATCATAACGGCTGGCCCTTCATAATGCGTTCAGTACCGGTAATGAACCCCTTTTTACAATAGCATTTTTACAAGCCTTTTTTAAGCAGCCTCTTACGTCTTTATAACGAAAAAAGGCGATAAGTGTTGATACAGATTTAATTATTTTTTGAATTTTAAGAACCTGTGGACCTGTAATGCCGAACACCTGTCCTCCACAGGGCATGGCAGGGTATTATGAACAGGCAGCTTACCGCAGGCAAAAACATATATAATGAATTGTCGCTTCTGCCCGTTAAATACAATAACGGGTAATACTGAACAATGTGAACGGGACAACGTATGTAAATGTTTGGAGATATCGTGCAATGCAAGGAAACTTTCAGCGAAGTGCAGCTTAGAGATGGGCGAAAAGAAGCGAGAATAAGCAAGCCGACGGAGCAAAAATACTACATACTTTTCTATTCTTAAGTATTTTTGCGAGTTTCGGCTTGCCCGAGCTGAACTGCGCAGTTCTTGCAAATGCAGCGACTGCTCCCGAGCATTTGTATGATGTCTTTACCTTTCAGTAACAAATGCAATCGCTTATTTCCCGATGTATTATTGCCAGGTCAGCTTACCATGCTTTGGGTATCCGGTGCCTGCACATGAAGCGGCTGTTTCGGGTATTTCCCGGTATTGCAGAATATCCCTCGAACAGGTCCCAGCACATACCTTGCCGTATTTTGGCTATGCATGTCGAAATCTTTTTCAAGTATCAGTAGCAAAAATAAGCAAATTGGTATAAAATCGATTATAGCAGCTTTCTAAGATATCCTGCACATTCACGCCTTACATACTTGTTTACTGATTGTTGCAGAGTACATTGGGTTTAGAGGTGATGTTTCATGAATAAAAAAATACTGTCGGATTACCTGGATTCACTTGAGCAACACGGTATTCCCGGTTGCGATTGTGCAGTAATATATAAACACGAGACGGTTTTCAGGCACACCACAGGATATGCCGATTCAGAAAGGAAAAAACCTTTAACCGACAAAAATACATACTGGCTTTATTCAGCAACAAAACTGTTCACATGCACCGCTGTAATGCAGCTTATTGAAAAAGGTCTCATTGGGCTGGATTCCCCTGTTTCGGATTATCTTCCCGAGTACAGGAATATGAAGGTTAAATCAGGCGACAAAACAGTACCGGCGAAAAAACAGATAACCATCCGTCATCTTATGTCGATGCAAAGCGGTTTGAATTATAATCTTGAAGCTCCGTCAATAATCAAAATTATAGAGGATACGAATAATGAAGCAACTACGCGGCAGGTTATTGAAGCACTGGCAAATGAACCGCTGGAATTTGAACCGGGAACCCATTTCCTATACAGCCTGAGCCATGACGTGCTTGGCGCTGTAATAGAGGTTGTTTCCGGACAAAGACTGGGTGAATATTTTGACAACCATATTTTCAAACCATTGGGTATGAGAAATACCGGTTTTGAGCTGACACCCGAACGCAAGGCCAATATGAGCGATTTGTTCGAATACGACATGAAAACCAAGGCCTCATTACCTATACCGAACCGTAACCGTTACGTTCTGACAAAAAACTATGAAAGCGGCGGCGCAGGCCTCATATCAACAGTGGATGATTATCTGCTGTATTTGGATGCGATGTGCCACGGCGGTATCAGCAAAGAAGGTCACAGGATTCTTTCTATGGAATCCATTGACCTGATGCGGCAGGACCAGATGAATGAAACCTCGAAAAAGGATTTTGACTTGTTTGAAAGGCATGGCTACAGTTACGCTCTTGGCGTACGTACCCTGATTGAAAGGGAGAAATCGGGTGTAAGAAGTCCTTTGGGTGAGTTCGGCTGGGACGGTGCAGCAGGTGCATATGCATTGATAGATGTAACAAACAACCTTGCAATATTCTACATACAGCATGTACTGAAATGCGGATTTGTCTATCATGAAATCCATCCAAAACTGAGGGACCTAACATACGAAATGCTGGGACTCTGAAGCGGGGAAACTTATATTCCCCGCTTTTTCACTGTTTCGGTAAAATATCCCCGAAAAGACAGGATAAAGCAGCTCAGCCGTACAGCATGACCACCGCTATGAACTCCAGGGGTTCGTCTCCTGTATTCTCTATTGAATGGGATGCGCCGCCTCCTGTCAGAATTACATCTCCTGCCTGAACAGATGATGTTTTCCCGTTATCGGTTACTGTTCCCTTTCCTTTCAGGATATAGTAAGCCTCTTCCTCATCCACATGCTCGTGCAGCCCAATTGAGCAGCCAGGATTCAAAACTATCTTGGCAAAAAGGCGGACCTTTCCCTTCATCTCGTCCTTGTTCAGAATATGAACCAGTTCAACGCTTCCCTTTCCGCCTCTCATCTGTTCCCTGATCTCGGTTTTCATTTCGTGCATTCTTTTAATCATATGCATCCCCTTCCTGTTCAAAATTCCTGTTAACAATATCATATTGTAATGGCTTATTTTACACTTATAAAAGTGATGCGGCCGAGCATCACTTCCATATAATTCTGTCCGCAAGCAAAACATTGTACTTACTGCCCTAAAGGAACAACATATAAACAATTATCCTTTATCCATTCCTTAACTTCCCAATCACTTAAAATCACATATTCAGATACCCACATATTCAATTTATTATCGAATTGCAGAACGATTTCACTGCAATCTGCCAAATCCAGCAGGGAACATAAATACTTTGTATCCCTGGACACTTTAAAATCCTGATCCTTATTCAAAATCAACATACCTGCCACCTACCTGTTGCAAACCTGAACTTCACTGTCAATTACCACCTGTTATAATTGAATACATTAAACTGCTTATAGATTTTAGCATAAATTTTACAAAAAAGGTAGTGTCCCCAAAGGAATTATTTGAAAAATCAATGCTCCTATAATACCCTGTTCTCTGCCTGTTTATAGCGCTACTAATACTCAACCGTCTAAATTTATCCCAACCGGCCTGGATCAAATAATTATTGTTCAACAGCCGGGCCATCCGCCCATTCCCATCACAGAACGCATGAATATATGCAAAAATATAATGCAGAACAAACGACTTGACAAGAGCAAAAACCTTATCAGGATCAATATAATTATAATTATCCATAAATTCATCCATAACATCGTCAAGTTTATTTACAGGCACGCCTGTATGCACAATCTTACCTTGACTATCCACTACATGAATATCTCCTGTCCTGTATTTCCCCTTTTCCCATAAATAACTGTTTTCGCAAACCCCATCGATAATCATTTCCCATACATCCATTAAGGATTCCTTTGTAATAAATTTATACTCCGTTTTATTCATATAATTCAACACATTATAGATATTTACAACCATTTTTTCTGACTTGTTCCTTATTTCAGCTTCACCATTTATTATTTTTAAAGTGTCTTCATACGTTGTTCTTGCCACTTCTATACAAGCTGAGTTTAATGCTTCAACCAACCGACCGTTATTCTTTAACAACGACTGGTTGATATCATCATACAATTTCAAGAAAACCCGCAAATCATCTTCTATACCTATCTTATTAACCCAAAACACCTTATCCAATGTTTTCACAGGTATCTCAACAATAGCCTTGTTCCTTCTTGCTTCTACAACCTTATCATATACATCCTCTGATACTTTGTATCTCAATTTTCTATAATCATCATATACTACCATATACTCATAATAATCCATTTCAACCCACCTGCACCGCTTGGGCCCCTTAAATCCGGACATTAACTTGCTTTTTCTGTTACTTTTTCTTTATTGAATTTATTCAAAAGTGTAATCTCCTGTTATTGCAAATATCATCCCAGCCTGATAAAGCAGCTCTCGCCCCTTCTTAACCGTCAAATTTTTATTGTATCTGTCCACGGAAACATGTCAATGGGTTTTCCGGTCATTTTTGAAAAATCACCGTTCAAGAAAAAAAGCAACCAATATTGAAACCTCAATAATGAACTTTATAAGAGTGCACTGATCAGCAAAAACAGCCGCTTTTTTCATGTCGTAGTCACCTGAATCCTGTGGTGATACGGTTTTATTTTTTATCTCTCTATGGAAATTGCTCGTTTTGGTTTTGACCTGTTAATAGCTAAATTATCCGGTACTTTTGGCTCTTTCCCTTTGGCCAGGCATCTTTCCGCTGTCCTGACAAGCTCTGCCGATTGTATCTGCAGCCGTAATGGAATCTTTTTGAATTTCATCTGCTCTGCCAGTTCTTTCATCCTGCCTTCAACAACCGCTATCTTTCCGGTAAACTCTTCCGGGCTCTTTATTCCCAGCTCTGCCATTACGGCTTCCACACGCTCGCATCCAGCTATCTGCTCCGCATATTTCTCTGCGAAACTCCTTTTCCCAAGTATCTTCTTATTCGATTGTTCTTTGATTCTAATGTTATAGCGGTAGGAAGCGGTATCCTGGTAGTTGTCCTTCAGCCATGGCTGCACCATGCAGCTTGCACCAATGTCCGAGGCAGAGGCTCCCATATTATTGTTTAGTAACTCCTCTGCCTTGATAAAGTATGCAGCGCCTTCTATCTCCAATGCTGCCAGCAGGGTTCCCTTTGGAACTATTTCATTATGCAAAGGATCAAGTCCCGGATACTTTCCCTGAGCCTGGTACCGGGCATTGAACTGCACCGGATCGGAAATATATTTTTGCATATATTCTTCCCGGTTCATATCATCCCTCCGGATATTTGTAGAATATGCATAAATTAGGTGCCTGCAGTGATTTCATTATGGAAACATGCCCCTTATTGTCCTCAAAGAAAATACCTTTGCCAAGATAATAATTCATTACTCCCGTGATTTTTCTGACATAATCCACATACCCGTCCTCAATGTCCATGTATTCCAGAATACCCACTCCCCTATATATCCTCGCAGTTGCATCGTCAAGTTTCATTATTATATCGGTAATCTTTGCATTCTCAGGATGTTCTTCTTTAAATTCAAACCCAACCCTCATAAATACCGAATGCCCGCGGTCCTCAAAGGTATGCATCATGGCATTCACCCGATTATATACCGCATCGTCATAAAACAGTTTTTCAATGCCCTCCTGTGCCAGCAGTTCCTTTCTTGTCATGCCATGCCGTATCACATACCTGTCCCCGATATGTAAATCTCCAGTTTTAATGTCCAAATGCAGTTCCATAGTTTTTATACCTCCAATAATATTTATTGCTATGCGCAATTTGATTAAGCGAATATGGCATTTCAGACTACAAAGTTTTCAATAATGGTAAAAATATCTGTCTGTCACGAGGATCCCATGTTATAAAAAGGCAACATTGACAATGTAGCGTACTAATTTATAATGGTAAATAATAGTAATAATAAAACAAAATAAGGGATTTGAAAGACGGCTCTTGTATTCATAGCCTGGTACCGGGCATTGAACTGCACATATGCCATTCCCCATAAGCAATTGTATTACATTTTTATACAATTTGTCCAACCTTCTAAGGCTTATCAGCTTGGGGAAACGCGGCGACTGTTTCCGGGCATTGCATGATATCTTTACATTCAAGTGCTTGGAATATCATGCAATGCGAGGAAACTTTAAAATTATTACGGACGTTCAAGCTGATTAAGATCGATAAGGCATACCTGCGTCGTTCCATTGTCAAACGGCCGGTTGAACAGAATCATGTCTCCTTTCCGGTTGAAGGAAGGATGCATGTGATCGGCTCCCGTTTTTGGCGCATCGGTATTTGCCACTGCCAGGTAATTTCCTGTCTCACCGTTTACCAGGTAAATCAGGTTGGGGCTTTCAACCCCCAGGTAACCAATCCGGTCGGCACAGAACCACTTCGAGTCGCATGAGACGCCGGGATGCAGAATCTGTTCTATCTCTGCAACCACACGGAAATTATGGCCGTCCTTTGTACCAATCATCAAGTACCTTGGCAGTTTCATGAAAACAATATTCTCCCCGTCGGAGGTCCACACTTCATGGGTGATCCAATCGCCTTCGGTTTCAACATAGTATGGCCTTGCGGTGGATGTTTTCACGTCAAAAAGCCACATCCGCTGCAGTGCATCACCGCCTGTTTCATGGATGAAAAAAATGGTGTTCTCATCGGTTGGGCAAACCTGTGCATGGCCAAGGTTATAATCGCTCTGGTACACAATCTCGCTCCTGCCTGTTTTCGGATCAAACATAACCAGGGCATAAATGCAGTTCCATTGCTTATACCCGCAGACAATCATGCCGCTCCTGCTGGTTGTGAGATGTCCTGTAATGCTGCCTCCTTCAGGAAGAGCGCCCAGTTCGGTTATCTGATCGGTGTCGCAGTCGTACCGGCATACGATATTTCCTTTCACCATTACCCCGTAATTCCCGGACCGGTCAAGCGCAAAGCCCCGGTATTCACTGCCTGCTATCACCTTCATCTCCCCTGTTTCAACTTCAACCTTCAGAATCTCACCGTTTCCCTTATAAACTTCATTGCCTCCCTCCGGGATTTGCCTGTTGCAGAAAAAATAACGGTCATCCGCGGTAAAGTTTTCGGTTGTGAAATACAGCTTCGTATACCGTTCAGGACCATGTGTATACTGGCGTATTTCATAACCTGTTGCAGAATCCTTGTAAACAGTGTATTTTTTCATAATAAAATCCCCCATTTTTATCATTTATCCGGTATTCCTTGCTTTTTTCAGTGTCATCAGCCCGGCCAGCATCAGTACGGGAAATATCATGGCTGCCGAAAGGCCGGCGCTTAACCTGCCGTCATTCGCGCTTGCGACAAACCCGACAAGGGTTGGTCCGGCTGAACATCCAAAATCACCGGCAAGCGCCATAAGGGCATACATCGCCGTTCCGCCTGTCGGAAGCCTTTTTACAGCAATACTGAATGTCCCGGGCCAGAAAATGCCCACTGAAAAGCCGCATAAGGCACAGCCGATAAATGCAAGAACGGCATTCCCCGTCAACGCAGCCAGAGAATAACTGACAATACACAATACCGAACTTATTATCATAACCTTTTTAAGAGGCAGATGATCGCTGTATTTCCCATAAACAGCCCTGGCAGTTCCCATTAATACTGCAAAAGTACAGGGTCCAGCCAAATCACCCGTTGCTTTTGATACTTTAAGCCCTGATTCGGCAAAGGCTGAAGACCACTGGCTCATAGCCTGTTCCGATGCTCCTGCGCATACCATTAAAAGCATGAAAAACCAAAAGATTCTCTTACTGAAAAGAGCCTTAACCGACAGCCCCTTATCCCCGTCAACTATCGGATACAAAGGAACCTGCGTGAAATAAACCAGGTTGGCAAAGGGTACAATTGCCCAGATACATGCAAGTATTTTCCAGTTGCTGATGCCAAATAACGCGAAAAATGCGGTGGAAAGAAGGACCACACCGACATGTCCCCAGCAGTAAAAGGAATGGAGCAGGCTCATTGCCGCCTCTTTTTTTTCGGTGGGACACGCCTCAACAATAGGGCTCATAATTACTTCATTCAGGCCTCCGCCTATGGCATATAGCACAGCCGAAACTATAAGCCCTGTATATGCATTTCCTGTCAAATCGGGTAAAAATGCCATCCCCAACAGGCCAATTCCTGAAAAAAAGTGGGCGCATACCGCCGATACCCGGTATCCAATTTTATCCACCAGTTTTGTTGAAATCAAATCAACTAGCAGCTGTACCAGGAAATTCGTTGTGGTTATCAGGGTAATCCTGTCAAGGGTAAGCCCGTAGGAACTTTGAAATATCAAAAACAGCAGCGGTGCAAAATTATTTATAATCGCCTGGGTAATAAATCCGATATAGCAGGCGTATATTGTGTGTTCATACCGGGTCCGTACTTTTAATGCATTCATCTGTATACCTTATTCCCTATCACGTTGCGGCACGTCAATAAAAAAATCATACAAGTGAATACTCCGAAAATATTCATGATCACTTTATATCAGCTTTCTGATCAAATATCAAGCCTTTCAGCGCGGGTTTGCCGTTCGGGCAAGGCTTTTGATACTCTCCTCAAACGGCGGGTACAGTATTCCCCGTTCTGTTATGATGGCAGTGATATAGCGGTTCGGTGTGACGTCGAATGCCGGGTTTCTTACATCAACTCCTTTGGGTGCAAGCTGGATATCACCGATATGAGTAACCTCCCTGTGGTTTCTCTCCTCAATAATTATCTCTTCACCGGTTTTTATACCGAAATCAATAGTCGAAACAGGTGCAGCGACATAAAACGGTATATTGTTTTCCTTTGCAAGAACGGCAATCGTATATGTTCCGATTTTATTAGCGGTATCACCGTTAGAAGCAATTCTGTCGGCACCGACAATGCAGCAGTTTATTTCACCCTTACGCATAAAATACCCGGCCATGTTATCGCAGATAAGTGTAACGGGAATCCCGTCCTGCATAAGCTCATAAGCTGTTAATCTTGCCCCCTGGAGATATGGACGGGTTTCATCCGCAAACACCCTGATTTCCTTTCCGGCTTCATGGGCGGCACGGATTACCCCCAGGGCCGTACCGTAGTCGCAGGTGGCAAGGCTGCCTGCATTGCAATGGGTTAGGATGGTGTCCTTAGGGTTTATAAGCCGGTTTCCGAACTCACCTATCCTGCGGTTGCTTTCCACGTCCTCCTGATCCATTCTTTTGGCTTCCCGGAGTATTTCCTCTTTTATTTCATCGATGCTCCTGTCCTTGTTCTCTTGGGCCTTCCTCACTATCCTGTCCACAGCCCAGAACAGGTTGACGGCTGTCGGCCTTGTATTTTTCATCACTGAGGCAATGTGTTCAAGTTTTTCGAAAAATTCATCCTTATCCCCAGTGTTAATGACGTTAATTCCAATAACCATTCCGTAGGCGGCAGTAACTCCTATTGCAGGAGCGCCCCTTACAATCATGTCTTTAATTGCCGCCGCCACCTGTTCATAGGATCTGTATTCGTGCCAGATTGTTTCATTAGGAAGTTTTGTCTGGTCAATTAATTTTAAAACCCCGTTTTCAAAATATAAAGGCCTCATAGGATCTTCCCCCATGGTTTTCTGACTTGAATCAATAATATCACATTAATACCGGCTCTGCTTCCGAACCAAATACCCGGTGCTGTAATATAACACCGGGTATCAGTCAATTTGGTTACAGTCTTTAAGGAACTTTAATAATTTTCTTTTCTCACTTCAAAATAGTTTTTTGAATACGAGCACACCGGGCAAACTTCCGGGGCTTTTTTACCAATAACGATGTGCCCGCATACACAGCATTCCCACATCGTTTCTTCACTTTTTTCAAACACCTGCTGCATCTCAACATTTTTTAACAGCTTGCGGTAGCGCTCTTCATGGGCTTTTTCAATTGCAGCCACCTTCCGGAATTTCTCCGCCAGTTCGGTAAAGCCTTCTTCCTCGGCATCCTTCGCAAAGCGTGTATACATGTCGGTCCATTCGTAGTTTTCACCCTCTGCCGCATGTAAAAGGTTTTCAGCAGTATTTCCGATATTTCCGAGCTCTTCGAACCAAATACGGGCATGTTCCTGCTCGTTCCTTGCAGTGGTAAGAAAAATCTCGGCCAATTGCTCGTATCCTTCTCTCTGCGCTACCTGGGCAAAATATGTATACTTGTTTCTTGCCTGGCTTTCACCTGCAAAAGCCTCCATCAGGTTTTTCTCGGTTTTTGTCCCGGCGTAGGGATTTTTGCTCTCTTTTTTCTCTTCAATCTTTACGAAGAAAGAAGCCGGTTTCCTGCACCTTGGGCATTTAAAGTCCTCTGTGAGTTCTCCTTCATAAATATACCCGCATACTGAACAACGATATTTTGCCATGTTCCACCCTCCATCCGTTGAAAAAATTCGGCAAAGATAACAGCAAAACTGCGGTTGTGCTGTACCTGTGCCTTATACCGGTTAAGTCACATTATTGATTATATACCAATGCAGGATTTTAATAAACCTGGTTAACCGGCATATTTCCGCATTTTTCCCTTGCCTTTTCAGCTATCCACAGTTTATTCCCGTAATCGGCAATCTTTTTGTATTTCTTGAAAGCGGCTTCTGCATTCCCATCAAGTTCATCCATCTGCGCCAGCCGGTACAGTATTTCAAGGCGGCTGCGTTTACTCAGTTTCTTTTCATTCAGCAGCCTTTCAAAATGTTCGCGGCTTTCGCCGTATCTTTTCAGGAAAAAAAGCCTTTCAGCCACAAGAATCTTTGCGAAAAGCTCCATTCTTTTATTTACCGGGGGAAGAACAGGCATCTGTGTTTCAAACAACTCTTCGGCGCTGTCGATCTCTCCCAGTTCATAGTAACAAACAATCAGGTTGACTGTATAGGCAAACAATGAACCGTTTTTATGGGATAATGCCTCCTTGTCTATAAGGAGCAGAATTTTTTTTGCTTCGTCAAACCTGCCCATTGAAATAAATGCAACCGCCCTGTTGATATCCAGGTAAGCCTCGATTTTCGGGTCTTCTTTTTTCATGACCTGTTTCTGCTTCTCTGTTGCTGCCAGAAATTCTTCGGGATCGCACTTTTCATCCAGCAGACTTAATCTTCTTTTATTGCTTGTTACGGCTATTATTATGTATATGGACACTACCGTCAGAAATGTAATTATCGCTGCGGGAATAACCTTTAGTCCCAGTAACATCAGGATAGCCATAACAGCAAAAGTCACCAAAAATACAGCCAGCTTTCTTATAATAATTTCAATCCCCTCCTCAATCGGTTAAGCGGGACAGGTACCTTGTCCCGCTAATGCCCGTAAATCAGTTAATTATCAGGGACAAAGCAGCTGCCCCGTTGCATTTTAAACCTGCCTGTTATTACCAGTTTATTATTGCATTATTATCGTGATAATTCAAGCCCTAAAGGTATGGGACGGAAGGAGCCGTCCCGCTGCCGGCATTGATAAGGCCTCAACTATCAGGAACCAGGACAGGGGACACGCAACTGTCCCCCCTCGGACTTTTTCCGCAGCCTGTTCTACCTGGTTACTTCGAATACCAGTATCTCGAGGTCTGAGTCCGAGTTATTAACCAGGCCATGGCTGTCAAAAGGCTGATTGACAATTACATCGCCGGATTTTACCTGTATTTCTTCATCATTGACTTTCATAAGGCCATTTCCCTTCAGAATGACATATAACTCTTCATTATCGCCGTGTTTATGAAAGCCGATGGATGTGCCTGCAGGCAATACCATATACCGGAAAAACCTCAGGTTTGTCTGAAAGTCATTTTCGCTGAACAATACAACGTCTTTCAGTAAGCCATTTCCATTATGACTGGTTGTGAGCCTGGGCTCTTTCTCATAGTAATTTGCTATTTTCAAGACTTATCCCTCCAATTCCTGTTTTTAGTTATAAGTTCCTGCCCGCATCAAATACGGGGACAGGAGACAGCCCATTCCCACGGTTTCCTGCCGGGACAAGGGTTCTGTCCTCCTCCCCTTCTTTACCTGGCACTCCCCCGTTTTTTTGTGCTTTCCGGAAACCTGTTCCCATGGTTTTGAGAAATTCTGCCTGGCTTTTGCGGCTTTCCGGGCAGGAAGGACCGTCCTGCCGGCTTTAGTCGTCCAAATCAAATACAGGGTGGAACGAAATAACGCCCGGTTTTATTATACCTTTTTCCACCCCGTCGCAGTATTCCACAACCGGGCTGTTATCGTCCAGAACTTTGATCATATATGCGCTGTAGGCTGCTATGTCATCGGCAACGGTAAGGTTCTCTGAAACAATGCTGCTGAACTTTTCAGCCGTTCCTGCGACTTTAATCTCCCCTTCAGCCCGGCCGTATTTTTTCCATGCAACGTAGGCCAGGATATCCGGGATATTCTCACTATCGGCCAGTAATTCCCTTACATCAGGTATATCGGAATCTGCAACTCTCACGTAACCCAAAACCTTACCATCTTTTGTTATAACAGAACACCGGCTCCTTTTGCTGTAGCTGCTCCAGTCACTTATGTTTTTACCCGGGAAAATTGCAAGCGAATCGGATGAATGCCCCTTATTCCATGCTTCTGTTATCCAGTCAATATCGCATTCACGCACAGCCCTTTCAGAGATACCTTCGCCGTCAAAATCTTTAAAACAAACATATGCCTTTATACCGGTAAGCGAAAACATCCGGGTTTTGTAACCGAATCTTGGATAATAATTATCATGTCCGCAAAGCAGTGATAACGTGAATCCTTTTTCCTTGGCTATCCTGTGGCCTTCTTCTACAAGCGCGCTGCCTATCCCCTTATTCTGAAATTCAGGCTTTACAGCCAATGGAGCAAGCATTACCCCCGGCTGTACATTGCCTGATACAATAAATCTGAACGGAGAAAACAGCGCGTGACCGGCAACCCTGCCTTCAACCTCCGCAACCAGGGACAATTCAGGATCGAACAACAAATTGTTCCTTAACAAATCAACCATTACAGGTTCTGAAACATATTGCTTACAGGTATTCAGTCCCATGAATGCCTCGTAATTGACTATGGCAATACTACTGTAATCCGATATTTTTTCACTTCTGATTTTAATATTCATGTCTTGCTCCTCCTTCATAAAACTCTTTCCGGGACTTTGCCGCAAATTTTCCCTGCTTCTTTTGCTGAAGCAACAGTTTTGCTTCCTTTCTGCCCTTTAGGTGTTTCTGTTCCTTTTGCAGTTTCAACCAGCTGTTCCATCTTTCCATGTCAAGTTCGCCGGTCCGAAGAGCTTCTTTTACAGCGCATCCGGGTTCGCTCTGGTGCCTGCAGTCGCTGAAACGGCACAGCCTGGCAAGCTCCTCCACGTCGGAAAACATCATCTCCATACCGGTATCTGCGTCCCATATGGACAGTTCCCGCATTCCCGGGGTATCCAGGATCAGGCCTCCTTCGGGCAGCAGCAGGAGTTCCCTGTGGGTTGTGGTATGCCTTCCCCTGCTGTCATTCTCCCGGATTTCCCCGGTTTTCAGAAGCTCCCTGCCTGCAAGAGTGTTAACCAATGTGGATTTTCCGACACCGGATGAACCAAGCAACGCCACCGTTTTCCCTGTTGTAAAGTACTTTTTTATGTCTCCGATTCCTTCCCCTGTTACACAACTGATTGCGTGAACATCAACGCCCGGTGCGGTATTATATACAACTGCAATCTTTTCGTCTGCATTTTCACAGCAATCGGCCTTGCTCAGTACTACAACAGGCTGAGCGCCGCTTTCCCAGGCAGCGATCAGGTATCTCTCAAGCCTTCTCATATTAAAATCCCTGTTTAGTGACTGCATAAGGAAAACGGTATCAACATTTGCTGCAACAATCTGTTCCTTTACTTCACCTCCTGCTGCAAACCTTGAGAATTTCGTTTTCCTTTTCAGGGCAAGCATTATCTGAAACTGCCCGTCTTCAGAAAGCCTTTTCAGAGCCACCCAGTCTCCAACCGCCAGTTGCATGGAGTTGCCATGCCTGCATGCGGGTCTTTTTGCCAGCTGTTCGCCGTGAGCAGAAACCACCCGGAACATCTGACCGTAATCTGCAGTTATTCTACCGGGGAACATACCGTCGGTGGGGTTACTTCTCCACTCATTTTCAAAATACTCATCCCATCCATATTCTTTTATATCCATCGTTCAAATCCGTCCTTTACATAATTTATAATTTTGCATAAAAAAAAACCGCAGAAACCTCCTGCGGTACTGCTGCTTATGTATATTTAACGTTATCGCAAATTAACGCAGCAAAAAACACGCTGCCAGAGCGTGTTTATAATCAGCCATACTCTATTTAAAGACACGCCGCTGAATACCAGCGGTTCGCCAATACCGCCCGGTTACCGAAAGAAGCTGCATAGGCAACACAAATAAAACCTGTGGAACAGGTTTTCACGTGTTCCTGTGCCGATATTAAGCTATACTGAAATCACCCCTGTCTTTACTGCTAACATAAAACCACTCCTTTCGAACCGTATTCATAATACACTTCAATTTCTATTATATGTGTACCCGGATTACCGGCAATGGAATCTTTCAGTATAATCGTTCTTTCTCCTTACAGGTCACTCAGAAAAGGTCAGTCGTACAACCATTTGTAAATGTGGTACGAATTCCTCACTTTTGTGATATACTCCTGCGTCTCAAGGAAGGTAACGGCCGTGGGGAAATCCTCATCCGAAGTCATGAAACTGCTTTCCAGCCACTTTCTGACGTTCCCGGGGCCGCCGTTATATGCCGCCATAGCCCTATCGATATCGGCATTGAACATATTCATCATAGAACTGATATAAAAAGATCCGAACTTTATACTGATTTCGGGATTCAACAAATCATTGTCGGTTATTGTCATTCCAAGCCTTGATGCAATGTCTTTTCCCGTAGCAGGCATAATCTGCATCAGTCCCATCGCACCGGCCCATGATACGGCATCATGCCTGAAATGGCTTTCCTCCCTTATTACAGCCCATATCAGGGCAGGATCAAGATTGTATTTTTCCGATGCTTCAAGGACATGTTCTTCAAAAAGCTGCGGATAGGCAAGTTCATATCCCCTTCTTGTCGGCTGTTCGCTTAACGACCTGATTCCCCATAAAACCGCGTTGTAGTATTCACCCCTCTCAAGGTACCAGTCGCCAAGGGCAAGTTTCTCTTCAAGGCTGGTTTTTCTTGAACCGATTGCCACTTCTATCAGCGCGGCCTCGGTATACCCGTCTTTTTCATAAATTGCCGCCTGCTTCAAATATTCAGGTTTATGGTAGGAAATATCATTCACCTGCGGGAACAAGGGTTCCTTTCCGACTCTCACCATCCAGGCAGGATGATATGAAAGGACTTCAATGAGCTTGTCCACATCATTTCTGCCAAGCCGTTTTGAAAGGATATATGCCCTGTATGCGGCATCATCCTGGTATGAACCTGCAAGTGACGCCACACGGGTATATGCTTCAACAGCCTTATCGAACATACCTGCTGCGTCCCATATGCGTGCCGCCTGCCATATCGAAACAGCTTCATTACTTGCTGCAAAGGCATCGGCAGCCTCCATGTTCTTTCCCTGTTTCTGAAGAATAATGCCTCTTCTGTATGCTCCCTTCTCCCCGAGGGAAGAGTACACTTTCAATGCCGTTGACGACCGCCCGGCCGATTCAAGGCAGCGCGCGTAGAGCCAGGCAATGCCTGAATCGGTCTCATCCTGTTCATACAGTTTTTCGTAGAAAGGTAGCGCTTCCTTGTAATTGCCCTGTTCAAAGAGAGCCTGTGCATAATGCTTCATAAGCGCTGTATCGGCATCTGTACCGGGGTTTTCGTCAAAAATACGCTTAAGATATTCCTCTAAGGCTTTCCATTCCTTTTTGGCTGCGTATGCTTCGCAAACCTTTTCAGGATCGGCTTTAAGCCCGGTCAATGCATCATAAGCCTTTTCATCGGGCAGAAGCACCAGGTATTCCTGTTCTGCTTCTTCAAACCTTTTACTGTTCAAAAGATGGTCGGCCAGCCTGAAACGAATTTCGTCGGTGGGATAAAGCTCGAGAGCCGCCCTGTAATACTCTGAAGCATCTTTGCCTTCCTGTTCATAACGGTATGCAAGTATAAGGTTCGAAAAGTAACCCAAGGCGCTTTCTTCATTTGTCAAAAGTTTAAGCCCTTCATCTGACGCGGTCTTTTTCCCCGAATTCAGTTCCGCCATTAATTCCGGAACAGCGGGAGGAACAACGGGTGTCGGGCTGGGAGACAGGGTAATCGAAACAACAGCCTCTGTGATCCTGTCATTATTTTCAGGGTTTCCGCCGTTCACGGGTGAATTCTGGGTTTTAATAACATAAACAAGGGCTAAAATCAAAACGGGAATTAAAAACAATAATCCTGCAGTAACTGCTTTTCTCAAAACTCCAAACCCCTTTGAGACCAAAAATGGTTTTATTTCAACAAACAGTGATTTTATTTTACCATTTTTCATCCCAGTTATAAATAGGTCACAGGATCCTGAGTTATTGTTTTTAATTCCCTTTATTCAAAATACCGTCGGGACGTTATCAGGTTTTACCGGACAGGGTGCAGGTTAATCATCCAGGTACCCGGCGATGAATTCCCTGAATTCTTCGTTCACTTCGTATCTTGAAATAAAACCTATGTTTCTGTAATACGGGGAATCATAATATATGCCGTTTTGGTTATATATCCTGATTGTTACGGGATTTGCCAGCGCATCGCCGGCAGAACCCATGCTCGGCGGTACATACCCGGCTCCTGTGCCGCCCATGTCGGTCATACCGGTTCCAGCTGAAGAAACTCCGCTTGATACAGGGGTATCTGCCGATGAAACGTTGCTTCCGTCATCCGCTATCAGCGGCAGGTCATACGCAGGCTCCGTCTGTTCGGGTGCTGTATCGGGCAGAAGCTCTGTTCCATAGCCGGTTCTGTCCGGTGCTGTCATATCCGGCTCAACCGCGCCAGGCAAGGCAGGATCTGCTACAATGCCCGGGCTGTTTTCATTCGTACCCCTGAAATTGAACAGGGAATCAAAGTACCTGTCGCTGGAATTCTTCAGTACCGAATAATAGCTGTAGAAAGCAGCAATATCGTCCCTGTCGGTAATTTCGGCTGCTATGTCTTCGTATCCCTGCAGCTTGCCCTGTTCGCTATGGGTTATAAACCGGATTTTTGAAATATCACCGGCACCGTTAATACCATATAGCTTCAGGTATTCCGCCGCATCTTCGTCCTGGTTGTTGATATAACTTTCGAAGGTGAAAAACCTGAAAAGCTGATACTCATTATCCCTTTTTACAGCAACAACCGCTTCCCCGCCGGCCGGGACATACCTGTATACTTCACAGCCGACAAGGCTTGTATCGGGGCTGTTTTCAATTTCTGCAATCTTTTCGCCGATATCGTTGCTATCAACCAGCTCAGGCAGGCCAAAATCCTCCCTTAAGTCTTCAGACAGCAGTATATAATGCCTTTTGTCAATCCGGAACTGGTTCACGATCGGGGCTACCGCATCCTCCCTTATCATGTCGTTTGTACCGGTTGAATTGTATTCATAGGGCGTAGTGAAATGCCTGTCTTTCATAATATGATTATAAGTCAGCAGGCCTCCTGCCATTACAACTATTACAGCCAAAGCCGGGATGGCCCTCTTCAGGTTTAACGGCATAAAAAATCCCTTCTTTCTTTCATACTGGTTCAGGATATTGTCAAGCATCCTTTTTTTCGCTGCTTCGTCGGGTTTTATCCTGTCAAAGGATGCCTTTAATTCTTCTTTTTTCATTCATCCTCACCTTCCATTTCCATTCTCAATAGTTTCCTGCCATTGTGCAGATAACCCCGTATCGTGGACGGGTCTTTTTTCAGGATTTCAGCTATTTCCACGGTTGAATACCCTTCGTAGTAGTACAGGTATATGGCAGTTTTGTACTTCGAGGGAAGTTCCATAACCTTTTTCAGAATACTGTCTGCTGCAAGGGGCTGTTCATACCCGGCCTCCGGGACCTGGTTAATGCTTACCGTCCTTGACCACCAGTGCCTGAAATAGTCCTTGCATAGATTTGATGCAGTCCTGATAAGCCATGCTTTTTCATGCTCCTCGTTCTGAAAAACCGTCCTGTCTTTCATAAGCCGGATAAAAGTGTTCTGAACCATATCCTCAGTATCAGGTGCATTTTTCATAAACATGAAGCAGACCCGGTAGACAGTATCGGCATGGCGGTTATATATCCGAATCAGCTCTTCACTCGTACGAAATAAAGAACTTTTCAATTAACTTCCCCCTTTCACTGGTAATACGATTGGGAATGCAAAAACGTTTTACTTGATTAATAATTAAATACCGGAGTTTTTTTAATACCGGAATTTCTCTGTCCATAATTTCTGCATCCCATACCATTGACATCCTGTATTGCATATGGTAATATTTTCTGCAATTGAATAACAAGGGGAGCTTGTGTGCAGGCTGAGAGGAAGCGATACAGCTTCGACCCTTTGAACCTGATTTGGGTAATGCCAACGTAGGGAAAGTTACTTTATCGGTATATCCGGTATGGAAAGGAAGTACCTGTCGGGCGCTTCCTTTTATTATTTTCGGTACCTTTGTACTTACCCTTCGTTAATTTCTTCGGCAATCCCGGCATATTGTTTCAACCCTGTATTATTCTGTCCCGGCCTGCCGCGTGCCTGGCTGAATGCATGAAAGCAGGAGAACTTTTTGTTTCATGTAAATTATTCTAATGGAGGGATTCATATGTTTGACGACATACTTGCAAATGTTCGTGAAAAAACTCCTCTGGTGCACTGTATAACAAACTACGTCACAGTCAATGATGTGGCTAACTCGCTTATAGCCTGCGGAGCATCTCCCATAATGGCTGACGACGAAAAGGATGCTGTGGATATAACTTCCCTGTGCGACGCCCTGGTTATAAACATCGGCACTTTAAATGAAAGAACAATAGCCGCAATGCTGAAAACCGGCAAAAGGGCAAACGAACTTTCCCATCCTGTTGTGCTTGATCCGGTAGGTGCAGGAGCGTCGGCAATGCGCACCAATACAACATTCAAACTCTTGGAGGAAGTCAGCTTTTCTGTTATCCGCGGGAATATTTCGGAGATTAAAAGCATTTACAGGGGCAGCGGAACAACAAAGGGTGTCGATGCCGATGCAAAGGATGCAATAACAGGTGAAAACCTTGATGGAACAATATCTTTAGCCAGGGAACTGAGTTCACGTACCGGTGCGGTTATCGCCATTACCGGTGCTGTTGATATTGTATCTGATGCGAATAAAACATATATTATCCACAACGGGCATGAAATGATGTCTAAAGTTTCGGGTACAGGATGCATGTTAACAGCCATAATAGCAGCTTACTGCGCCGCAAACCCGGGTAATCATACGGCCGCTGCGGCCGCCGCCGTTTGTGTAATGGGTCTTAGCGGTGAAATGGCATATGAAAAAGCAATAAAAAATGACTCCGGCCCTTCTTCATATCGCACCTATCTTATTGACGCAATAAGCAAAACAGACGCTGACATTCTTAAAGGAGGTATGAAAATTGAAATTCGATAGAACATCCCTTTTTCTGTACGCAGTCACCGACCGTACATGGCTTAACGGCCGTTCTCTTGCTGATGCCGCGGAGGAAGCCATAAAGGCAGGCGTGACTTTCCTTCAGCTTCGAGAGAAAAACCTTGATTATAATTCCTTTCTGAATCTTGCATGCGAGTTGAAAAATGTTACCGGCAAATACGGAATTCCCTACATAATCAATGACAATGTGGATATAGCCATGGCCTGCGGTGCCGACGGGGTTCATGTCGGTCAGAATGATTTGGACGCAGCAGAAGTCAGGAAAATAATAGGCAGGGACAAAATCCTTGGCGTCTCTGCCCAGACAGTGGAGCAGGCTGTTAAGGCCGAAGAAGACGGTGCCGATTACATAGGTGTCGGAGCCATGTTTCCCACTCCCGTCAAGCCTGATGCAAGTGTAATTTCCATTGAACGGCTTAAGGAAATATGCCGGGCAGTTAAAATACCGGTTGTAGCAATCGGGGGTATTAACAGGGATAATGCAATTGAGCTTGCGGAAAGCGGAATTGACGGCATTGCGGTGGTTTCAGCCATATTTGCGCAGGACGATATAACCGCCGCGGTAAGGGAACTAAGGAGAGTTGTAAGCAGGGTGGTCAGTTATGAAGTTTAAGGGAGCCATATTTGATCTGGACGGGACTTTGCTGGATTCAATGCCTTTCTGGAAAAACATCGGGGCCGAATACTTAGTAAGTAAAGGACATAACCCTCCTGAAAACATTACTGAAATACTGAAGGAGATGAGCCTTGACCAGTCTGCAGCATATTTCAGAAAGGAGTTCGCAATACAGGAAACCGAGGATGAGATTGTCAAAGGGATACTCAGTTTAGTCGAGGATCATTACAGGTACAGGATCCCTCTTAAGAACCCGGTTATTCCGTTATTAGACAGGCTCCATGAAAGTAACATAAGAATGTGCATTGCCACCGCCACCGGTTACAGTCTTGCAAAAGCAGCAGTGGAAAGGCTCGGGATAGACAAATATTTTGAGTTCATTTTCACCTGTACAGAAGCCGGAGTTGGAAAAGACAGCCCTGAATTCTTTCTGAAGGCGCTCAGCATTCTTAATACACCGAAACACGAAACCCTTGTGTTTGAGGATGCTCTGCATGCGATAAAAAGTGCAAAAGCGGCCGGACTTCGCGTGGCGGCAGTATATGACGATAGTTCGGATGAGGACTGGGAGGAGATAAAAACCATTTCGGACATTTGCCTGTATTCCTTTGAGGACTGGGATATTAAGGCTAATTGATAAAAGGCAGTAAAGGAAGTAAAGGCGGATGCGGAACACTCATTGCATCGCTTGCAAGCCTGATTACCTTCAGCGAGTACAAAAAGCACAATCCCGGCAGTGTTAAATCCTACATGTTAAAGTTTACGGTTATAAACTTTTCATTTGTGATTATTTTCTATTTTGTACAGTCATACGTCAACAGATTCCTGCTGTAATCATGCTATCCTTCCCGGCCCTGGAAAGTACCGGGCCAGTGAAGGATAAAAAGAAGGAGGTTTATGCTACAGGTGCGACGATATTTATCTCCACCAGCTTCGCATGGCAGCATGCTTTTATGTCATTAACCGTCTGCCCGAACAGGCCTGCGAATTCTTCATCGGCATCAATAACAACCTTTTCAATTTCAGCTTTCATAGACAGGGCATTTTCGGTTTTATATTTTCTTGCATTATAGATAACCTCCTTCAGTTTTTCTCCAAAGAGGATTATCCTGATGTCAAAGGATTTATCGGTCTCCCAGCGCAGCCCGTTGTCGTCAAAACCAAAGGGATAGAAGACGTTATACCCCTGCATGCGTTTGAATCTTGCAATAATTTCGGCCTGGGTATAAGAGAATATGTGTCCGATGTGCAGACTGCCGCTGACTGTCGGAGGCGGTGTGTCAATTGAGAAGATCTCTGCGGTGCTGTCCGGATCGAATTTATAAATGCCGTTTTCTTTCCAGAATTCCTGCATTTCTTTTTCTGCCTGCCTGAAGTCATATTTTTTCTGCATCACAATACCTCCCTTTTTCCGAATATAAAATAAAAAGTTCGCCGTAAGCGTTTGCTTAGGGCGAACTGATTAATCCGCGGTACCACCTAAATTCAGATACTGTGTATCTGCACTCTGCCAATACGGGATAATTCTGCAAATCATCCGATATTGCTTCCCTTTTAACGGTGGGAATTTCCGTTGAAGCCTACTTGGGAACATGCCCTTTCGGTTCACAGCTCAAAGGCTACTTCCATACTTCCGTCACGAAGATTTGCACCGGCCATCTTCTCTCTCTGCTTCGGGAAAGCATGTACTACTCCTTGTCATCGCCATTTTTCGGATATTCATTTAATTTCCATATATATTATTATATTATTTCAGAAAAGTCAATAACTACCTCCAATAATTCGGATTTATCACCAAACATCATGTTATGAAACTATGCTTTCCATCTTTTCAACAGCCCTGATTTCACACTCGCGGGAGTCTTTCAGCAGGCCGATAATCCGTTCCCTGACATTCCTATCGTTTACATCTTCATTTCTTTTTATGTTAAACGCCGTTATCCAGTTCTCATAAACTTTCCTGTACAAACCTGCCAGTTCCTGCGAACCAACTTTTTCAAAATACCTGTATGCATACAGTTTCAGCGCACCGTATGTGCCCAGAGAATATTCCATGTTCCATGACAGGTCCTGTGAGAATTTTTCATCAAAGAAGGATATCAGGGCAGGATAAACTTCAAGGCCGGACATGTTCCTGTCGCACCATTCCCTTCCCCTCAGATGGGATACCGCAAGTCTTAATGTATCATGGTATATTTCTTCCCGGGACTTGTCCGATTTTCCCGTAACCGTTAAAACCGACAGGATTGGTATTTCCCTTTTTCCCAGGACATCATACGGCATTTTCAGGTACTCGCCCTGGATCGAAAGGGCATCAAGGGAACCGTCCTCATCGTTGTACCCGGTTATGAGCCCCCATTCGGGAACGCCTATGTCCCATGAAACAGCAGGTATCCCCCTGTCTATTGATGCCCTGATTACTTCAATTGCCTTCTGCCTGCGTTCTTCTTCAATATCGTCCTGTTCCCAGTACCTTCCGACATAGTCGCATTTGATTCCGCCGCTTTCGACCCATTCTTTCTGGGATTCAAAATCCCATATGCTTGTCGCGCTCGGGCATAACGTTTCAGGATCAACCCACATCCTGAATGCAAATCCGCTTGTTGCAACAATGTCTTCGTGCAAATCACTGTACGGGCTGTTTTTTACCACAGCTGACAGGGATTTTGCGAATGAGAACAGAAATCCTGTCCTGTCTTCAATGCCGCTCCAGTCAATGTTCAGTTTTTTCATAAAAATCACCCTTTCTTAATCACCGGAATATATATTTCTTCCTGAAAACTCCTGCTTTTCTCGTTGTAAACTTCAAAAGCGGGAGTATCTCCGTGAACATAACCGCTGTCCGGGAGCCATACATTAAGGATGAACTGCCATGTCCTGTGTATTGTACTTACAAAGTCAAAAGTGTTGGACAGCGGGGTTGTAAAAACGGCATACAATCCGCCGGGAATAATAATATTGACCGTACCGCTGGTGTCTCCTTCCGCATGTTCGGTGCGAACACCAATATAGTAGTTCAGCTTTCCGTTGTACTCCGACACTCCGTAATCACTGACCGTTTTCCCTTCTGTAAGTTTCTTCGACAATTTCCTGCAGTTATACTTGTTCCAGAAATGCGGCGGATACTCTTCATCACTCCTGTAAACTGTAAGGGAAAAGGGCTCAAGCCTGACTAATTCAGGGGTAATATAAAACGGTTTAACATCGAGGCTCAGTTTTTCATACAGTTTCAGGCTGTTTCCTGCCGACTTGTACTCGCCGGGAAGAATATGATGCTCTGTCTTGAAAGCTCTTGTAAAATTCTCCTTTGAGTTGAATCCGTATTCAAAAGCAATATCCGATATATTTTTCGAGCCGTTCATCTTTTTAATTATTTCGGTCAGCCTGCGTTTTCTTATGTAATCTGCGGGCGTAAGCCCGGTCACTTCCCTGAATATTCTCAGGAAGTGATAAAGAGAATAGCCTGCTGCTCTTGCACACTCGGACAAACTTATATCATGTTTCAGGTTATCCTCAATAAAATCAATCGCCTTCTGAATATGCTCCTTATATTCCATAACGGTATCACCTGTTAATAGGATACCAGAAAAGGCCTCCTCAGGATTGATAAAAATTGCTGTTTATGAATTTTTTACTGGTCACTCACACAAAAAGAACAGAAAAGCCAACCGATATGTAATATATCGATTGGCTGTAACTTAACAGTTCAGTCTTCTATCAGGGTTATCCCCGGCAAAACCAGGTATCTTCCCCATCAGGAGCAAACTTCGGTCAAGCATCCCGAACCGGTGCAAAAAACGAAGCATGTGATAAGAAACCATGGGTATGTCAATTCTGTTCATTCCTTGAGTATATTATATTCTTATATAACCATCATGCACGATAATTGCATCCAGTTTACGGCCGGCTTTGCACATTGGACACTCGGCCGGGCTGTAAACCTGGTAGTTGGGTATGTCCTCATTGGTAAACATGGCATTGATTTTATGTTCATGCTTTTCCGGACATGCGTTAAACAGCGCAGATATTCCGACTATATTGCCGCCGTAATATGAAAGGCACTCCAAAGCACTGTACAAAGTTATTCCGCTGGATATTGAAGACACCAGCAGTATTATGTTACGGTTCACAATCAGTTCCTGGGTATTGCTCTGAAATATAAGTTTACGATGGACATTGCTGATGGGGGTTACGACATGGATATCCCTGCCGCTGTTCACAACGGAGGTTCCTTCCTGTAAAAGCTCTTCGGCCAGGTATGCGCCGATTACCTCGGTTCCCTCAATACACACAATGGTATCAACAAGGGTAGAGGTTAAATAAGGCAGCGCCAGTTCCCTTGCCACATCTCTGGCTATGGACGAATTGGTTTTCAGATTGTCCAGGTCAAGATAATTGTTGGTATGGAAATGATTGGTGGTAAAATGGCCCGGGATTACACTCAGGCTTATTGACGGATTCTTCGGCAATGTCACGGTGAAGTTCTTGTTTGTCATAATGATGCCTCCTTTCATAAAAAAACTGAAATAAATAAACTTTATATTACTATTATAATAAGGTTACTATATTTGCTTGACGCTGAAATGCCGCTTTCGTGAAAGCCTGAAAGCTGCCTGTAATAAGTCACACCCGGCATGATACTCCGAAAAAAGTAAAAACTCACCTCCCTGTTTTGCCGGCATAAATTTTATTACTGAACCGCAGCAGCTGAATTATGCCGATAACTGTGTTTTGACCTGGCAATTCCTGTTGTTGACAAAACATCATGGTATTTTAAACAAGGCAATCAAGTTGAACACTTTTCCGCTTAAAGAGGCGGGAATGATCCTGCAAATATTTGGATAGAACCGAAAAACCTGCCCCAATACATTGGGATTGCTGATACAATAAGATAAATTTACAGAAACTTTCAAAAAATATCTCTTTTTAAAATAAACGGGTACATATAAATTATATGGTATTTTCCTATTTGCGTCAATCAGGGTAAATCCATATATATTATAACACGGGACTGTCCTTTGCTGCCACTACTTCGGAAGACACAGACTCCTGCCTATCCCTGTAAAGCAAAGCTGTGGCAAGAATCCCGAGCAGTGATAATACAATGCTGAGCACAAAGGGAAACACCTTTGAAATATCGCTCAGCATCCCGCCAATGTACCCGAAAGGTATGCTGACCAGCATAACCGCAGTCTGGAGAAGGGACATGATTACCGAGCGTTCTTCCGGGTCTGCGTGAATGGCAACAAGGGATTCCCTTAGCGTATTCAGAACAGCCATCCCCAATGATTCAAAGATTAATGATGCCGACAGTATAACATATCCCCATACACTGGTGCCTGTTATTGAAATCAAAAGCAGGCAGCCGATTACCGAGCTGATGAATCCGCCGTACAAAGGCCATCTCAGCTTCTTTTGGTTGAGCCTTGAGATCACCGTAAAGAACAGTAATATTGATATTACATTTTTCGCCATCGGAAATACGGGCAGCAACGCATCCGGAATACCAATCCTGCGGGATGCGATAATCTGCCAGAACGTCATCCCAATCATCGTTATAATTTCAACCAGGATACTGGTTACTATGGCAAACATCGTGCCCTTTGAATTCCGTATCTTTTGCACCGCGCTCCTGTATCCGCGCAGCATTTCGCCCCAGGTCTTGCTTTCGGTTGCCCTGCGCCTGATTTCCCCCACAGCAGTTTCGGTTGAAAATCTGTAAAGGATCAGGATTTTTGCGGTCATAACGATAAAAGCATTGATATACAGTATTCTTATGGCCGGTACCAGTGTGAGTTTTGCCACAAGAAACGAAGATATCGGCGCAAACAGCGCGGAAAGGTTGCCTGAGATTATCACCAGCGAATATATATGTGTTATTTTATCCTTTGGTGCGTCCTCAATCAGCAGGCAGTCCCATGATACCGTAGGTATCTTCATCATCCCGTTAAACAGGGCAGCCACAACGAAGAACCAGAAATTCCTGCTGAATGCCCATATAAGGCATGGAATGCTCCAGGACAAGAAATCAAATACCATCGTGCTTTTTCTGCGGCCCATTTTGTCAATAATGGCACCGGACAGAAATGCAAAAATCATTTGCGAGAACATATAGATTGACGTAATAATGCCCACCTGTGTATCATTCATACCAAATGCAAGCATATAAACCGTTGCATAGGGAAGACAAAGATTCATCGAAAGCCCCCACATGGGTTCGGTATAGACACAGACACGAGGATTGCCTCGCAACTCAAACAGGGTCCGTAGTAATTGATTTTTTTGCAGAATTTTTTTCATTCCAGTTAATCCTCTCAGGCTGTCGGTCCGTATTTGTAATCAATGCCAAAAAACCGCTGCAGAAAATAGTGATCTTTCTGCTCCTGCTGCAGACACGTCTGAAAAATGCAGGTTTTACAAGAATATTCCGATTTTCGGCAAATAGAGCCATGATTGCTTTGTAATACGCATTGCACGAATTAACAAAGCCCTCACGATATTATTATTATCCCGGATAAAAATCAATCTGCAAAATCAACGTATTTCTTTGCCTGTAACACTCTAAGTTTGGCTATTTCCGTGAAAGATTAAAAAAAGCCATCCCGTTCGGGATGGCTTCAACTGAAATCAGGCGCGAGATCGGTTATCGATCCGGGTACTTGTTTCAGTCCCCGTCCTTAACTCTCCTTTGAACAAAATCCATTAACGCATTTGCCTGTTCCTCAAGAAAAGGATAGCTTTCCGTTAATGCCAGCTTTCCCCGGTCATCCAGCTGTTCGGTTGCATTCGGTATCGTAACCCGGGGCACATTCATAACGTCCATGTTCAAAAAACTTATAAGAGTTACCAGGTGGTCCTGGGCAATTCCCGTTCCGGACATGCCGAGGGATATGCCGCTTACCGCAGCGGGTTTCCCATAAAGCACATATGGTTCTTCATCGCTTACCGGGCGGGATAACCAGTCGATCAGGTTTTTAAGCACCCCGGAGAAAAAATGATTGTATTCCGGAGAAAAGAACCAGATCCCGTCGGCTTCCTTCACTTTTTCACGAACGCGTTTAACCGGCTCGGTCGCCGGGAATTCAATATCCTCATTCATTAAAGGCACATCAGCGTATTCGAGTATTTCAAAATCGGCCCTGTCGCCAATTATATCCTTCGCAGCAAGTGCCAGCTGGCGGTTCAGGGAATCCTTCCGCAGCGAACCAACAATTGCAAGTATTTTAATCTTTTTCACAGTATCAACCCCTTTAACTCCGTCAATCCTTTATTGTAAAATGTATGTACGATTTCCGGACAATTTAATCCAAACCTGTTTATATCATATTTATTCCACAAAAGCAGACTTTTAAAATAAATTTTACATATGCTGCCGGCCATGTTTATGAAAGACTGTTCAGGTACGGGCAGTTTACACTCCCGTCAGGCTTGTGATATCATATAAAACAGTGAATTTATCCGGAGGAATCATGAAGAAACTGTTATCATTTATTATCGGTTACAGAAAAGAAGCTGTTCTGGCTCCTCTTTTCAAAATGCTTGAAGCGATACTTGAGCTTTTCGTGCCGGTTATTGTAAAAAGAATTATAGACATATGCATTGCCGCATCCGACACTGCATACATCCTGAAAATGTGCGGCGTACTTTTTTTACTGGCTTTAACAGGGCTCTTATTCTCGGTTACAGCCCAGTATTTCTCCGCAAAAGCGGCTGTAGGCGCTTCAACAAGGCTCAGATATTCCCTGTTTGAACATATAAGCAAACTCTCATACCCTGATATAGATACCCTTGGAACTTCGGGGCTTATTACCCGCATGACAAGCGATGTAAACCAGGTGCAGAACGGCATAAACCTGACGTTAAGGCTCCTGCTTCGCTCGCCGTTCGTTGTTTTCGGCGCAATGATTATGGCATTTACCGTTGATAAAGTATCGGCGGTAACGTTTGCTGTAACAATTCCTGTGCTTTCGGCGGTTGTTTTTGCAGTTCTGCTGTCATCAATGCCTTTATACAGGCTTGTACAAAAGCGGCTTGACAGGGTGCTTTTGTCAACACGCAGCGCACTGAACGGTGTAAGGGTAATAAGGGCATTCGGCAGGGAACAGCAGGAAATAAACGAGTTCGAGGAAGCGAATGCAGAGCTTAACATAACTTCCCACAAAGCAGGGCGCATATCGGCGTTATTGAATCCTGTGACACTTGTACTCGTTAACATTGCGATAATAGTGCTTATTTATACAGGAGCCCTTCGCGTTAACAGCGGTGTTATAACAAAAGGCTCGGTTGTGGCATTGTACAACTACATGTCACAGATACTGATCGAGCTTGTTAAACTTGCGAACCTAATCATCAGCATATCAAGGGCTGTGGCATCAGCAAAGCGCATTGAAGCAGTGTTTGAAACAAGACCTTCAATAACGTATCCCGAAAAAGGCGCCGAACCCGATTTGAATTCCGATACCGCGGTTTCGTTTAATAATGTCAGCTTTACCTATCCGTCATCGTCCGCCCCGGCAGTTTCGGATATAAGTTTCAGCGTCAGAAAGGGTGAACGGATAGGGATTATTGGTGCGACAGGCTCGGGCAAGACTACGGTCATCAATCTCATTCCGCGTTTTTATGATCCCGGCAGCGGCGAAATAATGCTGTTCGGAAGAAATGTAAAGGAATATTCGCCGGAAACACTGAGTAAACTGGTTGCTGTTGTGCCTCAGAAAGCCGTTCTTTTCAACGGCACAGTGAAAGACAACCTTTTATGGGGCAACAGCAGCGCTTCCGACGAAGAATTGCATGAAGCGCTGGAGATTGCACAGGGTCTTGATATAATTGCGTCAAAAAAGAACGGCATAAACGAGGTTATCACCGAGGGCGGGAAAAACCTTTCGGGCGGACAGAAGCAGCGTCTCACCATCGCAAGGGCACTGGTAAAAAAGGCTCCTGTGCTTATCCTTGACGATTCCTCCTCCGCGCTGGATACGGCAACCGACAAAAGATTAAGGAACGCCCTTTCAAAGCTGAATTATCGCCCGACGGTGTTTATTGTGTCACAGCGTATTTCCTCCGTAATCGACTGCGACAGGATAATAGTAATGGATGACGGCAATATTGCAGGCATAGGAACAAACGACGAGCTCCTCGCAGGCTGTGAAATATACAGGGAGATATATGTCTCGCAGACAAAAGGGGGTGTTGCGGATGTCAGCTGAAAAAGCCCCGAAAGGTACTGTCAGGAAAGTACTTCGGTATGTATCGGAATACAGGTTTTTAATTATCCTGTCCCTTATCCTCGCGTGCATTAATGTTTCGTTAACGCTTTATATCCCGCTGCTTTTCGGAAAAACGATCGATTTGATTATCGGTAAGGGACTGGTTGATTTCCAGGGCATAAAGACAGAACTTGCAAAAATTGCCGTGCTGTCTGTAATATGCGCCGGTGCCCTTCTTGCCATGAATCTGCTCAATAACCGCATAACCTACAACACCGCAAGGGATATACGCAATGACATTTTCAGAAAAATAAACGTACTGCCCCTTGAATATATAGACAGGCATCCCTCGGGCGAAACTGTAAGCCGCATGGTTTCTGATGTTGAGCAGTTTTCGGACGGCTTGCTCATGGGCTTTACACAACTGTTCTCAGGCATTCTTACAATAGCCGGGACACTTATGCTGATGCTTGCAATAAACTGGAAAATCGCCCTTGTTGTAGTATGCCTTACGCCGTTGTCACTGTTTGCAGCAAGGTTCATAGCAAGGCATACGTACAGGTTCTTCAGCGAACAGTCGGAAGTGCGTGCCGGGCAGACTACCATGATAAATGAATCTGCCGGAAACCTTAAGGTTGTAAAGGCATTTAACAGGGAAAAAGCCGAACTTGAAAGGTTTGCCGGAATAAACAAAAGGCTTGAAAAGGTTTCGGTTAAGGCAATATTTTATTCCTCGCTTACAAACCCCGTAACACGCTTCGTGAATGCGCTTGTTTACGCAGCCGTAGCGTTTGCGGGCGCAACCGATGTCATATCCTCCGGCGCAGCATTTACCGTGGGTATGCTTACAAGCCTTTTAAGCTATGCGAACCAGTATACAAAGCCATTCAACGAAATTTCGGGGGTTATTACAGAGTTTCAGAATGCGCTTGCCTGTGCGGCAAGGATATTTGACATACTGGAACAGGCACCCGAGAAGCCCGATTCAGAAAATGCCAAAACGCTGAAGAACACCGACGGAAACATAGAGGTTGTCTCTGTAAGTTTTTCATACGACAAATCCAGGGAGTTTATAAAAGACCTGAGCCTCAGTGCGAAAAAGGGACAGAAGATTGCGATAGTCGGTCCCACAGGCTGCGGAAAAACCACGCTTATCAACCTGCTTATGCGTTTTTACGACGTCGACAGGGGAAGTATCACTGTTGACGGTATGGATATTAGGGATGTCACAAGGCGCTCGCTGCGTGCTTCGTTCGGAATGGTACTGCAGGATACCTGGCTTAAGCCCGGTACGGTACGTGAGAATATTGCCTTCGGCAGGCCCGATGCTACCGATGAGGAAATAATTGAGGCAGCAAAGCAGGCCCATTCGTATTCATTCATAAAACGCCTTCCCGACGGACTGGATACGGTTATCAGCGAAGACGGCGGTTCACTTTCGGAAGGCCAGAAACAGCTCCTATGTATTACCCGGGTAATGCTTGCACTGCCGTCGGTGCTGATACTTGACGAGGCAACATCATCGATTGACGTGAACACTGAAATGCGTATCAACAAAGCCTTCGACAGGCTTATGACGGGAAGAACAAGTTTTGTTGTTGCGCACCGTCTTTCTACGATACTGGACGCTGATAAAATTATTGTAATGGATAAGGGCAGGATTGTTGAAACCGGAACCCATGAAGAACTGCTTGAAAAGGGAGGGTTTTATGCAAACCTCTTCAACAGCAGCTTTAGCTGAATCTATTAACTGCTGTTTTATACACTTACCCGTTATGCCTGCCTCATTTCCTTACTGCAAAAAATGCGTTGATCAAATATTATTATCCTGAATACGGCAACACCGGCGGCTTACACATCGCTGCCGGTGTTTTTTCAATACAATTGATTCTCCTGTTAATCAGTCCGGATCCAGTCGTTTACCTGCTGCCTGAGCCAGTTAATCCATGCATCCATGCCTTCCCCTGTCTTTGCCGAAACCGGGAAGATTTTAAGGTCGGGATTCCGCATATGGGCATATTCCCTGACCTTTTCCAGGTCAAAATCGAAATATGGCAGTACATCAATCTTGTTTATGATCAGTACATCACATACGGTAAATATCAGCGGGTATTTCAGAGGCTTGTCGTGCCCTTCCGGAACCGAAAGGATCATCGCATTCCTTACCGCGCCGGTATCGAACTCCGCAGGGCATACGAGGTTTCCGACATTTTCGAGTATTACCAGGTCCAAATCCTCTGTGCCCAGCTCCTTCAGCCCCTGTTCGGTCATACCCGCATCAAGGTGGCACATGCCCCCTGTATGAATCTGGATGGTCTTCACACCGGCACCGGCAACTTTTTCTGCATCCACCGATGAGTCAATATCCGCCTCCATCACACCGGTACGGAACTCGTACTTCAGTTCCTCTATTGTCCGCATAAGCATTGTTGTTTTTCCGCTGCCCGGGGATGACATAAGGTTCAGAAGGAATGTTTTCTCCTGCTTAAGCTGTGATCGTATTCTTTCGGCTTCCCTGTCGTTGTCGGCAAAAATACTCTCCTTAACTTCTATAATCCTTACTTTTTCCATTAATAAAACCTCCGGTTTAACATGCTTTTATCTCTTTCAGGTTAATTTCATTACCCTGTACAAGATAAGTCATTTCGCTGCCGCAGTAAGGACAGATTCGCCCATGCCGTATGGTTCCGTACGTCTCTTTGCAGCTTTCACAAAAGGTAAGCGCCGGTATTTTTTCTATCAGCAGCTTTGCTTCGTTCATAAGGCCGGTCTTTTTCACGGCCCAGTTCCAGCAGTCGTTAAGCTCACCCGGGATCACTCCCGACACTTCCCCCAGCTCCAGCGTTACTTCGGTAACCGTATTCAGCCTGTTTTCCTCTCCGATACGTTCTATTGTTTTAATTATGTGAAAGACTATTCCCAGTTCATGCATCTTTTTTGCCTTTCTTTCTTCCAAACTTAATCCTTACTGCGCGCTTTATCATATACGGGAGAATGGCTTTCATCTTGTCTTCAGTCCGAATCATCGTGCTGCACTCCGGCCGTTCACGGTACAGCCTGATGGCATCAAATTCACATTTCGTGGTACAAATACCGCAGCCGATACATTTATTCGGGTCAACCACCGATACACCGCAGTCAAGGCATCGTGCCGTTTCCTTTTTCACCTGCTCCGCGGTAAAACCGGTGCGGCTGTCACGGAAGGTTCTGGCAAGGGCTTCGTTATAGCCTGTACGTTGTCTCGGGGTATTGTCGAAGTTTTCCATATCAATCATGATGTTTTCCTTGTCCAGTTCAATGAACCGGCGGAGATTACGCCCTATTGTAAGGCTGGTATCGGGCTGTACGAAACGGTGCAGTGAAACAGCCCCCTCTCTTCCGGCTGCAATGGCATCAATTACGAATTTGGGCCCGTAGCATACATCTCCTCCGGCAAAAATATCGGGTTCAGCTGTCTGGCAGGTCACCGGGTCGGCCTTGATCGTGCCGTTGGGATTAAACTCAACCTTCGTGCCGTCGAGCAGATGCCTGTAACCAGGTCTCTGCCCTATGCAATACAGGACAATATCGCACTCGACCGTTTCTGTAACGCTCTCGTCGTATACGGGTGAAAAGCGGCCTTCGCTGTCCTTGACCGACAAGCATTTTTTGAACTTTATACCTGTAACCTTTCCGCTGCCGGAGATAATCTCCATCGGCCCCCATCCGGTATGGATGGCTATACCCTCCGTCTCGCATTCGGAGCGTTCTTCTTCACCGCAGGGCATCTCATCGTAGCTTTCAAGGCAGTACATGCTTACGCTGTCGGCATTGCAGTGTACAGCGGTACGCGCGACATCGCATGCAACATTTCCGCCGCCGATTACAACCACCCTGCCCGAAAGCTTGCTGTTTCCATCAAGGTTAACACTGCGTAAAAAATCTATGCCCGAAATCACACCTTCACTGTCTTCACCGGGAATATTCAGCCTCGCAGCATTCTGAAGCCCGACAGAGATATAAAAGCCTTTAAAGCCCTGTTCACGAAGTTCCTGTATCGTAACATCCTTTCCGACTTCCACACCGCATCTGAATTCAACGCCCAGCTCGCGCAGAATGTCAATTTCAGCCTCAACAACATCTTTCTCGTGACGGAACCCGGGAATTCCATTCATCAGCATTCCGCCGGGCCTTGCTTCCTTTTCAAAAACCACAGGCTTATACCCCTTCAGCGCAAGGAAGTACGTACAGCTCATACCTGCAGGTCCGGCCCCGATTATCGCGATTTTCTCTTCAAAGCCGCCGCCGATTTTCGGAATAACCGGTTCAGGAATATATCTCGTATTTGCATCAAGGTCCTGCTGTGCAATGAACCTCTTTACTTCATCGATGGCAACAGCCTGATCAACAGTACCGCGCGTGCATGCATCCTCGCAGCGCCGGTTGCAGATACGCCCGCAGACTGCCGGGAACGGATTGTCATGCTTGATAAGTTTTAGAGCATCACGGTATCTGCCCTGTGCCGCAAGTTTCAGGTAACCCTGTACCGAAATATGGGCCGGGCACGCTGTTTTACACGGAGATGTACCGGTGTCATGACAATTGATGCGGTTTTTGTCACGATAGTCTATACTCCACTTCTCAGGTCCCCAGGGAGTATCGTCGGGAAGCTCAATACGCGGGTATTCTATTGGACCGTTCTTTGTACAGAGTTTCTGGCCCAGTTTTACGGCACCCGCGGGGCAATGCTCCACGCATCGGCCGCACGCCACGCATTTCTCTTTTTCAACCCTTGCCACATAAGCGCTGCGGCTGAGGTTCGGGGTATTGAAAAGCTGTGACGTACGGAGCGCATTACATACATTAACATTGCAGTTGCATATCGCGAATATTTTATTCTCGCCGTCGATATTGGTTATCTGATGGACAAAACCGTTATCCTCCGCCTGCTTTAAGATATCCAGCACTTCATCGTAGGTTACGTATTCGCCGCGGCCTGTCTCAACTATATAATCAGCCATATCCCCAATGGCTATGCACCAGCTTTCGGGGTCGTCGCCGCAGCCTTCCCCGAGTTTTGCCCGGCTGATACGGCAGGAACACATGCTTTTTGCGTATTTGCCGTTATATTTCTTCAGCCAGTACGAAATATGCTCGATGTCTATCGACTGGTTCTCTGTTTCGATGGCCTTTTCCACCGGTATGACATGCATACCGATACCGGCTCCTCCGGGCGGTACCATCGGGGTAATCTTTTCCAGGGGCAGAAAAGTCATGCGCTCAAAAAAGGCAGCAACTTCAGGATGCTCGTCAATCTGGGATTTTCGCATGTTAAAAAACTCGGCACTGCCGGGAACAAACCGCGGCAGTACATACTGTTTCTTACGCTCCGGGTTTTCCCAGTTGTACTCGATAAGCCCGATATAGGCCATTTCATTTAAAATCTTCTCCAGGTATTCTTCATCCTTGCCTGTCAATTTGGCCAGTTCAGGTAAAGTCTTAGGCTTTCTGACTCCCATCTTCATGGCGATATCCGCCATCTCGTCGGTAACCAGTCCGGCAAGCGCCCCCAGTACTCGGGATCATCTCCCGTAACGCCTTTGAGTTTTGCCGGTACACGATCGGTAATCATTTTCCCAAGCTTGATTATTTTCTCCCTTGGTTCATCGGTCCGTGGAATTTTAAAAGACAGTTTGCTTTCGTCCAGTGGCATGTTTGATTTGGTCTGCTCGCCCATAATGATACGCTCCTTCCATTTTCATCAGATAAAACTCATCGCTGCACCACAACAGCAGAAAATAAAAAATGGACAGCCGTCCATATCATTCGTTTTCAAGCCTGGCAAGATAATCATCAATACCTTTTGCCAGCAGGTTATATGCTCCTTCCCCGTCGCGGGCTTCAATCAACTCAATAAACCGTTCCAGGCGGTCAATGGCAAAGGTAATACCGTACATCCTCAGATAGTTAACCCAGAACGCAATCGATACATCATGGGCTGTATTCATGAACAGGGTAAGAATGCTTTTGCCGCTTAAAATACAGATCTCACGGTGCCATTGGAAAAAGCGTTCAGCCAGTTCGTCTTCCCCGGCCCTGTCTGCAGTATTACGAATCTCTCCTGTGATTCTCTTAAGATACGCTATATCCTCTTCACTTCTGCGGAGGCATAGTTCCCTGAACGCCATGCCTTCAACTGCAAGCCGTAAATCCAGGATACCTGTTGTAACTTCCCTGCTTAATTCGTTTCCGCTAAGCTGAACAATTGCATTAAGAATCTCTATATTCCCGGTTTTCATATAGTCTGCCACAAAAACGCCGGATTTGGGTTTGATATCCACCAACCCCATGTTGGAGAGTTTTTCATATCCCGAATGGACAACGGTCTTCCCAATCCCCAGTTCAGCCGCCAGTTCACGCTCTGAAGGCAGCCTGTCACCCGGGTTCAATTTTCCGGACAGAATATCCCTCGTCATTTTTCTTACAAATAATTCCTTATGTGAAATCCTTGACGGCTTGTCAGCGCCATTCATCGAATCGCTCCCCGGGTCTGGTTTGCTTTGAACGAATTTATTTTGAATGAAATCTGGTCAGACCAGTTCTGTTATTATTTTAACAATCTTATTTTAACATGTCAATACTGTATATGTAATTAATCCCTTTTGTCATATTCTTTTGTGTGTCGGGATGTATAACAGCCTGATTTCCCCTTATCCGCAACATCTTTGAGTATGCAGAGAATTTCCGGGAACAGCATAAAAAAGAGTTCTGCAAATTAAGTGACACAATATGTAAAAATATGCTATAATTAAACCAACGACGTTAAAAATCAACCTGCTATGTTATTCAATCAGGGCCGGAAAAGATCCGTCGATGTCCGATAGTGTAAAAATCCCCGGGGATCGACGGAAATAAATATTGAGTAATTTCAACTGTTACAGGGTTTCATACAGGAAACACATAAAACACCCGTTTTTTAACATCCGCTGTTTATGCGCATTTGACGGGTTTTGAGCCTACCTATAAGGAATTGAAACGCATTTCTTTTTCTATTTCCTCGAGTGATTTTTTAGGTTTTGAGCCTACCTATAAGGAATTGAAACATAATTCATAATAAGTTTTTTAATACTACTTTAATAGTTTTGAGCCTACCTATAAGGAATTGAAACTCGTATACTGAAATAAAAGAAATATTTTTAAAACGTTTTGAGCCTACCTATAAGGAATTGAAACTCAGAACTCTTGGCGAGGATTTGGCTGTTGCAATTGACGTTTTGAGCCTACCTATAAGGAATTGAAACTACACAGAAACTGCACCACTTCCATAATCTTCGCTTGTTTTGGGCCTACCTATGAGAAATTGAAACATTATAGTCTGTGCCCAGGTGAACATTTTCTCAATGTTAAGCCAGACTGAAAAAAAATACAGGAGTAGACCGAAGCGTCTGCTCCTGCATTTTTTATTTCCGAACAGGAATTGGACGGACTGAGGTGTTTTTCCCGGGGAGTTGACAGGCAAGTTTCTGAATGGGCAGGTATATGCCACATATCTCAAGCAAAGCAAAGTTTTTCCTTTACCTTTATTTTTTGCAGGATAGAGTGTATAATAAAAATAACAATACCTAATTAAGGTAAATTCTGTGATTTGCTTTATGCTGCGGAGGTGCTGTGATGTCGAAGCTCACCTTTACAATGGAAAATTACCTTGAAGCAATTTATGAACTTACCGGTGGAACCTCCGGAGCGAGAGTTTCAGATATTTCCGAAAGGCTGGGGGTTTCAAAGGCAAGCGTCAACAGTGCAATGGCAACGCTTGCTGAAAAAGGACTGGTCATAAGCGAAAAGTACAAGGAAGTGTTTTTAACGCCTGCAGGCCTCGAGAAAGCCAAATTAACCTCTGAAAAGCACCAGATTATTCAGAAGTTCTTAATTAATGTTTTAAAAGTTGACGAAGAAACCGCTGACAGGGACGCATGCCATATCGAGCATGTCATCAGCAACGATTCCATAAGTGCCATGCAAAAATTCATGGAAGCCAACAAAACGGAATAAGATTTAAAAAGAATTACATGAACAAATGCGCAACCTGGTTTATCAGTCCGGCTACGGTCAAGGCAGTCAGAACTGTAGAACCTGCAATAGCCAGTGCCACTTTAGGACTGAACTCTTTCGACAGGATTCCGAATACAGACAGGCATGGCAGGTACAGCAATGCCACCGTTCCTCCTACAAATGCCTGTAGTGCCGTTAATCCTTCTATTTCAAGCAGCGGCGCAACTGCCATCTCACGGCGGACAATTCCAAGAATCAATGCTATTACCGCCTCTTTCGGCAATCCAAGCCATCCGCTGATAACAGGCTCAAGGTATACTGCAATATAATCCAGAAGGCCGGTTTCCTTTAATAAAGCCGCAATTACTACTGACAACAGCATCGGCAGTTCAGCCTCCACCAGGAAGTTCTTCATTCGCAGCATCAGTTTTTTGCCATATGCACTGGCATTGGGCATCAGTAAATTTGGAATCTCGATTACCAAGGGATCGACTTTCCCTTTTAATACCCGGCTGAGGACGTTGGATACGATTATCATTATAACAAATGACAGAAGGAACATAAGAACCAGTAACAAGGGCGAAAACCCTGCAAACAGGCTTATCAGCGCTCCTGTCTGCGAAATGCAGGGTACTGCAAAACAGACAACTGCAGATATTATCAATCGTTCCTTTTTGGTTGTGGCAACCCTTGAGCCAATAATCGCGGGTACAGCGCAGCCATATCCCATTAGAATGGTAATCATGCTGCCGCCCTGGACACCCATCCTCCGCATCAGGTTGTCAAACAAAACGCTTAATCGGGGCAGAACACCCGAATCCTCAAGGAACGAAAAAACAACATAAAATAAAAACACATACGGGAAAATCAGTGTAATAATCCATTCAAAACTGATTACAAAAATACCATACTCACCGATAAGGATATTGAGAAACATACCTTCGGGAATAAATGACGAAAACAGATTCCTGAAGAAAGGAACCAGGGCATTTTCCACCAGGGGAAGCAGTATTATCTCGGAAAGTACCTTACCGCCCCCTACAATTACTCCGAGCGATAACAGGATGACAAGAAAGGCAATTGGAAATCCCGGCCATGGCTTAACCATGTTTCTTCCAAGCCTGTCCAAAAAGCTGAGTTCACCTTCAACTCTAATCCTGACCCTGTCGGCAATTTCTTTTGCCCTTTCCCATGCATCAAGTTCACTGCCTTTACATCCGGGGCAGGATGAACATTCACTGCAGCCACGCCCGGGCCGTTTCAATATATTCTTAAGTTCATTTTTCAGCTCATCAATGCCTTCGCCTTTTACGGCAACGGTCGGAATAACAGGTGCCCCAAGTTCTATGGACAATAATCCTGTATTTATTTCAAAACCATGCCGTTTTGCAACGTCAAGAAGGTTTAACGCATATACAATCGGCACGTTATATTTCTGCAGTTCGAGGCCGAGTTTAATGTTTCTTTCCAGGTTGGTAGCATCCAGTACGCATATTACTGCAACAGGATTACTGTTCAAAAAACTTATTGCAACGGCTTCTGCATCAGATGTGGCTTCAAGAGAATATGTACCAGGTACGTCTATTAAAGTATAGGATTCATCACCCAGTTTAACCGTTCCCTCTGTATAAGTAACGGTGGTCCCCGCATAATTGGAACTGACCACCTGGATACCCGTCATATCTGAAAAAAATACGCTTTTCCCTACATTCGGATTTCCCATTAACAGAATTGTGTTTTGCTTTCCGGGTACTTTTTCTTCCCCGTTTATGTCATGACAGCCGGCCACCTTAATTACCTCCCCACCATAATCTTTTCAGCGATATCCTTGCCGATAGCAATCTCACTGGAGCCCACCCTGACAAGCACAGGTCCGCCGAACCGGTGGGTGAATACCTTCTGAACCCGGGCATTCTTTATAATTCCAAGGCTTTTCAGAATACCCAGCTCAGGTGCGTTTTCAATTACATACTGGGAGTTGTCTTCAGCATAATAGATGCTCTGATTTATTATCTCAGTGTCTTTTCTTTTAAACACCTGTTCTCGCCCCTTGCAAGTGCAATAGTTGGTATATGTAAAAGTTAGATTAATCTAAGTTAGATTTTTCTAACATATTAATATCACATTGTTCATTTTTTGTCAATATTTCAGGCAAATATTTATTTAAGCAAAATCTAGAGAAGTCAAACATATGTGACACAACCTCTGAAAAATTTTCTCTGAACAATGCT
>LFSH01000002.1 GCA_001513105.1 Clostridiales bacterium DTU070 | reverse complement strand
TTTTTAAACCTACCAGAGGCCTTTCAGGTCTCATTTCTTTCATACTAAGTTAACAAAGCCGCTATTCCCTTGTTCACTTATTAACAATATAGATCAAAACCGACAGGATTTAAAGTCATTACCTTTTTAAAATTCAATTAATTACTGTTTTTTCTTCATTTTTTGCATACCTGTCACGAAATGACGGTTTTCTTCTGTTGTTTATGCTTCTTTTCCGTAATATAATGTAATCATCATGATTGTCAGAAAGAATAAAGATTAAGACTCACTTATCAATTACAGAAATCAGCTTGCTTGAGATCAATGATTACTCGAGTTTCTTTGGGAGGTATTTTCATGGAAAGGAAAAAAGTTAAAACATTCAGGAACAACCCGGATCTCACCGGAATGGCAAGGCTAATACCCGATGTTGTTTTTTCGGAAGTTTCAGGCGTTAAGCTCAAAATGCAGGTGATTGTACCCTGGTTCAACGAATCAGATGAGGCAGCGAAGCAAAAATGGCCGCTTATTGTGTTCCTACAGGGCAGCGCATGGACCTTTCCCGATGTTTTCTATCAGCTGCCCCAGCTTGCCTCGATTGCAAGAAAAGGCTATGTTGCAGCCACAATAACCCATCGCAGCTTTTTGGACGGGCATCCGGCTCCGGCATTTCTGCAGGACGCAAAGACGGCAATCCGTTTCCTCAGAAAGAATGCAGAAGAATATCGTATTGACCCTGAACGGGTGTGTTTCTGGGGTACATCCTCGGGAGGCAATACGGCTCTTTTGGTTGCGCTGACAGGTGATGACCCGAGATATAAAACCGACGAATACCACGATTTTTCAGACAGCGTATCGGTTGCTGTCGACTGCTTCGGCCCCGCTGACCTTGTCGAGTTGTCGGACATGGTTAAAAACTCCGAGGATCCCGGGTTTTTCAACGGCCTCGTTGGAGGAGATATTTCCGAACGGATTGATTTACTTAAAGAAATGAGTCCGCTGCTCATCCTGAAAAAGAACATGAACTATCCCCCGATTTTGCTGGTTCATGGCGATGCGGATACCATTGTCCCTTATTCTGAAAGCGAAAAAATGTATGATGCCCTGGTTAACTACGGCTACGACGCAGAACTGATACGGGTTGAAAACGCTCCGCACGAAGGCTCTTTCTGGAGTTGCGAGCTTCTTGACGAGATTTATGATTTTATTAAAAGAAAACTGTAAAAAAAGCAGTACAGCCTGGTTAGATGCTGTACTGCTTTTCTTTTGCCATCTGTTACGTTGTCTTAACCATTTAAAATATCATCAATTTCCTTTAATTCTTCCTGTGAGAAACTGAGATTGTCCAATGCCTTAACATTTTCAGCCAGCTGTTCCTTCCTGCTGGCACCTATAATGGCCGATGTGACCTTTCCGTCTCTCAGTACCCAGCTTAAAGCCATCTGCGCCATCGACTGGCCGCGTCTTTGCGCAATCCTGTTCAGTTTCCCGATTTTGCCGATTAACTCTTCCGTTATATCGTCCTTCTTCAGGAACCTTGATTTCATTGCCCTTGAATCTTCGGGAATACCGTTCAGGTACCTTGACGTCAAAAGACCCTGGGCCAAAGGTGAAAAAACAACCGAACCAATGCCCTCTTCTTCCAGTACCTGCTGCAGGCCGTTTTCGATCCACCTGTTCAGCATGGAATATGACGGCTGATGGACAAGGCATTTTGTACCCATCTGCCTCAGCAATTCCGAGGCTTTCCTGGTTTGTTCGGGGTTGTAATTCGATATGCCCGCATAAAGCGCCTTACCCTGCTTAACTGCCTGGGCCAGTGCTTCCATTGTCTCTTCAAGGGGGGTGTTCGGATCAGGCCTGTGATGGTAGAAAATGTCAACATATTCAAGGCCCATCCGTTTCAGGCTCTGATCAAGGCTGGCAATGAGATACTTTTTCGAACCCCAGTCGCCATAGGGGCCTTCCCACATGTAATAGCCGGCCTTGGTTGATATAACCAGTTCATCACGGTATGGTTTCAGGTCTTTCCTGAGTATCCTTCCGAAATTCTCTTCCGCGCTTCCCTCCGGCGGTCCGTAATTGTTTGCCAGGTCAAAATGGGTAATTCCCAAATCAAAAGCATATCTTACTATTTCCCTCTGGTTTTCAAACGAGGATGCATCCCCGAAATTATGCCAGAACCCCAATGACAATGCAGGCAACAATAAACCGCTTCTTCCGCAGCGATTGTATTTCATTTTCTCATAACGCGTTTTGTCCGGCAAATAGTTGCTCATACCTGGTATCCCCTTTGCTTTTTTATGTAATAAAATAAATATACCCGGGTTTTGGTTAATTAATCAACCGAAAGTAAAAATACGGCATTCTATTTAACCGTGTCTGCGCATGCAAGTTTGAAAACTTTAAAACCAATATCCAGTTCACCGGGCTTAACAGTGTGTTTTCCTTCACCTTCAGCGGCAAAACCCGGATTTTCGCGACCTTTGCCATATTTCTGCGAAAGCCCTGCTTTAATCTTCTCGCCTGCACGGCGGATGCGTTCCTTGCCAATATCAGCTATGTTTGTAAAACCGCTTTTGTATGCCTCGGTATTTTCACTTATCACCTCCGGCATTTGAACCATGATAAACCTCCGCCTGCCGCCGTCATCGGCATTCAGCTGCATTACAGCATGGGCTGTTGTTCCCGAACCCGAAAAAAAGTCCATGATAATGGCATTTTTATCTGAATAGGTTGTTGCTTTTACAAGGCTGTAGATCAGTTTGACCGGCTTCGGATTATCAAAAGCGTTGAAGCCGAAAAGCTGAAAAACCTGGGAAGTTGCATCCTCATTGGTTTCCATCTCATAGTGGACAGGCGAAAGAATATTTTTCATTTTCTTAACCTCACCGCCCGCTTTTATATGATTGGGCCTGAACGGTATTTTGCTTATCACGATTTTTTCATTGTTCCTGGTTATTTCATTGATTTTGGCCTGGGAGTACCGCCATTCCCCTTCAAGGGAGAATTCGTTTTTGTTTCTTCCGTTTTCTATGACAAGTTCATTCAGTAACCTCGTCCGGATATTGCCTTCCGACATGTCCTGCGGCTTTACAACCTGGTCATCCATGTTAAAACTCACGGTACCGGGCGGAAAGGTAATGACGCTTAAAGAATTGCCGGCATTGTTCAGAGGATATCTCTTACCTTCCGTTGTGGTTTCCAGGGAAAACGGGAACGTGCAGTCCGCCTTCCTGGTATAGCAAACAATGTATTCGGTTAATTTGCCGACATTTTTATGAAGAAAGGAGGGCTTTTTCTTTTTCTCCCAGATAAAAGCCGTAACGAAATTGTCTTCGCCGAAAACCTCGTTACCCATTTTTATGAGATTGGCAAGTTCATTGTCATCAATACTGATAAATATTACGCCGTCATCAGTCAAAAGATTCCTTGCAAGCCTTAGCCTTGGATACATCATGTTCAGCCAGTTTGAATGCCTTCCTGCTTCGTCGCCTGCAGAACGTGCATTACCGTTCCCCTTACAAGTCTCTTCAACGGTTTTCCTGTGATCCTTCAACGGCTCGTTCCATTTATCGGTATATATGAATTCCTTCCCCGTGTTATAGGGCGGATCAATGTATATCATTTTGATTTTTCCGGCGTAATCCGTTTGAAGCAGTTTCAGAACCTCAAGATTATCTCCCTCTATGTAAAGGTTCTGCGTCGTGTCAAAGTTTTTACTCTCATCAATACACGGCATCAAAGTAAAGGCCGGGGGTGTCTGGGATTCTCTGAAAGCATCCCTTTTCCCGGGCCAGGTGAAGCAGTATTTTTCATCCTTATCATCAATATATTCGCCAAGCACGGCTTTCAGTTTTTCAAAATCAATTTTTTCCTCTGTAACTATTTCAGGAAACAGTTGTTTCAGTTTTTTTACATTTTCCCTGACAATATCAAAATAGTTGCTGTTTATTTCAAACTCCTGCACCTTTACGACTGCCTCCGGTTATGCATCCTGCCTGATTTTCCCGGTCTTTTTCAACTCCGGGTCCAAAACCGCTGTTTACTTACATCAGCGTACCGGTTTGTACACCTATGCATTAATTATAAACAGGAATCAGCGCCGGCTCATTCAGCATCCGCACAAATGATGCCTGTTTTTCAACTGGGATATCTCCTTTTCTATCCATTCCCTGTGTTTATCAAGCAGCAGAAGATAATTCTCGCGGGTATAATACTCCTCTGGGGTCATAGAGTTGTTGCGTCCCTGAAAAACATGGGGGGAGTCATCAGGAAAACCTAACATGGTCCATATATTTCCCAATTCGGTCAGCCCCTGTATGTAATCGGCATGTTCGTCCGGCAAATGCTTTAACACATATATAATCTGCCATTTCCGGTATTCATCATCACAATCAACCACTTCATAATTGGACAGCCTGAACAGCAGCTCATTAATCTCATCAATATTTGCTGCATTGGCATTTGCCAGCAACACAACATCCAGGGAATCATCACCTTCCTTCATTTTAGCGGCAGCATAGTCGATAATATCCTGCCCGTCCAGCTGATTCTTGAATATTTCGCTGCCGTTTACCCCCAAATATAACAGCGTCCAGCTAACCTCAAAACCTGTTTCAATAAAATCCTTGATTTTTATCATTGTAATAAAGCACCTCATTTATTGTTCCTTGCGGAATTAATTCTTGTTCACTTCCGTGAACTGCGGCCGGGCAAAAGTTTTATTTTTCTTGTTTATGTACCCCGTACAATTCACCTTCCTCTGCAAAATGTCTTCTGACTGAATTTTAACTGCAACAGCAATATAATAATTATATAACTCTTGTTACCATATTTCAAACAAAAAACCAAATAATTCTAAAATATTTTTTTATCCCGTTTCCGGGCAGTGAATTTCCCGTCCGATAAAAAACCCTGTTGCAGAAATCAAACAGCAACAAGGTGTCGGCAGGTATCCTCACAAAACCGCCCGATGAGGCATACCTGCTTTTGCCTGTATTTCTGTCAGCCAAAATGCTTTTTTTCAGTGCTTTTGATCAACTGCCCATGAAATCCGTGAATAAATATTTTATCGGCTATTTTAACCGGATTATAAACACACCGAATTTCTTCCCCGGATCATCGGCGCCTGTAATAGCATTATTATGTCCTGCAGGCTGGACAGGTATAACCGTTCCCATCGGTACCTTTATCGTACCGCCGGAATATACGCCGCTTGCCACAGGTTCGCCCCAGAGGTCAAAAACGCTGTATATTTCATATCTCCTCCCGGCATCAATCAGACTGCCAGGGGAGACGCTTACACTGTCCAGTTGCTCCCAGTTGTATATGATCAAATCTATTCTGTCGGGATCATATTCATTTTCATGCAGGACTACCTTGTTTTCAGAAGGCAGTCTTCTGCTGAATGCATTGTTCGGGAAATCTTTCTCCTCTATATAAACCGGATTGCCGTAGAACTGGTTGTTCTGCACGTCGCCGCCATTCCACAGGCCCTGAACATATATGGCACCTACGAAATAGTTGTTTTTTATTTCTATAAATTCATTCATCACAGTGGAGCCCCAGCCAAGCCTGACGTTTCTTGAACCGACATCCGGGCTCCAGGAGTAGTTTTCTATTACTCTTGTCCGGTCAACCGGTGTCATACCCCCTATCAGCATACCGTCCGATGTTCCTTCCATGCTGCTGCCCTCAATCGAAGCCCCTGCTCTGAACCAGACATTCCTTTCAAAATCAAGGCCTTCTATCGAGCCGCTTTCAGTATAGGCATGAATTTCAAAGCCATACCCGAAAAAGAGAATATTATTCGCAATTCTTTTGGTCCCGTCCTTATTCTGCACGTATATCCCATGTCCTCTTCCCCGTCCGTAAGACTCGCTGTAAAAGCCGTTGTTATAGATAATATTGCCGTAGATTTCGCTGTTGACCGCGGAAGATGAAGAGAATATGCCCTGTGCGGTGTCATGTATTATACAGTTTATTACCTTTGTATTCGGCCCGTGTATCTCCAGTCCTGAAGTAAAAGCGCTTCTGTTATTTCCTCCTGAAGTTATCTCCAGGTTCCTGAATTCCACGCAGCTGCTTTTGTTTATGAATAAAGCGATGCTATCTCCGCCTTCCGTGTATTTACCTTTAATAGTTACCCTTTTGCCGGGTTCTGCTGCAAATATTATCGGAGCGTCTTTTCTTCCGCTGACATTGCTGACAAACGTTCCTGAATATATTCCTTCTTTAAGTATTACCAGATCCCCGGGTTTGGCCGGGCTGTTCGAGTTTAAAACCGTCTGAAGATCAAACGGGTCGTCATATGTTCCCTTTGCATTCGATCCGCCCGATGGCGATACATAAATATCTGCTTCGACATGCTTTCCGGGAGTATTGCCATCCGGTACAGCTGTCGGTTTCGGGGTGGGCGTAACTGTTATTTGCGGTGCAGGTGTAACTGTTGCCGTGGGTTCCGGGGTTGGTGCTGTTGTCGGGGCAACCGTTACTGTAGGTCTGGGTGTCGGTGTCGCTGTCGGCTTAACCGTTTTTGTGGGTTCAGGCGTTGGTGCTGATGTTGGTTTAACTGTTCCTGTCGGTGCTGGTGTATCGGTTGGGGTAACCGGCGTTTCCGGTGTCGGTACCGGTGTTGCCTTAGGTGTAATTGTTGCCTTTGGCGTCGGCGTTGGTTTTTCTTCAGGCTGACCTGTCTGAGGTGCCGGTTCGGGTTTTTCCTCGGGTGCAGGTGTCGCCTTCGGCGTGGGTTTTGGAGTTGCCGTCGGGGCAGGGGTTGTCACAACACCCAGTTCGGATAGTCTATCGGGTTTTAGCAGGACTTTTCCGTCCTCTTTCAATACCACAACATCCTGTTCCAGGATCGTATCTGTCATCAGGATATTATTAATGTCACCTGTGATAATTGTTTTTCCCTTTACCGTCACTTTGTCAAGTTTTATTGTATCGTCGCCTATATCCGCCGTTAAATACAGATCTCCGGCTATGTATGAATTCCTAAGCGTTACTCCCCGGGATGATATTACAAGATTCCCGGGAACAACTTTTGTATAGGTTCCGCCCGAGTTAATAAGTTCCCCCATTACATTATCCATCATCTTTATTGCTTCGCTGCGGCTTAAGTTTGCTTTCGGAGCGAACAGGCCGCCGGGACGGCCGCTGACATAGCCCCTGTATGTCATAATACCGACAGGGTTCAATGCCCAATCTGCTATCTGCGTTGCATCCGAGTATTTTAGCACCGATTCAAGGTGATCACCTTCCAATGCAAAAGCCCGCGTCAGTATTACTGCAGCCTCCTGGCGGGTTATCACCGCCTCAGGGTTCATGTTCCCCCTGTTGTCGCCCGTGATAATTCCTGCCCTGTATGCCTTCGCTATCTCCGCAGCATACCATGCACCGGGTTTCACATCGGGGAAGGATTTCTCGGACATTTCCCTGTAACCGAATATGCGGTTCAGAAGGGTCACAAATTCGGCCCTTGTAATATTATCATTCGGTCCGAACCTGCCGTCGCCGTAGCCTTCAGCCAGCCCCTGCGAGACCCATTTCCGTATTACATCCTCGGCCCAATGGCCTTTTATATCCGTTATTTCCTCATTATTTGACACCAAAGAAAATGCAGACGACAATGTAAGCAATGAGCAAAGGATGCATACGCACAGTACCGTAAAAAATGCACGTACTCCCTTGTTTTTTGCTCCATTAACCAATATGCGCATCTGAATACACCTCTTTAAAATTTTTCATTTTTCAGGTCGTGTTCGTAATGGTCTGTGGTTGTGAAACTAAAGTCAGCTATAAAGTCCAGCCTCAATTAAAGCAGTCGCTTCTGTTGGTAATGTTTTTGACATGTATAAAACCGGGAATTGAATGAGATTCCCCGCCATATTTTAATCCCTTTTCCTAAACGTTTATTCTTTATTAAATCATTTCACTTTCTTGCATAAAAAATTGATCCATTTCTCATTTTCCCTGCCCGGGCGTACGTCCGGTGTCACCCAAATCTCAATAACCTCCAGTTGCTTAAACTCATCAAGCAGTGCTTTTAAGCTGCTTTCATCATAGAAATTGAACAGCCTCTCACCCCTGATTTCTTCACCCTCACCATACTTGAAAGACGCATAAAAGATGCCATTCTCTTTCAGTGCCCGAATCAGTTTTGTCATAACATCCTTTATTTCTGCCTTTGGAACATGAAGAAGAGAAGCACATGCCCATATACCATCAAATTCATATATAAAATCAATTTCGTCGAATTTCATTAACAAGGTTTTTTGTCCTGTCAGTTCACTGCTTAACCTGACCATTTGCTCCGATGCATCAACAGACACCACTTTATAACCATGTTTTATAAAATAAAGTGAATCACGTCCGGAGCCACAGCCTGCATCAAGTATATTCCCACCTGGAGCAATATACCCAAGAAACTTATCGCAGGTTTCGCTCATATCAGCAGAAACCGTACTATTATAAAACTCTTCAGCATTTTTGTTGTAAAATTCAATACTCATGCTGAATCAACCTCCGTCTGTTTTCACGAATTCTCCTTGTAAAACTTTGCGCATTTGCTTTTCAGCCGGTATTCCAGGATATCCTTAACATGCTCGACATATAAACCTGATGCTGCCTTTACTATATCTGAATCCAGTATGAGCTCTTTATTGATCTCATCATAAATGAAATAATCAGAGCTTTTGTAGATATACTTTATCGGCATCTGAATGGCTTTGGTCCTGTATTTTTGCAGAGACCATTCGAGATAACCCCTGCTTTCGCTATCCTGCATATCCGGTGCATATAAAGAGTTTTTATAAAAATCCATTATGTTTTGTGCAATCCTGTCTGCTGAAACCTTGTGCAGAAGTTTATCCCTATCTACAAAACAGGATATGGTGGGGATTTTATATAGCTTGGTCATCGACATTTTCTCCAGTTCCCGCAGGAAACCTTCCGCTTTGGTTCCAAGCCAGGTCTTTTCTTCCTCATTTAGTTCGTTAATTTTATTCAAAAACTGAAGATACCCGTTATTAAGATACTCCCTCGTTGGGATATCAGAACCTTCAAACAAATCCGTACGGAGAGGCCTTCTTTCCACACTGTGTTTTAGCCTGAAGTATTCATTTCTAAGCCTCTCAGGGCGCTTATCATTCTTTGCCATTTCTTCAAACAAATCAATCAGTTTCATATCAAACTGGACATTGCAGCCTTCCGGATAGGTGTACTCATAAAAAGCCCTTCTTTCTGCAGCCATAGGATTCTCTCCGCTTAAAAGCACAGGCAGAACCGGGGCTAATTTATAGTTTCCGACAAAATCAAGCACTATGGTAACATCCTTGTTTTCACACTTTCTTAAACCTCTTCCCAATTGCTGCAGAAAGACCGTATAAGATTCAGTAGGCCTTAAAAACAAAACCGTATCAATTTCCGGGACATCCACCCCTTCGTTGAAAATATCAACAACGAACAATATGCTCAGCTCCCCGTTTACGAGCTTCTGTACAGCAGTTTTCCTGTCCTCCGTGTACGGCCCCTCACCCGTATGTACGGATGCCGCCGGTATTCCTGCAGAAATAAAAGCTTCTGTCATGACATTTGCATGCTTTATCGAACAGCAAAAGGCAATTGCTTTGCTTTTTTTATAGCGTCTGAAGTACTTTAAGACAAGTTCAGCTCTTTTGGGTTTGCTGAGTGCATCCTCAAGCTCTTTTTCATCATACTTTCCATTTCTGTAACTAATCCTGGAATAGTCAGTATCATCATAAATGCCGTAATAGTTGAAAGGTACAAGGTAGCCCCGTTCAATTGCTTCTTTGAGATTAAGCTCGTATATGACGTTATCATCACAGTAGGAATAAATATCTTTTTTGTCCATTCGGAATGGTGTTGCGGTAAGACCCAAAAGGAATTCCGGCCTGAAGTAATCCACGATCGCTTTATATCTTTGAGCTGCAACATGATGGAATTCATCAATTATGACATACTGGAAATGGTCGGGCTTAAACCAATTATCATTCAAATATTTCGGCTTACCCAGTGTCTGGACGCTGGCAAAGATAACATCTGCATCCTTTTCCGTTACTGATGATTTAAACATGCCAAAGGTTTTATCAGGCATGACCTTTGAAAAAACCTGACATGCCTGATTCAGGATTTCCTCCCGATGTGCCACAAACAGGATTTTTTTATACTTCCTGCTGTCAAAGGCGGCAAGATAAGTTTTTCCAACCCCGGTTGCCATAACGACAAGCCCTTTTGAAACCTCGCTTCTTGCTCTTTCAAGGTGATACAAGGCTTCAATCTGTGCACCGTAAGGTTTTGCCTGGTTCGTTTCATACTTCGCTCTTTCCTCGGCTATTAAGCCTATATCCGATAGTTTTTCACGAAGGCTTGAATTCAGTTCATTTTTAAGGAGACTGCTTTGCTTCCATCCTATGCTGTATTTTTTCAGAAGCTCGTCTGTTAATTCCACGGAATGCTCGTTAAACAAGAGATTGAAGTTATCATAGAACTGGGAAAACACTTCTTTGGATTCATTTTGTACTATTCTGTAATTCCATTCAACTCCGTTTTCCAACGCTGATGCTGAAATATTTGACGAACCAATGTATATTTCACTGTTTTGATCGTCTTCAAAAATATACGTTTTAGGGTGAAAGGATATATCATTGTGCTTAAAAATCCTTATTTCAATAGAGTTTCCGAAATGCAGCCTAAGCAGGTACAGCGCTGAAGGTTCAGTGATTCCAAGATATAAACCCGTAAGTATTTGAATCTTTGCGCCCATACTTACAGCTACCTTCAGATCCTCCAAAATCAGTCTTATTCCCGATTCCCTGATAAAGGCAGCTATTATCCTGATTTTTTTAGATTTCCGGATCGCATGTTTCAGGCATGATCCGAGTGTTACTTCATTATTTGTGATTAAAGCACCTGAATGATTCACCATAACCTGCCTTTTGATTTATCATGGATAATATTCTTTCATTTCCATGATATAATTTTAATCTTATTCTTCTTCTATAGCATAACTTACGTTCCGGACAGAACATGTCTTTTTTCAAACACAGTAATACCTTGAAATGTAATATTTTATATGATTATATCATTGTTTGTTACATAATAACAGATGGATCGACAAAATGGAAATGAAGTTGACGTTATCTGCAGCCTAAATATTTTGATAAGACATTTATATTCTGAATAATACTATTTCACATTACTTATTGAATTACAAGACAATTTAATCATCTATCTTCTGACATGAACCAAAATATGTCTTAAAGCTGTATAAGAGTTCAGGCAATATTCTTATAGATGTGAATGCTACACGCATATTTAAAAAGCGAAGGCCGGCGGCCTTCGCTTTTAATCAAAACCAATCATTTCGGCGTTTGATATATTGGCCAGTTTAATCGGCTCCTCTGCAAATTATTCAGCCTTCTCCAGGAGTTTTTACAGTTCTTTCTTAATCTCTGAAAATGATTTAATATCCTGTTATCCGGGATTTCCGGCTTGTCTTGAATTTACTGATTACATTATTGATCATGGTTCAAGCATTACCGTATTGTTGTGCCTGGATAATTCAGCAGTAATTACCTGGTTTGCGACAATAATATTACGAGACCGTACGCCATAGGACCATTTTATCAATTTCAGGAATAAAACCTGCTTCAGCCAGTGCTGACTTCAGCTTTTGCTTCTGTTCCGGGTCTTCCGGCCAATATTTTACCGCAATTCTTTTCCTGTCCGGCCAGATCCTTTTTTCCTGAAAAGCGTTTTTAAACTCATGGATTGGTTCATAAAGACCGGCTATATCAGGATCGAAGGTAATTTTTCCGCCATACCGTTCCACCAGCATAACAGGCTTGCCCCGGTAAAACACAATCGCCGTTCCCGGAGTGCAGGTAAACGGGAGTTCCTGCCCACTGTGTGGAATAATACGGCCGTAAGGCTGAGCCGGGTCGTATGCGTTCAGCACAAAGTAATCAGGTTTTTCCGCATCTGTTTTTTCCGGTTCATCGGGCAGCATGAACTGAATACCGGATATGCCTGTAAAGAAATAACCTCTCTGGATTTCCCCGGCATATTCCATTTGCTTCAGCTTTTCATAAACCTCAGGCCATGTAAATGGGCTGTCCTCCAATTCCGTTATTTCTTTCGAGAATATGCCGCACCTTAACCCGCAAAGGCGGATAAATTCCTGTATTGACAGCTGTTTCGGCGGATAAGCCGGCTCCCATCTCCCCATTTTCATCTCTGATACCATAGCTGCAATTTTTCTTGCCTTTTGCACCGGGCTCAGCGCATCATATGCTTCCTTGTTTAAAAAGAAACGCAGCGGGGCAAAGGAGTCGTTTACAACGAGCCCCTTCAGCACAAGTTCTTTCAGAACATCCAGCAGTTCCCCTGCAACCATTCCTGACAATGACGTAAGCACATGCGTAAAGGCTGAACCCCGTTTTTGCAGAAGAGTATATATTTCTCTCTCGCGTTCTGACAAATCAGGCGTTTTCTCACCTGCTTCAAATCCGAAATCAATACTCTCGGTCCTGAACCATGCAAGTTTGAACTGGTTTCTGCCCTCGCCCGGCTTAATGCGCCAGACAATTCTTCCCGATGAGCAGAGTTTGTCCAAAAGCCCCGGGGTATATCGGTTTATCCTGGCAGGGAAGACAATGTTTTCCCATGCATCTGCAGGTAGGTACAGCCCTTCCAGCCGCGTAACCGCTTCGTACAGCCTTTCTTCCTCTACAGCACCTTTTGCAGTGTTTATCTGCCGTTCATACAGCAAGCAGGCAAGTTCGGACGAGTTTCGGGCTCTTATTTCATCAACGGCGATATTCAGCGTCAAGCGGGTCGCCCTGTCGTAAATGGCCGTAAGAAAATACTTTTTATACTGCCCGGAATAGACTATTGTCCCGTCGGCAGACAGCCTGGACAGGATTTTTTCAATCATCTGCCCGGTGAAAGGATAACGCTCCATAAGCTCTTCCCTGTCAAAGGGGCTGTTATACCTTGCAAATCGGCGAAGGATTCTTGTTATAACCTCTTCCTCCGTCCAGGTACCATCATCCCGGCTGATTAAAGGCACCGTGGAAACCGGAAAATCATATTTTTCCGCTGCGCTGTACAGGCCGGTCTCTTCTGCGGCAATAACCCTTTGCACCGGGGACGGTATTACTGCAACACGGTTTTGGTTTTCAAGCTCTGCAAGCCACTCTGCGTATCTCCCGGTAAAAACGCTTATCGGAGTATCACCGTAAATCAGCAGAAAAGAATGCAATTCATCAGCAGATTTTACCTGTTCGAGCCTCCATTCGGCATTATTCTTTTTGACAACCTCGGCTACTGCTTCGTCACGAAGCAAAACCCCGGGCTTTTCGGCCCTGTATGAAAGGTTTAAAGACTCAATCCCCGATATAGCGGGATATTCATTCTGTCCCGGATGCGGCGCCTTTTCCATATACAGAAACTCCTGCTCAAACCGGAACAGGATTTCCGACGCAAACGGCGAAGGGAACCAGGTTTTTTTCTCAACCACCTGTATACGTCCCTGCTCGATATCCTTAAGTACCCGTATTGCATCAGGAATATCAAAAACCTCGTCAAGGCATTCCCGCATCGTTTCTACAATCAGCGGATGATCAATGTATTTTTGGGCATTTTCCAGCGCGTCCACCGAACGCAGTCTTTGCACCCACAACGGAAGGCGCTGCCCATGCTTCCTGATACCCATCATAAGGGCACGGTAAGCGTTATATTGGAAGGTCAGCGCAAACCTTGATGTTCTCGGAAGTGCGTTTATCAAAACCTGTTCGACGTTTTCAGAGGAAATAAGGGAGAAAATATCAGAAAGCCCGTCAACATACCCGTAAAGATGGATCAGCACTGCATCATTCGTATGGCTCGTGTAGGCTTTACAGCCTGTGATTATATCCAGGGCCTCCTGGAACAATATGGACAGGACGCTGTTGACCCTGCCTCCGAAATGAGCGTGGATTATGATTTTATTGTCATTTTCTTTTGCACTTGTATACTCGACAACAACCCTTCGGTCATTCGATATGACACCCGTAGCATCGGCCTGATCCATAAGATAATTTTTAATATTAAGCGCGCCTTTTTCATCGAGCAGGGAGGAATTAACGGCATTTTCGATAAAGGTCCCGTCTTCTATCTGCTCCACGACATCCCTGAGGAACTTTCCATAAGCGACTGCCTGTTCAAAAGGCATGCCGATGCCGTCGCCCTTCCAGAACGGTGCGGTCGCACCGATAGCTGTTGTCGGGGCAACGATAATACGGTTCCTGTCAATTCCCGTAATCCGCCATGGAGTGCTGCCAAGCATGAACTTGTCACCGATACGCGATTCAAACACAAACTCCTCATCAAGCTCACCAACCCGGGTCCTGTAATCTTCGAGGTAAACAGGAAACATGCCCCTGTCGGGAATTGTACCGCTTCCGGATAAAGCCAGCATTTTGCTGTAATCGCTGCCAATAACCGTTTTATTTTGCCTGTCCCAAAGAATCCTTGGTTTTGCCGGGATATCTTCGTTATGCTCATAATCCCCTGCCAGCATCGCAAGGACTTTCCTGAAATCATCCTCGCGAAGGTTCCGGTAGGAATAAGCCTGCCTTACAAGACTGTAAAGGTCGTTTTCATGCCATTTTCCGGTACAGCACTTTGAAACAATATGCTGGGCGAGTATATCCAGGCAGTTTTCCGGAATCCGTTCCTTTTCTATACGCGCGTCAAGCATTTCTTTTGCAATGAAACAGGACTTTACCAGGTCGACGCGTGTTTTAGGAATGATAACGCCCTTGGACACTGCAGACAACCGGTGCCCGGCACGACCTAAACGCTGCAGTCCGGCTGACACCGCTGGCGGGGCCGAAACCTGTACTATAAAATCGACACTGCCGACATCTATACCCAATTCAAGAGTGGACGTGGCAATAATGCATCTTAGCTTACCGGCCTTGAACCGTTCCTCGGTCTCCAGCCTTCTGTTCCTTGAAATGCTGCCGTGATGGGGACGGCAAAGCTCTTCATCAGCTATGGCATTAACGTTTGCTGCCACTCTTTCGGCTGTTGCCCTGTCGTTTTCGAAAACAAGCGTGGACCTGTGCTCCCGGATTAGTTTTACAAGGGATGTGTATATATCCGGCCAGACAGACCCTTGCTCAAGGACCCGGTAATCCTCAACCGGAACATGGATTTTCAGCTCCTTGCCGCGTTCGATGTCCGGGGCAATAATTTCAACCGGACGTTCGCTGAAATCATTGCCGGTGCGATACAGCCCGCCCAAATAGCGGGCGGCAGCATCCAATGGGTTTACCGTTGCAGAAAGCCCGATACGAATAATTTTCCGCTGCGCCAGTTCTTCAACGCGCTCCATCGAAACAGCCAGGTGAACCCCTCTTTTTGTCCCTAAAAGCGTATGTATTTCATCTATAATCATATAATGCACGTTTTCAAGTATTTCCCTTGCTTTTATCGATGTAAGCATCAAAAACAGCGACTCGGGAGTTGTAATCAGTATATGCGGGGGCTTTTTAAGGATCTGTGCCCTCTCATACTGAGAGGTATCGCCTGTGCGAACGGCTTTTCGAATATCAGGAAAATCTTCGCCTTTTTCGGCGAACAGCCTTCGGATTCCCTGCAAAGGTATTTCAAGGTTTTTATTTATATCATTGTTTAAAGCCTTAAGCGGGGATACATAAAGAATAAAAACACCGTCAGGAAGCTCGTTATTAAGCCCCATTACCAGCAGACGGTTTATACTTTCCAGGAATGCAGCCAGTGTCTTGCCCGAACCGGTAGGCGCCGAAATCAAAACATTTTTCCCCGACCGGATTTGCGGCCAGCCTTCAACCTGCGGAGGGCTCGGTACCCCTATATTGTTTAAAAACCATTCCTTTACCCGCGGATGGAAAATGTTCAGTACTTCAGATTTATCCATATACACCTTCCTGTTAAGAACGGAAAGAAAACAGCCCGGCAATTTTTCGCATCAAGCTACACAGGCCTAAGTCAAAGGCATTGTGGGAACTCAGACTAACGCCTGCCAAACTCCGAACTTATGTTCTATTTTACTAAATACAGGCAACAGATGCAAGTTTTGCGGAAAAATTGGCAGACTTCTCTCCTGTTATTTCTTAATCTGCATCTTAGCCGGATAGAAATAAAATAAAACTTTGGCAAGGAATAAATCCCTTAATGACAAATAGTATATACATTTATACTGTCTGTGCTATTTACCTGTTCTCCATTTTTCTCATCAGGAACTGTATGAGGAGGCAGCATATGCCGAAAAAACCGGTGTTACTATATATTTGCGGTCATGAATGAAAGAAGGAATTGAAAGGCGTTATTGCCATATATGCTGACCAGGGGATGGCGTGCACCCATCCCCTGTTACAGGACTTACCAGTCACTTTCAAGCTCGACAGGCTTGCTTTCAAAATCAATATTCATCTTGTATCTTCCTGTCCATTCAAGACCTTCATAATGCGTCCAGTATATCCAGTCACCTATCTGTACAATAAACCTCGGATCTTCATCAATATCATAATAGTGCGTTACTTTGTCCGTCTTCAAATCCAGAACAGCGAAGTGCGTTTCGTCATGGATATCCCTGACCGACACAAAGATAACCTTATCCCCGGTGTAAACAATATCAGAACAACTTTCCGAATCACAGCATATTTCCAGAGCGCTGCCATCCAGCCGTATCCGGTGCAGCTCATGCCAGTCCGCCAACGTACGTTCGTCTATTCTGCGGCCTGTCCTGTAATCCATATACAGCCATCCATTGTGAATAAAATAGATCTCTTCATACTCTTTTTCCGTTAACTGCTGTACTTCTTTCGTCTGCTCATTTACCCTGCATACCACTTTCGGGTTTTCAAGGATGAAATAAATCCATTCACCCTGTTTAAGAAAAACTTTGGTTTTTGTGTTGTAATATTTTCCGTGAATATTTTCAGCCAGCATGGTAAACTCTGTACCGTCCATCTTGCTTTTATATAAACAGAAGGGATTTGTTTCCCCACCGGTGGGATGATTTGGATCAGGTATCGAAAAATACAGCCAGTCACCGTCAAGGAAATAAATTACTTCATCAACAGAATTGGATGAAAAATACTCTATCCTGTTTTTGCCCGACAAATCTGTGCTTACAAAGCGATACATGCCTTCGCCTGTATTTTCGCAATAAAAGATACGATCCTTATGTACGGTTATATCAACATAATAAAAACAGTTCTTTGACAGGCTCTCTTTTTTGCTGGAAGCCAGGTCTGTTTTATACAACCCGTCCTCTGCTGAGCAAACAAACACCTCATCATTAACGATATCAACCAGTTTTCACCAACATCTCTTCGCCTGACCCGTCTTCATTGCAACGCATGAGACTGCCGTCCACGTAATAATAGATTTTGTCCCTGTACTTTCCGACCGGCTTAATGGGCAGATCGGTTGATACATGTTTGTCAAGGCGTACTTCAGGAAGCCTTCGTTTCGCGCTGTCAATCAGCCTGACGATCATCGCCGATGCTTCTGCGCGGGAAGCCTTCTCATTACAGCCGAAAGTTCCATCAGGCCTGCCGGTAACAATACCTGCAGAAAATACCTCCACCACAGGATTCTGAAATGCCTTGGGAATGCTGTTGTAATCCTTAATTAACCATGAATATTTTCCATAGTCCTCTGTTTCTTTATCCAGGACCCTTGAAATCATCCGGGCTATTTCGCCCCTCGTAATGTCCCTTTTTACATCGTCGATCTCGCCGTTTTAATATATCCTGTTTCATATGCGGCCCTGATGTAATTGTCCGCCCAGAACCCGGAAGCTGAATTGCCCGGGTCGGTCCCCTGGCTGGTCAGTAATATTTTCACAAATTCAGCAATGGTTATATTGTTATCGGGTTTCAATGTACCATCCGGGTAACCGGCAATAATGTTTCTCTCTACCAGTTCAAGCATATACTGCTTTCCCCAGTGATTCTCTATGTCCTTGTATTCCGCGGCCTGCGCCTGCAATACCGGAAGGAAGAACAACAAAACCAGTATTGTCAGTACCTTTAGTTTTTTCATGATAAAAAACCTCCATTGATTATTAGTAAATCTTTATCACGGTTGTATATACAACACTTTCACCGCCTCATAAGGCGGATACTCCCTTATTTCCGAGAAACCTGAAGCTGCTGTCTGCTGCATAGTTTACAAATAAATGAAGGTATGAACCTTTGTCTTTTCTCCCGGGATGCCGCGCTGGAATTGGTTTCATGGTGCTTTATAACATATCGGTGATTATATGTCAACCAATGTATGCCACAGTTGTTATGTATCTGAACACCTGGAAAATAAATATTCTTCAGGGTTTTATTCATTGCAGACATGCCTTAATTTATCCGGTAAACATTTTTCCAACGCGTACATAAAGGCTTTCCGGCATCTGCCTCAGGTAATTCACAAGCCTGATGTTCCTTCGTTATTTTGAACTATTTATATTCTCTGACAAGCTCTTTTGCATATTTATTAAAGATGAATAAAGATAAAGCTGCATACGATATGAAACTAATTATCTGGGACAAAGAACCATTTATATTTCTGAAAGATTTTCTGTCAACTTGTTTACCTGAATAAAAAATACGCAAAAAACAGCTTCGGTGCTTAAAGAAACAAGGTCCTGTTACCGGATTGCTTTGTTCCCGGTAATAAGACCTGTTCCTTTAACATTCCTCGTCTTTTGAGGTCTGAATATATGCATAATTCAAATAAAACCCATTGGCATCGTCAACTTCCGGCAAAAATTCTTATCGGCAGCTTCTGCAAACATGATAGATTCATATGTTTTTATACTGAAACTCTTCCTGACACATTAATCGGGCCTTTGTCCAATTTCTTCCCCCCATACCTTTACGAGGCGCTCAAACAGTGCCAGTACCTCCTTCGGGTAATAAAACCTCAGGCAGTTTCAGTGCTGCTTTGCTGAAGTTTTCAGGGCAATGATTTCTTCATCTGTCAGTGCCCTGTCATATATTCTTATTTCATCCATCAGCCCGTCAAAGCTGTCACCCCACGGATTACAACCGATTACAAGGTCCCTTGTCTGATCCTTTTTGATTGGACCTGAGAATACAGCAGATCCGCATACCGTCAACATATACTTTTATCGTCGAACCATCATATGTCATCGCATAATGATGCCAGCCGGTATCGGTTACAATGTTTTTGCCTTCCGCAGAAACCGAATTTCCCTGCGCATCATACAGGCTTGCCCTTATGCCGTTTTCAGTCAGTACGATTCTGTAAACCGTATGTTTCAGTATTACCGGTATGTTTTTCTGGACGGAATTCTTTTTTGCCCAGAAAGATATTGTCATATTTTCGAATCCGTCCAGATAGTCACTGTGTTCAACATTTATCGCACGGCTTGTATCCTGATTGAACTGGACAGCCTGTCCAATAACGCCCTGATCATAAGTCACGGTGCCGTTTGTCTTCATCCCCTTGTCAGAGGCGTCGTTACAATTCCCGTCCATAGGAAGATACAGATACAGGTTCGGGTATTCAGACGGCAAAACGTTTACCAAGAGTTTTCTTGTATCCTTTCGGTTCAGGTTATCGGTTACCGTTAATGAAATTACATACCTGCCGGCGGAGAATGTGTGGGCCGCCGTACTTCCGGAGGACTTGGATCCGTCGCCCCAGTCCCAGTCATAGGAGACAATGCTGCATCCTTCAGGAACAATTGAACCACTGCCGTCAACATTCACACGGAACGGTTCATAGCCCGATAATTCCCCGGTAATCGTTGAGTAACTGAAAAAAGCATGCGGTCGATCATCCCTGCTGAACTCGTAAGCGCCATAATCCCATTCTCCGTCTTTGCCGCGGATCCTTCCGTCGGGATCGACGGACCAGGCGCTGCCTAAATCCGTACCGCCTGCAAGCGGTACCACAAGCCTGAAATCCCCTTCATCAGGGTTCGCAAATATATAGGGCTTATAAACATTCATACTGTTGTTCAGGTCTTTTATATTTTTCAGTGCTGGACTTCTTGAGCAATTCACCCACAGATTATTCGCGGCAATGTTTGTGTCATTTTCGTTATCAAAGGACAATCCGCACCCCTTAAGCCCGTAAAAAGTATTGTTGTAAATAAAAACATTGTCATTGGCTGAATGACTGCAATTTCCTATGGCTATCGAGCATTTTGCCGATGGATCGGTCATCGTGAACACATTACCGTAGATTTCATAACCGCTGCTTTTCTGACAATGGTGTTCTCCCAGCTGGATAAAGTTGTTTGCACTGTAGACATTTTCGAAATGGTTATACCTGATAACAACGTTCATTTGGTCTGAACTGCCGAATATCTTCAATCCCATACCTCTTGCGCAGTTCTCAAAGTAACAGCACTCAATAAGTATATCTGTCGATTTGCTTGAGTACATCCATTGACTGCTTGATTCATGAACATAGCAATAACGCAGGGTTAAATGGCTGACATCACCGGTAAAGAACAGGAGCCTCGTTGAAGGAGTATCATCCTCTCTCCAGTTGCAGCCTTCGATTTCAACGTGTTCAAATGTCAGGTAACGGGCTGTTTTCGTTGCTCTTAGCACAGTGCCCTGGCCGCCGTCCCCGTCATTCGGATTATAAATCTTTATCCCGTGACCTGATTTGCCGCTTCCTGTCTGTCCGTCAAATCTGTAATACCCGGAATCGAATTGAAATATCGGCCCAACATCGGCGGTAAAAAGAGTCTGCCCGTCGGCATAAGCCGCCTTCCAGCCTACATCCGTGCCATGGTCTTCAACAGTTGCCTTTTTTATTGTTATGATTTCCGAACCAACCTCCGGATCGTTAAAAATATGCGGTCCATATGTCCCTGCCGCTATATAGTATATTGCTCCCCTTTCCAGGGCCTCCGGAAGCGCGGTCCATGCATTGTTCCAGTCAGACCCGTCATTTGCGCCGTTTGCTCCTTCACGGATATAAAAAACTTTTTGCTGCCCCGGTATCGGAGTCGGTGTGGGCGTCGGGGCTTTCGTCGGTGTAGGAGGAGGCACCTTCGTCGGAGTTGGTGTTGGCGCTTTCGTCGGCGTAGGAGTAGGCACCTTCGTTGGGGTTGGCGTCGGCGCTTTCGTCGGCGTAGGAGTAGGTGCCTTCGTCGGGGTCGGCGTCGGCGCTTTCGTCGGCGTAGGAGTAGGTATTTTCGCTGGGGTTGGTGTGGGTGCTTTAGTTGGTTTTGATGCCTGTTCCGGTACTTTTGTGGGTTTTGGCGACACTTCGGTGTTGCCCTTGTCATCATCACCTGATTCTGATCTGAAGGCTACATACCCTCCGCCTTCCGCTATCGTTATCTTTTCCGGCTTTTCATCCATGCTTACGCCTTCCGAAGCAATCTCTGCCTGCTTTATATTCTTTCCTCCGGTTACATCTACACCTGCATATACTGCCAGGTTCTCAACCACTGTCCCGTTTTCCGCAGTAAGGGCGGAACCTTCTCCATCTTCACATACTATCAGGTTCTTAATAATTCCGCCCTTCAGTATTGCAACTGTTTTAGGTGATGCAACCTTTACCTCTTCGAATTCTCCGTCAAGTACTATCTCTTTTCCGCCCTGCATTCCAAGGATTACTGTTTTTCCCTTTACAGTAACCCCGGCAAGCTCTGTCCTGCTGCCCGCACCTTCGGTTATGTACAAATCCCCGGCTATGTATGAATTCTTAAGCGTTACGTCCGGTGACGATATTACAGGTTCCCGGGAACAACCTTCGTATACGTCCCGCTCTTGTTAATAAGCTCGCCCATTACATTATCCATCATCTTTATTGCTTCGCTGCGGCTTAAACTTGCCTTCGGGGCAAAAAGATTTCCCGGGCGCCCGCTGACATAACCCCGGTATGTCATAATACCTACGGGGTTTAATGCCCACTCGGCTATCTGCGTTGCATCCGCATATTTCAGCACCGATTCGATATGATCCCCTTCCAGCCTGAAAGCCCGTGTCAGTATCACCGCAGCTTCCTGGCGGCTTATCACCGTCTCGGGATTCATGTTCCCTTTATTGTCTCCGGTGATAACCCCTGCCCTGTATGCCTTTGCTATTTCAGGGGCATACCATGCATCAGGCTTAACATCAGGGAAGGACTTCTCGGATATTTCCTTATATCCGAATATGCGGTTCAGAAGGGTTACAAACTCGGCCCTCGTAATATTGTCATTCGGTCCGAAACGACCATCGCCGTACCCTTTGGCAAGACCATGGCCAACCCATTTCAGGATTACATCTTCGGCCCAGTGACCTTTGATATCAGACAGTTCGTTTTCGTTTGATGCATAAACAGGCGACGACAAAGTAAACAGTGCGCAGAGTATGCAGATGCTTAGCATCGCAGATACAATGCGCACTGCTTTATTGTTGGAACCCCTAACTATGAAATGCATATAATAACCTCCAATAACAGATTACATCAGTCTGGTTTAATGAGTTATGCAGTTGCAGCTTCATATGGCCGGTTTAAATCGTCGTTCACTTCGTAACTACAAGCTGCGGATATCAGTAAAACCCAGCATAAATGCCCTGTTCGTATTATATTTTCAATAATACAAATTTTTAGCATGCAAATATATCTTCTGCCTTTGCCTGGTTACTTGAGAGTCGGCATAGCTGTGTTCTCTTTGTTGCATTAATACAGCTTTTTGATTTTGACGCAGCATAGGTTCATATACAGACTTACGGTTGTGACCGCAGTTGGTGCCAGGATTGATTCGCCGGTCTGTCCTGATGCTGAGCGTAAAGAGTAAAAGATGTAAGCAATTAAACAATTAAAAAGAATATCTGGAATAATTGTGGTATATTACATTTTTTTGTGTTCGAATGTTACCATATTTTTACTATTGGCGTCAATTAGAAATTTTTACTACAAAAAATAGGACTAAAGTCCTATAGACATTCTGTGTCCGGCTATTAGGCGTGTAAAATTATAGGCTAAAAAAATCATGATGTAATAACTCCCGGATAAACACAATGCATAAAAGCAGAACTGATACTTACCCGCACAGGTTCTGCCTGGTTTTCGGTTTTTCCGATACCAAGCTGACCATAATCATTCCTTCCCCATGCCCATACGGTACCGTCTTCCTTCAAAACCATTGAAAAATATTCTCCTCCGTCTGCAGATAATGATTCCGCTGAAAGGCTTGTATGCTGCAATGTTCTGGCTTTTAGATATATGAGCCTGTTCAAATTATTAATATTGGACACGGGAAGTTTTCAGAAACACGGAGTCAAAAAATATATCAGGAAATTGAAGGGTTTGCTGTTTACGGGTAAACGAATNNCAGAGATTAAAGATTGGAGATTAGAAATTTAAGTATTATTCTTCTGATCTGAAATAATTCCTGTGAAAACCTAAGAGTTAAGCTGAACATGAAAAACTTGTCCCTGTATGACACGGAATCCTGATAAACTTGTTTTATGTATTACTTGCTCTCAAGCGTCACTATAACAAGCTCGGGTCTGCAGTTTATTCGAATCGGGATAAGGCTGTTTCCCAAACCCCGGCTTATTATCATATTAGTGTTTCCGCTTTTAAAGAGCCCTGCATCGTATTTCGGGAAAAAGCCCTGGTCGGGTACTACAACAGCACCAATAACGGGAAGCCTTATCTGTCCGCCATGGGTATGTCCGCTTAAGACAAGATCTATATTATTTTCGACATACGTTTCAAACAGTTCGGGTCTGTGGGATAACAGAACCGTAAAGGCGTTTCTGCCGGCTTTCAGATTCTTCAGCCTTGTATTTACCATGGCCTGTTTCTCATTGAACCAGTCGCTTTTCAGCGTAAACCCGGGATCATCAAGACCAACCAGCAGGATTTCCTCGCTGCCTCTTTCGATTATGTGTATTTTATCGCGCAATACAACAACACCTGCATCGGTTAACCCGGTTTCCAGTGTTTCATACTCTTTCAGGCGTGCCTCGTGATTTCCCGTCACATAATATATCGGGGCAATTTCCATCGCTTCCTTCGCAAACCCAACTGCAGTATCTATATCGGTACGCCTTGAGTCGGCCAAATCACCTGTGATTACTATAATATCGGGTTTTTCTGCCTTCAGCTTCATTAGCAGTTTTGAATTGCCTCTGCCGAACCCGGCATTGTGAAGATCCGAAACATGGGCGATCCTTAAGCCTGAAAAAGAATTCGGAAGTCTCATGCTTTCAATCGTAATCCTGGTAACCTCAATTTCGGTAGTATCCCGGACAATCCAGGCTATAAGCGCAATAAGAATCGCAACGGCTGCAAGTATCAGAATTTGCTTTTTGCGGTTTTTGAGAATACATCGTATCAGACCGGCCTCTTCCTCTCCTTGAAATGAGCAAAATAGCGTTTCAGGGTAAAAAAAAAGCCCATTTCACAAATATATGATACGGACCTTTGAGCTTGCTTCATTTCTGTATATGTATGGAGGCGCCACCCAGATTCGAACTGGGGAATAAAGGTTTTGCAGACCTCTGCCTTACCACTTGGCTATGGCGCCAAATAATATAACAAAGAATATATAGAATATATATTCTTTGTTATTGTTGGAGCGGGATACGAGATTCGAACTCGCGACTTTCACCTTGGCAAGGTGACACTCTACCACTGAGTTAATCCCGCAAAGTATAGAGGTTTTAACCTCTATTCTGGTGCCCAGAGGCGGAATCGAACCACCGACACGAGGATTTTCAGTCCTCTGCTCTACCGACTGAGCTATCTGGGCGTATGGCGACCCGGAAGGGGCTCGAACCCTCGACCTCTAGCGTGACAGGCTAGCGTTCTAACCAGCTGAACTACCGGGCCACAAACAATATAAACATTTCAGGTGGTGGGCACAATAGGGCTCGAACCTATGACCCCCTGCTTGTAAGGCAGGTGCTCTCCCAGCTGAGCTATGCGCCCTCCAATAATGTCGCTGTGTCAGCGACAAATATTAGTATACAGAATTACTTACTTAAAGTCAAAACACCTTGAACCTATTTTTCTTGATATAGATAAACTATATAAAGATTTCTTCCCTTATCTTGATATTCCTTGTATAATCTTAAAATATTAACCGTATAATGATACAAAATAACGCCTAACTGCTTGCAGCTTCCAGCAAATGCTCAAGCTCTTGCTTATTAAAACGATATATCTCATTGCAAAAATGACATGTAACCTCTGCTTTGCCCTGTTCTTCAATAATTCCCTTCAGCTCTTTTTTACCTAAACTGATCAGGGCACTTTCAATCCTTTCCCTGGAACAGTCACAATTATACCCTGTATTCACCGTATCCGTCCTGCTCCATTCAAATTTATTCAACACTTTATCCAGCATATCTTCTGCTGTCATCCCACCGCTAATCATACTGCTTACCGGGGGTATCTGCGCAAGGGTATTCTCCAATATATCAATGGTTTTGTCATCCGCCCCGGGCATCAACTGGACAATAAAGCCGCCGGCTGCCTTCACGGACAAGTCCACGTCAATCAATACACCCAATGCAACAACGGAAGGGATTTGCTCGGACCGGGCATAATAAAAAGTTAAATCTTCCGCTATTTCTCCGGAAACAAGGGGCACCCTGCCCACATAGGGCTCTTTCAGCCCAAAATCCCTTACAATACTCAGATATCCATTCTTTCCTACCGCTTTTCCCACATCCAGTTTACCATCCGGCTTTAAAGGTAAATCTACATGGGACTGATGCACATATCCTTTTACATTAGCCTTGGAATCGGCAACGGCTACTATCCCTCCCAGCGGTCCGTCCCCCTTAATCTGTAAGGTAAGGGTATCCTGCTCACCTTTTAGCATGGAACCCATCATTGCTGCCGCTGTCAATGTTCTTCCCAAAGCGGCGTTAGCAACCGGGCTGGTATCATGTATTTGTCTTGCTTTATTTATCATATCGGTCGTAATGGCAGCAAAAGCCCTTACGGTACCGTCCTTTGTCAGTGCCTTAATAATATAATCCTTCATTACTTACCTCCATTATTCTTAACCCAATAATTTTTACAAATTAAAAAATCCCTGTACAATTATAAATTATACGGGGATTAGTGGCTACTATAGCATTTTATAATTTATAGAACCATCCGACTTTCTATATCTATATAAACTTCCATGCCGGTAAAGTTAACCAACCTTAACAACATTAGAAGCTTGTGGTCCCTTCGCACCTTGAATTACTTCAAATTCTACCTCTGCTCCTTCGTCAAGGGTTTTGTAGCCCTCCATTTTAATTGCTGAAAAATGTACGAATACATCTGTTCCTGTTTCACTTTCGATGAATCCGTAGCCCTTTTCACTGTTAAACCATTTTACTCTGCCTCTTTGCATAAAAAAATACCTCCTAAACTTTATAACGTAGTTAAAAAATTCCTTTAACTACAAATTACAGTCTATCACATTGTCACGGCTTTGTCAACGCATTGTTTTGCTATAATGAAAAGTCTCTCACTATTTTTTTGGGCCTTATCAAAGGTAAACGGCTCGTAACATCCCAAAAAAGCCAGCCCCGCCTGTTTCAATAAATTTTTTACCGTAGATATTTTATATGCCCTTTCCCGATGAATTTCATCTATCCTCCTGTATTTTTCACCTTCCCGTACAAAAAAGGTCAGGTAAAATTCACATATTTCAGTTTTTTCATC
>LFSH01000086.1 GCA_001513105.1 Clostridiales bacterium DTU070 | reverse complement strand
GTTTACAGGTTTATTATAAAAGATTGCAAAAGTAGGAAGCAGAAAGTTTCCTACTTTTTTTGTTTCAGGCTGCCGAATCTCTTTCAGGGGGGTTTTTGATTGATTAGTTTAAGAAATTTGAGCAAAACATTTGAAACAAGCGAAGGGAAGATTGAAGTCCTTAAAAATATCAGCCTTGATATCAACAAGGGTGAAATATTCGGAATCATAGGGCTCAGCGGTGCAGGAAAAAGCACCCTGGTGCGATGTATAAATCTCTTAGAGAAACCGACATCGGGTGATATCATATTCGACGGTATGAACATGAGGGATTTGAGACCGCGGGAGCTTCTTAAGGTAAGACAATCAATAGGCATGGTTTTTCAAAGTTTTAACTTGTTATCGCAGCGGACGGCATTGAAAAATGTATGTTATCCGCTGGAAATAGCCCGGGTTTCCAGGGTGGAGGCCAGGGAAAAGGCTGTTAAACTGCTGGAACTTGTAGGCCTGTCCGATAAGCTGAACGCTTATCCGTCCCAGTTGTCGGGAGGCCAGAAACAAAGGGTTGCAATAGCAAGGGCGCTTGCAACGGAACCGAAGGTCCTGCTTTGCGATGAGATTACCAGTGCGCTTGATCCGAACACAACACGCTCAATCCTGGAACTTTTGCAGGACATAAACCGCAAGCTGGGGGTTACAATCCTGATTATAACCCATGAGATGGAGGTTATAGAGCAAATATGCAACAGGGTGGCCGTGATTCACGAAGGTGTGGTGGTTGAAACGGGTGAGGTTAAGGAGGTTTTCCTAAGACCCAGGTCGGAAACCGCAAAACAGCTGATTTTGCCGAAGGGCAGTGAAATATACAGGGATACAGGCAAGAGATGCCTGCGAATAGTCTTTGACGGCAATTCGGCGTTTGAGCCCGTTATTTCAAACATGACGCTTGAATGCAGGGCGGTGGTGAACATTTTATATGCAAACACAAAAGCCATTGACGGGAAGGCTTATGGTGAAATGCTTCTGCAGCTTCCCGATGATGATATATCGATAAAGAGGATACTTGCATACCTCGACGACAGGGGAATTTTCTACAAGGAGGAAGAGATCAATGTTTGATACAGGAATGATGGAGCTGCTTACTGAAGGGATACTGAATACACTGTATATGACGGTTGTTTCCACTTGTATGGCATATGCAATCGGACTGCCACTTGGCGTGATATTATGCGTGACCGATAAGGACGGCGTGTATCCTGTACCGACAGTTAACAAAATACTGGGGTTCATAATAAACCTTATAAGGTCTGTTCCGTTTCTGATACTGCTGGTTTTTATCATGCCGTTTACACGGGCGATTGTAGGCACTACGATAGGTACCACCGGTACAATTGTTCCCCTTGTTGTTTCTGCATTCCCCTTTGTTGCAAGAGTGGTTGAATCCTCGCTGAAGGAAGTTGACGGCGGTGTTATAGAAGCAGCCCAGTCCATGGGCAGTTCAACCTTCCAGATAATATACAAGGTTCTTATCCCCGAGGCAAAACCTTCGCTTATTATAGGTGCCGCAATATCAATAACAACAATACTTGGATATTCTGCAATGGCCGGGTTTGTCGGAGGCGGAGGCCTCGGGAAGATAGCAATTAACTATGGCTACTACAGGTACCAGAGAGACATAATGGCCATTTCGGTATTGTTCCTTGTAATAATTGTACAGATTTTCCAGGAAATCGGGATGAGAGTCGCAAGGCTTACTGATAAAAGAATTAAATAACTTTATGAGGATATAAAAAGGAGGATTTTTTATGAAAAAAGTTATAGCAGTTTTAATTTCCGTTACATTGCTTGCTTTGCTGCTTTCAGGCTGCGGCAGTGAGGAAAAGGCAAACACGTCAATAAAGGTGGGTGCAAGTGTTACTCCCCATTCAGAAATCCTTGAGGTTGCAAAGGAGATACTTGCCGAAAAGGGCTATACGCTTGAAATCGTGGAATACAACGACTACATCATTCCGAACATCGCCACCGACACTGGTGAGCTTGACGCAAACTATTTTCAGCATCTTCCGTACCTTGAAGACTTCAATGAAAAAAACGGTACGAAACTTGTTTCGGTTGCGGCAATCCATTATGAACCCTTCGGAATTTATCCGGGAAAGACAAAATCCCTTGATGAGCTTCCCGACGGAGCAACGATAGTAATTCCGAACGACGGCACGAATGAAGCAAGAGCACTGATGCTGCTGGAAGCCCAGGGCCTGATAACGCTGAAAGAGGGTATAAGTTTCACTGCTACTGTCCTTGATATAGAGTCGAACCCGAAAAATCTTGAAATCAAGGAGCTTGAAGCAGCACAGCTTGCCCGGGTGCTTCAGGATGTGGATCTGGCAGTAATTAACGGGAACTATGCCATTGAAGCAGGACTGAACGTCAGCAGGGATGCGCTTGCCGTTGAGGACAAGGACTCGGAAGCGGCTCAAACCTATGCAAACATACTTGTTGTAAAGGAAGGAAATGAAAACAACGAAGCTGTTAAAGCACTGGCAGAAGCACTGCAAAGTGAAGAGGTAAGGCAATTTATCAACGAGACATATGAAGGTGCGGTAATCCCGATTTTTTAAGTCCATAATATGTAACCTGGAGACCTTATATATAGCCTGAAACCTTAATCCACCTTATACAGGGTAACGAACCAATGCCGGATCAGGTTTTCAATCCAGTGATCCGGCATTGTTGCGTGTTTATGTCACTTTTTAAACCTGCCGAAAATCCGCGGGTTTTATTTTTTCACATCATTTTGGAGGAAATGTCCTTCGTCATATTTAACAGGCATCCGAAGCCGGGCTCTCTGTGGCTTAGCAATTGCCCGGGCATAAAAATCGTACAGCTTGCCTTGTATTATTATGGAAATTGCACAAAGAATTTCTCAGAATTACTGATAAAACTAACAAAAATTTTTATAAAAATTGCAACCTTATGTAAATAAATATATAATTATATCAAAAGTTCTGATTTTTCTATATTATTTGTGAACCGAGGTGCATTGTTTTGCAGAAAGCCGTTAAAGTTTCCCTGATGCTCGTCTTAATCCCAGTTCTGATTTTAACTGTTCCGGTACTTTGCTCATGGAGGCTGATAACAGGCAACAGAGACATCATATTTGTTATTGTTCTCGCGGTCTCGTCTGCAGCCTTTATTGTAAGTTTAATTGCAGCATTAAAGTTCAGTTTGGTGAAAAAATCAGCAAGGGCGTTGAGTGATTTTCTTGAGTCTGCCGCAGAACAGGGGATAAGTACAGAAATTCCCATGGAGCTTAAGAAAAGAGCTGATTACATAGGGAAAACGGCATGTGCATTGGAGAGAATACTGGAGAATTCTGCGGACAAAGACGAAAAAGCATCCGGTACAGGTATTTCCGAAGAGATTTCAGGTGATTTGCTTGCACTCAGTTCGGAAATTGAAAATACAACCAGGGTATTTGAGAGTTTTACCAAGGCTATAAGGGAAGCCGCCGACACTTCGGAAAATATTGCGGCTTCAGCACTTGATATTGTCAGGTCGGTACAGTTTATAAGCAAGAAAACGTCGCAGGGTGTTTCAACGGTCAAGGAAATCCAGTTACGGGCGGAAAGCCTTAAACAACAGGTATATGAAGCCCTGGGAAAAGCGCGGACGGTTTTTGATGCGACAAAGGGAGACCTTGAAACGGCAATAGAAAACTCCAAGGTCGTTGAGCAAATATCAGTTCTTACCGAATCCATTATCCAGATAACCACGCAGACAAATCTTCTTGCACTGAATGCAACCATAGAAGCAGCAAGGGCTGGAGAAGCAGGAAAAGGGTTCTCTGTTGTGGCGGATGAAATAAGAAAACTGGCAGAGCAATCCAAGAATGTTGTCTCCAAGATTCAGAAATTTACGGTTCAGGTTGAAGAATCGGTTGTTCATCTCGCGGAAAGCTCGAACAGATTGCTCGAATTCATGTCCACCGATGTTAACAACAACTACATGGCAACCCTGGAAATAGCAAACAAGTATAACGATGACGCATCGTTCGTAAATGATATGGTTTCGGAGTTCAACGCAACTTCAAGTGAACTTCTTACAACCGTAAGCAATGTGTTGAATGACATTGACAAAATTTCGCAGTCTTCAAGCGATGGCGCCGACATTGCGCTTAAAATTAAAGGAACCTTGACCCGCGTATACGACGAGTTTAAAAAGGTTCTCGAGAAACTTGATATTCAAAGCAGTATATAGCGGAAATACATTTATTGGGGGTGTGCACTTTGGGTGAAAACAGAGTATGGGAATTGAAAAAGTACGATGTTCCCGGCAGAAAAGTGGTTATGACCGAGGGGATCGGTCTGGTTAACGTGGAAGGGGTCCGCGAAATTACCAGCTATGTTGTCGTAAAGGGCAAAAGTTTCGGCGGCAAATGGGGTTATATTCCGATAATCGAAAAGATGGATCCCATTCTTGACCCAGAAACGCAGCAGGAGTTTGCAAAAATGCATAAAAGCTGCGAAGAGGCCGGATGTGTGGCATTTGCATTTGTTGCGGGAGGAATGGCGGCCATAAAGGTCCAGGCAAAACGCCATCAGCAAGCGTCCCACACAGGTCTTGTAACGGAATATTTCCGGACGAAAGAAGAAGCCCTTGACTGGCTTAAGGAGGAATTCGGATTATAGAGCAATACCCTGTGGTTTTCTGATCAAAATATCAGGGGATACCTTAAAATATCATTAAGGTATCCCCTGAGTGATTTGACTTGTTTAACGGCAATCATGCCGGTTCCCGGTCTTCGGCCGTTACTCCCGGTTCATCTTCAGCTTCTGCTCCGGGTTCGGCGCTGACCACTTTGGCAACAACCGCATCCTCCCTTGAAAGGAGTCTGATGCCTTCGGGCAGGACTACATCGCCCATTGTTATTTCACTGCCGTCCTGCATTTCTGAAACATCAATTTCAATAACCTCCGGCAGATCCTTTAATAATCCCTGGATTTCTGCCTCGTCCTCTATTATATTCAGGACAAGCCTGTTTCCGGCTAGTTTTTCCCTTCCGATAAACCTGAAAGGTACCGTTACCTTGACCGGACTGTCTTCGGAGGAGGCGTAAAAATCAATATGTATGGGATTATTGCCTGTAATTCCGTATTGTACCTGCTTCACCACGCAAAGAAGCTCCCTGTCGTTTATCTTTACTTTTGTCTTTGAACCCGTTGAATGGTTTTTAAGAAACCTGTTTATCACCCGGCCTTCGAACTGAACGTTCAGGTTACGCTCAACACCCGGCCCGTAGATATTGCCGGGAACATAACCATCCCTTCTGATCTTACTGGTCTTTTCTTTCCTTTCTTCAGCAACAATTACGTTACTCATGGAAATACCCCCTTCTGTTAATTTACATCTTCATTAAAGCATTTTATTCTGCTTCCCGGTCATAAACCCCGGATATTCTCAGGTATGACATGACATATGAAATCAGGCTTTCAGCCCCCATATTAAGGTTAACCCCGTGCTCGGTAAGGCCGTCGAAACAGGCACCGCTTTCCCTGTCGATGAGGCAGATGCCCTTGGAATTAACACCCTCAAACCAGGCATGGCACATTTTTGCCTTCTGTAAATACTCCCTGTTCCCTGTTACTTCATAAGCATCGAGATAAGTTAAAACCATTTCGCAGGCTTCAACGGCCTGTTCGTCATACTCAGCCGGTTCACCGCCTTTCAAAAGCCAGCCGTTGCACCCTACAGGCTTGAAATATCCATGCCGGAAAGTAATTCCTTCAAGAAAGCCCAGCGATTCAACGGCGATGTCCAGGAACCTCTGTTCACCGGCGGCCCTGTAAGCCAATATCAGTGACCACGGAAGGATGCTGTTGCAATATGTCACAACATCCTCGAACCACTTCCACTCCCCGTCCCTGCATGTTTCATACTGGCTGCACAACGACCGGGCAAGTTCGTATGAAAGCCTTCCGGCATGTTCATCTTCCAGCCGGGTAAGACCTATTATGGTATATGCCTTTGCCCTGGGTGATTTAAGCGAGGCTGCGTGCGGCATCGCCTTGTTAAGAATATGCATAAGCCCCTGTTTCAGTCCCTGCGGGGTGTGTTCACCCGAAAGGGCATAACATATGGCCCAGATGCATCTGCCAAAACAATCCTCCGACCCTTCCTCATCCAGCCATTTTCTGTTATAGCTCAGAAAATTCCTGAACTTGCCGTTATTGTTCTGCGCATTCAGTATGAACGAAGAATATTTATAAACCAGATTAAGATGCTTGCTGTTGCCGTACCGTTCGTACAGCATCAATGCCATTATTAAGGCCCTGGCGTTGTCATCGGTGGTATAACCGTATACGGGATCAGGAACCGAAAACCTTGTGTGCTGCAGCATGCCGGTATCATCAGTAAGCCGGAAGATGTGGGTGTCCTTCAGAACTGTATTGAAAGCAACTCTTCCCATCAAACCACCACGATGTCACGGAGTTTTTCCTTTTCAAGCGTATTAACAAAGAGCCTTGCATACTGGTTTGCAATGTTACCCCACATCATTGTCATGCCGACACTCAGTGTACGCTTTTCCATTTCCTTTTTGACGCCGGGGTTGTCCAGCACATACAGAATTTTTTCTGCCAGTGAACCGGCATCCCTGAAATCGGCCAGCAAACCTCTGCCATCAGCAAGCATTTCCCTGGCATAACTGTACGGAGTGGATACAATAACCCTTCCATAGCCGACAGCATACGCAAGGGTTCCGCTCACGGCCTGGTCCTTCCCGGGATACGGTGTCATAAAAATATCCGACATCTGAAGGAAAGTTATAATTTCTTCCTTTGTAAGATATTTGTCTACAAAAACCACGTGATCCTTAATTCCAAGTTCATGAACCAGTCCGATCAGTTTTTCCCTGTAGGCCTCCCCCTGTTCTTTTTTTACAATGGGATGGGTCTGGCCGAGGATGAGGTAGACAATATCCTTATGCTTTTTAACTGCCTGCGCAATGGCTTCAATTCCGTATTCCAGTCCCTTTCCCGGGCTTAACAGCCCGAAAGTGCTGATAACGCTGCGCCCGGCAAACCCATGTTTTTCCTTCAGTTTTTCCCTCGGCTCGGTAACCCTGTACGGTACGCCATGATGTATGACCTCGGTTTTTGAAGGAGATACATCATAAACGTCTTCAAGAACAGGTATCGTGTTTTTTGCCATTGTAACAACACGTGCACTTTTTTCACAGACGAGTTTAAGCACTTCCCTTTGCTTTTCCGAGGGTTCGGGAAGAACGGTATGCAGTGTTGCAATAAACGGAATCCGCAGGTTATCGATAAGGTCAGCAATATATTCCCCCGCTTCCCCTCCGAATATGCCGTACTCGTGCTCTATTACAAGAAGATCAATGCCTGACTTATTAATTGCTTCTACAGTTTTTGCATAGCTTTCCCTGTCATGCTGCCAAAGTTCGGCCATTACCCTTGAACCGTAAATGTAATTGTCGTTGCTCACTGCTATGACCCTCGGTTTATTTATAAGGCTGACATGGTCAAGCTCCCGTGCCAGATCCTGCGTAAAAGTGGCTATACCGCACTCTCTCGGAGGATATGTACTTAAAAAGGCTATGCTCGGTTTTTTACCTGAACTCATTTATCAAACCCTCCTTTTCGTATCAGCATATTTTTTATACATTCATATTGCCATTACATAACTTGTATCCTCTGTCACGACAGTATTTTGCTGATCGGTGTTTCTGTCCACGCGGCAGTTGGACATTACCACCGAGTTGACAACCGAAGCCCCTCCTCCGACATGGGCGTTGTTCCAGACTATGCTTTCAACAACCTTTGCGTCGGTGTCAACTTTTGAGTCGCTGAACAAAACAGTATTCGGACCTATATAGGCAAATGACGAGATCTCTGCGTTGTCTCCTATATAAACAGGTTCCTTTATTTTTGCATAACGGCTTATTTTTGCCTTTTTGCTGATATATTGAGTGTTCTCGTTAAAATCGTGTTCCCTTATTTTAACCAGGCCATTAAGGATATCCTTGTGAGCTTTAAGGTACTTGGCTGGCGTACCCAGGTCAAGCCAGTATGAACAACGGTCGAAGATTGCCATTTTGTATCCCTTCTGAAGAAGCATCGGGTAAGTTTCACGCTCGATGGACACAGCTCTTCCCGGTGGAATTTCATTTAAAAGCTCGGGTTCAAAAATATACACGCCTGCATTAATAAGATTTGAGTCTGTTTCATGGGGTCTTGGTTTTTCCCTGAATGCGGTGATAAACCCGTCCCTGTCATGTTCTATAACCCCGTATGCCGACGGATTATCAACATGGGTCACCGCTATTGTTGCAAGTGCTCCCGCTTTTTTGTGGAAATTTATCATTTCCGATAAGTCAAAATCGCATAAAATATCCGCATTGAAAACAAGAAAGGTATCGCTGAAGAAACGTTCGGCGTTTTTAATCGCGCCTGCAGTGCCCAAAGGTTCGTCTTCGCATATATAGCTGATTTTTACACCGAACCTTTTTCCGTCACCGAAATGATTAATAATCTTGTCGGGTTTGTAGCATGTACTTAATATGATTTCATTAATGCCGAACCTTTTAAGGTTTTCTATATTTCTTTCAAGAAGAGGCTTACCAATAATCGGTACCATTGGTTTTGGCAAGTTGTTTGTAATTGGTTTCAGCCGAGTACCAAGCCCACCTGCTAAAAACAATGCCTTCATATGAGACCTCCTTTATTTGATTATTGATTTTTTTTCATTAAATCCACCTGCCCTGTCAAAAAATTCGCAGCAAAATACTGTGTTCTGAAAATTAATGCATTAGAACTCAGTAATACTCACGCACCGGAAGAGTACAATGCCGGTGGCAATAAACATATAATAAATTGGTTCAGTATAAATTGGTTCAGGGAAAATTTACGTCCTTTGTTAGCACTCGATAAGGATGAATGCTGTTAATTTTATATTATAGTACATTAATTTTTCTGTCAAGCCATGCAGTTAAAATAATTAAATAATTACATTTCATTCCATGATAAATTATGGTAAAATATTTCCCGGCGGTTGTAAGTCAGTGTAATTTTTTACGTGAAACAAAACGTTTATACATCCTGGTTGACACTATATGTTGTGTATGATAACATTGTAAATATCTACATGTTGTAATTACAGGCACTGTTCAGAGGTATCAACTTCCTTTTATTATCTGAAAAACTCTGTTTGAAAAGGGTGAAAAACAAATGATCACAAAGATTAAAAAGAGGGATGGAAGGGAAGTACCATTCAATGTTGAAAAGATAACCAATGCCATATTCAAGGCAATCAGGGCTACGGGAGAGGAAAACTACGAGCTGGCCATGGCCCTTGCCGAAAAGGTAGTCAAAAAACTGCATGAAAATCCAGGCAATGAAATTCCGGATGTTGAAGAAATCCAGGATATTGTTGAAAAGGTTCTGATTGAAGAGGGTCATGCCAATACAGCAAAGGCGTACATACTGTACAGGGTTGAAAGGACACGCATCAGGGAAATGAATACCCGGTTAATGAGAATATACGAAGGATTAACCTTCAGGGAAGCCAAGGATAACGATCTAAAGCGGGAAAATGCCAACATAGACGGCGACACTGCAATGGGGACGATGCTCAAATATGGTTCTGAAGGCGCAAAGCAGTTCAGTGAAATGTTCATACTGAAGCCTGAACATGCTAAGGCTCACAGGGACGGAGATATTCACATACATGATTTGGATTTCCTTACACTGACCACAACCTGCTGTCAGATTGATATAATAAAACTCTTTAAAAACGGATTCAGTACAGGGCACGGGCATCTCAGGGAACCAAACGACATCCGGAGCTATTCTGCCCTGGCATGCATAGCCATCCAGTCGAATCAGAACGATCAGCACGGAGGCCAAAGCATACCGAATTTCGATTACGGAATGGCTTTAGGGGTTGCAAAAACCTATGCAAAACTTTACAGGCAGAACCTGGCCAAAGCGCTGGAACTGCTGTCGGATTTGGAGGATTCGATAACGCTTGTCAACACTATTTCAAAAAAGATAGCCGACGAGCATAATGTTTATCCTTCGCTTGTTCCGGATGAAAAATATGTAAGCCTTGAGAAAGAGCAGCTTATGGAAGTCATACCCGATGCCGCGGTTATCGAAAAAGCACAGGCTTTTGCAGCGAAGAAGGCGTACGCTGAAACCGACAGGAATACATACCAGGCCATGGAGGCTTTCATTCACAATATGAATACAATGCACAGCAGAGCAGGAGCACAGGTGCCTTTCAGTACCATCAACTACGGTACCGATACCTCCCCCGAAGGAAGGATGGTCATCAAAAATATCCTGCTTGCCACCGAAGCGGGCCTTGGGAATGGAGAAATACCCATATTTCCCGTTCATATATTCAAGGTCAAGGAAGGGATAAACTTTAATTCCGATGATCCGAACTATGATATGTTTAAATTGGCTTTAAGAGTCAGCGCAAAGAGACTTTACCCGAACTTTGCCTTCCTGGATGCTCCTTTCAACATTAAGTATTATAAGCCCGGGCATCCTGAAACCGAAATAGCCTATATGGGCTGCAGAACCAGGGTTATAGGAAATGTGTACGACCCTTCAAGGGAGATAATATACGGCAGGGGAAACCTGAGCTTCACCACGATAAATCTTCCAAGGATTGCGTTGAGAAGCAACGGGGATGTCAACAAGTTCTTTGAAGAACTGGATAAAATGATAGACCTGGTAATTGAACAGCTTTTGGAGAGGTTCGAGATCCAAGCACGGAAAAAGGTTAAGAATTTTCCGTTCCTGATGGGCCAGGGAATCTGGATTGATTCTGACAAGCTCGGATGGGAGGATGAAATCAGAGAGGTTCTGAAGCATGGAACCCTCACAACAGGGTTTATCGGCCTGGCCGAATGCCTGAAGGCATTAACCGGGAAACACCACGGTGAATGTGAGGAATCACAGATGCTTGGCCTTGAAATAGTCGGGCACATGCGAAAACGTATGGACGAGGCAAGCAGCAGGTACAATATGAATTTCACCCTTATAGCAACACCGGCGGAAGGCCTGGCAGGAAGATTTGTCAACATTGACAGGGAAATTTTCGGCTCCATTGAAGGTGTTACCGACAGGGAGTATTATACCAACAGTTTTCATGTCCCGGTGTATTTTGAGATAAATGCATTTGACAAGATAATGATAGAAGCGCCATACCATGAACTGACCAACGCCGGGCATATCACTTACGTGGAGGTGGACGGGGATCCTTCGCAGAACCTGAAGGCTTTTGAAAAAATTATAAGGGTTATGAAAGGTGCCGGCATCGGCTACGGCTCAATCAATCACCCGGTGGACAGGGATCCGGTATGCGGATACACCGGTATTATCGGGGATAAATGCCCTTCATGCGGCAGGGAGGAAGGAGATATCAAGTTTGAAAGGATAAGACGCATTACAGGATATCTTGTCGGGACTCTTGACAGGTTTAATGATGCCAAGAGGGCAGAGGTACGTGACAGGGTAAAACACTTGTCTTTCAAAAGATAAAGCATCAGGTGGTATAAAATGAATACATACATAAGAATAGCAGGAATAATCAGGGAATCATTGGTGGACGGTCCGGGGATACGAATGGTGGTATTTGCGCAGGGCTGCAGGCACAGGTGCCCCGGCTGCCACAACCCGCAGACCCACTCTTTTGATGGCGGAGAACTTGTATCGATTAATTCAATAATAGAGCAGGCGAAAAAAAATCCGCTGCTGGACGGTATCACGTTCAGCGGCGGAGAGCCTTTCGAACAGGCCGAGGCATTTACCGAACTTGCCCGGGAAGCAAAAAAACTGTGTCTTGATATAATGACTTATACGGGCTACACCTATGAGCAAATTATCGAGAATTCATCGAAACACAGGGGATGGAGCACTTTGCTGGATGAAACCGATATCCTTGTGGACGGCAGGTATGAACAGGATAAAAGGAACCTGCTCCTGAGGTTCAGGGGTTCGGAAAACCAGAGAATTATTGATGTAAACAAGTCAAGGGCAGAAAACAAAATAGTGGTTATTGAATAAATGCAGAATAAAAGAAACGTTTTTTGCTGCCCTGAAGCCAGGGAATTTGAATTATCAAAACATGGAAGTTAATGTATAAATTCTGATGGTAATAAAAAGCCATTGCTAAAGATTTCATTGCTATAATACAGCGACTGTGTTTCTATTTATATGGTAAACTTTTAAGCAAAAACCTGGTTGAAATGAGGCGCAGCGATGATTTCAAAGTAATCTCAGGTTAACGGACAATATGCGGAACAGGTCTGGTTTCATTCAGGCTTTGTTTTGTTGCCGGAATTGGGATTGCTTAACCAAATGGGTCTGTTATGTCATCGATTGCGCTATAATTATGTCAAGGTAAAGCGTAACTGTTGTATGAATTAACCGTGCAATTAAGCAACTCCATTTTCGGCGGTGAACCATCGTCAAAATGGAGTTTTTGCATTTAATATATTATCAGAATAAAAATAAAGGCTTAATAAAATTTATGACCATGGATGCCACAATTTGATGTTTTTACGAAGAATTCATTATGACAGGAGGATTTGCATGAAAAAGAAAATTAATAACAGGAGATACCGGATGCTTATTGATTTTACCGCTGTCCACAGCTTTCTTGCCGATATTTATACTCCAACCACACTGAACAGTTACCTGCTGCCCCAGTTTTTTGAGTATGCACATACCCATCCGGCCTTCAATCACAAGATTACGCACCGCTTCGGACTTTGGGAGGATGGAGGAAAACTTGTCGGAATAGCATGCTATGAAATGGATATTGGCGAAAGTTTTCTCGTGACCGACCGGGACCATACATATCTCTTGCCTGAAATGCTTGAGTATGCAGAAAAAGAACTGTCTGCTGTTGATAACGGCAGGCATGCTCTTTCTGTATGGGTCACGGACAGGGAAAAAGATAAAATTGAGCTGTTGGAGCAAAGCGGGTATACAAGGGTGCATACGGAACCTGTCCGTATATTTCCTTATGACAGGCCGTTCATTGACGCAAGGCTCCCTGACGGTTACTCAATAATCTCGCTGGAAGATGAAAATGATTACAGGAAAATTAATAATTGCCTCTGGAAAGGATTTAATCATGGTGATAATCCCGACGATGATATTGACTGCAGAATACATATGCAAAGCGGACCAAACTTCAGAAAGGATCTGACAACGGTAATAAAGGCTCCGGATGGAGAATATGCCTGCTTTGCAGGTATGTGGTTTGATGAAAAAAGCAAGTACGCATACCTGGAACCGCTCGCGACAGTTCCGGAACACAGGAGAAAAGGGCTTGCCACAATTGCTCTTAACGAAGGGATGAAGAAAACAAAAGCACTCGGTGCAACATATTGCTTTGGCGGTGTACATGACTTTTATACCGCTGTTGGTTTTGAAACAATCTGCCACAGGGAAATGTGGAAAAAGGAGTGGTAACGGGACTATAAATTACCCGTCGGGATTAAACTATTTGAAATCAGGCATTGATAAAACAGAAAGCAGGTGTATAAAATGAATAAACCGGGAAATATTGCCGCAGGGTACCGCCCATGCGGTGAAGGTTCAGGAATATACGAGTCCCGCTCGGAAAAACAACCCTTGCTTGAGAAAATGAGCGATTTTTTTTCCACCCGCGTTGACGGCTATGATGAACACATGCTTAATGAAGTTGAGGGCTGCAGAGAGGGATATATCAAGATGGCCGAACTAATACCCGAAGGCACCGAATCAATTCTTGACCTCGGCTGCGGAACAGGACTTGAACTTGATGCTATATTCAGAAAGCTGCCCGATGTATCGGTGACGGGTATTGATTTGACCCGGGCAATGCTGGATAAGCTCAGGGAAAAATATCCTGACAAAAATATCAGGCTGATCTGCGGGGATTTCTTTAATGTTCATCTTGGTGAAAACATGTTTGATGCGGCAATTTCCTTCCAGGCTATGCATCATTTTACCCATGCCGAAAAAGTCAGACTGTATGCAAAAATAGACAAGGCACTGAAACCAAGTGGAGTATATATAGAATGCGATTACATGGTTACCGAGCAGTCGGCGGAGGATGAACTGTTTGCCGAAAGCGAGAGGCTCAGGCGTGAAATTAATGCACCCGAAGGCGAGTATTATCACTTTGATACCCCGTGTACCGTTGAGAACCAGGCAAAGATGCTGAAAGAGGCTGGTTTTTCATCTGCCGGCATGGTCTGGCGGATGGGAAATACAACAATAATAATTGCCCAGAAGCAGCCCGAACCTGATGGATTTTAAGCTGATACCAACATTCCTGCCATATGCCTGAACGGATTGCAGACAGCAGAAAACATACCTTTGGCAGATTTGGATGAAACTTGTCGGATTTTGTACATTAAAACACAATATACATTAATTGACAAAATAATTAAAATAAAGTAAAATGTAGCCATAGTATTGTCTGACAATATTATGGCTATTTATTTAAAAAATACTGATATTTTAGATAATAAGAACAGAATCTGCAATCCGGACAATAAAATATATCCGCACAGATGCTTTATTCTATGAGCTGTCAGGTATGCTTATTATATTTATTGTTAACGGCATGTATATTAAGGGGAAGTGAGGTGATAGTATGTTGAATGATGAAAAGCTGTATGCTCAGTTTGAAATCCTCGACGAAGAAGAAGCCAATACCGAAGATATGGGATTGGGTATAGTAGGCTGCTGTATTTCTTCCTGCTGATAACAGAATAATAACTGCTGGTTAAAATAATAACATATGTATTTCTTTCCGTTTCAGACTGAAAAAATAAAAATATGCATGCTGTTAACATAGAGCAATAAACAGGGGAAACTCCTGAAGGATTGTTATTTAAGAATTTATATTCCTACGCAATAATGGATCCTGCAGTAATCCTTTGGGAGTATTCCTGTAAATGGGCCGGTCAAAAAAGCAATCAGGATCTTTTGCCTCAGGTATTAAACAGGGAATGTTTATCTTAAGAGAGCGTTTCCCGGCAATATCATATTTAAATATTTTAATTATGAGGTAACGGTTATGAAAATTTTATTTATTGCTTTTATTACCCGCAATACTCCGACTGAAGAACTGGGTATTGCATATATATCATCATACCTGGAATCAAAGGGTTTTCCGAATGATATTTATTACATAACCGATTTTACAGACAGGGATCTTAAGACAATTGTCAGTTATTCCCCGGATATCATTGCCGTGAATGTTTACAGCTCATTAAGCGATAAGGTATTTAAAATGATTGATAAAATAAAGCAGGAGTTAAAGAATGTTTTAGTGGTCGCAGGCGGGTATCATACATTAATCGGTCCGGAACGGATTCTGAACAATACATGTATTGATGTCGTCATAAAGGGTGAAGGCGAAGAAACATTTTATGAAATGATAAAAAGCATCCGGGAAGGAAAGAGTTTGGCAGGAATAAAGGGCTTATCCTTCAGGGATGGGGATAAAATAACAGAGAATCCGGACAGGGATCAGGCAGTTGACTTATCAGCACTCCCCTTTCCCAGGAGAGATTTTCTGAACAAGGTAGATTTCAGGTATCTGACCATATCCACAAGCAGGGGATGTTATCACAATTGCTCATTTTGCGTTTCGAGGGCACATTGGGGGAAATGTGTCAGAACCAGGAATGCTGATAATGTTATTGAAGAAATAGTGTACCTGACACAAAGATACGGAAGGAACAGGTTCATGTTCCTGGATGCTTCATTTGAGAATACAGGTATCAATAAGGAAAGGATACTGGACCTGGCCGAGAGAATTATTGACAGGAACATTAAAATATCATATCTTGCGAACATGCGCTGCGACTTTCATAAAAACCTGTCCATTGACGAGCTCAGGCTGCTGAAAAGGTCCGGACTTGATTGTGTTTTGCTCGGCGTGGAATCAGGCAATGAAGCCGATTTAAAACTGTTCAACAAGGCGCTGAAACTGGAAGACAACATTAAAGCAATTCAGATACTTGACGAGGAAGACATTGCACCTACATATGGTTTTATAAACTACACACCTTTTTCCACTATTGAGGGTCTTGCTCAAAACAATGAGTTCATAAGCAAATACCTGTATAAAAATGTGTTCCTGCAAGTGCACAGGCTTGTTCTGTACCCGAAATTGCCATTACTGAAACTGGTTGAAAGGGAAAACCTTCTGGCAGGATGGTCGGATACGGAAGGGGAATACAGTTACCGTTTCAGGGATGAACGGGTGGCAAAGCTTTATATTCTTCACAGGGCTCTGCGCTCAAAAGTATTGCTGAAAAATTATCCTTTCATGAGGTTATATGTGGATGAAGCAAACATCCTGGACAAACGGATAAAGAGGTTTATACCAAATCTGAACGAAGAAGCCCTGTCCAGGATAGATGAGTTCAAAAGAAGTAACATGGCCGCTTTAATGGAGTATAACACCCGTTATAAATTATTATACGATAAGCTCATACAGCTTTCGCTGGCAGGTGCCGATGAAGCAGGCGCGGACATGGTTGGGGATTACAGGGATATGATGTCAAACCTGTATAAGGCTCTTATTGCAAACAGGTACAGCCTTTTGAGATACCTGTCAAAGGCGAGTATAGATGAAAAGCTGCTGAGTCAGGCAGTATAGGTGTGAAAGCTGCATTCGCACTGGTGAGGTGAAAATATGAGAAGTATCAAGTGGGAATTAACGAAAAAATGCAACCTGCGCTGCAGCCATTGTTATTATTACGACAGTAATCCATCGGATAAGGATATTGACCCTGAAACCGCAAAGAAGATAGTTGATAACCTGGCAAGACTGGATTATGAGAATATCATTTTAAGTGCCAAGGAACCTTTTCTTTATGATCATTTTTTTGAATTATTGTATTACATAAAAGAGAAAGGCCTGCACGTCAGCCTGAACACGAACGGAACGTCAATGAAAGAAGAAGATATCAGAAGGCTCATCGGTGATAAGCTGGTCGGAATTTTCACAATCGGGCTGGATGGTATCTGTGAGGAATCGAATTCCTTTCTGCGCGGGAAAGGCTCGTTCTATAAAAGCCTTAACACAATAGAAACAATCAACAGGATAAGGGGCAGGAAGAAAAGGCCTAAAATCTCGGTAAACTATACATTCAATAACAGGAATATCGGAGAGGTAACAGATGTAATACCGTTTTTCGCCGAAAAGAGAATAGATATTCTGAATGTGTCTTATGTTTCGTCGGTAGGAAATGCCGAAAAAAATGATACGAACAGTAAACTTACCAACCTGATGGATGTTTACGAAACAATCGCCGAAAAATACAAGGAATACGGCATACCGTTCCATCTCAACCTGATAGGCTGTCCCCCGTTCCTTTTATCCTATTATAATTTAAAATACGGCCTGAGGTTCAGGATACGATACGGTGTATGTACCCTTGGGGATCATGGTTTCTTTATTGATTCGCAGGGAATCGCACATGGATGCGAGATGCTGTCAAACTATGACAAGCAGGAGGATTTTGTCACAAAGGGCCCGAAAGTGGATATTACGCAGCTTGAAACAGACTATATCTTCAGCAGTGAACAGCTCAGGTTTATGAAATCACTGAAAGATGTAAAGTATGAGTACTGCAAGGACTGTGAACTGCAAGACCTTTGCAAACCCTGCCCAATCGTCCCCAAGAAATCAATTCAGAGGCCTTTCCTGATATCATGCTACGAATCGAAGGAAAAACTCATGAAAGAGAGAGAAGCGTTTATTAACAGTATAAATGACGACTCTAAGACAGAGTTCTACAGGGATATAAAACATGAACCCGGGGACTGTGCACTGACGCTTACGGTAATCAGCCACAGGGGAATAAGCAAAGTCAAGTATAAACTGAGCAAAACCGATGAGTTGATATACCATAGCTTGATGCAGTCCAATACCGTTTCGGATGCGGTTAAGAATGTCAAAAAGCAGATTAATGAAGATGAACAGGTTATAAAGAGCAAACTTTGCCGATTCCTTCTGTTTTTTGCAGAAAGGGGATACCTGAGGCTGACAAAGCCGGATGACATGCAAAGCAGACATGAACGTACCGAAGCCATGGAGGGATATTTATGTTGAGCGTGGAAACCATTGAAAAGAAGGTAGTTGAGATAGTCAGCAAATATCTGCCCGATAAAAGTCCGGACAGGCTGTATTCAGAGGAATATGAACTGGATTCGTTATCCCTTGTTAATTTCGTAATTGAACTGGAGGATGCTTTTGAAATAGATATTGACGATGAGTTAATACAAAGCGATCACTTCAGGAATACCAAAAATGTTGTCAGTTATATCGGGTCTTTCTTTAAAGAAGAGACAAAAATGATTTCCGGGTGATGAAATAAAAAATCGGGGAGAGTTCCTTGTATGAACAGTATGTCCTGTTATGAAAGTATGGATTATATACTGAAAAAATACCCCAAGGCATATTCCCAGGTATCGGTATACCATGAGGAAAACATGTATATCATGTGGTCGGATACCGGTAAAAGTACAAAGCATTCGATTACGGACAGTGTAAATTACTACGCATATAACGGCATTTGGGAGAATTACAATTTTTCCGATTTGGAGGACCTTAACCTGTACCTGAAGAGAAACCGGAATACAGGAAAAGAGGGCTCCTTTCAGTCGTATGACAAAAACCTCAGGGAAGAGAATTTGCTAAAGCATTTCAATATGAGCGATGTCAGGGCCGAAACCTGCCGTTTATTTGATTATCTTATTGAAGAGTTTAACGATGACGAGCTGAAGCTGTCTTTTTCGGCTAAGGCAAAGAACATTTCAGAGCTTACGCTTAACAGTGAAAACAGCTTAAAGCATAACAGGTATTTTGATATTTCTGCCGCTGCCCAGGTAACATATAACCAGGTAAAATCCATGCTGCTTTTTTACAGGCAAAACGGCTTGTTGTCCTTCGATGAAGTGTATGACAGCATAAACAGGCATGCACAATATCTGAAAAAGTGTTCGGGCCAGGTCTCCTGCGACAGCGCAGCCATGGTTTTTGATGAAGAGCTCAGCGCATTTTTCTTCCATGAAGTTGTGGGGCATCTTATGGAGGCAGAGCTAAGCGATTTAAACAACAACACCTTTTATAACTACCTGGGCCGGAAGTTATCGGTTCCGCAGCTGAGCATATACGACAACGGCAATTTCAGTCCGCACGGAATGGCGATGGTTTTTGATGATGAAGGTATAAAATATCGGAATACTGAATTGATAAGCAACGGTACAATAAACAGGATGCTTTTCTCCCGGAACTGCAGCATGCAGATAGATGAACAGCCTACAGGCAATGGAAGAAGAAGTTCGTTTTACAACAGGCCGAGAACCCGTATGACAAATATCGTGGTTTCTGAAGGCGATACCGATATACATGACCTTATAGCCGGCATTGAAAACGGATTCTTCTGCGTCGGCTGCAACTCCGCCTCATCGTCGCTGCAGATGTTCAGCCTGTTCCCCAGGGAAGTATACCTGGTTGAAAACGGCAGGATAACAGAACCCCTGCTGCCGGTCGCTGTTCGGGGGAACCCTGTTGATGCCCTTGATTCCATAATCGGGATCGGCAATAAAAGCAGGACATACAATGTTTTTTGCAGAAAGTATGCCGAACAGCCGCTGTACATGACGGCAGCATCACCGGCGGTTGCACTGCGGAATTTGAACATAAGGAGATTATATTGATATGAATGCAAGGCATATTGATGAGCTGCATGTTGCCGAAAGCAGTTTTGAAAACTGGATAATGCATGAGGGGACACCCCGCGTGTCCGACTGCATATGTGAAAAAAGATACGGAGCCAAGATAGCAAAAGGGAATAAATATTCTTTTGTGACAAGCAACAGAAAGGAGAACCTGTACAAGCTCCTTGACTATATTGAGCCCGATGATTATTGTTACGATTATTATACGAATACCGGGTCCGTTACCGGGGAAAAAGTTGATTTCTGCGACAAAAGGATTGAAGCGTTAACCGATACCGGTATTGAAGATATATTTCTTAAAATCAACAGTAAACTGAGCAATATGGATCCGAATAAATTTATTGTTCAAATCAGCAGGCAGGTATTGAAATATTCCGGGTACCTGGACCGATGCGAACCGCTGTCCTATAAAAAAGCATCCCTGAGCATGACTGTTGAGGAGATCTCGGAAGGAAGCGACCAGAAAAGAAGGGTGAAGGCAAAAAAAACGGTAGGGGATATGGACCTGCTTGATTATGCCTGTGCCGGCCTGGCAGAATCAATACGGCTTAAAAAGTCACGGGTGTGCAGCAGAAATGTTAAGGGAAGATACAGTATTGTTTTTTCCCCCGAGGTTTCATACCAGCTTATTAAAAAAGTTCTGGATGAATTAAAGTTAAGCAGTATCCGCAACGAGGATTCGCCGTACTACAACGCCCTTGATAAGCAGGTATTCAGTTCCGGCATATTTATATACGACATGCCCCTTTTGATGAAATCCCTCGGAAGTTACAGTTTCGACTACGAATTCATTACCCCGAAGAGTGTTTACAATGTCATAAAAAAAGGCATATTAACCGAGCCGATATCAAATGCCAAAACGGCATATGAATCCGGGGTCAGGTCCACCGGGCATGCACAGGAAGGGATTTCAGGAGAATCGGTAATCAAATACAGCAATATAATCATGGATTTGGGTACGTACACCGTTCTTAATTATGACAGCGAAAAGTACGTAATTGTCAATGAGGTCAGCCATCTTCAGGTTACCGATTACAGGAAGATGGAGCTGAAAATGATGCTGAGGATATGCACCGTGGTTGAAAACGATTCAGAAAGCATATACATAAATATTCCATGCACAATAAACCTTATTGATTTTGCGAAAAGTATTGTACCTTTAAGTTCCTTTTCCATCGTTAAGGGAGTTAAGTTTCCGTTCACAATGCTGGACCGCAGGCTGGAGTTCTCATCTTCGGGAGGAGAGGTGGCAATATGAAAACGAGGATAAAGATAATAAACAATGACAATAAACTTATACTGTTCAACATCCTTACATTTGAAATCCTGGTTCTGTCCGGAAACGAAATAATCAGGGACTTGATAGAGAATCATGACATAGAGGAGATAAAAAGGTATTCGCAGAACCCTGTCATTAAGAGAATAGTTGATTTCTACAACGAGAATGTCAGCGAAGAACAGCTGAAGCACAACAGGACGGAAAAATCATTGTATGAAATATCCTTTCCCACCGTTCACAAATGCAACATGGCCTGCAAATATTGCTTTGCAAAGTCCGGGGATAATTTCTCATACAAGGAAAGAATAAATTACCACACAATAAAAAAGGCGATGGATTACCTTGTATATGACTTCGGAAAGGATGCTGACAGGTACAAGGTAAGTTTCGTAAGCGGGGGCGAGCCTTTTCTTGAACTTGCGCAAATCAGGAACAGTTTTGATATAATCAATGATTTATCGTTAAAGATCAATAAACAGATTGAGGTATTCCTTTGCACGAACGGAACCATCTATGATGAGAGGGTGGAGCAGTTCCTGGTCCAGTATTCGCCGGCACTTGGAATAAGCATAGACGGAAATGAGCAAATGCATAATACTGCGCGCGTTTTCAGGAACGGTACCGGCTCATACCGGAAAGTAAAGGACACAATATCACGAATAAAAGGACATGGCAATATGTCCAAAAAAACAAGGGAAATATGGGCGTTAACGGTTTTACACAAAAAAAACCTGTCGGTTCCGGACATAATCGAAAACAACAAATCACTGGGCATAAAACATGCGCAGATAAAACTGGCAAGGCTGAACCGGCAGTCGGAACTGAAATTTGATCATGATGACTTATGCAAAATAAAGAAACAATACGGCGATTTGGTTGAACATTTGCTGAAAGAAGCATCTGACAATGATTTTTCAACAATAAACATGATCCTGAATAACACAGATTATTTCGGTAAAATAATAAGGCGGCTGATGCTGAAAATAAGGGTTTTATACCGCTGCAATGCGGCACGGACCAAGATTGCGGTAACTGCTACAGGGGAAATATACCCGTGTGACAGCTTTGTAGGTAATGAAGAGTTCAGGCTTGGATGTCTTGATACGGGAATAAATCCCGGTATTACCGAAAGGTTTGAATCAATGCCGGTGTTCAACAGGAGAAAATGCAGCACGTGCTGGGTCAGGTTTGTCTGCGGGGGAGACTGTTATTATAACTCCTATATAAACAATGGAGACATGTCAATACCCGAGGATTTCTTCTGCGATATCCAGGAATACCTGGTGGAATTGTCATTGGTTTACCTGGCGAAACTCAGGCTTTATCACAAACCTTACTATAACAGGCTTATGAAAAACATCAGCACCCACTCAAAACTAAGCGGGGTTTTGGTGGGTTAAGAAAGAGTAGATGTAACCTTCAAAAACATATAAAATAGAAATTGGAATAAAAAACAGATATTGAGGTAGCAAGGTATGAAAGGGATTTGGTTAAAGTGGATATTCAAACGAATAAAGGGATCATACAGGTACCTGGTAATTCTGATCTTTTCCGCATTATTGCTTTCAGTAACAAACATACTGTTTGCAGCGGTTTTAAAAGAGTTCGTTGATAATGCCATAGAGGGAACTGTGGAAAAAATATTCGTTCTGTTCATATACTCGGTTGTTATAATGCTGTTAACCGGTCTCTCCTACGTTTTGTCATCATACTCATCGAAAAAAATCCAGGCAGGAACAGAGTACAATCTTCGCAACGAAATGCTTTCTGCCATATTGCATGCTGATTACGCCGGTGTTGAGAAATACGGCAGCGGTGAACTTATGAATATGTTTACCGGCGATATCAGTGCTGTATCCACGTGCATACCGAATATTACATATAACGTAATCGGCCAGGTTTTGCAGGCAGTTTTTGCAGGTGCGGCCCTGTTCTTTCTGAGCTGGAAAATGGGATTAATCCTTTTCGTCTCAATACCTGTTCTGCTGATACTCGTTAACAGCCTGTCACCCAATATTCAGAAAATCAATGCGCAAATCAAGGAAAATGAAGACGGTATAATGTCCTTTATCCAGGAACGGTTCAGAAGAATACCGCTTATTAAGGCTTACAGGTACTATAAAAAACCTTTGGCCAAATTCAGCTCAATGCAGAAGAATAAAACAAGGAAATACACGAAATTAGGCCTCTGGGAGGGACTGGTGTATTTCGCAAACAACGTAATGAGCTCGGTTATATTCCTTATCTGTCTGGGGGTGGGCTCGTACTTCGCAATTAAAGGGGCATACTCGGTAGGGGCAATGCTTACAATGGTCCAGCTGCTGAACTATATTATCACACCGCTGAACATGGTTCCGCCGGCGATAAACAATATTAACAACTCGTTTGTATCGGCCGAAAGGCTTGATAAGGTCATAAGCCTTGAAAAAGAATCAGATACCGACCTGGTGACACGCAATGTGAGGATTAAGGAAATACATATTGATAATCTCAGTTTTTCATATGGAGAAAAAAAGGTATTCAGCAATCTCAGCTTCAGTTTCCCGGGCAACAGGATCATTGGAATAGTCGGAAAAAGCGGCCGGGGCAAGACAACATTGCTGAAACTGCTGCTTGGATTTTACATGCCTGATTCGGGAAGTATCAGTGTAATAACAGAAGATAACCAAACATATAATATCAGGGATGTAAGATCTGTACTCAGCTATGTTCCGAACAGCGATATACTTTTTTCGGATACAATAGCAGAAAACATTGCGATGAACGAAGAGGCGGACAGTTCAAGGCTTGCTGATGTATCTGCACAGGCGAATATCCTTGGTTTCATTGAAACGCTGCCCGATAAGTTCAATGCCGTGATCAGCGAATACGGAGGCAATTTATCAAGCGGGCAGGCCCAGCGCATAGGCATTGCCAGGGCAATTTACAATGAGTCGGCGCAGGTTATTTTGCTTGACGAGCCTACGGCAAACTTAGATGATGAGTCTGTGAATGTGCTTAAGCGGGAACTTAAAAACCTCTCAAGGAACAAGATGTGTATTGTGGTTTCCCATGATCACAGCCTTAAGGATGTATTCGACATGACACTGAACCTGGATGAAACAGGCTGAGTGCAGGCATTAAAAGCCGTTTCCTCCGAAATATGCACAAAAATGCAGGAAATCCTGCAAATTTAACTTGACAAGTACAGTTTGCCATGCAATAATATCCAAAATGGTGAGTATGCATAAGAGCCTGCGGCTCGAGCTGCATAGGGGCGATTAGGCCCTACACGTGGATTCAGACCCCACGGAGTCACTATAAAAAGGTGATTCCGCGGGGTTTTTAATATTTTTCCGAAGTAAATAAACAGATTATGGCGGAGGAGGATGGTTGTGAAAACTCTTGAAACAGAGCGTCTTATATTACGGCCTTTCGAGGAAACCGACTTCGAAGCTGTTCATTCTTACGCAAGCGATGCAGAGAATACCAGGTTCATGGAATGGGGACCAAATGACGAATCCGACACGAGAAACTTTATTGCCGAAGCCATAGCCCGGTCAAGGGAGAATCCGTGCAGAAATTACCAGTATGCTGCTGTGCTGAAATCAACACAAAAACTTATAGGTGCGTGCAACCTGATTCGCCGGGGAGATGATCAGGGCGAACTCGGATGGATTCTGCATAAGAATTACTGGAAACAGGGTTTTGGTACCGAAATGGGCAGACGCCTGCTGGAACTTGGGTTTGACGAACTGGGTCTGCGCAGGATTTTTGCCCGTTGTGATACCGAGAATTATGGTTCATACCGGGTTATGGAACGAATAGGCATGCGCAGGGAAGGATGTTTCGTTGAGGCAAGGCCTGCACATAAGCTATCTGACAAAAAGTACGGCGATGAATACTTATATGCCATCCTGAAAGATGAATGGGAGGTCCTCCGGGAAATTCAGTATTACAATTCCCTCCCCGTTGTTTTTGAAGACTTTGTTGATATACCGGGTTTAACCGATGGTGAGATAGAGCTTCACTGTGTTGCGAAAAATCCTGCCATTCCCGAAAAGAAGTGGGTTCCGGCTTATGTGTTTGAAATCCGACGCAACTGTATCCGTGCCGGTGAGATCAATTTCCGTGTAGGCTATACGGACGGCCTGTATTATGGCGGCCATATCGGTTACGGTGTCGACGAACCGCACCGGGGGCACGGATATGCAGAAAAGGCATGCAGGCTTCTTGCCCCGGTTATCCGTGCCCATGGAATGATAAAGGTATTGATTACAAACGACCCCGGGAATACAGCCTCAAGGCGCACATGCGAAAAGCTTGGCGCAAAATTTATCCGTAAAGCCCGTCTGCCCGAGTGGCACGATCTTTACAAGGAAGGCATGAGATTTGTGAATGTATTTGAATGGAATGTGGATAATGATTAAAAGCCACGGACCGTTATATGCAGTATAAAAATTAATTATATTAAATTGCATAATTTTAATGGAGGAGTCGGTTTATTTGATACTTTCAGGTCTTGAGATTAAAAAGCATATCGGCAGGGAGATAATTATAGAACCCTTCGATGAGAAATGCCTTAACCCGAACAGCTATAATCTGCGGCTGCATAATGAGCTCCTGGTCTATGAGGAAAATGTACTGGATATGAAAAAACCCAACAAAACCAGAAGAATAATCATCCCTGAAGACGGCCTCATACTGGAGCCCGGCATACTCTACCTCGGCAGGACATTGGAATATACAAAAACCGAAGGGTATGTTCCAATGCTTGAAGGACGATCTTCAGTGGGAAGGCTGGGCCTCTTCATACATGTGACTGCCGGATTCGGCGATGTTGGTTTCAGTGGTTACTGGACCCTTGAAATTCATTGTATTCAGCCCATACGAATCTATCCCGGGGTTGAAATCTGCCAGATATATTACCATACCATTGAAGGCGACTATGAAAAACTCTATAAGGGAAAGTATCAGAATAATGCAGGAATACAGCCGAGCATGATGTACAGGGATTTTGAAAAGTGAGTGGTGAATTATGCAAATAAGGGAAGTTACGAAACATGATCTTGACGGATTGCAGGAATTGTACCTGCACCTTCATGAAACCCGAAAGCAGCCTGAAACACCGGGCCTTTTATCACTCTGGAACGAAATAATTGCCGATGAGAACTATCATATCCTGGTCGGGGAAGTTGAAGGCAGGATTGTATCGAGCGTAACCGTGGTTGTTGTAAAAAACCTGACAAGGGGTATGAGGCCTTACGCCCTGATTGAAAATGTCGTAACCCATAAGAATTACAGATGCAGGGGATATGCCCTTGCTTTGATGCAAAAAGCCGTTGAAATAGCTCAAAACAGCGGGTGTTACAAGGTCATGCTTCTTACCGGTTCAAAGGATGAAAATACACTGAGGTTTTACGAAAAATGCGGGTTTAACCGCAACGACAAAACCGCGTTTATCAAGTGGATTTGATCAGAATGCCCGTTATTCTTTATACTCACCCGCAACTGCGGCTTTGTATCTTCAAAAACTTTTCCCTGGTTTTGCCCGGCCGGTAAGGTGGATTGACTGGTATGACATCCGCCATGTTTTTTGTTGAATTAACAATTCTGCGCCTGTTTTTTGCGATGCGTTATAAGAAAACATAAAAAAATATAGAATTCTGTTATTTTTTGTTTGTAATATTTTGAAATTGCAAATATAATGGTTTATAACAATCATTTGCTGAAAAAGGAATGTGGAACCTGAAAGAATGCCCAAAGGATAAGTTAACAAAAAGACATGTACTTACCGGGAGAGTTTCTATGAGTAAATCAAGGAATAAGCTGCAGCTTGTTTTATTGTATTTAGCGGGTTACGGATACTTTTTTCTGCTGATCTTAGGTATATTGGGGTTATTTGCTTTTAGTATATACCTGATCTTAAGCAATAACAGGATGGGAACCAAAATTTTTAAACTGGCCATTCCGTCATTTGTGATATTGGTTGCTTTATTGAGAGGTCTTTTTTCTGCATTTGCCGTTAAAATTCCCGCACCTGAAGGAATTGACATAAAGAAGGAAGAGTTCCCGGAGTTATATAATCTTGCAGAAGAAATTAGAACCAGGCTTAAATGCCCCAACATACATTATATTAAGCTTGATTTGTGTTTTAATGCTTACATAGCAGAAATACCAACATGTGGAATACTTGGAATCTTTAAGAGATACCTGGTAATTGGAATTCCCATGATGCTTGCTTTATCGAAAGATGAGCTCAGGGCTGTTATAGGTCACGAGTTGGGACATTTGTCCCGAGCCCATGTCAAAAAGAATGTGAAGATCCTCAGGGTTGAGGATGTGTGGAGAAAAGCAGCGGAAGAATTGAAGAAATCGGGAAGAGACAGGAATCGGCTGTTCAGAGCTTTTCTGATCAGGTACATTCCTGCATTAAATGATGCGTTATTGTCACTGCGAAGACAAAATGAGTATGAAGCAGATAAAGCTTCGGAATTTGTTACCGATTCCGCAACGGCGGCTGAAGCCCTGGTTAAATTTCCACTGTATGATTCATACCTGAGAAATGTTTTCTGGGACAGGATCAACGCACTTGCGGAAGCAGAAGAAAATCCTCCCCAAATGATATTTCATCTGATGGAAAAATTCCTGGANNTGAAGAGCCTGCAAAAAATATATTAAGCCAGGTTCTGAAGATAAAATCCCTTCCGTGCTGGACACACCCGTCAACAGGTGAAAGGCTCAGTAATCTTGGCGCCAGGCATGAATTTCCAAAACACCGGAAAACAAGCGCCCTGAGGGATATACTGGGTGACAGGACGGATGCTGTCCTCAGTAAAGCAAACCTCCTTTGGATATCGGAAGTGTCCGAAACATGGAATAATATATACAAGTCCTGTGAGAAGTCCAGGCAAAGGCTGAAGGAACTGGAAGAAAAAAAGAAACATACCGGAGCATTATCGCCTGAGGAGGAAATAGAACTTGCTTTGCTTCTCGAAAAGGTGGAAGGCACGGAGCGCGCATTGGAAGCCGTTAAGGCACTATATGACGCGAAACCCGACGATCTGTACGTTGCTTACCATTTGGGCAGGCTGATGTTAGAATGCGGGGATCCTGAAGGACAGGACATACTTCATGAAGTAATGGAAACTGAGGTGCAGCTAATTCCGTATTGCTGTAATGTACTGTACAGGTATCACCGAAGCGAAGGCAGCATAGAGGAGGCACGGAAATACTATTACTATGCAACGGAATTCATGAAGACAAACGAAGATATAAAAAATGAACGGGATACGGTCCAAATCACCCAGGCATATCTGCCCCATGATCTGGATATGAAAACCGTGGAAAATCTCAGGAACAAGCTGCTTGAGAAAGGGTATGTAAAGCGTGCCTATATTGCAATAAAAGAAGATAAGAGCAGCGGACAGTTTCCCGTGTATATTATACTTGTAAAAACCAAAGCTGCTTTGCGCGAGATAACGAATATAAGAACCCATGAACTTGCAGCGGATGAGCTTATTCCGTGGGATTATTTTATTGTACCCATTCGTGGAAAGAACAGGGAACTGGAATACAAATTCATCAGCTTGGAAAACAGCAGAATTGTGTGAAATTTTCTACCGGTTTCTCTCTTTCTCTCCGGGCAGGCATTAATACTGAATGGGATTTGACAAAAGATGTATATCATAGTATATAATTTATAAAATAAATACTTAAAAAGCGATGATGGGAAGGAGTAGGTTTGACAGGTTTTCTTCACAGAGTTCCCGGCCGGTGAGAGGGGCAGAAAACATCATTCCGAATACATCTCTGAGCTTCACACCGAAAGGATGTACCGAGTAGGCTGTGACGGAGCCCTGCACCCGTTATAGTGCTGGAGGATGGCGTGCTTTTTAAGCATTAGTCCTTGATAAGGTCTGTACTGCAAAGTACGGATAAATAGAGGTGGTACCACGGGAATAGTACTCCCGTCCTCTGAGTGATTCAGAGGACGGGAGTTTTTTATTTAATAAAAAAGGCGAAAGGAGAACTGTTATGGCTTCAATTGACGAGCAAATCAGAATTATTTCGAAAGGAGCAGAGGAAATTATCAGCATTGATGACCTGAAGGAAAAACTGAAAAAGTCACAGGAAACAGGCAAACCGCTGACTGTAAAGCTCGGGCTTGATCCTACGGCGCCCGACATTCACCTCGGTCATGCCGTGGTGCTTAGAAAAATCAAGCAGTTCCAGGACTTAGGGCACAGGGCGGTTATCATCATCGACGATTTTACCGGGATGATTGGCGATCCCACCGGGAGATCGAAAACAAGAAAGCCGCTGACCCGCGACGAAGTCATTGAAAATGCCCGAACCTATGAGAACCAGATATTTAAAATCCTCGACAGGGAAAAGACAGACGTCAGGTTCAACAGTGAATGGCTTTCAAGGTTTAATTTTGCCGATGTTATTGAACTGGCTTCGAAATGCACTGTTGCAAGAATACTGGAGAGGGATGATTTCCAGAAACGGTTCCATGCGCATGAAAGCATAGGAGTCCATGAATTTTTCTATCCCTTAATGCAGGGTTATGATTCAGTGGCTCTCAAAGCAGATGTTGAACTTGGAGGTACCGATCAGCGGTTTAATATTTTAATGGGAAGAAACCTGCAGAAGGATTACGGGCAGGAGAGCCAGGTTGCAATTTTCATGCCCATTCTTGAAGGCACCGACGGAGTTGAAAAAATGAGCAAAAGCTTCGGCAACTATATCGGCATTAACGAACCGCCGAATGATATCTACGGAAAAGTAATGTCCATACCCGACAACATGATTATAAGGTATTTCGAGCTTGCCACCGACGTGCATCCCGATGACCTGGCTAAAATAAAGGAAGCTCTTAATTCCGGCAATATCAACCCGCGGGATGTTAAGATGAGGCTTGTAAAAAGAGATAACATCGTTATACCATGGATGTGAAGCGGCATCCTTGGCTGAAGAGCATTTCAAAAGGGTATTCCAGAAGCGGGAGATACCGGATGACGTCTCAGAGTGTGAGATTCCCCGGGACGTTTTCGGCAGCGACGGTGCTGACATGATAAGACTTTTGGTGCTTACAGGTTTTGCTTCAAGCAACAGTGACGCCAGGAGACTTATTTCACAGGGCGGCGTGAAAGTGAACGGAAACAGGATTGACACTTTTAAAATATCCGGTTTACAGGACGGGGATGTTGTTCAGGCCGGCAGACTCAAGTTCGCAAGAATCAGAATAAGCAGACCGGGCAACTGAAAGACCGGCAGACATGGTGCAGAGGTGAATATTATGGATTCGGATGGCTATTATTATATAAACCGCTCCGGTAGGATGTTTAAAACCAGTCGGAGCGGTTTTCATTTGCTTGCAGCATTACCAGTTCAAAAAAAGAAAACCGTTTCAGACCGGACTTAATATAATATAACAGAAAAAACCGGTAAGATATCCGCCATCGGTGGTATTATAAAAACAGACACTATTGCTGCGCGGTATCTCAGCAGTTTCTGTTTTATTAATGCCGATACCGGAAAAACATATTCAGGAGAGACAACATGAAGAATATAATTGATTATGTAACCGAACAAAACGACAGTTTTCAGAAAAAGGAGTTTAACGCCGTTGACAGCCTTGTTTTGTCACAGCTTGCATACCTGCATTTTGACGGATTCGTGCCCGGAATAACAGGTATGGCAGAGCCGGTAAGTATAGAAGAGACGGCAGGGAGTGAAAATATTGACGCGCTGTTCAGGGGTGTAAGGGACAGTGACAGCAACCGCAGGCTTTTTGGTGCACTTGCTGAAAGCCCGAGATTCCGTAATGTCAGGATGACTTATTATGTTAATAATATAGATTTCAAAACCGAAAAGCAGTTTTCAGCTATCACATACATGCTGGATGACGGGACGGCTTATGTTGCCTATCGCGGAACCGACGCAACCTTTGTCGGATGGAAGGAAGACTTCAACATGGGTTTTATCAGTCCTGTTCCGTCGCAGGAAGAGGGAGTAAAGTACCTGAACACTGTAGGCGGGCTGGTTTCATGCAATTTAAAAGTCGGAGGGCATTCAAAGGGAGGAAATATAGCAGTGTATTCCGCAATGAAATGCCATCAGCATATCCAGAACAGGATTACCCGTGTTTTTAACCATGACGGTCCGGGATTCAGGGAAGAAATCTATCAATGCCGCGAATTCCTGAATATAAAGGACAGGATACACAAAACCCTGCCCCAGTCATCGGTGATCGGAATGCTTCTGCATCAACAGGAAAATTACTTTGTAGTAAAAAGCAACCGTTTCTGGATTATGCAGCATGATCCCTTCTCGTGGCTCGTTTCCGACGGTGATTTCTGCTATGTTCAAGCCGTTAAAAACAGCACGATGTTCATGAACACCGCGCTGAACAACTGGATTGGATCTTTGGACGACCATAAGAGGGAATTGTTCGTGGATACGCTTTATGAGGTTATCAAGGCAACAGGCGCCGTAACGTTTTACGACCTGACCGATGACGGGCATAAAAAAGCTGTTGCCGCACTCAAAGTAATAAAGGGTATTGATGAGGAAACCAAGATTTTCGTCCTGAGAACCATCGGCTCGCTTTTTTTATTGGCCGCAAAGCAACTGCGCAACTCCTTCCCGGTGGGTTAACGGCTGCCTGAAAGCAGCTTTTCCTCTTCCTCGTGAATGACCTTTTTATCAATTCTTTCAAAAAGGATTTCAACCGGGTTCAGCTCAGACCATCTTCGGTTATCCGTTCCTGCTCCTTCTCAGCTTACCGGGCTCTCTGCAAAGGACATCAATAACCTACTCTTCTCTTCATCGCATATAATTATTAATTTTTCGGGTAATGGGTTTATATTTCTGTAATTAATATAATGGCCAGACTGTCCGAAAAGGTTAGGCAAAATCAGCTTTTTAAGGTGCAATTATGTAAATT
>LFSH01000073.1 GCA_001513105.1 Clostridiales bacterium DTU070 | reverse complement strand
TTTTTAAACCTACCAGAGGCCTTTCAGGTCTCATTTCTTTCATACTAAGTTAACAAAGCCTAATTGAATACATTTGCGGCATTTTTTGCTTACATTGAAAAGGGTATATTAATATTTTCTATTAATATACCCTTTTATTTGAACTATTTAATCTGTTTCATTACCTCTTCTGCGAAGTTTTCGTCCTTTTTCTCAAGACCTTCACCCATTTCAAAGCGAGCAAAACGACGGATATTAATGTTCTCGCCTATTGTGGCAATCTTCTCGGTAAGAACATCCTGTACAGTTTTGTCGGTATCCTTGATAAAGGGCTGTTCAAGCAGACAAACTTCCTTGAAGAATTTTTCAATACGTCCGGCAACCATTTTTTCTGCTATATTGGCCGGTTTTCCTTCATTCATGGCCTGAGCCTTGAGTATTTCCTTTTCTCTCTCAATTACTTCCTCAGGAACTTCTTCCCTTCTGACATACTGAGGATTGCTTGCTGCTATCTGCATTGCAATATCTTTTACAAAACTTCTGAACTCTTCGTTCTTGGCAGCGAAATCAGTCTCAATATTGACTTCAACCAGAACACCGATTCTTCCGCCGCCATGAATATATGCATCAACAATACCTTCTGCAGCAATTCTTCCGGCTTTTTTCGCAGCTGTTGCCAAGCCTTTTTCCCTGAGATATTCGATGGCCTTGTCCATGTCGCCGTTGCATTCAACAAGTGCCTTCTTGCAATCCATCATACCGCTGCCCGTTCTCTCACGGAGTTCTTTCACCATACTAGCAGTTATTTCCATTATTATCCTCCCTACCTTTTAAACTGTTATTCTTCAACTTCTTCTTCATCATCATCTTCAGATTCATCAATGGCTTCTTCATCTATGTTTATGTCATCAAGATCAAAATTTTCTTCTTCAACAGTTTCCGCATTCGCTGCAACGGGTTCCGTCTGTTCTCCCTGTCTTGCTTCTATTACCGCATCAGCCATTTTTGCGGCAATCAGCTTGACAGCGCGGATGGCATCGTCGTTACCGGGTATTACATAGTCAACTTCGTCTGGATCACAATTAGTATCTACAATTGCAACGATAGGAATACCTAATTTTTTTGCTTCCAGAATTGCAATTCTTTCTTTTCTCGGATCCACTACAAATACTGCACCCGGAAGTCTTTTCATTTCACGGATGCCGCCCAGGTTCTTCTGAAGTTTTTCCATCTCAAGTTTCAGCTTGATAACTTCCTTCTTCGGAAGAACATCAAAAACACCTTCATCTTCCATCTTCTGAAGCTCGTTAAGACGATCAATACGCTTCTGGATGGTTTTGAAGTTGGTCAGCATACCACCGAGCCAGCGGTTATTCACATAGAACATGCCGCATCTTTCAGCTTCCTGGCGAATTGCGTCCTGGGCCTGTTTCTTTGTTCCGACAAACAGAACATCTCCGCCGTCCATTACTACGCTGCGCAGAAAATAATAGGCCTCTTCAAGTTTTTTAACTGTTTTCTGAAGATCGATAATGTAGATTCCGTTTCTTTCTGTGAAGATGTATTCCGCCATCTTGGGATTCCATCTTCTTGTCTGATGCCCGAAATGGACACCTGCTTCGAGCAGTTGTTTCATAGAAATTACAGACATAATATTAAACCTCCTGTTTTACCTCCGTAGTTTTCACCTTTGTAAAACACCCGTAAACATAAAACCGTAAAAAAAGCAGCCATGCTGCCGGTTTCAGTTAAGGGCACAATTTTACAAATCAAACTACGTGTGTAATTTAATTCGAAAGTAGTATATCATACAGCAATACATTTGGCAACAATGAATTTTTCAGCCTTTTGTTCTGCTCTTTTTTCATTCACTTCTCTTTTTAAGCAAAGTTCAGCTTTCCATGCTTTTAGGGTGAAGCCAACTTTTTCAGCATGGGATGGTCGGGCAGGCAGCCCAAATACTGCTTTATTTTTTCGGTATTCTTAAGCACAGAACCTGTGGGTTTCAGCCTGCCTGTTACTTTTCCGCCACCGTCTTCGCCTTCTTCTTCATACCTGTAAAGCGGGTTCAGCTTCACCTCCCCGCCAAAACAGCCCAAAACTTCACAGATTTCGGTAACCTTTCGTGTTCCGTCCCTGAAACGGGAAAGGAAAATCATTACGTCAAGGCTTGATGCTATTTGTTTCCTGATTGCTTCGAGAGGAAGAGGAGCTGCCATCAGTACCATGGTTTCAAGCCTGGAAAGCATATCGCTTATGGAGTTCGCATGCCCGGTTGACATGGAACCTTCATGACCTGTATTCATTGCCTGCAGCATATCAAGAGCTTCCTCGCCGCGGACCTCACCGACAATTATCCTTTCGGGTCTCATTCTCAAGGATGTTTTGATAAGGGCTTTCATGGGTATTTCACCAACACCCTCCGTGTTTGCATTCCGCGTTTCCATCTGTGCCAGGTTTTCTACGTTTGACAGTCTTAATTCCGCAGAATCTTCTATTGTTATAATTCTTTCGTTTGAAGGTATGAATTTTGAAAGAACGTTTAAAAAAGTGGTTTTACCCGATCCCGTTCCGCCGCATATGAAAAGGTTGTACCTGGCACGAACCAGTATTTTAAGGAAATCCGCCGCTTCTTCGGTTATTGAGCCTGATTCTGTCAGCATCTCCATTGTCACCGGCTTTTCGGGAAATTTTCTTATTGTCACCAGCGGCCCGTTCAGCGCTACAGGACTCAAAACCACATTAACCCTTGAGCCGTCGGGAAGCCTTGCGTCAACAATAGGCTGGGCTTCGTTAACGCTTCTGTTCACTTTCGATACTATTCGCTGTATCAAATCTTCAAGCTGTTCCCTGCTTTCAAATTTCAACTGAGTCTTCGCAGAAATCCCGTTTTTTTCAATAAATATACTATCCGGCCCGTTTATCATAATTTCAGTAATTTCAGGATCCTTCAGCAGGGGTTCAAGAATATCGAGGCGTCTTAACGAATTGAATACTGTTTCAACCAGTCTCTTTTTATCGGATATACCCAGATGCAGATGCCTTGTTTTTTCAAAGACAACTTCTTCAGTTGCGGACAAAAGCAGCTTGTCCATTTCATCTTCTGAAACACTTGATAATTCCGTTCTTTTTACAACTTCATAACGGATTTCCCTGATTAATTCAATATCAGGCTGAAAACTCATCCGTTCATCTCCTTTTACCTGCATTTTCCTATCCCAAATTTTCAAGCAAATCTGCGAGGCGGTTTTTCATTTCCGAATCAATCGAAAAACCGCAGGAAACCGGTATGGATCCGTTAAGCCACGGCAGTTCAAAAAGATTGCCGGGTTCCTCCGGAAGACGTAATTCATCGCTTTTACCGCAAAAAACCCACCTTACTTTTTCATTGTTCAAACCGTTGATACTTTTTAAAAAGTTCTTTATCCCCGGAACCTGATGCTGATTTGTTCTGTCAAACGGTATCAATATATTCGATGCGGCCTCAAGCATTTTCATTGTCACCAGGCCGGTGTTGCATTCAAGATCTGCAATAACCTTTGAAAAATGTCCCCATGATTTAAGCGTTTCGGTTAAATCATCAATTTCGTTGTCGGTAAGCTCCCATAAATCCCTTGGATTATCCAGCTGCGGAATAAAGCTGCATGGACCTGCACCCGTCACCACCGCGCTTTCCAGCGCCATTACCGGATTACTTTTCCGGCTTTTTATATGGTACAGTATATCCGACAGATTTTTACCGTAATCCTGAACATTGTCACTTAGGGTATAAAACGGGAATGACTCGAAATTGATATAAACATAATCATTTGACAAACTGGCCAGCATTATCGCCAGGGCTGACTTCAAACATGTATTTGTTGAAAAGCAGGCAATAAGACGGCTTTTACCTGTACTTAGCCACTTTTCCGCACCGGTCACGCTGTCTGAAAGAATAGACAGAATCTCCGAGCAAACAGAAGGAGCGGGCTGATACTTTTCAACGGAAGGTAATCCTGAAAGCCTAACAGCTTGTCCCAGTACAACTGATTCTATATTCTGCCTGACATTATCAACAAGAAAATCTTCGGCGGCAAGTATTATATCAATTCTGTCCCCGTTTTCTGAAACAAACCTGTCAAAACTTTCTTTTTCGGTAAAAACCGAGATTTGAAACTGGCTGGGTTTATTTTCAATAAACCACTGTGCCAGATGATTTATGTACATAAAATCATGGTCAGCCAAAACTATTCGAATCAGCGGCATAAGTACCACCCCTGTTTTTTTCCGGATTTGCGACAGGATTGAACAAAAAAGCTGACTGTCGCATTATGCTTATAATGCATAATAATATAATAATTTACACTTATTTCTTGTATGTAAATAATTGTCTACCATTTTTCATTAAGTGTCAATACCTGAATAGAGCATAAAAATCCTGCAAAATCCGGGTGAGTGTATCAGTTTTCCCTTGTTATTAACATTTCGGGAACATCACCGACAATAACGGTCTCGGATATGATTATTTCCCTTTCTATTTCTTCTTCCCTGTTAATCAGCGGAAATAATATTTTAATTTTTACAGATACGCTCATTGAAAGTTTATGTACCGTCTGGTTTATTCCGGCATCATAAAAAGCCGAGTACGGAGATACGGATGCCCTGCCTGCGGAGACTATTCTAAAAGGTATTGATATTCCGAAGAAAGACAGAATTTTGCTGTCTGTAACTGTACATAACGGTATTTTTATAACTTCGTGTTCCAATGACCTTATCCGGGCATGAATACTTTCCGACAGTAATGAAGCAAATCGGTTTATTTCGATTGTATCGGTTTCAACCGATGTAACCGTCCCGTAACTGTCATAGCCAACCGTGACGAAGCCTTTGCCCTGGTACAGGGCGGCTGCCTCCAGTACTCCGTAATCTATGCATTCATTAACAAGCTGCGCGGCCTTATATTCACATATGTTTTCCGCAGCAGCCTGAAAGTTTCTTGACAAACTACCGGCAGCAGCGGCAAGGCATACGGCAAATACAATGATCCTGAAAAACAAAGCGAAATCACGGAAAAACGAGACTTTTACAGCATTCATACGCGGACGGTTTCTATAACCGGCCCTGATATATGGCATATATCTTGTGTACATATATTTTCTCATAAGAATACCCCCATACATTCAATATATTGGCATGGGGGTGTTCCGGTGCTTGTATGAATTTTTTAAGTATTCAGTCCAGGTAATCCTTCAGCTTCTTGCTCCTGCTCGGATGACGAAGTTTTCTTAACGCTTTTGCCTCTATCTGGCGTATACGCTCACGGGTTACATTAAACTCCCTTCCCACTTCCTCAAGGGTGCGTGCCCTTCCGTCATCAAGGCCGAAACGAAGCCTCAGAACTTTTTCTTCACGCGGCGTAAGCGTATCCAGCACATCAATCAGCTGTTCCTTCAGCAGGGTAAAAGCTGCAGACTCGTCAGGCGCCGGTGCATCATCATCCGGGATAAAATCGCCCAGGTGACTGTCTTCCTCTTCACCAATCGGGGTTTCAAGCGAAACCGGTTCCTGTGAGATTTTCATGATCTCACGAACCTTGTCTTCCGATAATCCCATTTCATTTGCAATTTCTTCAGGGGTTGGTTCTCTTCCAAGCTCCTGCAGTAATTGCCTGGAGACCCTGATTAGCTTGTTTATTGTTTCCACCATGTGCACCGGTATGCGGATTGTCCTTGCCTGATCGGCTATTGCACGGGTAATTGCCTGCCGTATCCACCATGTTGCATATGTGCTGAACTTGAAGCCCTTTCTATAATCAAACTTTTCAACGGCTTTTATCAGGCCGAGGTTTCCCTCCTGGATTAAATCAAGAAAAAGCATGCCTCTTCCCACATACCTTTTGGCAATACTTACAACAAGGCGCAGGTTTGCCTCAGCAAGCCTTTTCTTGGGTTCTTCCTCGCCTGCTTCCATTCTCTTGGCAAGTTCAATTTCTTCCTCAGCCGTCAAAAGAGGTACTTTGCCGATTTCCTTCAGATACATTCTTACAGGATCATCAATGGTTACGCCTTCAGGAATGCTTAATTCAGGATCCTCTTCCAGATTCAAATCCTCAATTTCATCGTCCGCTTCGGGAAGCACATCGATACCCAGGCGTTCAAGGGCATCATAAATCCTTTCTATTTTTTCCGGAGGCAGATCAACCTTCTCAAAGGCATCCATTACTTCCTTGTAGGTAAGCATGCCCTTGGCTTTCCCCAGTTCTGTCAGTTCCCGGAGAATAGCTGAAGGTTCTTTTGCCGCTTCCTGATTTTTCCCGTTTTTTATATTTGAAGATTTATCCTTATTCTTTTCCCTTGTTTTACTGCCGGCTTCAACAGTCTTTTCATTATTTATTTCCGGAGATTTCCCGTTTTTTTCACTGCTCGCATCGGATGTACCGGCCGAGAGATTTTTTTTCTTGTTTTCTGCCATATTTATCTATTCCACCTCTCGTTTTGTGAATAGTATTTTATCATATATTTGACATTTTCCTGATAACAGACTGAAGTTGTTTCTGTAACTGTTTTTTTTCTTCTATATTGCTAATATTCTTCAAACGCATCAAAATATCCTTTTTTTCTTCTTCTAATTTTAAAACCTCCAATTTCTGCAGGATGTCTTCAAGTGCCTTTTCAGGTTCTTCAATATTGCTCAGGTTTTTTGATAAATGAATCATTGATGAAGCCATCCCGGGGGCAAGTTTCGATATATATTCTTCCAGCAGAAAATCATCGCCGGTTTTTAACTTGTCATATAAAGCTGCTGCCATTTCTTTCAGGCTGTCGTCACTATAATCCGACGGAAGATACCTGTCTTTCACTTTCTGATATAACCTGTTTTCCCGGCATAAAAGAGTTAACAGCATTTTTTCATACCGGATCCTTGCTCCTTCATTTTTACCGACTGATAAGGGCCTGACAGAACCTGTCAGTTCCTTTTTCGCAGAATAAAATTCGGTGGTCTTTTCCCTTCTCCGCTTCTTTTTCAGTCGTCTGTCAACTTCAGCGTGCAATGCATCCTCTGTTATGTTATAATCGCTGGAAATCTTTCTTATAATGATTTCCCTTTCCATAAAATTGTCCAGTTCCGACAGGAGATCAGCAACTCCGTTCAAAAAATCAAGCCTTGATTCTTCGGTATCGGACGGATGCATTCTTTTTAACAGGCCTATTTTATATTCTAAAAGTGATATTGCCCTATCTATCAACATTTTAAACTTTTCCGGGCCATTTTTTCTTATAAAATCATCAGGATCCTTTCCATCGGGAATTTGAAGTACTTTAACACGGCACCCTAAGTTATTTAAAACCTCAAGCCCCCTTTCAGTCGCTTTCTGTCCGGCCGTGTCCGAATCATATGCAAGTATTATCTCATCCGAATACTTTTTCAGCAAACGCCCCTGCATGCCGGTCAATGCAGTCCCCAACGGTGCAACCGCAAAGTCAATGCCTGCCTGGTGAAGTGAAATAACGTCCATGTAACCTTCCACAAGCAGGAGCTTTTTCTCCGCGCTTTTTTTTGCAATATGCATGCCGAACAATTCCCGTCCCTTGCTGTAGCAGGGAGTCTCAGGTGAATTAATATATTTGGGCAAAGAATCGTCAATAACCCTTCCACCGAAGGCTACTATGTTTCCGCGTATATCAAATATCGGAAACATGATTCTTCCTCTAAATCTATCAATTAACCTGTCATACTTGTTTTTTATGCTCAGCCCTGACTGGATCAGTATGGTCTCATCAAAACCCTCTTTCAAAAGATAATTTGACAACAGATCCCATTCATTCGGAGCATATCCGATTCCAAACCGCTTGATAATGCTGTTGCTCAAGCCCCTGTTCCGGAGGTATTTCAGTGCCTCACTGCCCTTCCCGGTCGCAAGACATGAATAGAAAAACCTTGCAGCCACCCTGTTTATTTCAAGGATCCTTTTCCTGACCTTTATTCTCTGCTGTTCTTCCTTATCATCGGGTTCAGGAAGAACAATTCCCGCCCTGTCGGCAAGAAACCTGAGTGCATCAGGAAAAGTAAGGTTTTCAATATTCATAATAAAATGAAATACATTCCCGCCATTGTTGCAGCCAAAGCAGTAATACAACTGTTTTACCGGCTCAACATGGAAGGATGGTGTCTTTTCGCTGTGAAAAGGGCATAGCCCAAAATACCCTCCTCCTTTCTTTTCAAGGCGGACGTATTCTGAAACCACTTCCACCAAATCATTATTAAGCCTGACTTCTTCAATTATATCGTCGGGATAATAATTCATAAGCCCCCCAGAGATATTATATTATCATATTCGACAAGTTTTTCAAAAATCCTTCTTAAATATTCAAATTTTTATTATAACCTCATCCATCGGGCGGGTATAAAAATTGAATTAAACACGTTTACAGCGTACCTGTCGGTCATTCCTGCCACATAGTCGCAAACCACCCGATCAACGCCTTCTTCAGAGATCTTGGCATAGAATTCATTAGGCAGAAGCCCCGGTTCTTCGGTCAGTTTGGAGTAAAGTTCCCTTATAAGGTTTTCAGCCTTTCCTTCCTCTGCTTTTGCATCAGAACCGATATAAACGTTTTCGAACATAAACTTTCTTAATTCATCTGTAGCTTCGCTGTATTCAGCGCTCATTATTATATCATTATTGTTTTTGCTGTTTTCTATAATATTTATTATCATATTGTTTATTCTTTTGCTTGATGTATTACCAAGCACCTTCAGGCACTCCTTCGGAAGATCCTTTTCTGAAATTACACCACCCCTGATGGCATCCTCGATATCATGGTTTATGTATGCTATCCTGTCGGCAAATTTAACAATGCGTCCTTCAAGAGTTTCGGCTTTTTTTGACCCGGTGTGGCATAATATGCCATCCAGGACTTCATGGGTGAGATTAAGTCCTTTACCGTTTTTCTCGAGCTTTTCAACAACCCTTACACTTTGTTCATTATGATAGAAACCCAGCGGACATATTTCTTTCAGAACGCGCTCGCCTGCATGCCCGAAAGGCGTATGGCCAAGGTCATGTCCCAGTGCAACGGCCTCGGTTAGGTCTTCGTTAAGCCTCAGGCTCCGGGCAATTGTTCTTGCTATCTGCGACACTTCAAGGGTATGTGTAAGCCTTGTCCTGTAATGGTCTCCTTCAGGAGATATGAAAACCTGGGTTTTATGCTTTAGTCTTCGGAAAGCCTTGGAATATATAATTCTGTCCCTGTCCCTCTGAAAGTCTGTTCTGACGCTGCATTTTTCTTCGAAACGTGCTCTTCCTTTTGACCTTGACGACAAAGCTGCATAGGGAGAAAGAATTTGTTCCTCAATTCGTTCGGACTCCGTACGAATATTCATAAAACCACCTCAGCTACTTTATATATTCCCACTAAAGTCAGAAATAAGCCTCGAAGACAAAAAAATTATTGCACATTTTGCCGGAAAAAATATAAAATCAGCCATAATTCCCATAGATACTACAAAAAAGGACAGCTGAATAAACTGTCCTTCCAGTTAAAGTATTACATTTGATTGGGCTTACCAAAAGCAGTTACATTTCTGACAAGCATTCTCTGCAAATGTGTTTTCCCTTGTATTCTACCATGTTCTCCGACACCTGGTCGCAGAAAGTACACCGTGGAACGTATTTATCAAGTACCACATTCCCCTCGTCGTCAATAAACATTTCCATGCTGTCGCCTTCATTGATGTTCAGTTGTTTTCTGAGTGATTTTGGCAAAACAATGCGCCCAAGAGCATCCAGTTTCCTTACATATCCGGTAGCTTTCATAACTAACCCCCCGCACTACTTGTTTTTTGTTTATAAAGCTATTTTTTAAAACAATTTCATAATTCTATAAAAATAACTTATCTTGCTACTTAAACAAAAAGATACCGCATGGTCAATGATTTGTCAATAACAAGTTTTCATATTTTTTTGAAAAAATAACAACAGCGAGGCAGTTTACCGTCTCGCTGCTAAAATTAGTCTATTTATGTCGCATGGATTACTCTCATAATTATTTTTGCCATGACATCATTTTTCTGAGTTCTCTTCCCGTCTTCGCAAGGAGGTGTTCGGATTCTTTCCGTCTTGTTGCAAGAAGCCTTGCTCTTCCTCCCGACTTGTTCTCTGAAATCCATTTTGACGCAAATGTTCCGTCCTGTATCTCAGCAAGCACTTGTTTCATGGCTTTTCTGCTTTCCTCATTGATTATCTTCTTTCCGGTTGTATAATCGCCATACTCTGCGGTATCGCTTATTGAGTAGCGCATGAATTCAAAACCGCCCTGGTAAATAAGGTCCACAATAAGTTTCATTTCATGAATGCATTCAAAATATGCGCTTTCGGGCTGGTAACCGGCTTCCACAAGTGTTTCAAAACCTGCTTTCATAAGTTCTGTAACTCCGCCGCATAAAACTGCCTGCTCACCGAAGAGATCTGTTTCGGTTTCCTCCCTGAAAGTGGTTTCAAGGATACCCGCTCTTCCTGCGCCGATTCCCTGTGCATAAGCAAGAGCATACTCTTTTGCTTTTCCGGTGTAATCCTGGTGAACGGCTATTAATGACGGTACACCGCGCCCTTCGAGGTACTGTGAACGTACCGTATGTCCCGGTCCTTTTGGAGCAACCATTGTTACATCCACATATTCCGGGGGTATTATCTGGTTGAAATGAATATTGAACCCGTGGGCAAACATTAGCATGTTTCCTTCCTCAAGATTTGGTTCAATACTCTCCTTGTATATATCCGACTGTACCTGATCGGGAACGAGAATCATGATAATATTGCCGGCTTTTGCTGCATCTGCGGTATCCATGACCGTCAATCCTGCCTGCTGGGCTTTTTCACGGCTTTTCGAACCCGGTGCCAAACCTACTATTACATTTACACCACTGTCTTTCAGGTTCAGAGCATGGGCATGGCCCTGGCTGCCGTACCCGATTATAGCCACAGTCTTGTTTTCCAGCAGTTTCAGATTGCAATCACTGTCATAATACATTTTTGCCATTGGTATCCTTCCTTTCACATTATAAAAATCAAATAATTGTTTTTTCACCACGTTCCAATGATAAAAGACCTGTGCGGACATCTTCAAGTATACCGAAAGGTTTCAGCATCTGCTGCATTGCAGCCACTTTTTTTGTACTGCCCGATATTTCAATTGTAAGGGTTTTTTCGGATATATCAACAATATTAGCACGGAATACTTCAGCTATCTGCATGATTTCCGAACGAACCGATGTGTCGGCATTCACCTTGAACAGCGCCAGTTCACGGTGTACCGATTCGTCAATATCGAGGCGTTTTACCTTTATAACATCAATCAGTTTTCCGAGCTGTTTCTCCACCTGTTCAACCGTGTTTTCATCGCCTTCAACAACAATTGTCATGCGGGATATGGCCGGATTGCTTGTAACGCCGACCGCAAGGCTGTCTATATTGAATCCCCTTCTGCTGAAAAGGCCTGACACTCTTGACAGCACACCTGCATGGTTGTTGACAAGTACCGATATCACATGTTTCATACCGATTACCTCCAATCATTTATTCCAATATCGCACCCTTGTCTGCGGAGGAAACAAGTCTTGCATACCTTGCAAGGTAGCCTTTTTTAATCCTGGGCTCGGGAGCTTTCCATGCCCTCATTCTTTCTTCTATTTCTTGCTGCGAAAGATTCACATCCAGTTTTCCTTCAGGAATGTTTATTGTTATTATATCCCCGTCCCTGACTGCAGCTATCGGTCCTCCTTCTGCAGCTTCAGGCGAAACATGGCCTATCGAAGCACCGCGGGAAGCACCTGAGAACCTTCCGTCGGTTATTAACGCAACATCCTTGTCCAAACCCATCCCTGCAATCGCAGACGTAGGCCCGAGCATTTCGCGCATCCCCGGCCCGCCTTTCGGACCTTCGTAGCGGATGATCACAACATCGCCTTTCCTGATTTCCCCGCCGTAAATTGCTTTTATAGCGTCGTCTTCAGAGTCAAACACCCTTGCGGGACCGCTGTGACACAGCATTTCTTCCGCTACTGCCGCCCGTTTGACAACAGCACCCGAAGGAGCTATGTTACCTTTAAGAACGGCTATTCCGCCTGTTTTGCTGTATGGGTTTTCAATATCCCGAATGACATTCCTGTCCTTTACAACTGCATCTCTGATATTTTCAGCCTGTGTTTTTCCGGTTACGGTAATGAGGTTTAGGTGAAGCAGGTTCTTTTTGGAAAGTTCCTTCATAACTGCCTGCACACCCCCTGCCATATACAAATCCTGCACATGATACGGACCGCTCGGCGCAAGTTTGCACAGGTTCGGAACCTTTTCACTTATGCTGTTGATCATATCCAGGTTAAGGCTGATACCTGCAGAATGCGCAATGGCAGGCAGGTGTAATACAGAGTTCGTTGAACAGCCAAGAGCCATATCAACAGCTAAGGCATTTTCAAAAGCCTCGGGAACAAGTATGTCCGACGGCTTTATATCCTTCTCAACCAGTTCCATTATTTTCATTCCGGCCTTTTTAGCAAGACGTATTCTCTCGGCATAAACCGCCGGAATAGTACCATTACCGGGAAGACCCAGGCCCAAAACCTCGGTAAGGCAATTCATCGAATTGGCTGTGAACATGCCCGAACACGAACCGCAGCCCGGACATGCATTATCCTCATAATCGAGGACTTCCTCCTCCGTCATTGTACCTGCCTTGTACGAGCCGACCGCTTCAAAAACACTGTTTAAATCCAGCTGCTTTCCTTTTACATTAAGTGAAAGCATCGGACCGCCGCTGATAACAATTGACGGAACATTAACCCTTGCTGCAGCCATCAGCATACCCGGAACTATTTTGTCACAGTTGGGTATGAATACCATACCGTCAAAGCTGTGTGCAAGAGCCATTGCCTCACAGGAGTCTGCTATAAGCTCCCTGCTCGCCAGGGAGTATTTCATTCCTTCGTGCCCCATTGATATACCGTCGCATATTCCTATGCATCCAAATTCAACCGGGGTTCCGCCCGCAAGCCTGATACCAGCCTTTACCGCTTCGGCAATCCTGTTCAGATGAATATGCCCCGGCACAATTTCATTTACAGAGTTAACCACTCCTATCAACGGGCGGCTGATTTCTTCGTCGGTATAGCCCATGGCCTTTAAAAGACTTCTGTGGGGCGCCCGTTCAATACCTTTTTTTATAACATCGCTTCGCATATATTCACTTCCTTGCAGACTTATAGTCTTCATATCCTTCAGCCCGAACCAGGTATAACTGCCGGTTTGAATAAAATAACGAGAAACGGCTGACTATCGGCAGCCATTTCATGTATATATCAGCTGATCTATTCCTTTTCCCGGAGGTACGATAGGCAATACCCTTTCATCAATGTCGATGATGAAGTCAATCACGACGGGTACTTCTTTTGAGGTCAGGGCTTTCTCAATGGCAGGCACAACTTCTTCCTTCCTTGTTACCCTGATGCCTGTTGCGCCATATGCTTCCGCAAGTTTGACAAAGTCGGGTCCCCTGTCAAGGGTTGTTTGCGAATATCTTTTGTCATAGAACATCGTCTGCCACTGGCGAACCATACCCAAGGTGCCGTTATTGAGCAGTGCAATTATAATCGGCAGCTTGTAATATACGGCAGTTGCAAGCTCGTTGCTGTTCATTCTGAAACTGCCGTCGCCTGCAAAATTAATAACCTTGCTTTCAGGCTTTGCGATTTGAATGCCTATTGCAGCACCGGTACCATAGCCCATGGTTCCAAGACCGCCTGAAGATATATATTGCCTCGGGAATTTATAGTCAAAATACTGGGCCGCCCAAATCTGGTTCTGCCCGACTTCTGTTGTAACGTATGCATCTGGCACCATCTCGGAGAATTTTTTGATAATATACGATGGTTTCAGTTCCCCGTTGTCGGGAATAACCAGTTCATATTCACTCTTCCACCTGGTAACCTGCTCAGCCCATTCAGACCGTTCAACTGCTTTTACACGTTCAATAATGCCTGACAGGATTTCGTCGGTGTTTCCTGTCAGCGGATAATGGACAATAATATTTTTGTTTATTTCAGCAGGGTCAGCGTCGATATGCATTATTTTCGCATTAGGTGCAAAACGTTTCATGTCGCTTATTACACGGTCGCTGAACCTTGCCCCGATATTTATAAGCAGATCGCATTCCGAGACCACCTTGTTCGATACCCTTGAACCATGCATGCCAAGAAGGCCGGTATAAAGAGGATATGAACACGGCACAGAGCTTGTCCCCATCAATGTTGTCGCTACAGGTATCTTCAGCTTCTCCGACAGTTCAAGGAGCAAATCGGTAATACCGGCAATTATTGTTCCCCCGCCGGCAAGAATAACAGGCCTTTCTGATTCCTGTATTGCTTTTGCAGCCTCGTCCAGATCTTTCTCTGTAAACAGGTTTTTTATCGACAGGTTAAGTCTCTTTTTGCCGTCAAAGGGTATAAATTCAGCTTCATTTGCAGTAGCATCCTTGCATATGTCCACGAGAACGGGACCCGGCCTGCCTGTTGTGGCAATCTCGAAAGCCATCCTCATTGTCTCTGCAAGTTTATTAACATCCTTGACAAGAAAATTATGTTTTGTAATGGGTTCTGTTATGCCTGTAATATCAACTTCCTGGAAAGAGTCCCTGCCAATCAGGTTTGAAGCAACCTGGCCTGTAATTGCCACAAGGGGTATCGAATCCATATAAGCGGTGGCAATCCCTGTTACAAGGTTGGTTGCACCGGGACCCGAAGTGGCCATGCAAACACCGGGTTTCCCGGTTGCTCTTGCATAACCGTCGGCCGCATGCGAAGCCCCCTGTTCATGGGATGTCAGGATATGTTTTATACCCTCACCGTTTTTATACAGTGAGTCGTATATATTAAGAACTGCACCGCCCGGAAACCCGAAAACGGTATCAACATTCTGCTCCTTCAGGCATTCTATGACTATATCTGCACCAGTCAGCCTCAATATAATCACTCCGTTTCATTTATAATTATTTAATCCGGCTTGCAACCGCATCTCCCATTTCTTCGCAGCCAAGTACCTTTGAACCGTCGGTTGCCAAATCCCTGGTTACAAACCCGTCTTGAAGTACACTCAATACCGCATTTTCAATTGCTTCCGACTCTTTTTCCAGGTTAAATGAATATTTCAGCATCATTGCAACAGACAGTATTGTCGCGAGCGGATTTGCCTTGTTCTGCCCTGCAATGTCGGGAGCCGAGCCATGTACCGGTTCGTACAGCCCGAAACCTGTTGAGTTCAGGCTTGCAGACGGAAGCATGCCTATTGAACCTGTAATCATCGATGCCTCATCGGACAGAATGTCGCCGAACATATTTCCTGTAACAATGACATCAAACTGGTTTGGGTTTATCACAAGCTGCATTGCGGCATTATCTACATACATATGGTTTAATTCAACATCGGGATATTCCTTTGATACTTCTGTTACAGTTTCACGCCAGAAGCGAGAAACCTCAAGGACATTGGCTTTGTCAACCGAAGTAACCCTGTTCTTTCTCTTTCTTGCTGTCTCAAAGGCCAGCCTTGCTATTCTTTCAATCTCTGATTTTTTGTATATCATCGTGTCATAAGCAGCCGGTTCAGCCATATGCACAGTTCTTTTACGCTCTCCGAAATAAATGCCGCCGGTAAGTTCACGCAGAACCAGAACATCCAGTCCGTCTCCTATTACCCTGTCTTTCAGGGGACTTGCATTTTTTAGCGGCGGAAAGATTTTTGCAGGTCTGAAATTTGCAAACACTCCAAGTCCCGAGCGTATTGCCAGCAAACCTGCTTCGGGGCGTTTATCCAGAGGGAGGGAATCCCATTTCTCTCCGCCGACAGCCCCCAACAGAACAGCATCGGAGTTCCTGCACAGCTCAAGTGTTTCTGCCGGCAGCGGCTCACCTGTTTTATCTATTGCAATACCGCCTATATCAGCATAAACGTATTCAACGTTAAACCCGTATACCTTTGAAACTTCATTCAATACTTTTATCGCCTGCCGGGTGACTTCCGGGCCGATACCGTCGCCAGGCAGCACAGTAATTTTATATGTGTTCATTACTGAACCTCCCGTATATCTGTCTTTAACCGTTATTATACTCAGGACTGTTATTATTTCCTGCTCCCGATATAATTCATCAGGCCTCCCGATTTGATGATGTCCTGGATGAATTCAGGGAAGGCTGTAATTTTGTAGGTTTTTCCATTACTATAATTGATAATTGAACCATTTTCAAGATCTACTTTCAGTTTGTCACCTTCTTTGGTTTCATCAACGCATTCGGGGCATTCTACAATGGCAAGCCCGATATTGATCGAGTTCCTGTAAAAAATCCTCGCAAAACTTTTTGCAATAACGCAGGAAATGCCCGACGCTTTTATTGCAATTGGTGCATGTTCCCTCGAAGAACCGCATCCGAAGTTATAACCACCGACGAGGATATCTCCTTGCCTGACTTTCTTTACAAACTCCCTGTCAAGATCCTCCATGCAGTGCCTGGCCAGTTCGTCAGGATCGGATGTGTTCAGGTACCTTGCAGGAATGATAACATCGGTATCAATATTGTCTCCGTATTTTATTACATTTCCTGTATAAATCATAACTTCCACCTTTCCTTTACCTGTCGCAGTTTAATCAATTCAATCCATCAATGATTCCGGGGACGATATTTTTCCGGTTACTGCCGATGCTGCGGCAACTGCAGGACTTGCAAGATATACCTCGCTTTTTGCATGGCCCATTCGTCCAACGAAATTACGGTTCGTTGTTGCTACGGCACGTTCACCTTCAGCAAGTATGCCCATGTGCCCTCCAAGGCATGGACCGCATGTCGGCGTACTGATTGCGCATCCAGCGTCAATGAAAATATCAAAAAGGCCTTCTTTCAGGCATTGTTTCCACACATTCTGCGTTGCCGGTATGATAATGCATCTGACATTATTATGGACCTTTCTTCCTGCAAGCACTTTTGCAGCAATTCTCATGTCTTCGATTCTTCCGTTCGTGCATGAACCGATAACCACCTGGTCAATGGCTATGTCATCAAGCTCGTCAACAGTCTTCGTATTTTCAGGCAGATGCGGCAAAGCAACCGTAGGCTTTATCCTGCTGATATCTATTGTTATTTCCCTTACATACTCTGCGTCGCTGTCGGCTTTGAATACTTCATACGGTTTCGAAGAATGTTCTGAAATATATTTCAGCGTTTCGTCATCAACTTCAAAAATCCCGTTTTTCGCTCCCGCTTCAATCGCCATGTTGGCTATCGTAAACCTGTCATCCATTGAAAGGAATTCAAGGCCTTCGCCGGTAAATTCCATGGATTTGTATAAAGCGCCGTCCACGCCGATAAGCCCTATAATGTGAAGGATTATGTCCTTTCCGCTCACCCATTCTGACGGTTTTCCTATCAGGTTGAATTTTATGGCTTCTGGAACCTTCAGCCATACTTCCCCTGTAACCATTGCAGCAGCCATATCTGTACTTCCGACACCCGTTGAAAATGCACCGAGTGCTCCGTATGTGCATGTATGCGAATCAGCGCCTATAACCAAATCTCCGGCGGTAACCAGCCCAAGTTCGGGTAAAAGAGCATGTTCAACCCCCATCTGGCCTATTTCAAAGAAATGCTTTATTCCCGTTTTTCTTGCAAAGTCTCTCATTAACTTAACCTGTTCGGCTGATTTTATATCCTTGTTCGGAGTAAAATGATCGGGCACCAGTGCAATTTTCTCGGTATCAAATACTTTTTCAGCACCAATCTTTTCAAACTCCTTTATTGCAACAGGTGCTGTTATATCGTTTCCCAGGACCATATCGACTTTTGCCGATATCAGCATGCCGGGAGAAACGCTTTCAAGCCCCGAGGCCCTGGCCAGTATTTTCTGAGTCATTGTCATACCCATTTTCATGACACCTCTCTTGCTATTTCATATATTAAAAAATAACAGTAAAAATGTTGTGGACATATATATGGTCCAATACCAGGGATTATTATTACTATTATAATGGAACAACTGAAGCTTACTTCTGTTATTTTATTTTGTTTGTTTCAAAAACTTAATGAATTTTGCCCGGTTTAACAGGGTTAAGAATAGTTTTCTTTAATCTGTGTATATGTTCGAAATGGTCTTTCCCAATAACCGATGATGCACATTCATGGTTATTCTTAAATCACAGAACAATCCTGCATGTAGGTTATTCTGCTTCCGGAAATGCTTTTTTACGGGGCAGGCAAGACAGGATTTGTTACTGCATCGTTGTCCGGTTTATCCGAAAATGAAAAAATCCGCTAAACTTTATATATTAGCGGGTTTTCTGGAGCTGGTGGACGGACTCGAACCCCCGACCTGCTGATTACAAGTC
>LFSH01000074.1 GCA_001513105.1 Clostridiales bacterium DTU070 | reverse complement strand
TTTTTTAAACCTACCAGAGGCCTTTCAGGTCTCATTTCTTTCATACTAAGTTAACAAAGCCCGAAGCAGATGTTTGTATAATAGCCTGTATAATATAAAGAATAAACAGCCGAAAAACAACAGGTCAATAAAGGCTACAGATTCTTAAGAGACCTGCAGCCGCTGAACAAAAGAAGCTATTAAACAAATAACGTATCTATGGATTGCAGGTCTGAATCAAAACGGTGATCTGTAACACATAACTCTTTATGAATATAAAAGGAAGTGAAATTACGCACAGTAAGCTCCTCCCCATTTTATACATCACTCCTTATAATATTACTCCCACTTTACTGCAAAGTAAAGAGAAAGAATTTTTATAGCACCATTATTACAATATAATTACACATTGGCAAAAAAACGAACTATTTTTGCAAATAAAAGTCTAATCCAGTGAAAAACAAAAAGGAGCTGATGGCATGAGGTAAAATATTACTCCCGCTTTGCTGCAATGCAAAGAGAAAAATATCTATGGACCGGTATTACAATATAATTACATATCAGCAAAAAATGAAACATTTTTTGCCAATATAAGTCTAACCCAGTGAAAAAACAAAAAGGAGTTGATGGCATGAGGAAAATTTCATTATTTATTGCTTCAGTTTTTCTTGTATTAACGGTATTTTCAACAGTAGTTTCCGCCCAGGAGGTTTCACTGTTTTTGAACAACGAGGAGGTTAAGCTGAGTGCGCCGCCCGTATTTGAAAATCAAAGGACAATGGTAACCCTTGATTCCGACTTTTTCAAAAAAGCCGGCGTTGTAACCGCGTTTGATAAAGAAACAGCAACGGTAACAATAGACGGGGATTATTCATCCGTTAAGTTTGCTATCGGAGAGAAAACCGCTTTGGTATACAGAAAATTCGATTTCACAGGATTGCCTGAAAAAGTTGAAATGGATGTGGCTCCGTTCGTACATGACAATGAGGTTTATGTACCGTTGCGTTTTGCCGCTGAAGGTCTCGGAGCACTTGTGGAATGGGACGGGGTGAAAAAATCGGTTATTGTCACTTATGAAAGGGATACACGCATAATTCCTGTTGAACGGCCTGTGGAATACGAAGAAATTAACATCTCAGATCTGGCCGAAGACGACGAACTGTATCTTTGGGTCATGGAAAACCGGAACAGCGAAGGTATTTATCATAAAACCCTGAATAATAAAAACTATGTGTTAATTTGTGCGGGTGAAAAACCTTCCGGAGGGTATTCAGTGGAAATAACCAGCGTTACTCTTGTTTACCCGGGAAGGGTTTATATTACTGCCGAAGTAACCGAACCATCCCCTGATATGTTTGTCACAACAGTAATAACATACCCGTGCAGGCTTATTGCCCTCGAAATTGACGGGGAGATCACCGTTGATGGCATTATCGGCCCTTCCAGGGGAAGTGATAATGCTGAAGATATCGTGTATGAAATTGTAAGCCTTGGTGAAATAGCAGCCGATGAAGAACTTTCGGCATGGGTTGACAGGTTCCGCGAAATGAAAGGGATCCAGGTAAAGGAAAAAGACGGTTATATATATACCCTTATAGCAGCAGGTCAAAGAAATTCAGGGGGTTACTCGGTAGAAATCGACAGGGTGGTGAAAGAAGAGTCAAGCGTTTATATTTACGCAACCGTAATAAGCCCCTCTCCCGACATGATAGTAATCACTGCAATTACCTGGCCGTATACCGTTATCAGGTTCAAAGGGGACGGTATCAAAATGGTTTCAGGAGAAATACAGGGTTCTGATCCTATTACCGATATCATATTATTCGAATAAAAACCTGATTCCAAAAGGCGGCGGGGAAACCCGCCGCTTTTTACTTTTTGTGCAGCCTTGTTTCAACTATTGCATAAACAACGGGAATTATAACAAGGGTTAATAATGTTGATACCGCCAAACCCGAAGCAAGAGATATTGACATAGGTGTAAACAGGTTGCTGCCCGACATTATCAGCGGAACGAGGCCTACCAGGGTGGTTATTGTTGTAAGCATAATGGGCCTGAAACGGCGTACAACGGCGTCAATACACGCTTCTTCAACACCCTTTCCTGAAGCCCTGAGGCAATTTATGTAATCAACAAGGACTATGGCATTATTTACAACAATTCCGAACAGGCTTACCAGGCCAAGGAAGGATGTAAATGACAACGGCTGCCTGAACAGGTACAGGCCTATTATTGAACCTACTGAAGACAGGGGTATTGTGACCATGATAATAAACGGGTGCGAGAAGTTTCCGAACTCAATAAGCAAAAGAAGGTATATCACAAAAACCGCCATTATCCCAAGAACACCGATATTGCCGAAGTATTTGACAATAGATTCCCTTTCGCCGTCGAAAACCACCCTTACTTCTCCCAAATCGTGATTTCTGAGTGCTCTCTCAACCTGCTTCTGTATATCAACTGAACTGTAACCTTTTCTTATATCGCTGTATACCGTTATCGCGGGAACACGGTCATACTTGTTGATCTTTGAAACCTTTGCTTCAAGCTCTATTTCAGCTACCTGCTTCAGCAGGGTTTTACGCCCTGTTGCCGCGGACTTCACAGCAAAGTTTTTCAGGTCATCAATGTTTTCTATATCGGATATTACCCTTACCGGGATCTGTTTGCCGCCTGTATATTTATTTACCTGTGAACCCGAGCCCAGGTTTCCGGCATTTCTGCCCATAAGCGCCGTATTCAGTTCCCTCTGCAGTTCGTAATTTGTAAGCCCCATCCTTAAGGTTTCGTCAGGATCAACTTTGATATAATAATCATAAACCTTATCGCTGTAGTCGTCCCTGACATTAATCGTACCGTCCGTGGATTTCAGTATGTTTTTAATTTCTTCCGAAACGCTTACAAGTTCGTCCTGGTTCTGACCGAGAACCCTTATTCTTACAGGTGCGCCAATTGGTTCGCCCTGTTCAAGAAGTTTAACCGTAGCAGTCCCGATGGCAATCTCGCTGTCCAATATATTCTGAAGGTAGGATGCAAATTCCTCGTTTGTTTTAAACCTTTCTCCGTTGCCCAAATCAACGGTAAACACCATCTGGGCATAGTCCCGGGCGCGCATTGCCGGCGGCATTGAGTAATACAGTTTCGGAAGCCCGTCCCCGACAGCAACGGTATACCCTGTAACCTCGGGCTGCTGCATGAGGATTCCGGCAACCTGGTCGGCCAGCTGTTCGGTTTTGCTTATGTCGTTCCCGTGCTCATACTGCATGTCAACCAGGATTTTGTTCATATCGGCCTTCGGGAAAAACTGAAGGCCAAGTATTCCGGTCACCCATACGGTTACAGCAACCAATACCAGTGTTAAAAATACCGTTAACTTTTTCCGCTTCAATGCACCCCTTAAAAGGTTTTCAAACAATGTCCTTGCAATATGCCTTCTATCCCTGTCCCTGGACGGTTTAAAGAAAACATATGCTATTACGGGTGATATGAAAATGGCTGAAATATATGACGCAGAAAGCGATATGATAACGATCTGCGGTACGCTGCGTATGAACTCTCCTGCCATACCCGAAAGCAGCAACAGCGGGAGAAAGGCTCCCACCGTTGTCAATGTCGACATCAGGACCGGCATCGCAACTTCTTTCACGCCTTCAGCGCAGGCTTTCAGCCTATCCTCCCCATTGTCAATTCTCACCTGGATGGCGTCACTTACAACAACTGCATTGTCAACCAGCATTCCAAGGGCTATTATCAGTGCTGCCACTGAAATCTGGTGAATATCAATACCCATCAGCCTCATTGTTACAAAAGTGATTAATATTGAAAGCGGAATAGAGGTTGAAACAAGGATTGCATTTCTGTAACCCATTCCGACAAACACAACAATTATAACAAAAACAATTCCTTCAACAAGGTTCAGTATGAAATCATTAACAGCATCCTTCACATCATCGGGCTGGTACAGGACCTTATTGAAATGCAGGTCCTCGGGCAGTTCTTTCCTGAAGGCGTCTATCCGTTTTTCCACTTCCCTGCCTATAATGATAACATTGCGCCCGCCCTGAAAATAACCTGTTATCAATACCGCATTCTCGCCGTTCGTCCTTATTTTATAGCTTGAGTCCTGGAGCCTGTAATAGACATCGGCTACATCCTTTACCCTTACAACACTGCCGTTTTCGGTTGAAGTCAGAAGGACAATGTTTTCTATATCGGTTATTGATGATACGTTTCCACCAAGTGTAACATTCAGCTTGCTTCTGTCATCCTCAAGAGAACCCAGCGGGATCTCGAGGAGCTGTGCCTGTATTATATTCGCCACGTCATCAAGGGACAGCGGCAGCGTGTTTAGTTTCCGGGTGTCTATCTCAATACAGACCTCGTTTTCCTGCTCTCCTACAACTTCAATCCTCGTAATCCCGTCAATGTCAATCAGCCTGTCCTTCAGTTTTTCAGCGAATGCTGCAAGCTCGCTGTATGAATAACCCGGCCCCGACAGGCTGATAATCATTCCTGCTGTCTGATACAAATCTGTATTGATGTTTATCTCTTCGCATTCCCCGGGGAGCTCGGGCTGTAATTCATCCATCTTCTGCCTTAACTGGTTCCATGCCTTGTCAGTATCGGTACCGGCCTCCAGTTCCAGAACAACTACCGACAGGTTGTTCTGCGACACAGAGTTTACCGTTTTAAAACCCGTCACTTCCATTACCTTGTCTTCTATTTTACGTGTTACAAGGCGCTCAACATCTTCCGAGGACGCCCCTGGGTATACCGTTGTTATCATCGCAACCGTGACGCTAATATCGGGCGATTCCTGCTTTGGTATTATGTAATAACTGTACGCGCCGAAAATCAGTGTCAGAATAACAGCGAATAACGTGATCTTTCTCTTTTTTATAACCATCTCAATTATCCGTACCATAATCCACCTCTTTTACGGTTACCCGGTCACCCGAACTTACGCGGCCTGTACCAGATATAATCAGCAAATCCCTGCTGCTAAGCCCTGTCACCCTGGCATTGAAGTTGTCTATTTCTTCAATCGTAATGTTCTTCCGTTCGGCCCGGTCCTGTGAAACAGTGAATACATAGTCAGAGCCGTCGTTCAGTATTGCCGAGATGGGAATATAAATTCCTTTAACCTGTCCCAGCGAGAATTGTACCGTAACAGTCGCACCAAAGGGTTCATCAAGTCCATCGCATTCAATCTCAATGTTATACAGACCAGTCATGGTATCTGGAATCCCGGAAATATGTCTTATCCTTGAAACAAACGTCCTGTCATCCTTTTCCACCACAACTTCGGTTTCAATTGTGAACTTCTTCAGTTCCTTTTCAGGCACACCTACATGAACTACCCTGTCTTCATTGCAAAGAACAATTACCGGGTAACCGGCACCTGCCATTTCACCTTCTTCACATAAAACATCAAGAACGATTCCGTCAATGGGGGAACTTAATGTTGCTTCGTTCAGCTGGGTTTTCCTGTAATTATACTCGGTCCTTGCACTTTCCACCTGGGCAGTAAGCGCCTGTATTTCCTCGTACCTTGCTCCTTTCTGAACCTGGGCCTGTATTTCCTTCGCCAGTTTAAGATCCGATTCCCTTATTTTAACCTCAAGCTCGGCCTGTTCATAAGCCTGTTTTGCTATTGTACCCTTTTCATACAACTCTTTGGCTTCAGAAAACCTGTCCAGTGCATACCTGTATGCATCTTCAGCCTTTACCACGTTAAGCCTTGCCTGTTCAATATCTTCCTCGGTTGCTCCGTTAAAAGCCTTTTCATACTGCGCCAGCGCCATTTCCAGCTGTGCTTTGGCAAGACTTTCTGCGTACAGCAAATCTGCCTTATCAAGCAAGGCCAGGACATCTCCCTTTTTAACGGTGTCTCCTTTTTTAACGCAGATGCTTTCAACCCTGCCCCCGATTTTAAAGGAAAGATTGACAGTTTTATCGGGCTGAACCGTGCCTATATACCGGGATACACTCTGCTTTTCCCTTTCCGAAACCTGGTACACAACCACCGGAACCACTTTTTCGGTATTCCGTTCTGGTTCATTATCAGAGCAGGCAGCGGTAAGAATCAGCAAAACCGCCATAAATAATATCAAAACGTGTTTTCTCATAACCAATCCCCCATTCCGTTAATTCAGCTGACTTAAGATTTTAAGTCAATGCTGTATTCGGTCATCTCATTAATAAACAATAATAAACACTTGTTCATTTTTGCGTAAAAAAAATTAATCCTCTGGTTCAAATCTGCTGTTCAAGTGGTTGAAGTAGAAATCGTTCAACCGGTAAATCATCTTCTTCAGCTTGCTATTGTCGTCGGTTTCAGCTATAACCATTATCAGGCTGTCCAAAAACGAACGGGCCACTGTTTTTGAAAAGAATACCGCCTCATTATCTTCCATGTTCACTCTTTTAAACAAACCCTCGTACATACGGTTTTCAATCAGTGAAATCAATTCGTTTCTGATGTTTTCAAACCGTGTACCCTGGGTGCCCTTAAAAAGTATCAGCAGTTCAAGCCTGAATTCCTTGGTTATCTGCAGCATGTAATGGTTGATTTCGTTCCTGAAATCCTCGAAGGTTTTGCTCTCGCCGGCTTTTATGTAGCTCTCCGACAAGGCTATGTAATCCATGATTTTCTCATATACGGGAGACACAACCCCTTCAAGAACGCTTTCCTTGTTTTCAAAATACCGGTACACATTGCCTACCGTTATGCCCGAATTTTTTGCAATACCACGAATGGAGGCATTGTTGTACCCCTTTTCGTAAAATAGTTTTTTTGCTGCTGAAAGGATATTGGCTCTTACTTCGTCCTTTAAAACCTGCACAATAATAAACTCCTGTTCACTTTTAATTATATATTATCATATTTGCATGATTATTACAATACTTTTCAATAATTCGCAGACTTGCTTCAGAATAACGGCTTTGCTCTCCACTGAATCAGAAATTTACTCTCATTAAGCAACGGACTGAACTACTTGGTTCCGATTTCCGACCACATGTTGATGATAATTCTTATTGAAGCGAGCGCCAGCGATTTGTTCCGGGTTTCAATATACGCCGACAGCGCTGTGAATTCGGATTCTATATCGTTTACAATATCGTGATCCACTTCAATCTGCATGAAAGGTTTTATTCTCTCCCATTTTTTCATTGAAACGGCTAATTTTTCAGCTGCGTCATCATAGTTTTCTCCCGTTACGGCTTCTTCCACAGCGGACAGTGATTCGGAAAACCCCGTTCTTTCGTCGACCGGGTTTTTGAAAAGCGTACACCCTGAGGTCAGAATCATTATTAAAGCCATCATCGCAGATACTGCCTTTTTATTCTTTATCATATTCTCATTCCTTTGTTGGTATTGTGTAGGTTGTCTTGCTGTCTTTCATGTCAATGAAAAGATTGCCCCGGGTATCCAGCTGGGCAAGAAATACATCCTTTATATCCGTAATATTCTTTTTCCTTAACTGATACTCAAGCCATGCCTTTGACAATTTGACGGATTTCAAGGCTTCCATGTTAAGACATCCGTCTTCTATCAGGTTCGCTGGTAAACCCATGTATTGTGTTGGTATATTCATATCCTGCGGTGTTAACGGCTGTTTCTGGGATTTCAGCATAACACTCAGTTTTCCGTTTTGCTCGAGCACAGCAAATTCAACATCCTCTAAGTTGAATACATCCTTCGATCTCAGCATCATCAGTAAATCATCGGCTGAAAGCTTGTTTTTCCTCAGCACGTCTGTATTAATCTTTCCGTTCTGTATTACTATTTCAGGAATTCCTTCAATAACTTTTCTCATGTACGGGCTTTTTAGCCCCATAAGAGCAAGTGCTATGGCAAGAAAGGTCCAGACAGCCATTCCTGCCATTGTGGCCCAGGTGTTTTCATTAACCTGGACCGACAGCGTTGATGCCATCGATCCTATTGTAATGCCTACAATATAATCAAAAAAGGTAAGCTGTGTTACCTGCTGTTTGCCAATCAGTTTAACCAATACAAGCAGCAGGAAGAATCCAATGAAGGATCTTATTACCACAACGGCCACTATGGGCATAACAATCCTCCGTAATCAAGATATTTCATACCTTATCTTCCCTAAAATATTTATTACTTATTCAGTTTCAGACAGGAACCTATGCGGAATGCCAAACGACGGCAGGTTTAGGATCATCCCTTTATAACGGCTATAAACAGGTCTTGTGTTCGGATGACAAGGAAAAGCATAGAAAGCTGCAGGCATATTCACCTTGTTTTCTGACAACAAACAAAGGGACTACGCATGTAATCCCCTTGTACGATACAATTAATTGATATATATCAGTCTGATTGGTTTTTGATACGAATCTTTTTATTATATGACTTTTTTCATCTCGGTTAAAATCTTTTTTATACTGTATTCCGAAAGGCAGTACTGTTTCGACAGATCGGATATTCCTGCTCCATTCCTGTATTTTTTAACTATTTCAAGATTTCGTTTCATATAGAACTTACGTGTTCCGTTGGCTTCTCCCCATTTCAGTCTAACAGACTCCTTTTTCGGAATATACAGCACTTCTCCCTGTATGTATACCTGTACCTGTCTCAACAGCCATTCCGGCAACAGGTCCCTGGCATTGTTGTATTTCATCGTGCCACACTCCTTTTAATATTTTCACCCCTTACCCATTTCTTCCCAACCATTTCATGGCATGTGCAATATATTCAAGGAGATAAAAAATCCGCAGGAAACAACCTCTGCGGATATAAAAAAAGCACGATAACCTTTTACCGTGCTGACTTGTTAAGCATATGTACATTTCCGACCATTTCTGTCTGCAATAAAGCGTGGCATAAAACGGCTGGAAACATTTCAGAACTAATGTTTCATTATGTGCAGGCGTAGGGGTTATTTTCCTAATCACAGAAGGCAACCTTGCCTTCTCACCTATTCAGTTATTCTTTAACCACCTCAGTAATACTAATCGCAATTCTTATAAAACCAAATCTAATCATTTTTACACCCCTTTCCTGTTTTTTTTCGATACCATTTCCATTATATTTCAGTTTTATATTTTTATCAATATAAAAATTTCTTATAAAAAATTTATTCTCATCTGCCGTCTGGTATAAGGTATCTCCCCCATTTCTATAAAAGCAAAATCATGATATACTGATTATGTGACTAAAAACTAAATCCAGGAGGTAAAAATGGAATATCGTAAATTCAGCAAATTTGAAAAACCCGTTTCCCTGTTCGGAATCGGCTGCATGAGGCTGCCAACAGTGAAAAAGGGTGATGAAATCGTTGTTGATGAAGCTGAGGCTATTAAAATGATAAGGTATGGCATTGACCATGGTGTTAACTATGTTGACACAGCTTACGGTTATCATGGCGGGCAGAGTGAAGTTATTGTCGGCCGGGCTCTGTCAGACGGCTACCGCGAAAAGGTTTTTCTTGCTACAAAATCACCGGTCTGGCTGGTTAAGGAATATAACGATTTTGACCGTTTGCTAAATGAACAGCTTAATAAGCTAAACACTGACCACATAGACTTTTATCTCTTGCATGCACTGAACAAGGAGAGATGGAATTTTATTAAGTCCATAAACGTTTTTGATTTCCTTGAAAAGGCAAGAGCTTCGGGCAAAATCAGGTATATTGGTTTTTCATTTCATGATGACCATGATACCTTCCTTGAGATAATTGATTCATACGACTGGGATATGTGCCAGATTCAGCTGAATATAATGGACATGCATGAACAGGCTACCGTTGAAGGACTGAAATATGCAGGTTCGAAAGGTATACCGGTGGTTATTATGGAGCCCCTCAAAGGCGGTAAGCTGGCTATAAGTATTACGCCCGAAATAGAAGAAATATGGAACAAGGCAGAAGTTAAAAGAACACCTGTTGAGTGGGCATTCCGCTGGCTTTACAATTTCCCTGAAATAGCGGTTATTTTGAGTGGTGTAAGCAATATGCAGCAGCTCCAGGACAATATCCGCATTTTTTCAGATGCCAAGGCAGGCTGCATGACTGAAAAAGAACTGGAGCTTGTCGAAGAGGTCAGAAATGTATATCTCAGCAGAACCAGGGTTCAATGTACCGGCTGTGAATACTGCATGCCATGCCCCCAGGGCGTTTCAATCCCGCGCATTTTCAATCTTGTGAACACAGCAGCAATGTATAACGCCCTCGAAGGATGCAGAAGAGAATATAAAGGTCTTATCGAAAAGCAGAACGATTCATCAATGTGTGTTGAATGCGGCCAGTGTGAAGCTACATGTCCTCAGAATATAGCAATCATTGAAAAACTCAAGGAATCACATCTGTACCTGTTACAGGAATGATCTTTAAACAGCCTCGTATAAAGTTAAATCAGGCGGTTCGCAACATCCGCCTGATTTATTTTTATTTCGATAATACAGTTTACCGTGAATTAGGTTTATATAAACAGGATAAGGCTTACAGCCATCACCATCATACCTGCAATGAGACCATAGATTGATAAATGAGCCTCACCGTATTCCCTTGCCGAAGGCAGCAGTTCATCCAGTGAAATAAACATCATGATTCCTGCAACCGCAGCAAAAAGAATACCGAATACCACATCATTGAAGAACGGCATCAGGATCAGAAAACCTACAACAGCGCCTACAGGCTCGGAAAGACCGGACAAAAACGATAAAAGGAAAGCCTTCTTTTTACTTCCGGTTGCGTAATAAACAGGGATTGAGACCGCTATCCCTTCAGGGATGTTGTGGATTGCAATGGCAACTGTAATTGCAATTCCAAGGTTCGGATCTTTCAGGGCAGCGGTAAAAGCCGCAATACCTTCGGGGAAATTATGTATTGTTATCGCCAGGGCGGTCAGCAGGCCCATTCTCATTAAACTCTGCGATGTAGCTGGCTTTTTTTCATCCATTGCTTCAACCAGTTTTACCTCGTGAGGATTTTCACCTGAAGGAATCAATTTGTCTATTACCGCAATTATCAGCATTCCTGCAAAGAAAGCAGCTATGGTAACCCATGCACCTTTCTTGTCACCAAGAGCTGATATTAATGTGGACTGTGCCGTTGCAAATATATCAACCATTGACACATAAATCATTACACCGGCTGAAAACCCCATGGCAACCGACAGAAAGCGCGTGTTTGTTCTTTTTGCGAAAAAAGCAATGAGGCTGCCGATACCGGTGGACAAACCTGCGATTAATGTTAATAAAAAAGCAGTTAATACTTGATCTGTTTGCATGCTGTCACCCCGCCATTAATTACTGCCTTGATTTTACCACATTTATTAAAAATTAAACAGTGTTTCAGGCATCAAGGCTCACCGGGAAAAACGTACAATGCGTGCAAATGAAGCGGCTGTTTCCGAGAATTTACACGATATCTTTGTCTTCAAGTTTTTTGAGATATCGTGCAATGGCGGAAAATATTTGCATCGGAATGCGGAACCCCATTTATTGTTGAAATAATTAAGGAAAATCGTTAAACTATTATTATACCTTAAAAGCATTAACATAACATTTCCTGTTGAATTCAATTTGCTTGTTATCCTATGGATAACCGGCAGTTTAATTGTACGACTGAAAAGTTGTTTGTGTAATCAAAACACTTTTTAAGGAGACAACAGGAATTTCAACCAACTGCCGGATACTGCCCGCCACCTTGAAAATCGTGGCGGCGGTCTGCCTAAAACCGTTTGTAAAAACAATGCATATACTTGCCTGGAGGAAGATTAATGCCGAAAAAACGAACCGGAGCAAAAGTTTTTAAAAACTTCATATTGTCATATATCATTATCTTAATGCTTCCAATGTTCATCATGTCATTCATAGTGCTGTTTCATTTTGTAAATGTATTGAAGGAGGAAGTGGAAACCAATTTAAGGACGCCTTTTATCAAAAGTGTTGACAATTTCGATACCCAGGTCACCCAACTGACAAGAATATCTTTGCAGATTGAGCTGAATGATATTTTAAGAACCGTCAATGTCAATAAAAGGCCCTATGATGCAATAAAGGTAAAGAATGAACTTCTGAAGTACAACACAAATTCTTTCGTTGACGATATCTTTATCTATAACTATAACGACGATTTCATATCCTCGTTTAATTTCCTGTGCTCCCTTGAGGTCTTCAATGATTTTATTCTTGACAGGGAACTGACCGACTTCGATCTTATTGCATTCAAGGAATCGAACAAGCAATCGGATATGTATTTTTTCCCGAAAGACTCGATATTTCTTGCAAACAGGCAGAACCATCTGATGTTTCTGAATAAAATCCCTATAAACAACACGAATAAATACGGAATTATCATGTACATGATTTCCGAAGACGCTCTGCGGAATGTTCTTGCCCCCGCACTGAGCGAAAACAACCATATTTTTATTGTCGACCCTGAAACAAGGGAAATACTTTTCAGCTTTTCCGAGACCCCGGATTCCGAGCTGCAGCAGGTGTTTGGTGAAAAAGTAAAAGAGATTCCGGCAATTGTGGAAATCAAAGAAATCAAAACAGGACACGGCAAGTATTCTGCATATTTCCAGGAATCTGCCGCCCCATACCTGTTTGCTCAGCTGATGCCCAATGATCTCCTGTCGTCAAGGATCAACCAGATACGGGTTATTTACCTTATCAGCATGGCCGCTATATTTGTAATCGGCGGTTTTCTGATTGCCATATTAATGCGGATAAACTACAGCCCGATTAAGAAACTGAACAAGCTTATTGAAGAGAATTTCCAGACCCCGCGCAATACAGCGGGTGACAAGCTGAATGAACTGGAACTGCTTGAATATGCCCTTCTTCAGTATAACAGGGAAAACACCCACCTTAAAGAGTTTGCGGCTTCTAACAAAAATGTAATAAAGAATTACCTGATTGACTGTTTCCTCGCAGGACAGGCAAAGGAAATTGACAATATTATAGAAACCTGCCGGAGTGCCGATCTTGAGTTCAATATGGACTATTACTGCGTCATCATAATAATGAGCAGCAATATCAATGATATTACCGATTCACAGGTGTCGGGCATATTGTCCTCGGTTATTCCTTCAGCAAACTCCCAGGTAATACTGCACCGTAACATGCGTTTCAACAGCATTGTTATTATATACGGCAGTTCAACCAATGATGAAAGCCATTCACAGCAAATGGCCCGTGAAATACAGAAACGCCTTAATGAAGAATATAATAGCGATATAAGGATAGGAATAGGTAATTTCTACGACAGTATATTCAATATAAGCTCATCCTATGAAGAAGCCCTGAGAGTGCTGGAGTATAACAGTATTCTTTCAAAGTCGGGAATTATATCCTTCAATGAAATCATGCAGAAAAGCGATCACCGTGTCGACTATCCCTTTGCACTCCTGGAAAAACTTGAAGAATCGGTACGAAGCAGTGATATTATAGGTATCCGGGACAACATAAACAGGCTGGTTGAACACATGAAAAACGAAAACTTAAGCCTGTTCTGGATAAAAAACATTTGCTACGACACTGTTAATACAATATCGAAGGAACTTTTAAGAAAGTTCAGGCATTCCCCGCTGCTTAACAAACCGTATATAGAAAGAATATACAGTTCCAACATCAATACTTTTGAAGATATCATAGAAATCATGAAAGAAATATCCGAAGATGTTACAAACTATTTAAGCGTGGACAAGGAATCCTACGAACTAAAGCTGCTGCAGCAGATAATCAAATATATACGCGAAAACTTCCAGGATCCCGACTTCAGCCTTCAAAGCCTTGCGGATTCTCTTCAGATGTCCACACCATACCTTAGCCAGTACTTTAAAAAGAACACCGAATACACAATTTCGGAATATGTCACCAGGTTAAGGATGGAAAAAGCAAAGGAACTTTTATTGAATACGGATATGGGTGTGAATGAAATTGCATACGAAGTCGGGTATTACAGCGTACCGAGTTTCATCAGGAAATTCAGGGAAAAGGAAAAGGTCACACCCGGACAGTTCAAGAAAAAGCATTCATAAGGGTAAACTTAAAACCAAATCTTTTCCTGATAAAAAAAGGTCACCTCAGTTTAAATCCTGAGGTGACTTGTTTTTAAATCAGTTCTTGTTCTCTGCCAGTTTATTTCTCTACTCTCTCGAATGCAGTCCTGTACAGTTCGATATATCTCTGCAGACCCAGGTTGTTGAGGTGAGCGACATAAGCATCCCATTCTTTCTCAATGCCGCCTTCGCTCATCCATCTGCTGTGAGTCTGGATTACGTACTGAACGATGTCTGTCTGCAGCAGTGACAATTCTTCAAGTTCTTCAGGACTGAACTTGAATGCATAGTTGTACGGCCACTTGGACAGATATGGCCTGTAAACTTCACAAGCCTCGGTTTTTGCAACGCTGGAAGCTTTCTCTGCAACGTATTTGTCCAGTGCGGCCTTTGTAAGTAAGGTACAACCCTGAGCAATCGGTGCTGACATGGGCCATTCACTTGGTTCTACACCTTCAGGACGTGCTCCGCTGTTAACTTCGTACTTGCCGGGTGCTGTTTCTGAAGGAACAAGCGCTTCGCTCTTATCCCATCCGGCTTCCTTGAACATACCGAACGCCATCTGTACCGAGTATTCTTCAGAGTTGCAGTGATCAATGAATCTGATTAATACTTCAGGGTTCTTTGCAGCTGATGTTATGGCAAATCCGCCTTCAGAGAAGAACTGTGAGCTTCCCCATATCTGTTTTCCGTCAGGAGATTTCAGTGCAGGAATGAAGGTGAACTTCTCCTGATCCTCTTCAAGAATCATGGACAGGTCTTTTCTGTAGTCGAAGTAAACACCGACATTCTTCTGGGTTCTCAGCTTATTGGTCAATAAGGTTCTGTCCTGTGTAAACACTTCTGTGTCGATCAGGCCTTCCTGGTAAAGTTTGGCCATATACGCAGTAGCCTGTTTCCATTCTTCTGTGGTAGCAGTGAATACCACTTCATCATTTTCGTTGATCCAGATATAGAACGGAGTGTCTACAACGCCGAATGCATAGTAAATCGGTCTGAAGTCACGTTTAACTTCCCTGTTCAGGTCGTTACCTTCCTGGTAAAGGAAGCTCATCGGAATTTCGTCCTGCTTCCCGTTACGGTTCGGGTCATTTTCCTTGAATGCCTTCAGAACAGCATATAATTCATCGGTATTGGTCGGAACCTGAAGTCCAAGGTTATCAAGCCATTCCTTGTTGATTATTGACGAAATATGGCTGTCAAAACCTTCATCAGTAAAGCTTGCCAGCTGATAAATCTTTCCGTCCATGCTTCTGATGAATCCATCGTACAGAGGATATGCTTCCCTAATTTTATTAATATTCGGTGCATACTCATCAAGTAATGCCTCAATATCAATTAAGACTCCGTCCGCTCCATACTTCTGTACTTCGTCATGGGACAGGCTCTTGGGTCCGTAGAAGAAATCAGGATATTCACCACTGGCAACTTTCAGGTTCTTTGTTTCTGTCCAGGATGCCTGTGGAATCAGGTCCCACTCAATGAAAACATTGGTCTCGTTCATAATCTTCACAAACAGTTCTGATTCATCAAGATTACTGGGTCTTGTATTGTTCATCTGCAAGCCCATGGCGTAGTACTTGACAGGTTCCTTGACAATAGGAAGCCCTGTTTTGTACATATTCCCAACCATTTCACGCCCGTCGCCGTCCTGGGTTCCAGAACCCTGTTGAGGCGCATTTGTCGGTGCAGGAGTCGGCTTGTTCTGAGTACCTGTCTGTCCGCAACCGGCCAGCGCAAGAACAAACATGCAGCTCAACACAAGAGCAATTACCTTTAAAACAGTTCCTTTCTTCAGCATTAAAATACCTCCTTGAAATATTTATTGTTTAACCCCGGTACCGGGGAAACAGAACAGGTTAAGACTGCCGATACTGGCAGGATAATACTCTGTCAGCCCTTTACAGAACCCATTGTAATACCCTGAATGAAATATTCCTGCATTATAAGGTAAACAATCATCATCGGCAGCGTTGCCATTACAATAACTCCATATTTCATCTGTTCGGCAGCCCTCAGCATTTCTGTAAGTGCTTCCTGGTTCTCCATCAGGTCGTATATCGCTGATGAAATCTGGGCGGTTGCAAGCAGCTCCTTCAGAACAATCTGCAACGGCTGGTAATCGGGCTTGTCAAGATAAATCATCGCCCTGAAGAAATCATTCCACTGCCATACCGCATAGAACAGTACCATCGTTATTATTATTGGTTTTGAGATTGGCAAAAGAATCTTGAAAAAATATCCAAAGTGCGAACATCCGTCTATTTCGGCGGCCTCACTCAAACTCTCAATATGGTTTGTTTTGAAGTATGACCTCGTTACCAACAGGTTCCACACCTGAATTCCGTTTACTATCAGCAGAACGTAGGGTGTATTGCGAAGCCCAAGTTTGTTCACAACAATATATAAAGGTATCATACCGCCCTGGAAAAACATTGTTATAAGCAGGAATATAGTAAAAGGCTTTCGTCCTGAAAAATCGTTCTTGGACAGCGGATATGCAGCGAACAGGGTTAAAGCCGCACTTACAGCTCCACCGACAATCGCATAGAAAAACGAGTTCTTGTATCCGTTCATAAGATTTTTGAACTTGAAAATCTTCCTGTACCCGGAAAAAGTAACGTCTACCGGGAAAAGCGACAGTTTCCCTGAAATAACGTAATCGGGGTTGCTGATCGAAGCAATGATTATAAAGTAAAGCGGATATAACACTATCAGACACGCAATAATAAGCAGTATTTTTGTTACTATCTCAAAGACCATGTCTTCCCTTGAACTTCTTATTTTCCTGCCTGTAACACTCATTTTGCTCACTTCGCTCACCCCCTCCTACCACAGACTTTCCTCTGTAAGTTTTTTGCTTATCTGGTTTACAATAATCAGCAGGGTCAGGTTTATAACTGTTTTGAAGAGATCTATCGCAGTGGAATAACTGAACTGCGCATTTATCAACCCAACCTTATAAACATAGGTACCAAATATTTCGGATGTCACAAGATTTGTGGGTGCCTGCATAAGCAGTGTCCGCTGGGTGTCTACGTTCAATACCCTTCCGACTGCCAACAGCAGCATTGTAACAAGTGTCGGTGTTATTGACGGTAAATCAATATACCAAATCTTTTCCAGCCTTGTGGCTCCGTCAATTGTGGCGGCTTCATACAGGCCCGGATCAACAGAGGTTAATGCAGCAAAATAGATTATAGCCTGGTACCCTGTCCTCTGCCATACATGCGAGAACACGTATACATGCCTGAACCATTTTGCTTCAGCCATGAAGTAGACCGGTTCCAGTCCAATGGTTTCCAGTAACTTGTTTACCATACCCGATGTGGGTGAGAGAAACAGATGCAGCATACCTACCAGGACAACCATTGATATAAAATATGGTGCAAAGGTAACTGTCTGCGTAAATTTAACAAGCCTCTTGCTCTGTGTCTGGTTCAGTACCACCGCAAAGATAACCGGAAACGGAAATCCGACAAACAAGTCATAAAAACTCAGTACAAGAGTATTTTTAAATAACTGTGAAAACATCGGCGACTTTATAAAGCGCTCAAAATAAGTCAGCCCTACCCATTTTGCGTCCAGAATGGGCTTCGTTATACTGTAGTTACGGAAAGCAATCTGTATCCCATACATTGGAGCATAATGGAATATAATAAAGTATACCACCACCGGCAAAATCAAAAGATACAGCTGCCACTCACCCCGGGTTATAAGCCTGTGTTTTATTCTCTGAAAAAGGGTGGGCTTTGCTTTTGATTTTGAACCACCATTTGTAACCATAACGGATTTATTTGGTTGCAACTAAGTTCCCTCCTAAATCAAAATCAAAACAACTGAATTGTATTGAGAAACAGCCACATTGCACAACTCTATTCTATCGTGGACTATAAAGAAGTGTAAATATTCAGTATCATATCCGCTCCAAAGCCTTTATTTTCAGAATGCAAGCAAAACCGATTATCCTGAATTAACAGGAACATGCCTTGTATACAGGCAGAACAGGCGCCGATATTCAGAATATAATATACTGAAATGCTTAATACGACTGGATTTCAGTCATTAATGTTCAGTTTTTAACTGCAAAATAAAACCGGTTACAATTCAATAATTGCAACCGGTTTTACAGAAATCGGAATTAATAATTGTTTAAACGCTCTTCAAGGGCTTTCAGCTGATTCTTGAGCTCCTGCGGAAGTTTCGGTTCATAGTTCTTATAATGTTCCTTGATTGATTCAACTTCTTTCAGCCAATCTTCCTTTTCAACTTTCAGAAGTTCCTGCATGTCTTTTTCACTGACATCCAAGCCATCGGTATCTATCGCATCAGGTGTCGGCATATATCCAATCGGTGTTTTAACAGCCTTGCCTGTGCCGGTAACCCTTTCAAAAATCCATTTCAGCACGCGGCTGTTTTCGCCGAAACCTGGCCATAACCAGTTGCCATCCTTATCCTTGCGGAACCAGTTAACATAGAAAATCTTCGGCAGTTTGTCAGGATCAGCTTTTGCTCCGATATCAAGCCAATGCTGCAGGTAATCACCAACATGGTATCCGATAAAGGGCAGCATTGCAAACGGGTCGCGGCGAACCTTTCCGATGTTGCTGGAAATTGTTGCAGCGGTAATCTCCGAGCCCATTATTGAACCCATGAATATACCATGATTCCAGTCAAAACTTTCATGAACAAGAGGTATTGTTGTCGGACGGCGTCCGCCTACAAGAATTGCAGAAATGGGCACACCATTCGGATCCTCCCACTCCGGAGCAATTGACGGACACTGACTTGCAGGAGCGGTAAAACGCGCATTCGGATGTGCTGCAGGGGTCTTTGACTCCGGCGTCCAGTCCTGGCCTTTCCAGTCAATCAAATGATCGGGGGTTTCGCGGCCGATGCCTTCCCACCATACGTCTCCGTCATCGGTCAAAGCAACGTTGGTGTATATCGTGTTTCTGTTTATGGTTTGCATTGCATTAGGATTGGACTGCATTGAAGTTCCGGGAGCAACTCCAAAGAAACCTGCTTCGGGATTTATTGCATAAAGACGTCCGTCTTTTCCGAACTTCATCCATGCAATGTCGTCACCGATTGTTTCAACTTTCCATCCGGGAATTGTCGGAACCAGCATAGCAAGGTTTGTCTTACCGCAGGCACTTGGGAAAGCACCGGTAACATATATTTTCTTACCTTCTGGATTTGTTATGCGAAGTATTAACATATGCTCAGCCAGCCAGCCTTCATCCCTTGCCAGGACAGAAGCGATACGCAGTGCAAAGCACTTCTTGCCCAGCAGAGCATTTCCGCCATAACCTGAACCATAGGACCAGATAGTTCTTTCCTCAGGGAAATGGCTGATATACTTCTTCTCCATTGGAGCACAGGGCCAGGAACTATCTTTTTCTCCCTCCTTGAGAGGAGCACCCACTGAGTGCAGGCAGGGTACAAATTCCCCGTCCTCACCTAAGACTTCAAGGACTTCCTTGCCCATCCTGGTCATTATTCTCATGTTCAGAACAACGTATGCACTGTCCGTAATTTCAACACCAATCTTTGAAATAGGAGAACCGATAGGACCCATTGAAAACGGGATGACATACATTGTCCTGCCCTTCATGCATCCGGTATAGAGTTCTGTCATTGTTTTCTTGAGCTCGACAGGATCTATCCAGTTGTTCGTAGGACCCGCATCCTCCTGCTTTCTTGATGCAATGAAGGTACGATCCTCAACACGGGCTACGTCAGATGCATCACTGCGGAAAAGATAACAACCGGGCAACTTCTCCTGGTTTAATTTAATTGCCATGCCGGAATCAACCAGCTCTTTCAGCAGCCTTTCCTTCTCTTCCTCGGAACCGTCGCACAGGTAGATGTTATCCGGCTGACACATTTTAGCAATTTCTTCAATCCATGCCTGCAATTTCTTGTGTTTCAAATTCATTCTATTATCTCCTCCCAAAAATTTATTCCTTAAATAGGCTTAAGGTATATATTAACTAAAACTGCCATGTCAAAACAATAATAATATACAATAATATATATTGTTAATTTTTTCACTTTCGATAATAGCACAAAAGCGGTTACCTTTCAAGCAAATATTGAAATTTTGATTTTCAAATCCTTCATTTATAATTATTCCCCCAGTCCTGTGCATTATGTTTTTTCTTCGGTTCAGTTAAAGTTATACTGACAAATTTACGTGCAGCGGCAGACAAAGGTACGCTTTTCAGGAAACAAAAACCGACAGCCCTTTTTGGAATTTCCTCGGTCAGGCTTATTTTATATACCGCCCCGGTGTCAATGTAGTCAAGTGAAAATTCTTCAATAACACATGAAATTCCGAAATTAAACCTTGCAAATTCCAGGAGCAGGTCATGGGAACCCAGTTCAATTTCAGGCTGGATCCTTATCCCCTTCGTGATAAAATACTTTTCCACGTACTGCCTTGAATTTGATTTGCCTTCAAGAAGTATCAGCGGTAACTCTACGATTTCCTCGATACTCCTTGGTTCTTCGGACAGGTTCCTGTATTTTTCACCGCAGACGAAAATATCATGTATGTCAATACATTCCTGTATCTCCAACGCGGCATCCTTTACAGGCAAATTGCAAACAGCCAAATCAAGTTCTCCGCTTTTCAGCATCCTGCACAATTCCGGGGTGGTACGGTTGATAATATTCAGCTTTACATTCGGAAACTCACTGTGAAACCTCCCGAGATACGGCAATAAATAATACTTAGAAATCGTATCCCCGACGCCTATTTTCAGTTCTCCGAACTTAAGGTTTTTTGATTCCGAGAGCTTCTTCTCTCCCATTTCAATCAGGTTAACAGCAGAGCTTATATATTCATAAAGAAGCTGGCCGTCCGTTGTTAATGCCACTCCCTTGGAAGTCCTTGTAAAAAGCCTTGTCCCCAGTTCCTGTTCCAGATTCATTATTGCCTGGCTAACTGCGGGCTGAGTCATGTACAGCGCCTTTGCTGCCCTGGAAAAACTCCTTTGCCTGGATACTTCGTTAAAGACACGGTATGCATCAAGTTTGGATGTCATAATCTCACCTTATATCAAATATTCAATGTATTTATTTTACTTATATCACTTTTTCCTGTATAATACAATAGGAGATAAAAGCAGCATTAGAAGGGGCAAATATATACATAATAAATATGTTTATAAGGAGAAAAAACTATGGAAAGAGTTGTCGGAGTCATAGCAAGAGGTTTAAGGGCACCAATCATCAAGGAAGGTGACAACATCCGGGAAATTGTTACTGAAACGGTACTTAAGGCTTCAAAGGCCGAAGGCTTTAAAATACAGGACAGGGATATTATCGGCATAACCGAATCGGTCGTTGCCCGTGCACAGGGGAATTATGCAGATATTGATGCAATTTCGCAGGACATAAGTGATAAGTTCGGCAATGATACAATAGGCGTTATTTTCCCTATTTTAAGCAGAAACCGTTTTGCTGTGTGCCTCAGGGGAATTGCGAAGGGAGCCCGGAAGATCGTACTTATGTTAAACTACCCGTCCGATGAAGTGGGCAATCACCTCGTTGATGCAGACCTCCTCGATGAAAAAGGCATAAATCCCTATACCAATGTGCTGACCGAAAAACAGTTCAGGGAATGCTTCGGTTACCATAAACACACCTTTACCGGTGTTGACTACATTGAATACTACAAGTCAATTGCTGAAGAATCGGGTACCCCATGCGAAGTAATATTCTCAAACAACGCCGGAACAATCCTGGAATATACGAAAAGTGTGCTGGCTTGCGACATTCATACAAGAAAAAGAACAAAAAGAATACTCAGGGAAAGCGGCGCTCAAAAGGTTTACAGCCTCGACGAAATCCTCACGTCCCCTGTAAACGGCAGCGGATATAATGAGCAATACGGCCTTTTGGGATCAAACAAGGCAACAGAAACAAGCGTAAAACTCTTTCCAAGAAACTGCCAGGAGCTTGTGGACGGTATCCAGAAAGATATTAAGGAGAAAACCGGAAAAACAGTTGAAGTATTGGTTTACGGAGACGGTGCTTTCAAGGATCCGGTAGGCAAGATTTGGGAACTGGCCGACCCCGTTGTATCGCCGGGTTACACAAAAGGACTTGAAGGAACCCCCCATGAAGTTAAGATAAAATACCTGGCAGACAATGATTTTGCAAATTTGAAGGGTGAGGAGCTTGAAAAAGCGATATCCGAGTATATAAGGAAAAAGCAATCCAAACCCGCAGACGACATGGCTTCACAGGGAACAACACCCAGAAGGCTTACAGACCTGATCGGATCATTATGCGACCTAACTTCGGGAAGCGGTGACAAGGGAACGCCCATTGTTTATATTCAGAACTACTTTGACAGTTTCTCTGAATAATCCTGATTTTGAAGATACCTTCCGTTAAATGAGCCGGAACAGGACGATTTAATTTTCTGTTCCGGTTTTGTTTTCAAGTCTTTTTCTGCTCTGTACTGCATTTTTATGTTTCGTTTCCTGCATTGTCCACTCTTTTGTATTCAGGCCGAACATTTCCGGATAATTTGCTCTGATTCGGCAGAAAATAATGAAGATCATATTGGAAAGATATGTCCAGGTTCTACTATAACCTCATGAATCCGGAGGGTTGATAATGAACAGGGAAGATTTAAAGAACTTCAACAGGCTGCCTCAGTCATACTGGCTTGCATCAACCGCCCCGACCGAGTATCCTTCCCTCGGGGAAGACATATCGGTTGATATAGCTATAATCGGGGCAGGAATGGCTGGATTGCTTTGCGCCTATCTCCTGCACAGGGAGAATGTCAGCATCGCGGTTCTTGATGCAGGAAGAATTCTGTGCGGAACAACAGGCCACACCACGGCAAAAATAACATCCCAGCACGGACTAATATACGACAAGATGAAAAGACAGCTGGGAACCGAACTTGCAAAACAGTATGCCGATGCAAATGAAAAGGCCATAAAGCAAATAAAAGAAATAATTGACAGGCATCATATCGATTGCGACTACTCGCCCCAGTCTTCATACATTTACACCGAAGACGAAAACAAGATCGAAAAAATTGAAGATGAAATTAAAACAGCATCCGAGCTTGGAATAAAGGCGTCATTTACAGACAGAATACCCTTTCCTTTGTCAATCAAGGCAGGCATAATGTTTGACGGCCAGGCCCAGTTCCATCCGCGGAAATTCCTGCTCAGGCTGGCCGAAATCATAAGCACGGCCGGTGTTAAGATATATGAAAACAGCAGGGCTGTGGACCTGGAATACGGTGAAAAAATAACCGTAACAGCCGGGAACGGAAAAAAGGTTACTGCGGATAAAGTCGTAATTGCATCCCATTACCCGTTTTATAATAAGCAGGGCATGTATTTTTCCAGGCTCTATACCGAGAGGGCGTATATACTCGCAGTTGCCGCGAAGGAAAAATACCCGGGCGGCATGTATATAAATGCCGAAAATCCTTCAAGATCATTAAGAGTCCTTGATACCGAAAACGGGCAGTTGATACTTGTTGTAGGCGAAAACCACAAAACCGGCCAGGGCACCGATATGGCAGAACACTACAGGAACCTGGTTGATTTCGCCGATAAACTGTTTACTGTTGAAGAAATATCGTACCGCTGGTCAACCCAGGACTGCATGACCCTGGACGGTATACCCTATATAGGCTTTTATAAACAGAATACGCCGAATATTCTTTTAGCCACAGGATTTCAGAAATGGGGCATGACTAACAGCATGGCTGCAGCCAATATAATAAGGGATCTTATTATTGAAGGTACAAGTCCGTGGCAGGATGTTTACAATCCATCACGCATGAATATATTAGGCTCTGCAAAAAACTTCATAGTTGAGAATGCGGATGTTGCAAAGCACCTGATATCAGGAAAAACGGCACCGCTGCCCGAGGATGTAAAGGTTGAGCCCGGTGAAGGGAAAGTCTTTGAAAATGACGGGGAAAGAACCGGGGCATACCGGGATGAACAAGGCAGGCTTTTCCTCGTCAACACTACATGTACCCATATGGGCTGTGAACTTAACTGGAATTCTGCCGAAAGATCATGGGACTGCCCGTGCCATGGTTCAAGGTTCACATATACGGGAGATATAATAGACGGGCCTGCCGTATCGCCATTAACTGCCGAAAACGATGTCAATACCGTGGAAAAATTAATCAAGGATGAGTTTTGAAGGACTGCTTCTGAGCATTCGCAGGATATCTTTACATCAAAGTGTTTGAAGACATCGTGCAAATGTAAGGAAACTTTCTGCGGCACTAAAAAACCGGAAACCAATAAGGTCTCCGGTTTTCTTCAATGTATTCATAATGTTCATCGTGCTGTGGGCAGATAAGGAATTATGCTCTTTGCAAACTCAGGCATGCTCATTGTCTGCAGCCATACCCTGCCGGGACCTGTTAATGTAGTCAGGAACAGGCCTTCACCGCCGAACAGAATATTCTTGAACCCTTTAACCATTTCAGCCTGGTACTGTACCGACTCTTCAAAGGCGGCCACATTACCCGTATCAACCTTGATTGTCTCGCCCGGGGCAAGTGTTCTTTCCACGAGGCTTCCGTCAATTTCAATAAACGCAATGCCTGTACCCGACAAGCGCTGCAGAATAAAGCCTTCTCCGCCGAAAAGTCCTGCTTTAAGCCCTTTTGCTACATATGTACCAAGTTCTACAGTAGTCTGTGCACACAAAAAAGCATTTTTCTGGGCTATAATCGGACCGCGTCCGACATCTATATCCAGAATGCAGCCGGGAAAAGTACTTGCTATAACAATTTCCTGGTTCGGTGCAGTTGAGGTGTACGTTGCCATGAACAGCGACTCACCCGTAAACATACGGCCAAGACCTTTCATAAGCCCGCCGCGCATGTTCGTGTCCATGGTAATGCCTGTATCCATCCATGTCATTCCCCCCGCCTGAGTGTATATACTCTCGCCGGGGTCAAGGCGGATAGACACTGCCGGAAAATTACCACCGAAAATTTTGTAATTAAGTGTTTTTGATTCCATACATTTCAACCCCTTTTTTCTTGCATTATATCATGCATTTTTTGGCATATCAATCTTTTGAATCAATAATTGTAAAGTTCTTATTGTACATCATTTGAAAAAATAAACTCATTTAATTTCACGATTTCGAGGATTTATTTTGAATTTTTTCTTTTACAGGTAAAAAACTCCTTATACTTATAGAATTCAGGTGATTTTCGGCGGAATGTGTAAACCGTTTCTATATTAAAAGTAAGCGCTTTCTTATTGAATAGTTAATGGTAAAATGATATTATTGATTACGTTCGGTTATCTTTGTAATATTTGTTATAAAGAGGTGTTTTTATGAGCCAAACCGCTTTTGAGGTCTTGTCAATTGCTATCGCAGTCGCAGCCTTTGTGTTTGCAGCATGGTTGTACCAGTGGGTCAGGAAACAGCCGTCTTCAAACAAAGAGATTGCTGAAGTTGGCGAATATATCCGCCAAGGGGCTGCAACCTTCCTGAGGAAAGAATATAAAGTTCTTTCACGTTTCGCAGGCATTGTTGCCATTCTTATTCTTTTGTTCCTTCCGCGCCCGATCTGGCAGGGCAGCGTCCTGGATAACATCACTATGGCTGTCTCGTATATTGCAGGTACCGTATTTTCAGCCATTGCAGGAAAAATCGGTATTGAGGTTGCTACGATAGCCAACGTCAAGTCTGCAGAAGCTGCGAAGAAAGGTATAAAACCTGCATTTTTAACCGGCTTCCGCGGAGGCGCAGTCATGGGTATGGCTGTAGTAGGTTCCAGCCTTTTGGGTGTTTCCCTCGTACTGCTTTTAGCCGGTGATGCCACAGCAGTATTAGGCTTCAGCTTTGGTGCAAGCTCACTGGCACTGTTTGCCAAAGCCGGCGGCGGAATATTCACAAAAACCGCTGATATAAGTGCTGATCTTGTTGGTAAGGTTGAACTCGGAATTCCCGAAGATGACCCGAGAAACCCTGCGGTAATTGCTGATAACGTCGGAGACAATGTTGGCGACGTAGCAGGAATGGGTGCTGATTTGTTCGACTCACACGTTGCTTCCATGGCTGCAGCTCTTGTTATGGCAGCTGCCCTTGGCGGGAAAAACGTAAGCATGGTCTTCTGTTTTGCTGCGTTAGGGCTTCTTGCATCAATTATCGGTGTTGCAATGGCCAGGATGGGCAAAAGCGGTGATCCTACGAAGGCATTAAATAACAGTACTTATATTACAACCTTTGTTTATATAGTACTTACAACAATTGCAACATTTGTATTCGGATTTGAATGGAGAATCTGGGGTGCATGTGCTGTCGGTCTGCTTGTCGGTGTTATTATCGGTATTGCCACCGACTATTTCACCAACGACACCAGGAACCCGGTACGTTATGTTGCACGGGCTTCAAAATCAGGTCCGGCATTTACAATCCTGTCGGGTATATCCTACGGTATGTTGAGTGTCTTCCCGGCAATGATCGGTATTGCCGTTGCATCATTGCTGGCATACAAGATTTCCGAACCGTTGGGTGCAGGTTATGCAATGTTCGGAATTTCAATGTCTGCTGTAGGAATGCTTTCAATAGTGGGAATGATCATTTCAAACGATGCTTACGGCCCTATTGTTGATAACGCCAGAGGTCTTGCAGAAATGGGCGAACTCGGAGATGACGTTCTTGCAATAACAGACGAACTTGACAGTGCAGGTAATACCGTTAAAGCTATTACAAAGGGTTTTTCAATAGCTGCCGCAGGTCTTACGGTAATTGCGTTACTGGGTGCATTTATGAGTGAAGTAAATACCACAGCTGCAGAGCTTGGAAAAGCAGGCCTTGAAGGCTTCGATATAGTTAATCCTCTTGTATTCTTCGGTTTAATTGTTGGTGCAGCAATTCCCCTTATTTTCTCGGCAATGCTCATGCTTGGCGTTGACAGAAACGCCCAGAGAATGGTTGAAGAAATACACAGGCAGTTCAGGGAAATTGTCGGTTTGAAGGAAGGAAAACCCGGTGCGAAGCCTGAGTATGAAAAATGTATTGAAATTGCCACTACAGGTGCCATAAAAGAGCTTATTCCCGCAGGTCTGATGGCCATACTGTCAACCGTCGCAGTCGGAGTTATCGGCGGAGTCCAGGCAATCGGCGGTTTCCTTGGCGGAAATATTGTAAGCGGTCTTATTTTCGCATTATTCATGTCCAACTCGGGCGGCCTCTGGGACAATGCAAAGAAATACGTTGAAGCTGGCAATGAAGGCGGAAAGGGTTCTGACGCCCATAAATCTGCAGTTGTCGGGGATACTGTGGGAGACCCGTTCAAGGACACAGCGGGACCTTCAATTAATACCCAGATAACCGTTGTTTCACTGGTTGCTTCATTACTGTCAACCTTGTTCCTGACAATTTCAATCTTTTAAATTAATTCCGGGCAGACATATCGGTCTGCACCTTAAGATACACGGGCGGGCGGACTGTCCTGACCGGCATTGAAAAATCTGCAGCCCTGGGATCAATATGATAGTCCAGGGCTGTTTTTATTTGCAGCATAGATTTAAGCCGTATTTGCAGTACTACGGCATCCGGATATATTACGGACAGCCTGAAGCATCTGCCTCCAACGCATTTATGGTTAGACTGCCCTCCCGTGCACCGGTTTACCGTAAAACCCAGATTAGTTACCCTTTAGGTAACATAATAACTACCTGAAATATTACGGAAATCCTTCCTCGCTTCAGATTAGTTACACTTTAGGTAACATAATAACCCACTAATTTCAGGATTATGTAAAACGGCTTCCAACTTCGAAAAAGTCGCAAACTTACTTTTCCTGAGAACTTGACATGATTGTATAAAAATAATAAAATAACTTAAATTATATTTCACGTACAGAGGTAATTTTAGGAGGGATCAATATGAAAAAAATACTGGCATGTTTACTCATCTGTGTTTTAACCGCATCCATGCTGACGGCATGCTCACCTGGTTCAGGTTCCGATCCTGATGAAATCAGGATAGGCATCAACTACGAACTGTCCGGCGATAATGCTACATACGGGCAGGGTTCGGTTGAAGGAATCGAAATGGCAATTGAAGAGATTAATGCTGCAGGTGGAATTAAGGGCAAAAAGATAAAGCCGATAAAATACGATAACGAGTCTAAGCCGTCTGAGGCAGCAACTCTTGCCAACAAACTGGTTTCACAGGATAAAGTAGTTGCTATTTTGGGTCCTGCCACCACAGGTGCCTTCACCTCCCAGATCCCTGTTGCCAATAGAAACAAAATACCCATTGCAACAGGTTCCGCCACCGGTGATAACCTGACTTTTGCAACCGATGGTTCGGTCCATCCGTATGTATTCCGTATCTGCTTCAATGATTCATTCCAGGGTCGTGTAATGGCCAACTTCGCTTTTGAAAACCTTTCAGCAACAAAGGCTGTCATTATTATGGACAGCTCCAGCGATTACGGTAAGGGGCTTGCAAGCAACTTCAAGGAAACCTTTACTTCCCTCGGCGGTACAGTTGTAGCTGAAGAAGCCTATGTAGCCGGTGATACCGACTTTAATGCCATATTAACGAAGATTAAGTCCATGGATTTCGATGCAATTTATATACCGGGCTATTATAATGAAGCAGGCCTTATTATAAGGCAGGCCCGCACCCTGGGGATTGACAAGCCGATACTCGGAGCCGACGGTTTCGACTCCCCCGATCTGGCCAAACTTGCAGGAAACGATGCACTTAATAATGTATATTTTACAAACCATTATACATCAATTAATGATGATCCGGCTGTTCTGAAGTTTATTGCCGATTTTGAGGCAAAATACGGAAAGAAGCCGGACGCTTTCAACGCACTGGGTTATGACCTTGCAAAATTTGTTGCGGACGCAATTGAACGTGCTGAAAGCCTTAACGGTGAGGATATTAAGAATGCTCTTGAGGCAACCGAGAATTTCGTTGGAATTACAGGTACATTAAGCGTTGATGAAAACCATAACCCCGTTAAATCCATATTTGTTATTGAGTTAAAGGACGGGGTTCAGCATTCAAGTATAAAAGTAAATCCTTAATTTTTGAAGCATGAGGGCATTTAAATGCCCTCATGTTTTACGTATAATTATACATAATATTTGCTTCCGTTATTTTTGCGGTTGTGTTAAGATAGAAGTATCGCAGCGCTGTATTTTTATAATCTTAAGCTGCGATAAGCTGTTTTTATTGACGGATTATAATCTTTTATAAAAACTACAAGTTTTCATGAAAGAGGGATAACTTTGGAACAGTTTTTACAGCAGGTAATCAACGGTATTTCATTAGGCAGTATCTATGCCCTTATGGCCCTCGGTTATACAATGGTCTACGGCATAATCAAACTGATTAACTTCGCCCATGGAGATGTGTACATGATAGGCGCTTATGTGGGCTATTTCTGTATGACGAATCTCAGGCTGGGGTTCTTTCCTTCCCTGCTGATCTCAATGCTTGTTTGTGCCATACTGGGTGTTGCGATAGAAAAAATAGCCTATAAACCATTGAGGAACGCCACAAGAATTGCAGTGCTGATAACCGCAATTGGTGTTTCACTGTTTATTGAGTACGGAACAATGTACATTGCAAGTCCCAATCCCCGCTCATACCCTCGTTTGACAGGATTTATGGCAAAGAGTTACCAGGTTGGCGGCTTAACTTTTTCAGCACAGCAGATTCTCATAATTATTATCACTGTTGTATTAATGATACTGTTGCAGTTAATTGTAAAGAAAACCCGCATAGGAAAAGCAATGCGTGCAGTCTCTCTTGACAGGGATGCCGCACAGCTTATGGGAATCAGCGTAGACAATACGATTTCATTTACTTTTCTTTTAGGTTCGGCCCTTGCCGGTGCCGCAGGTATATTGGTCGGGATTTACTACAATTCAATAAATCCCCTGATGGGAATGATGCCGGGGCTTAGAGCATTTGTTGCCGCAGTATTCGGCGGTATAGGAATAATCCCCGGTGCAATGATTGGAGGCTATTTTATCGGCCTTGTTGAAGTCATGGTGTCAGGGTACGTAAACTCAATGTTCAGGGATGCGGTGGTTTTTGCCATATTAATCGTAATTCTAATCGTAAAGCCTTCAGGTTTACTGGGCAAAGAGACAAGAGAGAAGGTGTAGCTTATGGGAAAGAATATTCAGGCTTCTTCAGGAAACAGAAAATGGATATCAACTGCCGGTAAATTGCTTTCATTGGTGCTGTTCTTTGTTGTTTTTCAGCTCCTGATTTCTTTTAATGTTGTTAACGACTACCTTTTCTCAACCCTTGTAAAGATAGGGATTAATATTATACTTGCCGTAAGCCTTAACTTAATCACAGGATTCACAGGGCAGTTTTCACTGGGACATGCCGGCTTTATGTCAATTGGTGCATATGTATGCGCTATTATCACACTAAGGTATTACTCGGTGTGGGGTTTTGTCTGCGGACTTCTCGCAGGTGCCGTTTGTGCAGCAATAGTGGGAATCCTGGTCGGGCTCCCGACACTCAGGCTGAAAGGAGATTACCTTGCAATTGCCACCCTTGGAATGGCGGAAATAATAAAAATTCTGTTCAGAAATGTTTTGGATAAATGGACAAACGGTGCGGCAGGATTAAGCGGAATTCCGCAGTTTGTCAGTTGGCCTTGGCTTTTTGTTCTTACCGTCGGCACTGTTATTCTTGTCAGCAATTTTATTAATTCCTCCCATGGAAGGTCCTGCATATCAATACGCGAGGATGAAATCGCCGCAGAATCAATGGGAATCGGTTCTACAAAATACAAGGTAATGGCATTTGTTACCGGGGCATTTTTTGCAGGCATTGCCGGTGCGATGTATTCATCCTATTTCTTTTATATTGATCCCGATTTGTTTGGTTTCCAAAAATCCATTGATATACTTGTGATTGTTGTTCTGGGCGGTATGGGAAGCATTTCAGGTTCGGTTATAGCAGCCGTGGTCCTGGAACTTATCTCAATGTTCCTGCAGGCATATCCCGAGCTTAAAATGGTAATCTACGGGGCACTGCTTGTTTTAATCATGCTTTTCAGACCGCAGGGAATCATGGGTTCAAGGGAACTGTCCCTTTCCTTTTTGAAGAAATGGACCGGCCGGCTCGGGCAAAAGAATGGGGGTGCTGCATAATGCCCATCCTTACTGTAAATAAGCTGACAAAATCTTTCGGCGGCCTTATGGCAGTGACAAATGTCAGCATGGAACTGGAAAAAGGCGAGCTTGTGGGGTTAATCGGCCCGAACGGAGCCGGGAAAACAACTGTTTTCAACCTGTTGACAGGAATATATCCCCCTACTTCAGGCACGGTCACGCTTTTCCGTGATGATAAGGAAGAGCGGCTTGAGGGGTTGAAGCCGCATATAATATGTAAAAAAGGCATAGCAAGAACATTCCAGAACATACGTCTCTTCAGGGATCTGACCGTATTGGACAATGTCCGTATTGCCATGAACAAAAATGTCAAATACGGCCTTTTCTCAACATTTTTGCGTACGAAATCCTACTTCAGCGAAGAGAAGGAAGTACTTGAAAAAAGCATGCAGCTGCTTGAAATATTAAAACTTGCTCATAAGAAGGATGAACTGGCAAAGAATCTGCCCTATGGCGAACAACGCCACCTGGAGATAGTGCGGGCCCTGGCAACCGACCCGTGCATACTTCTGCTTGACGAGCCTGCAGCAGGAATGAATCCTGCAGAAACCGCCCAGTTAACCGAAATGATCGCGTGGATGCGCGAAAATTTTGATCTGACCATTTTGCTTATTGAGCATGATATGTCTCTTGTAATGAAGATTTGCGAGCGAATATATGTATTGGACTACGGTATGGTTATTGCCGAGGGAACTCCGTCAGAAATAAAATCCAACAAACGCGTTATTGAAGCTTACTTGGGGGAGGAAATGGGAAATGCTTGAAATTACCAATTTACATGTACATTTTGGTGTTATTCATGCCATAAAGGGAATCTCCCTTACCGTAAATGACGGTGAAATCGTAACACTCATAGGAGCCAACGGTGCCGGAAAAACCACCACCCTCAGAACCATTTCCGGGTTGAAAAAGCCTTCTGAAGGTACTATTTTTTTTGATGGCAGGGATATTACCAGCTTAAGCGCCCAGGAAAGGGTTAAATTGGGCATTTCCCAGGTTCCTGAAGGCCGCCGCGTATTCAGTTCGATGACCGTGCTTGAAAACCTTGAACTGGGAGCATATCTCAGGAAGGACAGGGATGGAATCGCAAAGGACCTGGATATGGTATTTGAAAGGTTCCCTATTCTTGCCGAGCGGCGTAAGCAACAGGCCGGTACGCTTTCCGGAGGCGAACAGCAGATGCTTGTCATGGGCAGAGCCCTTATGAGCCGTCCGAAACTCCTGTGCCTTGATGAACCGTCAATGGGTCTTGCACCCTTACTCGTTCAGGAGATTTTTGATATAATAAAAGATATAAACGAAAAAGGTACAACTGTACTGCTTGTTGAGCAAAACGCAAGCATGGCGCTTCAGATAGCACACAGGGCTTATGTTATGGAAACGGGTAGAATAACCCTTTCAGGGACCGGCAGCGAATTAATGCAAAGCGAAGAGATTAAAAAAGCATATCTGGGAGGTTAGATTATGTTTGTTAAAAATAAGATGACTACCAATCCATTCACGATTTCACCCGATCAAACCATACCTGATGCCCACGAAATTATGACAAAAAATAATATCCGCAGGCTTCCGGTTGTAAAGGACGGAAAACTGGTAGGCGTTGTATCAAACCTTGACATCAGCCGCGCTTCACCGTCAGCGGCAACTAGTTTAAGTATAAATGAGCTCACTTATATACTTGCAAAAACAAAAATAAGCAGGGTTATGACAAAGAACCCTATCACCATTTCGCCGAATGCACTCCTGGAAGAAGCAGCAATCATGATGCGTGATAGAGGTGTCAGTTTCCTGCCTGTTGTAGACAACGAAAAACTTGTAGGTATTATTACCGAAAGTGATATATTTGATGCCTTTATAGAGCTTTTGGGCTTCCGTGAAAAGGGGACCCGCCTTACCATCCAGGCTGATGACGAACCCGGTATCATGTCCCACCTGGCCGGCATTTTTGCAAGACACGGCGCGAATATCAGGAACCTGGCCGTATACCGCGGAGGCGCCAGCGGCAAAAGTGACGTTGTGATAGGTACAAACAGTGAGGATACTTCGGAGATTGAAAAGGAAATTGAGGCTCACGGTTACAAAATTATTTATAAACTCCGGAATATTTGAAGAAGTGTTTTTTGTAAAGAACGAAGGAGGTGATTCCGAATCAGAATCACCTCCTTTTTATTGTTAATCCTTCTTTTTGTTCCCTATGCTCAGAATAAGGTTCAGTATAATTCCAAATAATGCGGCTCCTGCAACGCAGGGAACATTAATACCGAAGAAGGGTATGTTTCCTCCGAAGGCATATTGTCCGCCAAGGCCGATTATCATGATTGTAGCAATTATTGCTATGTTTTTTGAACTGAACAGGTCAACCTTTTTCTCCACCATTATGGCTATTCCCTGTGCAGCAATCGCACCAAACAGGTATATTTCCAGACCGCCGATAACCGCAGCCGGAATTGAATAAATGATATTAACCAGCGGTGTAAAGCAGGATATAATCATTGCTATAATTGAAGCAGCTATCAGTACCGGTACCGAGAATACCTTTGTGATGGCCATCGCACTGATGTTTTCTCCATAGTTTGTTCCGGCGGGACCGCCGATAAATCCGGCTACTATATCTCCTATTCCGTCACCTACCAGGTTCAGACCGAGTTTTTCAGCAATATTGTACTTCTTTCCTGACCCTTTCTTCCTGGCAAGATCATTTACATATATGTCCAACTGATATACATGGGCCGTGGATTCGGGTATTGTTGCAATTGCTATCGGCATAATGGCTGCAATCGCCATCAGGGTCGGCTTCGGCAGGGTAAATACCGGAAGCGCGAACAGCCCGCTGCCTGCAGTTTCCGGCAGAACCTTGAAGAGATTAATGCCTGTTGCAAGTTTAATGATATAAGTTACAATACATCCGACTATCGGGCCGAGGATCAACGGCAGTTGCCCAAGGAACCCCTTCAGATAAACCGAGAACAGTATTGTTGAAATCAGGGTTACAAGGGATATAATCCATGCCATGTTTTCAGCCATTGGAACAAGCTCTGCAGATACCAGAACATTACCAGCACTGTCAATTACTATCGAATTGGCATCACTTAATGCCGTACCGGCAAGAGTAAGCCCGATTACCATTGCAATCGGGCCTGTAATAGAAGCTGGAAGAACTTTTTCAATTGAATCTTTTCCAAACCGGTTAACAATCAATCCTGCTATGATTGAAACCAAACCCGACATAACAATTCCGAACTGCGCCACTGCGATCTTTTCATTCAGTGAATACGAAGCAAGAGAATCCGAAAGCATTAAACCTTGAATTGCAGCAATGTACGAGAAACTTGAACCGTAATAAAGCGGAATCTGTCCCTTCGTAACAAAAATGAAACACAGGGTGGCAAGACCGCTTGCAAAAATTGTTGTGGAAATGTGGAATCCTGTAATCAGCGCAACAGCCACTGTTGCCGGAAACATGACTATAACCTGCTGGATTGCATAAAGCAGTAGTTTCCATATTGGCGGGCACTCATCAGGCAGGTATCCGATTGACGACGAATTTCTCTCCATAAGAAAACATCCTCCTTGGGCAAAGAATTGATTCTTGTATGATACATAAAAATTTAACCTGTTATATTGTAACACAGACTTAATAATTGTCAAAACTAATTTTATATATTTGCATTCATTTTTTTGTACAGAAATCCAAAAAGCCCGAAAATTATTGTATAAATTTTCTTATTGTAAAGAGTTTTCCGAAAAAATGGTTCTTTTAAGGTATATTTTGAATGCCGGAAGGGAAAAATACTGAACGGGTGCGGGCCATAACCGGCTTGCCCGAACCTCCCTTACATACAGCACACCGCAATTAATTTAACAAGGAGAAGGAGGATACTATCATGAGTCTCATACAGTGGAATCCTTTCAGGGAAATCGACCGTGATATGTTCAAATTCATGGAAAACCTGCCGTATGGTTTTTCAGGAAGAAGCATTTCTCCAAGAGTTGATGTGTATGAAACCGACGATAAAATAGTGGTAAAAGCGGAAATACCAGGCGTTTCTAAGGAAGATCTGAATATTTACGTGAATGAGAATTCAATTCGCCTGTCAGGACAGACAAAAAGGGAAAGCGATTTTAAGGATGAAAATGCATATCACTCTGAAAGATACTACGGCAGCTTTTCAAGGACCATTCCGCTGCCTGTTGAGGTTAAGTCCGAAGCAGCCAATGCTTCATACAAAGACGGTATTCTGTCAATAACTCTGCCGAAAGCAGAGCCTGCCAAAAACAGGGGCAGGAAAATAGACATACAGTAATGAACTAAAAAGGGACAGGGAACCTGTCCCCCTGTCCCTATACCCATCCGCGGCTTTTCACTGCCTGGGCAACACGGTTAATTGCAATGACGTATGCTGCATCCCGCATATTCAATTTTTCAGCTACCGAAAGTTCATAAACCGAACTAAATGCAGAAGTCATCTTTGTATCAAGTTTCGACAGCACTTCTTCCTTTTCCCAGTAATAATTCATATTACACTGAACCTGTTCAAAATAGCTGCATGTTACGCCGCCTGCATTGGCAAGAAAATCGGGTATGAGGAAAATTCCCCTGTTCTGAATGACCTCGTCGGCATCAGGCGTTGTCGGGCCATTTGCTGCCTCAATTATTACTTTTACCTTCTTACTTATATTGTTTACATTCTCAATTGTTATCTGATTCTCCAATGCTGCGGGTACAAGTATATCTACTTCCTGCTCTATCCATGCATCGCCGGGAAGTACTTCATACCCCATAGCGGCCGCCTTTTCCTTGTCTATTGAACCGAAAGCATCGGTAATATCAATCAGGGCGTTATAGTCAACACCGTCCTTTTTACGGAAGGTGTAAGCAGTTTTGTCTTTCTGATTCCAGCAGGATATTGCTATAACAGTTCCTCCAAGCTGCTGGTAAAGCTGAACAGCGTATCTTGCCACATTTCCGAAGCCCTGGAAACTTGCTGTGGTCTTTGTTATGTCAATTCCGAGTTTTTTCAGTGCTTCGCGCAAAACATATATAACACCGTATCCCGTTGCCTCGGTTCTTCCAAGGGAACCGCCCATCCCTACGGGCTTTCCGGTAATAAACCCGGGATACTTTGCCCCATGAATGGTTTCATACTCGTCGAGCATCCACAGCATATGCTTAGCAGATGACATTACATCGGGTGCAGGTACATCGGTGAACGGGCCTACATTTTTAGCCAGTTGACGGACATACCCGCGGCATAACTGTTCCTGCTCACGATCCGAAAGGTTTCTCGGGTCGCAGACTATGCCGCCTTTTCCTCCACCTAAGGGAATATCTACAACGGAGCATTTCCAGGTCATCCACATTGACAGAGCACGGACCGTGTCAATTGTTTCCTCGGGATGAAAACGAATTCCACCTTTTGCAGGTCCTCTTGCATCGTTATGCTGGACACGAAAACCTTTAAAAACCTGTACGCTTCCGTCGTCCATACGAACAGGAATCAGAAAATGGTATTCCCGTAATGGCTGGCGGAGAAGTTCACGAGTGGCCTTATCAAGCCCTATTTGCTCTGCTACCTTGTCAAATTGCTGCTGAGCAATTTCATAAGGGTTATAAGATGTAGTACTCATTTACAAGACCTCCAATATTAATTATGTTCAAAAAAGCATATAGCCTTATTTGATCCTAATCCTTTCTGAAGGAAATTCAAGTCAAACTTGCATTAAAGCCCCCTTTACAAAAAAAAGCAGGAAGCATTAAACAGCATTAAAAAATTCTAAACCATTATATCAATTGATACTATTCATGTCAATCAAAGAATGGATTAGACAAATGAAATGAAATCTGGAAACATAAAACCGTCATTTTACGCTCAGATACTAAGATAAAAAATGATTCCTGCAAGAGAGAAAAACAGTGATATTATGAAAGTTATGCGCAAACGGTCTGTTCTCCTTTTCAGTCGTATTGAGTTAAGTATCAGGGAAATCAGGCTGAATATTGACAGAAATACAAGAAGATAAAATGCCATATCCAAAAGAGTAAAATCTGTCACTTTTCTTAATTCCGCGTCAAGAAGCCGATCCAGAAAAGTCTCCTTCTGGGGCTGCGCAAAATGCCACAGTGAGAGCAGCACAAAAAAGCCAAGCCATACAATGACAACTGTAATCTCAAGATACATGCAGACAATATCCGGCTTTTTCCTGCGATCCTTTATGTATTTGATTGGCTCATTACTGTACATATCCCTTTCCTCAGGCTTAAAAAAATCAATTACATAAAATATATCGGACAAACTGGAGCTTCTATTTTAATTTACCATAATCCTTCCGGTTGTCAATTATCAGTGTGTAAAGTCAATATCATGCATGACTGGTTTTATACCGTGAATCATCAGGCAAACCATAAAAGGAGTGGTTGCCCGGGCATATGCAATTTGAACCTGTCCTGATGACGCATTCAGCAGTTAATTGATATATATGCCTGTTCAGGAAGTCATGAACAGTTGTGGAGAATAACATTGTACCAGGTTTGCTGAATAATGTTTACAGGGTTCGTTTATTATATGTTTTATACTTATTATTTTGAAGGGAGTTGTTTTTATGGCCGTTTTTGGAAATCCATTCACCGCAAATGTTGAACGCAAAATAACAAAAGAAGAGCTTATCCAGGCAATACGTATGGATATAGCAGGCGAACTTGAAGCAATCTATATCTACGATGCCCACATACAGGCAACCGATGACGAGTTCACAAAGAAAGTACTCGGTGACATCAGGGACGAAGAAAAGGCACATGTTGGTGAACTGATGACACTGTTAAGGTACCTGGATCCGAAAGAAGCAGAACACTTTGAAGAAGGTGTACAGGAAGTCAGCGAAATGATGCAGGAACCGGGTATTCAAGCAAATCCCCGGTCAACAGTAGGCAGCCTGTTGAAGGAATAACAGGACTTTGCATCAATTCCGATCACAGTGAGCATAAGGAGGGATAAACATATGGATTTTCTTGCACGTGATACAGTGTCATTCTCCGACGGTTTCTGGGCAAATATTGACAATACCGTTGTAAGTACTGTAAGAGCGAATATAATAGGGCGCCGTTTCCTGTCACTGTTTGGCCCCATAGGTGCTGGAGCAGTCAGTATAAACATAGATGAAAACAATGCACAGGAAGAATCGGATAACGGATTTACAAAAACAAGCGGAAGAAGGTTTGTGGAACTTCCCCAGATATACGAGGATTTCACCCTTAACTGGAGAGATATTGAACACAGCAGTTCCACAGGACAGCCGCTGGATCTGTCAAAAGTCAGGCAGGCAGCCCAGGCCATCGCACTGAAGGAAGACTCGCTTATCTTTTTCGGTAACGGTTTTCTGGGCATTGAAGGGCTGCTAACGGCAGAGGGCACCGTTAAAATGTCGAAAAGCGACTGGACAGCCGATGACAATGCTTTCAGGGACATAGCAGCAGGTTTATCCCTGTTCAGGAGCAAATACCTTATAGGCCGTTACTGTCTTGTATTAAGCCCGGATTTGTACGTTCAGCTCCAGCATATCCATCCAGGCCTCGGTGTTATGGAAGAAGAAAGAATAAGCAGAATGCTTAACGGGCATCTTTACAATGCACCCGTTCTTGGTGACAACAAGGCGGTACTTGTATGCGCAGAGTCCCAGTATATGGACCTTGCTATCGGCAAGGACATTGAAACAGCATACCTCGAATCAAAAGACCTTAACCATGTATTCCGCATTCTTGAAACAATTGCCCTTCGGATTAAAAACAGGGAGGCAGTTATTGTTTTTGAATGATTGCCCGGTTTCCATATTGCTGTTCGGAAAATACACTCCGGTTTCTTTTGGCCGGTGTGTATTTTTTTGCCCTTGCAGCGGAAATAATAAGAAAAAGTGAATAACCACCCCACAGGAGGATGGAATTGAGAAAGTGTTACAGGTATATATTGACTGCTGTTGTTTTTTTCTTTTCGGCGCAGTTCTTTTGTACGTACCTTCGGTTGCAGGACTTGCGGACAATACCGATTTCATCAGAGTCACCCGTCCTCTTGGCATGATTCCGGACAAAAACCTGAGATTTTTCTACTTCCAGCGTAAATTTGAATATATAAGGTCATTTGATAATTTGGGCCATTTCCTTAAGTTTGTTTTATATCCCGGTGTAAACGAAAGCAGTTTCAAATCCACCCAGTTTGTGTTTGTAAAGGCAGCCCAGGTCATCAGCGGAGTGATTTCATACCTGAAAACGAACAGGATTAGCCATTTCGATATTACAGCACTCTCTTCCATGTTTCTTGCGCTGCACAGCATCTCGGTCACATGGCTTTTTAAAAATCTGAGAACCGGAAAAAAGGCCTGTGATTTTTTTCTGCTGCTGATAATCGTAACGGTATTCTTCTGCATGGGATATCTTCTGTATTACAACTCGCTATTCGGGGAATCGGTGATATTGTGGAGCTTTTTACTCTGGTTTTCGGCTCTTGTCCATCTGCTGAAAAGCGGTAAAAGGAGCTACTCTGCATTAACGCTGTATTTCATGAGTGCCATTGTTTTCACAGGCGCAAAGGTGGCCAATATACCGCTGGGATTTTTAATTGGCATTTTCTCAATATACTTCTTTTTTAACACCGAAACAGCAGGAAAAAAAGTTTTGGTCATTCTTGGAGTTTCAGCGGTATTTGCGGCCTCTGTTTACTTTTATACCGCAATACCCAGCTGGATGAAAAAGCCGAACAATTACCATTCCATTTTTTTCGGCATCCTTAAGAATTCTGAAAATCCCGAAGAGGATCTCGAAAAACTGGGTATTGATGCGAAATATGCCGTTCTTGCGGATACAAACGTATATGTTGACCTGAAAGGGTTTGATGTTTTCAGCCCGGAGTTTGAAAAAGAAGTTCATGACAAGGCAGGCCCGGTCGAGGTTACGCTGTATTATCTGAAAAACCCGGGAAGGATGATGGAAAAGCTAAATATAAGCGCCGAGGCAAGCCTTTTCATACGTCCTCCCTACCTTGGAAATTACCAGGTAGAAGATAATGCCGAAATACTGAAGTTTGCAGGCCGGAACCTTGTCTGGGAATGGCTGCGGAAACAATTTACCGGCCATGCTTTTGCGGTGATTACCCTTGTGTTTGTATTATATACATCGGTCATTGTCCATGAATTCCTTTTGCATATGAAAACCAAATGCACCTCATACTCCCTTTTTCTTCCTGCAAAAATACTTCTTATGGTTTTTGCGTTAAGCCAGTGGATATTCCCGGTTATAGGAAACGGTGAGGCAGACCTTGTAAAGCATATGTTCCTGTTCAATCTTCTTTTGGACACAATGATCATTGTACTTGCGGCCGATATTGTAAAACTTACAGCCGGAAATCCTGCAAACAGGCGTTTTATCTTTCCATTGCTCGGTCTGCTGGTCATTTCTGCCGGTCTACTGGCTGCTGACAGCAAAATCTGCAGCAACGGCATCACAACATTCGGTAAATATAATGGAAAGGCGATTGAATGGGAAATACTGGATGAATCAGGTTCGCATTATTTCCTGCAGCAAAGGATATTGTCGATTACCGGACCTTTTCATCAGAAAGCAACTGCTGGGCGGTATCGGATATACGGGCCTGGCTCAACGATGACTCCGAAAACGGTTTTTTGTCTGAGTTTTCAGAAGATGAAAAGAAAAGGATTGAAACGATAAAAAGAACAACTTTGTTGCCCCCGGCCTTAAAAGACAGGAAGAAATCGGTGTCCCAGCCCCATTACTGGTTTTGCATTCCCGGATATGCTGCACAGAATTATGATGATGCTTACCAGGAGGAAAATGATGAAAGGGTTTTTCTGTTAAGCATCAGGGAGTGGGAACAGTATGATTTTAAAAAAAGAAAAGGTGTTCCTTACTGGCTCAGAACACCTTATACAATCGATTCAACCGTAAGAGTTGTGGGTGAGGATGGTTACGTATACCATAAAAAAGCCGATACCGAAAGCATTGGCGTGCTTCCGGCAATAATAATCAAAAAGTAAACCTAACCTTCTGTTACCCGCATTCATATTTCAGAACAGGCTTACGGGCTGCCCTTGCCTCGTCCAGCCTCAGCACCGGGGTATCCAGCGGGGCATTCAGAAGTTTTTCGGGTTCGTTTTTCGCTTCATTGGCTATTTCAATCATCGCGTTTATAAACTCATCGAGAGTTTCCTTGCTTTCGGTCTCGGTAGGTTCAATCATAAAAGCCTCCTTCACAATAAGCGGAAAATATATCGTAGGAGGATGATACCCGAAATCCAAAAGCCTTTTGGCTATGTCAAGGGTTGACACGCCGAACTCCTTCTGCCATTGTCCCGAGAAAACCACCTCGTGCATGCAGGTACGGTCATAGGGCAGGTGATAATATGCCTTCAGCTTTTCCTTTATATAATTCGCATTAAGCACGGCGGCTTCGGACACTTTTCTGAGTCCGTCGGCTCCAAGGGAGCGTATATACGCATAGGCCTTCACCACAACGGAAAAATTCCCGTAGAAGGATTTTACCCTGCCTATGGACAGCGGCCTGTCGTAATCAAAGTAATACCTGCTGTTGTCATATTCAACCACAGGCCTGGGCAGGAACGGTATCAACTGCTTCTTAACGCCCACCGGCCCGGAACCCGGCCCGCCTCCGCCATGGGGTGTACTGAATGTTTTATGCAGGTTCAGGTGCACAATATCAAATCCCATATCACCCGGTCTTGAAATGCCAATGATTGCATTTGCATTCGCGCCGTCATAGTACAGAAGCCCGCCCGCATCATGGACGATTTCAGCAATTAAATGGATATTTTCGTCAAACAGCCCTAAGGTATTCGGGTTTGTAAGCATAAGCCCTGCTACCTCATCGCTCATCAGTTCCTTCAATGCATTGATGTCAATGCCGCCCCTTTCGTCGGACCTAACCTCCACCACTTCAAAACCTGCTGTTGCTGCAGATGCAGGATTGGTGCCGTGGGCCGAATCAGGCACAATGATCTTGTTACGTTTATGGTCGCCGTTATTCTCATGGAATGCTTTCATTATCATTAACCCGGTCATTTCACCATGGGCACCAGCAGCAGGCTGCAGTGAAAAACGATCCATTCCTGTTATTTCGGAAAGGAACTTATCGGTCATGTAAAGCAGTTCAAGACATCCCTGCACTGTTTCTTCGGGCTGATACGGATGGACCTTTGAAAAACCGTCCAGCCTTGAAACCTCTTCATTAACCTTCGGGTTATATTTCATCGTACAGGAACCCAGCGGATAAAACCCCGAATCCACGCCGTAATTCTTCTGCGAAAGATGGGTAAAATGCCTTACAACATCCACTTCACCCAGCTCGGGAAGGTCAGGATCATCTTCCCTTAAGAATTCTTCAGGAATCAGGCCGGTGATTTCTTTTTCATCCACATCGCACCCGGGCAGCAGGTTTGTATATCTTCCCGGTACGCTCAGTTCAAAAACCAGTTTTTCTTCCTTTTTCAGCATGCAGAAATCACCTCCGATACAAACCTGTCAATGTCTTCCTTCGTTCTTTTTTCAGTAACCGCAACAAGATACCCTCCTTTGAACTCGGGATAGTACCTTTCAGCAGCAAATCCCCCGATTATGTTCCTCGAAAGAAGGTGTTTGTTCAACTTATCCACGTCTCCATGATAAATGAGCAAAAATTCCTTAAAAAACGGGCTTTCGAAGGCAGGCGAAAAACATCCGGTTTCCAATAGCCTGTTATAAGCGTAATGGGCTTTCTGAAGGCACAGTTCGGCCGCTTTTTTAAGCCCGTTTTTACCCATCGCCGACAGGTAAATTGTTGCTGCAAGGGCGTTCAATGCCTGGTTTGAGCAGATGTTCGACGTTGCTTTTTCCCTCCGGATATGCTGCTCCCTTGTCTGCAGCGTCAGAACATAGCCTCTTTTACCGTTCCTGTCAACCGTTTCGCCCACTATTCTTCCGGGCATCCTCCTTGTAAAATCCTTTTTCGCTGCCATAAAACCCAGGTATGGTCCGCCGAAACTGACGGGATTGCCAAGCACCTGTCCCTCCCCTGCAACTATGTCGGCCCCCAAATGGCCCGGGGCTTTGAGAATTGCAAGGGATATCGGATCACAGCTTACAACAAGCAGGGATTTGTTTCTATGTGCAATTTCAGCAATTTCCCTTATATTTTCAACAGCACCGAAGAAATTCGGGCTTTGAACAAGAACTGCCGCGGTATTGTCGTTAAGCAGTTCCTCAAGGTTCTTAAGGTCTGCCACGCCATCCTTTATTCCGCATTCGGATACAGTCATGCCCTTAAACCTTGCGTATGTAGACACAACCTCGCGGCTTTCGGGATGTATGCTTCTTACTACGATTATTTCAGTCCGCCTTGTTGATTCGCAAGCCATTGAAGCAGCCTCAGCAAGTGCGGTTGCCCCGTCGTACAGTGACGCATTTGATACGTCCATCCCTGTAAGGCTGCATATCATTGTCTGGTATTCAAATATTGCCTGCAGCGTTCCCTGGCTGATCTCCGGCTGGTATGGAGTATAGGCGGTGTAGAATTCCTGCCTGGACAAAAGGTTTGTCACAACGCTTGGAATATAGTGGTCATATGCTCCGGCGCCAAGGAAGCAGGTATATTTATCAAGACTGATATTCTTTCCGGCCATATCCTGCATATGCGCTTTCAGTTCAAGCTCTGACATTGCCTTCGGAATATCCAGTTCTTTCTTAAGCCTTACGCTTTCAGGGATATCGGCAAACAACTCGTCAATGCTGACTGCGCCAATCTCGGCAAGCATCTGCCGCTGCTGTTCACCGGTGGTTGGAATATAAGACATGTTATTCCTCCTCCTGGCAGAACCTTTCATACTCACGTGCATCCATCAGTTCTTCAGCCTCGGACAGATCACTCATTTCAATAACCGCAATCCAGCTTTCATAAGGATCCTCGTTTATCTTTTCGGGACTGTCGGCCAGTTCTTCATTAACCTCCGCCACCTTACCCGATACAGGGGCATAGACATCGGAAGCAGCCTTTACAGACTCCACAACGCTTAATACATCTCCCTTGTTAAGCTCCGATCCCACCTCGGGAATTTCAACAAAGACTATGTCGCCAAGGGAGTGCTGCGCATAATCGGTAATGCCTATATAAGCCTTATTCCCGTCAATCTTAATCCATTCATGCTCTGCTGAATACTTAAGTCCATCCAAAACTTTCATATCAATCAACCTCCATATTTTAATGACCTTAATTATAACAGGCGGGGAAATCCATTTTCAATTCCGCCGCGCTGTCCGGTTATAAACTAAACATAATACCGCCTTAATCATTTCGTGTATTTTTTCGTATAGAAGGGCAGTACTGTAATCCTTGCCTTTAATGCCCTGTTTCTTATAGCTATGTCCACCTCAGTACCCGGCTCTGCATACGCTGTCTCAAGGAGGGCAATGCCAAGATTCTTTTCAAGGCTCGGTGAATAGCTTCCGGATGTAACAAAACCTATTTTTTTACCGTCAGCCAATATATCATACTGTGCTCTCGGTACTCCCCTGTCCACCATTTCAAAGCCGGCAATCTTTCTTTTTACACCTGTTGATTTCTGTTCGATCAGCGCATCCTTACCGATAAAGTTTTCCTTATCCAGTTTTACAAAGCGGTCAAGCCCGGCTTCGAGGGGTGTAATATCCGGGGAGATCTCATGCCCGTACAGCGGCAGCGCAACTTCAAACCTTAAGGTATCCCTTGCACCAAGCCCGGCAGGTACAAGCCCGCAATCCTTTCCTGCCTGCATAAGCGCATCCCATAACTCGTTTGCGTAATCGCTTTTTATGTATATTTCAAAGCCGTCTTCACCGGTGTATCCGCTTCTTGATATAACAGCCTTATGCCCGGCAATTTCAACTTCAGGAGCAAAATTGAAGAACTTCAACCCTTTCAGGTCAATGTCAACGAGTTTTTGAAGTATTTTTTCAGATTCAGGCCCCTGGAGCGCCAGTTGCGCATAGTAATCAGAAACATTCCTTATTGTTGCTTTGCCTTCAATGTTTTGGCTGAGCCAGTCATAGTCCTTTTCGGTGTTTGATGCATTAACAATCAGAAGATAAAACTCGTCGGAGTACTTATATATAAGTATATCATCCACCACTCCGCCGTCGGGGTAACACATCGGTGAATACACAACGCGAAAATCCCTTGTTTTGCTGATATCGTTCGTTATAATTTTCTGGATGAACCCGGTTGCATCAGGACCTTCAACTATAATCTCGCCCATATGGGATACATCAAAAAGCCCTGCAGCATTTCTCACCTGCCTGTGCTCCTCGATAATTCCCGAGTACTGAACAGGCAAAGCCCAGCCGTTGAAATCTATTATCTTTCCACCCAGTTCACAATGCTTGTCATATAATGGTGTCCTCTTCATATCCAACCTCCTGAAGTTTAATACGAATACCCGCGTTATGCAGCATTCTCCATTTTCCCCGTGCCCTGCCGGCAACAGCGGTTACCGTATTCTATCATATTATTCTATCAGGTCCCGGGCTTTATTCAAATTTAAACCATGCAAAATCAAAACTGGTTCCCGGCAGAAACAGGAAAGTAACATCCTGTTTGCCTGTCACTCTTTCCAGTTCAAAGGTCCGTTCGGTGTATTCAACTGATTTTTCAAATTCCACCAGCTGACTGATTTCGCCATGGTCGCTCCTGAACCTTATATGTATTGTGTTATCGATGGCCGACCTTCCCGAAATCGTAATCCCGGATATACCCTTGTCGCCAAAGTCCATATCCCTGAACTCCAGCGATACATTGTTCCCTATGCCTTCAACATTGCTGCCGCTTATTTTGTAGGTATCACCGTAAATATTATCGCAGTCGGCTGCCATGTTTTTTTCAAAGGCCCTGTTCTTTTTCACGAAGACAAAGCCTTTCAGATGCAATTTCTGATGAAATACGAAATATATTGACGTGATACCCCTGAGCGTTTTTGACAGGCGGTAGGTTTCCTCCTGGTATACATTCCAGATTGATTCCTTTTGGTAAACCACGTCAGCAAGCAGTGTGCTGCCCTCCTCATACGGCACGCCTTCCCATACCTGGAACGGGTGCTCATCACCGTTAAGGGCGAAAATCGGAACAGTAACCGTATCCGAGCCGTCACTGCTGAAGTCGATATTCTCAAAACCAACCTGGGTCTCCCCGTCCCGGCTTGTTGCTATTCCCTGTTCGTTTCCGCTTCCTATACCGCCCTTGCTGTAATCGTACAACCCAGCTGATATGAATTCATATGGATTCTTGTACGCAACCCCGAGACCCGTTGCACTGAATTCAAGCTGGGATATGATCTTTGTTTTGTCCGTTCCGTTTTTGCTTGTACAGCGGATTCTGAACTCACCGTCGCCTATCGCGGTTACTTTCGCCTTAAGGCCCATTGGCTCAACCTTAGCAATATTCGATTTTATTCCGATTTCGTTAACTGCCTTCCATTCCACGTCGCGGTATGAAGTATTCTCGGGATACAGCCTGGCCTCAACGATTATTTCCCTGTTTGAAGGATTTATAACGTTTCCTGAATGACTGACGAGCTCTATCCTGCGAAGCGGGATTTCGTCAGGGCTGCCCATAACACAGGGCATTTCCCTGTTTCGTGTATTTGCCGAAACGCCGCTGATAATACCGCCCCGGTAAGGAAGTGACTGGAGTTCAATGCTGCATCCGTCGAGATCTTTGGATGTTACCTCCACTGTAATGCTTCCCGGTTCGAGTGTGGACGCAATAATAGCCATCAGTTTACCGTTGAAAAGCCTTCTGCTTAAGCCCTTGTACTGGTCGAAATCGGTACTGTCGCCGTTGTCAAGCCCTACAAGGCGTCCTGCACCGGTAACATTTACAAACACACGGTTATTTGCATTCTCCACCTTGTTGCCGTTTTCATCCTCAGCGGTGATTTCAACGAATATCAGATCCTGGCCGTCTGCAACCATTACCTCTTTATCGGGCTTCAGGCAAATACGCTTTGCGTCTTTGAAGGTTCTTCTTACATCGGTTGCAATGACTTTTCGGTTTTCGTCATAGGCTATGGCTTTCAGCTCGCCTTCCTGGTATGGTATTTTCCACCAGCCGACAAGCTGTTCTCCGTTTTCAAAATCGATATCATGGGTTCCGACGGTGACCCCGTTCAGCTGCAGTTCAATGCGCGGGGCATTGGAGCATACCCTTACGTCAATTATCTGACCTTCGTTTAAATCCCAGTAAGGGAAAATATGTATCATGGGGTTTGTTTTGTAATGGGTCCATGCAGCCTGGAAAACATAGAAGGAATCCTTCCTGAACGTAGCAGTATCAAGCTGGCCGAAATATGAGTTCTTTGTATGGTAAGGCGTAGGCTCGCCGATATAGTCAAACCCCGTCCACAGGAACTGGCCCAGTGAGAAAGGGGCATCCCGTTCTGCAAGTATGCACGCTTCATAGGACTTTGCACCCCAGCTTACGGTACTGTTACCCAGGGCCGAACACTGTTCGTCCTCGTCCGACAGGATTCCCTTTTCGTACGGGAAGTGGTAAACACCCCTGCTTTGTACAACAGACGAGGTTTCACTCCCGAAAATAACCCAGTCGGGATGTTCTTTATGATGCTTGTGATATAAATTCTCTGCATAATTGTAACCTGCAATTTTCAATATATCGGCACATTTCTGCGCATTCTCCCACGCCATGTAGTTTGATCCTATTGTGATCTGTGCATTGCACTTCGGATCAAATTCCCGGACATAATTCATAAGCATCCTGGTTATTTCCTGTCCTCTTTCATCGGCATGGGTATCGTAAATCTCATTGCCGATACTCCACATTAAGAGGCTTGGATGATTCCTGTCCCTTCTCACCCAGCTTCTTACATCCTTATAGGCCCATTCACTGAAGAACCTTGCATAGTCGTATGCGGTTTTCGGCCTTTCCCACATATCGAACGCTTCCGAAAGAACTAAAAACCCCATTTCATCAGCTAAATCCATAAGCTCGGGCGCCGGCATATTATGGGCGGTGCGTATAGCATTTACGCCCATTTCCTTAAGCAGCGAAAATCTTCTCCTCAGAGCCGTTTTATTGAAAGCCGCTCCAAGGGCACCCAGGTCATGATGCTCGCAGACACCGTTCAGCTTGATTTTTTTCCCGTTCAGAAGCAGACCCTTTTCGGGATCCAGGACAATTGTCCTGAAACCGATATTCTGGGTTATGCATTCAATGCATTCAGCCGCCCTGTTCCTTTCCCTGCCGGTTTCAACAAGCTCCATCATGGTGACCAGTGTATATAAATAAGGCTCGTCGGGACTCCACAGCAACGGGTTTTCAACATACAGTTTCTGTGTATTCACGGCGCTGCTGTTTTCTCCAGCCTTCACAATTTCGTCCGACGAGGCCACTATCCTGTCTTCACGTATTATTTTATGGGAGATCCGGACATCACAGGCTATGTTATACTCGGTATCAACTTCCACTTCCCACCTGTTACCGTCAAACCTTGAAGATATATAAATGCCGTCGGTAACTATGTGGTTCCTGCTTCTCTCCTTAAGCCATACATTACGGTAAATTCCTGCACCCGAGTACCATCTGCTGTTCGGACTCCGGTGCACAACCTTCATGACGATTTCATTGGTCCCTTCCTTTAAAAAACCCGATATATCATGTTCAAAAGAGGAATATCCGTATTTCCATTCTCCTGCTGGCTGTCCGTTGACGAAAAGGGTGGAATCCATGTAAACACCGTCAAAATAAAGAAGTGTCTGATCATAACTGCTATTAACGGTAAATTTTTTACGGTACCAGCCTATGCTGTCCTCGTATAGATTCAGTGTATTATAGATAAGCCAGTCGTGGGGAATATCCACAGGTTCAAATTTCAATGAACTGATGTCGCCGAAGCTAAAGTCCAGTCCGCTTTTTGCAAACTCCCATCCGTCATTGAACAGTGTTTTCCTGTTCATCTAATCTTCTCCTTTCAAGCCGCTGCGAAATCATAATTAATAATCATATTTTACTCCCGGTATGGTTTTGATGTTTTTTTATATTCAGCGGATTTTTTCCGAAACTCTAAAAACCCATTTCCTGAAGAAGCAAAACAGATGCCTCAATGGCCCTGGGACATACCTCTTCCTGGCGTCCCGGGTTCTTTTCCCTCGCGGCATTGTCACGTATATCATATCCCAATAATTCACGGCACAGGACCGTTCGGTTCCGTTTACCGAATTTGTCCATAAACTCTGATGTAATCCTGTTACATCTTTCTTTCGAAGCCTTGTCTCCAGCAACGGACTGGCCGTATTTCAACCCGATTACCATAACAGCACCTGAAACCGCACCGCAGACTTCGCCGCATCTCATTCCGCCGCCAAACCCGCCTGCAATCTTCAGAAGGAGCTGTTCGTCATAATCAAAGGTGTCAGAAAATGCTCCGACAACAGACTGTGCACAGTTGAACCCGCTCTCAAACAGCTTCAACGCTTTCTGAACCCTTTCATTCATATCAAAATCCCACCTGAACCGTAATATGATATAACGAGTATATTATAGCAGACTTTATTGAACATTGTTACCATATTTTTAACAACAGGTGTGGACTCAGCTCCTGCATATTCAGCAACTGTTTCCGGTTTTGCATGGCAGCTTAACCTTCAGGTTTTAGAAATATCATGTAATGTAAAGAAATTTTTAGCGGAGTGCAGCTTAGAGATGGGCGGAAAGAAGCAAGGACAAGCAAGCCGACGGAGCAAAAATGCTGCATACATATTCGTTTCATATGCATTTTTCTAATTTCGGCTTGCCCGAGCTGAACCGCACAGCTCTTGCAAACGAAGCGACTGTTTCCGGGCATTGCACGGTATCTTTTCTTTACCATAACAGATTAGGTATTTGCAGATATCGTGCAATGCTCCAAAATGTATCCTGCGATACCGAAGTGCAAATTTGCATGTGATATTATTGGTTTAATGGGTAAAATGGTATTGAAGGAGGGTGTACTATGGAAAAACGCATTAAAAACATAGAATTTTCAAAAGCACTGAACATGGAAGACCTGGTAGCCTACCAGGAAGGCCAGGTTGTAAGCAGAACCCTGTCACAGGGCAAAAATGTAAGTTTAACCTTGTTTGCCTTTGATAAAGGTGAAGAAATCAGCTCACACTCATCTACCGGGGATGCTTTGGTTTACATTCTTGACGGGGAAGCCGAAATAACAATAGGTGAAGAAGTGTTTAACGTAACAAAGGGAGAAACAATAGTAATGCCGGCAGGTATTCCTCATGCGTTACTGGCAAAGGAACAGTTTAAAATGCTGCTGGTTGTGGTCTTTAACCCGTAACCGGCTTACTTATATACAGGTGGAGTAAAAAACTCCACCTGTTATTATGTACCGGCCTTGCTGATAATATATCCCGGCCCGCATTACAGCAGGTTTTATACAATTTCAAGTTCAGCACTGAATACAGGCTTTTGGTCCGCTTCATTTGCTCCTTCAATATAAATCAGGTTTGAACCGGCTTTCGATACATCTTTATAAAGAATTAATGCATCCCCCGGGAAAACCTCTTTAATATAGTTTACCTGGATTGATTTCACGGTATGTTTTTTATGTTCCTCCATCGAAAAACAGTCCATAATGTAATCAATATACCTTGCATTGTTAATATGCCCGTTTACATCGGTGTCGCTGTAACCGATAACCTTCCTGTAAACTGAATTTAGCTGTCCGAAGGGCTTCAATTTACGGAGGCGGCTGTTCAGCGCGCGTTCTTCGATAAAGTCAAATTTGGGATAATCTGAAAAAATAACGTCGCTCTTTTTTATCTCCCTTGTATTAATGTCCAGCAGTACCCAGTTTGATATTGCCGAGGCTATTATGCCGCCTTTTTCGTCCCTTACCCTGAAATCCCTGTCAAACTCATACTTCTTCGGCTCATGCGGCCAGGTTTCGACTGTAATTTTCTCATTCCAACCGGGGAACCTGTTAATCTCCACCAGTATTTTGGTCAGCACCCATGCAGCCGAATATTTTTTTGAAAGAGTTTCCACTCCTATTCCAAGGCTTTCAACATTCATGCCTGCAGTGTCCTGGAAATAACCAAACAACGCGCTGAGCCTCAGGTTCCCGTTAAAATCAACATCCCGGTAGCCGATGGTATAACTGTTTTTATATAGAGTTTCAGGTATCAATGCAATCTCCCCAATCCTGATTATTTTCAGTCAACTGCAAAAATTTGCCTGCGAGAATACAAAAAGAAGCAGCTGGCTGAATTTCATTTACTGCTTCAAAATTGCCATTTCCTGATAATCAGGCCATATCTATTATGTAATAAAAGGTATTTCATTTCAACCCGTTTTTTATACAGTATGTTGAGTTTTTGCTCCGCCGGCCTGCTAATCCTTGCTCAGGCTGTCTATCTCCAATCCGTATTCTGCTGAAAGTTTCCTTACATTGCACAAATATCTGTAAGCGCATTTGACAGTTCAGCACGAGCAAGCAGAAATTCGCAGAAATATTTTAAAACCAAAAAAGTATGTAGCATTTTTGCTCACGTCGGCTTGCTTATCCTCGCTTCCTTTTGCCCATCTTTAAGCCGCACTTCGCTGAAAGTTTCCTCGCATTGCACGATATCTTAAAACACTTGTTCTACTTAAAACACTTGATCTATAAAAAAAGATATCGTGTGAATGCCCAGAAACGGTCGCGCGAATGTGAACCGCTACCGTACTTTCGGAACCATACGGGTTGTCATTCCATACCCGCTTGTATATTTCCTTTGGTGAAAAAACCTGGCCAGGGTTTTCCATCAAGAGTTTCAGTATTTCATATTCCTTCGGGGTTAAACTTATCATATCGCCGTCAACAGTTACCGCTTTTGCCTTATCATCCATCTCAATCCCGCCGATGACGAGATGCGAAGGCTTTACATTACCGCCTCCAAGCTGCATGTACCGCCTGAGCTGGGATTTAACCCTTGCAAGTACTTCAACAGGATTAAAAGGTTTTGTGATATAATCATCGGCGCCGATGTTAAGACCAAGTATTTTATCCGTATCTTCACTTTTGGCAGTGAGCAGTATAACAGGAATATTGTACTTTTCGCGAAGTTTTACCATTGCTGTAAGCCCGTCCATCTCCGGCATCATTATGTCCATCAGCACAAGATGGATATCATTGTTTTCAATAATCTTTAAAGATTCCTCGCCGGTGTAAGCCTCAAAGGTATTATAGTTTTCTGAAGACAGGTATATTTTAAGCGCTGAAACGATATCCTTCTCGTCATCACAAATCAGCACATTATATGCCATGCATTCAACCCCCGCATTAAATTCTGATATTGTCAGGCCGCTTTCCTGGATTCCAGGTACCCTGTTTTTCGTTTTGCTTTCCTGGCCTCGATAAATGCAAGGTACAGTCCGCTGAAAACAATATTGAAATAATAGGTAAGAATTCTCCATATAAGTATCACAGATACAACAGGAGTCCTTGTAAAGAAATTCCTGAAGAAGAAATAACTTATTCCTTCGGTCCCGCCGGAAGCACCCGGAGAGGGTATATAACTGGTTATCTGTCTCAAAACCGCCTGCGAGGTTATTATGTCCCAGAAATAACCGTATTTCCCTTCGAGCGAGATAAGGAGAAAATATGGAACAACATATATAAAAGACAGGTTCAGCAGCTGGTAAAAAATAACCTTTGCGATAACGCGGGCATCGGTGAATATCATCCGGCTTGCCCTGTTAAAACATTCAAGCCCTTCTTCCTTTTTCTTGCTGTATTTTTCAGGGTTTTTTATTATACGGCATTTCGCAAGCAGTTTAAAAACAAAGTTTACGGCTTTTCTTGCAGCATTTTTGTTTACGAGGAATAATACAAAAAACAATATAACGGTAAAGTTTATCGCAGCCCCTGTTATGAAAAACAGGCCGAACTTGTCTACCAGGCGGTTCAGTGATGCTGCGTTGAAAATTAAGGCAGCAATACTGGTAAGGAAAACTGATGCCTGGTAAACCGTGGATTTTACCATGATAATGTTTGCACAGCTTCCCATTGGTACCCCGTATTTCATAAGACAGTTTACCTGGAAGGGTTCTCCGCCGCAGGCAAACGGTGTTACCGAGTTAAAATATACACCAGCCATCGTAACACGAAAGGAAGTGCGCAGTGATGCTTTTCCGTGTATTTTTTTGGTTATCTCATAAAAACACATCATTTCGGATAAGTATGAAAAGAGAATACATCCGATCGCCGCAAGCAGCCACCCGGTTTTCAATTTCAGGAATAAAGCCTGTATTTCACTTATACTGTAGCTTTTGAACAGTATAAGAATCATTACAGTCAGGATAAATAGGATAAAAGCTCCACTTACCAGTGATTTCCGGTTAATATGTTTTATATTTTCAATATGCATAAAACAATACGCCTCCGTATAGGGTAATTCCCCCTAAGAACCATCTGATGCCGCCGGCAAAAAACCATATCAATTATATTACGTAATATTGCTGGATAAGTATGGTACCGTATTCATTAAATTACTGCATCCTTCTCTATATACCATTATGCACCTCAAAAAATTAAAATCAAATAGGACAAATCATTAAAATTTTCTTAAGATTCCATTAGTAAGCTATAATATAATGACTTTTTCCACAACTGAGAGATGCAGCCTCATAAATGAAACTGTCTGCAGGAAGGGTAATACCAAACCCGTAACCGGTTTTTGCATATGCATCAGAAAAGGCACAGTTTGTGAAAACTGCGCCTTCTCCTAAAAAACTGTTACCTGTATAATGAATTATGCTTTGCCTGCACAACCAAGAACATTAATCAGTTTATGCTTTACAAGTTTTTTAATTTCTTCCCTTGCCGGCCCAAGGTATTTTCTCGGGTCGAATTCAGCCGGGTTCTCCGCAAATACCTTGCGGATTGTTGCGGTCATTGCAAGGCGGAGGTCGGAGTCGATATTAATCTTGCAAACTGCCATTGATGCAGCCTTGCGGAGCATATCTTCGGGTACTCCCTTTGCACCGGGCATCTGTCCGCCAAACTTGTTGATAGTTTCTACATATTCAGGAATAACTGAAGATGCTCCATGCAGAACTATCGGGAATCCAGGAAGCCTTCTCTGTACCTCTTCAAGGATATCGAAACGAAGTTTTGCTTCGCCCTTGAACTTGTAAGCGCCATGGCTTGTTCCAATTGCTATCGCCAATGAGTCAACACCGGTACGCTCTACAAACTCTTCAACTTCCTTTGGATCAGTGTAAATTGCATCTTCTGCGGCTACCTTTACATCGTCCTCAACACCGGCCAGGCGTCCCAGTTCAGCCTCTACAGCAACACCCCTCGGATGGGCATAATCTACGACCTGCTTCGTCAGCTTTATGTTTTCTTCGAAGGGTAGATGCGAAGCATCTATCATAACCGATGTAAATCCTCCGTCTATACAGGATTTACAAAGTTCGAAAGAATCACCATGGTCAAGGTGCACTGCAATCGGAAGATCTGTTTCGATAATTGCTGCTTCAATCAGCTTCATAAGGTAGGTATGGTTTGCGTACTTACGTGCGCCTGCGGATACCTGAAGAATCAGAGGTGCATTAACTTCCTTTGCTGCTTCGGTAATTCCCTGGATAATCTCCATATTGTTTACATTGAAGGCGCCGATGGCATAGCCTCCTTCATATGCTTTTTTGAACATTTCCTTTGTTGATACTAACGGCACTTCCATTCACTCCTATTCATTCAAAATATTAAAACCTAAACAAAGATTTAAGTTTGTTACAAATTTATCATATTAATTTTATCAGACCGTAGAATAAAATCAAGGATAAATTCCCCAAAAAATATACCTGTACCTTATTATTCCACAATTACAGGCTATACCGTCCCTGTAAAATTTTTATGTATATCCCCGTCATTCAAAGTTTAGCACTAATCCAGCTCGGGGTAAAGGGTTTTATATACAAAATAAATCCTGTTAACACGGACAAGGTATTGTTCTGTCTCTTTATACGGCAGTGATATTATACGGGAATCTTTCCATTCAATAGCACCCGAATCAAGCCACCTGTTTACCGTTCCCTCACCCGCGTTATAGGCTGCCAGCGCCAACTCGCTGTTCCCGTTGAACCTTTTCAACAGGTACGACAAATACCAGCAGCCGAACATGATATTCAGTTCCGGATCGGTAAGCGCATCGGCTGTAAAGCCGTGTACCCCCAGTTCGGATGCTATCCATTCACCGGTAGGCTCGGTGATTTGCATAAGTCCCACCGCGCCCTTCGGAGAAACCACGCTGCTTCTGAACCCGCTTTCCGCCTTGATCACGGCATACACCATCGTTGCCTTTATCCGGTTGTCCCTGGCGTATTTTTCAACGAAACCAAGATGCGGGGTCGGAAACATGCTTCTTAATATTGCAGGACCCACGGCAAAAACCAGTATAAAAAAAATTAGAATACCACCAATATATGAAAGCCTTTTTTTATGGCAGGCTATAATTCTCATCCTTCAACAAACCCCGGACTTTCTCCTCTAATTCTTCCAATGAGCCATTGTTATATATTATTTGATCAGCAATTGATATATACATATCATCCGACATCTGGGACTTAATCCTTCTTTCGGCTTCTTCATACGTCATACGGCTTCTTTTCATAACCCTTTCAATTCTTGATGACTGGTCTGCCAGAACCACCCAGACGGAATCGACAAGATCCAGGAAACCATGCTCAACGGGTACGATGGCTTCAACAACAACCATTTTGCTCCCGGAATTACGATAACCGTCTACCAGTTCCCTGATTCTTTCCACCACAATTGAATGGGTTAATCTGTTCAGAACCTGTAGTTCGGCACTGTCTGAAAAAACAATATCGGCCAGTTTCTTTCTGTCAATCCTTTTGTCTTCCCCGATTATACCGGCGCCGAAATGTTTGATGATTTCCTTATATGCAGGCATACCCGGCTCGGTCATTTCCTTTGCCACATCATCTGCAAAAATCACGTCGGCCCCGTATTTCTGGAGAATACGGACAACAGTACTCTTTCCTGAACCAATGCCCCCGGTAACACCTATTATTAGCAAACCCATCACCCGTTTCCGTCCTGCTGAATATCTCAGTAAGCCTCATACCAGTTTCGTCCTGTCGAGACATTTACAATAAGCGGAACGCTCAGTTCTGCCGCCTCTTCCATGCTTTTTCTCACAAGCTGTTTTACGGTCTCAAGTTCATCCATGAAGGTTTCCACAACCAGCTCATCGTGTACCTGCAAAATCAACCTGGATTTTAGGCCTGATTCTTTCAGCGCTCTGTAAACCTTAACCATCGCAATCTTTATTATATCGGCGGCAGTTCCCTGAATGGGCGTGTTCATCGCAACCCTTTTCCCGAAAGAACGCTGGTGGAAATTCTTCGACGCAAGCTCGGGAAGATATCTTCTTCTGTGGAACAGGGTTTCCACATATCCCTGTTCCTGACCGATACGTACAATTTCATCAACGTATTCCTTTACCTTCGGATACTTTTCAAAATATCCGTCAATATACCGTTTTGCTTCTTTCCGCGTAATCCCCAAGTCCCTTGCCAGGCCGTAGTCGCTGATACCATACACAATGCCGAAATTCACCGCCTTGGCTCTTCTGCGGAGCTCGGGCGTAACATGCTCGCTGTCCACTTCAAATACCAGCGATGCAGTGGAAGTGTGGATATCCTCCCCGTTTCTGAACGCATTTATTAAGGCTTCATCGCCGGTTATATGGGCAAGAACGCGCAGCTCAATCTGAGAATAGTCGGCATCGACAAAAACTGCATTTTCCGAAGACGGAATAAAGGCCTTCCGGATTTCCCTTCCCATTTCATGGCGGACGGGTATGTTCTGCAGATTGGGTTCGGTACTGCTGATGCGACCGGTAGCAGTTACAGTCTGGTTGAAGCTGGAATGTATCTTGCCTGTAACGGGATTTATCACCTTTTCAAGGCCTTCGGCATAGGTTGTATACAGCTTTGTAAGCTGGCGGTATTCAATAATACATGGGATTATTTCGTGCTTGTGATAAAGCTCTTCAAGGACTTCCACATCGGTGGAATACCCGGTTTTGGTCTTTTTTACCGCAGGAAGGTTCAGCTTTTCAAACAGTATGGCTCCGAGCTGTTTTGTGGAGTTTATATTAAACTCTTCCCCTGCCAGCATGTAAATTGCCTTTTCAAGAGCCTTTATCCGGGTTGAAAGAACCTCCCCGTACTCGTGAAGTATCCCGGCGTCCACCTTGAATCCATGGTACTCCATACTGGCAAGAACGGTCACAAGGGGCAGTTCTATGTTGTTGAACAAATCTTCCTGCTGATTGTCCCTGAGCACTTTTTTCTGAAGCTGCCACAGGTCATAAACGGCTTTTACGTTATGGACACTATACTCGCACAGCTTGTCGGGCGAAATCTCTGAATACTTTTTCAGCCCTTTTCCCTTACCGAGGAGCTCATCCAGCGACGGAACGGTACGATTCAGGTATTTCCACGAAAGGTTTGTTATCGGGTAGCTGCTTCTGAGCGAGTCTATCAAATACTCTGCAATCATTGTGTCAAAGATAAGTCCGTTAAAATCAATGTCATGCCTGAAAAGCCAGGTTATGAACTCCTTGATGTTGTGCCCTGCTTTCTGGATATTGCCGTTCTGCCACAATTCCTTCAATTCTGATGCAATAAGCTGTTCAGGAAGCTCATTGCCTGTTTCAATATAGAGTACTTTGTCACCAATGCATATTGCAAGGCCTGAAAGGCTGGAACTGAATGAATCCTCCCTGTCCATCAGCTGGAGAACTGCAACGGTTTCCTGTTTCAGAAGCCAGGGAAGCCATTCAGCCAGTTCCTCCCTCGTTCTGATACGGGTTATATCAAGTTCCTTCAGTGTTGACGGCAGCTCTTCGTCCCTTACAGACAAAAGATCCATTTTGGAAATCAGGCTGTCAAACTCAAGTTTTCTGAAAACATTTAACAGCTCTGCGCGGTTTATTTCTTTTCTTTTCAGGTCCTCAAGGGAGCCGCAGCATTCCAGATCCCTGCATATTGTGCCAAGAGTACGGCTTAAAAAGGCCTGTTCCCTGTATTCAACCAATGATGCCCTGAGTTTCGGCTGCCTGATTTCATCAATATGCCCGTAAACCTCTTCAAGGGTTCCATAGGCAGAAATAAGGCTTAATGCGGTTTTTTCGCCAACTCCCGGTACTCCCGGAATATTGTCGGAAGAATCACCCATAAGCCCTTTCACATCAATAAGCTGCTGCGGAAGAACCCCGTATTTTTCCAGGATGGCCTGTTTATCATATACATTCGTTTCTGTTCTGCCGGATTTTGTGGAAGGAAGGATCACCTTGACCCTGTCGCTTATGAGCTGGAAAGAGTCCCTGTCCCCTGTCAGAATTAATACGTCAAAATTTTCTTTCTCGGCCTTAAGTGAAAGGCTTCCGATTATATCATCGGCCTCATAGCCTTCCTGCTCGATTATTGTGATGTTCATTGCGCGAAGAACCTCTTTTACCAGGGGAAGCTGCATTGCGAGCTCATCGGGCATACCCTTGCGCTGCGCCTTATACTGCTCGTACAGTTTATGGCGGAAGGTTTTCGCCTTCAGATCAAAAGCAACGGCAATATAACCGGGATTCTCCTCTTCGATATATTTGTTCAATATGTTTACAAATGCAAAAACCGCATTGGTATATAAGCCTGTGGACGTAGTCAGCATTGAACGTCCGGAAAGAGCATAAAACCCGCGGTTTAAAACACTGTTTCCATCTATAAGAATCAGTTTTGAACTCATTAGTCCCTCCGGTAAAGATTTCTGGCGATAAACAACACAATACAGTATAACAGAACTCCTCCGGCAAGGAGGAGTTCCCTCATAACAATCATACACTATTTTTTCATTCGATAAAAGGTTTAATTTACTTTTTCTTTTCTATTATAACCGTTATACCTTCCTGTTCATCTTCCGCCTTTTCTTCCTTATCATCACCGGACGGGACAGGTTCTATCTGTATGTTGGGAAATGCAGACATCATTTTTGCAAGGAATTGTTGCTGAGCGTCTTTGCTGCCGTAGGTCAGTTTTAATTCAATGTATTCTTCTGTTATGTCTTCACTAAATGCTGCCCTGGTATCTTCAGGGGCAACAAAAGCATTTTCACCGTATTCATCAAGTTCCTTATCTATATCCTTTATCAGCTCAACAGCTTCGCCTATATCATCAACAACAACGGTAACACGGGTGAAATAGCTGCCTGTATCGCCGGGTTCGCCAAAAGCGGCGGGGGTAGAAAAAGTAACTTTATAGCCGTTCCGATCAATAGTAACATCCGAACCGTCAGCTTTATCCTGCATTCCGCCGGATAAGCCGAATCCGCCGCCAGTTACAGCATTGTCAGCCGATGTTCCGGACTCTGAATTCTTATTCGCTGAAATCTGTTGTGAAAGTGAAAATCTTTCCGATTCAGACTTGCTTCCGGCCATCGGGGCTGCGTCCGATGCAGTTTTCTGCCCCAAAAACCCGTTCCCGAAAAAGCCCGCACGAATTGCAAGCCCAAGGGTAATAACAATGACAAAACCGGCGGCAATCTGCGAGAAAATTTTCAGTCCTGGTGTTTTATTCCTTTCAGCAAGCATATCATCCCGTGCTTTTTCAAGCCGTGCATGCAGGGAGGAACTAAACCCGTCGGGTAATTCTTCTTCCAATTCATTACAGGTTGAAACAATGGCCTTCAGAATGCTGTATTCACTGGAACATGAATCGCATTCCTGAAGATGCTGTTCAATCTCTTTCATCTCATTCTCTGTCATTTCCCCGTCAATATAAGAAGACAGGTTTTCCAGGAAGTAATCACACCTGTTCATGAATTTCCCCCCTTTCTATCAAGTTTGACGAGATAATCCTTAAAAAGTTCCGTTCTTTGTATAATAATCTCCTTAAGTCCCGTTCGTGCACGATTGATCCGTGATTTTACCGTTCCTTCATTAACATTAAGAGTATCGGCAATCTCTTTATATGACAAATCCATCATATCCCTCAGGATCAAAACCTGCCTGTGCTCATCAGACAAGGAATCCATGGCATCACGTAAAAGTTCCTTCAGCTGGGCTTTTTCAGCCAGTTCTTCCGGTCCAGGAGTTTCTTCAGGTATTTGCATAGCCTGTCCGTTATCATTTGCCGCTGCACCCTGTTCCATAGAAATAAGGACAGCCTTGTTCCTCTTTCTTAAAAAGTCGGTACATACATTTATCGTAATCCTGTATAACCAGGTAGAGAAACTTGAGTCTCCCCTGAATTTCTTTATTGAAGTAAAGGCGCGCACAAGAGCATCCTGGGCAAGCTCCTGGGCATCCTCCGGATTCTTCGTCATTCTTAATGCTATATTGTAAACCTTTTTCTGATGGGACTGAATCAGAGTTTCGAATGCTTCAACATCCCCGCTGACAGATAATTCTACCAGCCTTTTTTCTGTAGCGTCCAATTCCTAACCCCCTCTGTTTATAATGTCCCAAACCTCACAACCAGTGTCCGGTTCACAGTTCCGGCCACCGGATTATAAACTGAAATACACGATATTGTATACCGTTTATGATTATTGTATAATAAAAATGTTCTGATTTCCATAATTATTGAGGTTTTAGTCTTGAAATAAGCTATAATATGGTTCAGCATTCACGTTTAGGTTTTTCCGAACGTGATATTTGTTTTATGAGAACAAGATCCAGGTTATACTCTATGTGAATCCGGTTTGCAGGATCACAACACTTAAGGAGCGGACCAATGAAAAGGATAATAAAATTATTACGTCTATATACGGCCCTGTTTATCGGCAAACTTGCAATATACGTATGCCGTATTGCGGGTTCGGGTGGTACAAGCTTTCCAGGCAGGATTGCAATGAAAATATACCCGGAAATATTAAGAACCATTGGATCCGGGTACAGGATTATAATGATTACGGGTACGAACGGGAAAACCACGACTGCAAGGATAATTGAACAGATCCTTCGGGAGAATCATATAAAGTATGTTGCAAACAAGTCTGGGGCTAACCTGGTCAGCGGGCTTGTTACAACTCTTATTTCCGATGTCAGGCTGAAAGGCACGCCATCATCACCCACAGCCCTCCTCGAAGTGGACGAGGCGGCTTTCAAAGTTGCATCAAAATACGTGCATCCTGCGGTCCTGGTAGTAACAAACTTTTTCCGTGATCAGCTTGACAGGTACGGCGAACTGTTCAGTGCGGTGGAATCTGTAAAGGAGGGTATCCTGAACAGCCCCGATACAACCCTTGTATTGAACGGTGACGATTCTTTATGTGCATCATTGGGCAGGGACGTCAAAAACCCTGTTATATACTACGGAATGGACAATATACCCGGATTTGAAGAAGAAAACGGCATAAATCTGAATAACGATGCTTCATACTGCCTTTTCTGCAAAAACAAGTATGAGTATCTATACCGCACCTACAGCCATTTAGGCTCTTACAAATGCCCAGGATGCGGGTTCCAGCGCCCCGAACCACTGGTACATATATCAAGGGTGCCGGCAATGACCGGTGAATTCACGACAGCGGTCATTAACACGCCGTCGGGGAACTTCGAAGCCAATATAAACCTGCCCGGCTTTTATAACATATACAATGCTCTTGCAGCAGTTACCTTTGCAGAGGTGCTCGGGTTTTCCCACGACAAAACGGTAAAAGCGCTGGCATGTTTTGAAAGCGGTTTTGGCCGCATGGAATCAATCCCGGTGGATGATAAAAACATCCAGGTTATCCTGATAAAGAACCCCACGGGGCTGAGCCAGGTATTAAAGTATCTTTCCACCGTTGACAGGCCCTTCGTTATCTGTTTCATGATCAATGATAATACCGCCGATGGAACAGATATATCCTGGCTTTACGATGTTGATTTCGAACCGCTGAAAAACATGCAAAACATGATCAGGCGGATTTTTGCCTCGGGCATTCGCGCGGAAGACATGGCAGTGCGACTTAAATACGCAGGCATTTTTACAGACAATATTGTAATTGAGAAAAACAATCCGGCAATGCTGGATGCTGCGCTAAACACGCTTAATGCAGGCGAAACCCTTTTTATACTTCCAACCTATACCGCACTGCTGGATATAAGAAAACTTCTGAAAAAAAGATTTGATTTGAAAAATTTCTGGCAATAGCAGGAAGGAATCATGTATGTATGAAATCAGTATTTGTCATTTATATCCCGATCTTTTAAACCTGTACGGTGATTACGGAAATATACAGGCACTGATCAGAAGACTTGAATGGCGTGGAATAAACGTACAGGTCCACCCTGTATCAATCGGCGACCCTTTTTCACCGGACAGCTATGACATTGTTTTCATTGGCGGAGGACAGAATTACGAACAGGATATTCTTCACAAGGATCTCCTGAAACAGAAAAAGAAGCCGCTGACTGAAGCAGTTGAAAATGGTACGGTGTTTCTTTGCATTTGCGGCGGCTACCAGTTAATGGGCAAATATTACAAGCTCAGCAGCGGAACAGAAATAGAGTGCCTGGGCGCAATGAATCACTGGACCATCGGCTATGAAAAACGCCTTACAGGGAACCTGGTATTTAAAATCGAAGGTTTAAAACAGCAGTCCGACAGCCTTGTTGTGGGTTTTGAAAACCATTCAGGGAAAACATACCTGGGTGACGGCGTAACGCCTCTTGGGAAAGTGGTTTATGGATATGGCAACAACGGCGAGGACGGGTATGAAGGCGCAAGATATAAGAATGTATTCTGTTCTTACAGCCATGGCAGCCTGCTTCCGAAAAACCCCGCCTTAACCGATGAACTGATTACCCTGGCGCTGAAACGTAAATACAGGGATTTTGTATCGCTTCAGCCTCTGAACGACAAAATCGAGGCCATGGCCCGTGAAAACATGATAAAAAGGTTAATCAGATCATAAGTCATTGATTTATATAAAAACAGGGCCGTCCTGTGCGACAGCCCTGTTCTATGTTTATTTCGTCTAAAATTTAAGGTTTTTAAGCCTTTCAATTGCCTTTACCGTATTCTCGCGGCTGTTGAAGGCTGTAAACCTGAAATATCCTTCTCCGCACGGACCGAAACCAACACCCGGTGTACCGACAATATACGCTTCTTTCAGCAGCTTGTCAAAAAACTGCCAGGAATCGTAGCCTTCGGGCGTTTTCACCCAGATATAAGGTGCATTTACACCGCCGAACACTTTAATTCCCAGGGCGGCCAAACCCTCACGGATGATTCCCGCATTTTCCATGTAGCAGGCGATAACCTCCCTGATCTGCTTCTGACCTTCTTCGCTGTATACCGCTTCAGCTCCCCTTTGAACAATATAGGCCACACCGTTGAATTTCGTTGAATGCCTTCTGTTCCACAACTTGTTCAGTTCAATTGCTTCACCGGATTTTGCAAAGCCCATCACGGTTTTCGGAACAACAGTGTAAGCACATCTTGTGCCGGTAAACGCCGCATTTTTCGAAAAACTTCTGAATTCAATTGCAACTTCTTTTGCCCCTTCTATTTCATATATGCTGTGCGGTATCCCGGGCTGTGTAATATAAGCCTCGTATGCCGAATCGAACAGAATGACTGCCCTGTTTTCCCTGGCGTAATCCACCCATTGCTTTAACTGTTCTTTTGTAAGGGTGGTACCCGTCGGATTGTTCGGATAGCACAGGTATATCATGTCAACCTTTCTGTCGGGCAGCGGCGGAATGAAATTGTTCTCTGCGGTGCACGGCAGATAAACAAGGTTGGTCCATTTTCCCGTTTTGCTGTCGTAATCTCCAATCCTGCCGGCCATGGCATTACTGTCAACATATACCGGGTATACGGGATCAGTTACGGCAACAACATTGCCGGTGCAAAAGATTTCCTGTATATTGGCAGTGTCGCTTTTAGCCCCGTCACTGATAAACACCTCGTCAAAGGACAAATCAATCCCCCGGGCGTTATAGTCATACTTTATTATTTTCTCAATAAGGAAATCATACCCCTGTTCGGGGCTGTAACCTCTGAAAGTTTCGGCTTTCGACATTTCATCCGTCGCTTTATGAATTGCTTCTGTAACTGCGGGTACCAGGGGAATGGTTACATCACCAATACCGAGACGTATTATATCGGCCTCAGGGTTTTCCTTTTCAAAAGCGCTGACTTTCCTTGCTATTTCAGCAAACAGATAACTGCCGGGCAGTTTCAGATAGTTCTCATTAACATATGCCATAACTTTATTCCTCCCATACTATATCCAAATATGCCGTTAATTCCTGCAAACAGCATATATTGCAGTACATATATCTTTGCCTGAAATGAGAAAACTGAGACCTTTAAGAACATTCAGAAATCAAGAAATCCTTTAAAGACTGAAACTGCCGGTCCTGTTTTGTACACACGGTTATTCTCTTCGTTCCACTCTATGGTTAAATTTCCTCCCAGTAATTCAACCGTAGCCTTTCTTTCAGATAAACCGTTCAGACAGGACGCTACAAGAACAGCACAGGCACCTGTGCCGCATGCCATGGTTTCACCGGCTCCCCTTTCCCAGACCCGCATTTTTAAATGGGTACGGCTCACTATTTCAACAAATTCAGCATTTATCCTCCTTGGAAAAAGGGGATGGTTTTCCATCAGTGGACCAATTCTTTCCAACGGAAACTCCTTAACATTGCCGACATAGGTTACGGCATGAGGATTTCCCATCGAAACACAGGTAACATGGTATTCCTCGCCCATTATTTCCACTGGTTCGTTAATGAATCTTTCCATTCCGCTGTCCACGGGAATATCCCGCGGATTCAGTATGGGTTCGCCCATATCCACTCTTACAAGATTTACCTTTTGGTCCTTACCTGTAAATAATTCAAGAATCTTTACTCCCGCAAGGGTTTCAACAGTTATCGTCTTTTTGCCTGTCAGTTTATTGTCATATACGTATTTACCTACGCATCGAATGGCATTGCCGCACATTTCTGCTTCAGAACCGTCGGCATTGAACATACGCATTCTGAAATCAGCTTTTTCTGAAGGCAAAATCAGAACCAGCCCGTCGGAACCGACGCCGAAATGTCTGTCACTTACAAACCTTGCCAGTTCCGACGGGTTTTCAACTTTCTCTTCAAAACAGTTAATATAAACATAATCGTTGCCAAGACCGTGCATTTTTGTAAACTGCATAATATCTCCAATCAGATCAAGATTTGCTTCTGTTAAAACTCCGCATGGTTTACGGTTCTTGGGAATGGTATCACGTCACGGATATTCTGTATACCCGTTATATACATCAATGCCCTTTCAAATCCGAGCCCGAAACCTGCATGCCTGGTACCGCCGTATTTTCTGAGCTCGAGGTACCACCAGTAATCGTCCATGTTCAGGCCCATATCCTTGATTTTCTGTTCAAGAACATCGTATCTTTCTTCACGCTGGCTTCCCCCGATGATTTCACCAACGCCCGGAACAAGCAAATCCATTGCGGCAACTGTCTTTCCATCATCATTCAGCCGCATGTAGAAAGCCTTGATGTTCTTTGGATAATCGATAACGAATACCGGTTTCTTGAAATATTTCTCGGTCAGATACCGTTCATGCTCGGTTTGCAGATCACATCCCCAGTAAACAGGGAACTGGAAGTCCTGGCCGGCCTTTTCAAGAATCTTTACCGCATCGGTATATGTTACACGCTCGAAGCTGGAGTTCCTGACATGATTAAGCCGTTCAATAAGCCCGTTGTCAATGAACTTGTTGAAAAACTCCATTTCATTACCCGCATTATCCATTATATAGCCGATGATATATTTCATCATGGATTCAGCAAGTTCCATATCATCGTTCAAATCTGCAAAGGCAATCTCGGGCTCTACCATCCAGAACTCTGCCGCATGACGGGCCGTATTGCTGTTTTCAGCCCTGAAAGTGGGACCAAAGGTATAAACCTTTGAGAACGCCATGCAATAGGTTTCTACAGAAAGCTGACCGCTGACTGTAAGATATGCTGACTTACCGAAGAAGTCTTCCGAAAAATCCACTGCTCCGTTCTTATCCCTTGGAGGGTTCTCCATGTCGAGGGTGGTAACCCTGAACATTTCTCCTGCGCCTTCACAATCACTGCTGGTGATAATGGGAGTGTGTACGTAAACAAAACCGTTATCCTGGAAAAATTTATGAATGGCATATGCCAGCATTGAGCGAATCCTGAACACCGCAGAAAAGGTATTTGTCCTCGGCCTCAGGTGGGCTATCGTTCTTAAAAACTCGAAAGAATGCCTTTTCTTCTGCAGCGGGTAATCGGGCGCGGATGCCCCTTCAACTGCTATTGATGTAGCCTTTATTTCAAAAGGCTGCTGTGCCTGGGGTGTCTCAACAATATTACCTTTCACCACAAGGCTGCTTCCAACGTTCAGTCTTGATATTTCATTAAAATTCGGCAACTGATCATCAAACACAACCTGCAGGTTCCGGAAGCAGGAACCGTCGTTCAGCTCAATAAAACCAAAAGTCTTTGAAAGACGTATTGTGCGGACCCAACCGCAGACTGTGTGTTCTCCTTCGGTATATTGAGATGTGTTTTCATAGAGTTTTCTAATCTCTGTTCTCTCCATTATTTCATCTCCTGTCTTCTTTGCTTGGTTCCACCTATTATACCATTTATGAAGCTGACATAACATAATAATATATTTTATAATATATTTTTACATTCAAAAACTCAATAATTTCTTTATGCACCGGGACCAAAATTTTCAATTTCAAAAGACTTGCCCTGCCAGTTCCTGAACGTTGCCTTATCCTTTCCAAGACACAGCAGATAATTCGGCATTATCGGCGTTTTACCGAGTCCTTTCGGCCCGTTTATGATATACGTAGGAATTGCAAGCCCTGAAGTTCTGCCGCGAAGGCTTTCCATTATCTCCAGCCCTTCCTCTATCTTTACCCAGAAATGACTTGTTCCCTTAACTGTTTTCGGATGGAAGATATAATACGGTTTTACCCTTATCGTAAGAAGTTTCTGGTTCAGTTTTCTGACAACATATTTATCATTATTGACTCCGTTCAGAAGAACCATCTGGTTTCCGAGGGGTATTCCGGCATCTGCAAGCATTTCACATGCTGTTTTTGCTTCGGGTGTTATTTCCCTCGGGTGGTTGAAATGTGTATTTACAAACACGGGATGATATTTTTTCAGAATACCGACGAGGTTTTTTGTAATTCTCTGCGGCAGGGTTACGGGCGTTCTCGTGCCAAAGCGGATAATTTCAACATGCGGTATTGCTCTGAGCTCTTTCAGCATCCAGTCAATCAGTTCGTCCGATGCGAGAAAGGCGTCCCCTCCTGTAATCAACACATCCCGGATTTCGCTGTTTTCACGTACATACTCTATCGCTGTCTGGATTTTTGACCGCGGAACAACCTTGTCGGTCTCTCCTATGAGCCTGCGCCTTTGGCAGAACCTGCAGAACATGCCGCAGACATTGGTTATTTTTATAATCAAACGGTCGGGATACCTTCTTGTAATAATTTCGTGTATTGCGGTTCCCTTCTCGTCCATCGGATCGAGTTCACCTATGTCGTTTAACTCTTCTGCCATAGGAATTGCCTGCTTTCTAATGGCGCAGCCAGGATTGTCGGGTTCGACCAATGACAGATAGTACGGGGATACAGCAAACCTGTACCTGGCTGCCACTTCATTAATGTATTTCGTTTCATCCCCTGACAGTTCAATAATCTTTGAAAGGCTTTCCGAAGACGTAAAGCGGTTTTTCATCTGCCAGTGGTAATCCCGGTAGTCATCTTCCGAGGCATTCAGATGTTTGAGAATTTTCTTTTTCTGATACTCTATTTTCTCATAATCCTCGATACCTGTTAAAATCTGGCCTTTAATACTCTCGTAATCCTGAATTTCATTTCTCAGCTTCTCAAATCTTTCTTCGGCTCTTCTTGCATTTTCCATCTTTTTACCTCACTTTCTGCTGAATTAAATATAAATACACCAGTCCTGCATGTTTTTACAGGATAATAAGCAATAGTACGAATAAAAAATAAATTGCCCGAACCAGATGCAATTTGCGGGAAAATTGCAATAATCGGTCTAATCCGGTATTACAGGATACATAAATTATTCGCGGTCAAATTGATTATGTTTCTTCTTTGAAACAGAAGTTAATTAAATCAGCAGATGAAATTGCCCGGCAATTTCAACATGGTCACAAAGGCATAAGGTCTCTGCCTGTTGTGAAAAAAGTACCTACAACCGGTAAGAGGTGCAGGATTTTTTGATTTTTTATTCCATCATAGGTTATTTATGTATAGAATCATCGGTATAGACAAAATTATAACAGAAAAATTGTGATTGTTCAAATTTTATTCCGATAAAAACGATGGTAATTTGCTCAGGAGAAAAGAAAGAAGGCAACCCGTTTTTTTCACGCGTCTATTTCCCCGGTAATTTTATAAAGGTTTCGCTGCCCGGGCTGAACTGCACAGCTCTTGCAAATGCACCGACTGTTTCTGAGCATTCGCACGATATCTTTACATATTCAGCTACCGTCAAGTGTTTGGAGATACGGTGCAATGCAAGGAAACTTTTAGCGGAGTGCAGCTTTGAGATGGGCGGTGAAGAAGCGAGGATTAGCAAACCAACTGTTTGAGCAAAAATGCTTCTTACTTTTTTATTCTATAGCATTTTTGCGAGTTTCGGCTTGCCCAAGCTGAACCGCACAGCTCTTGCAAATGCAGCGACTGCTTCCAAGCATTGTACGGTATCTTTACCTTCTTTAAGTAATTGCAGATATCGTGCAATGCGAGGAAACTTTCAGCGGAATGCAGCATAGAAATGCACAGTCAGAGCGAGGACAAGCAAGCCGACTGTTTGAGCAAAAATGCCACTTACCATATTTTTTTATAGCATTTTTGCGAGTTTCGGCTTGCCCGAGCTGAACCGCACAGCTCTTGCAAACGCAGCGACTGCTTCTGAGCATTCGCACGATATCCTTACCTTTATGTTTCCGGAGATATCGTGCAATGCAAGGAAACCTTCAGCGGAGTGCAGCTTAGAGATGGGCGGTCAGAGCGAGGATAAGCAATCCGACTGTTTGAGCAAAAATGCTTCTTACTTTTTTATTCTATAGCATTTTTGCGAGTTTCGGCTTGCCCGAGCTGAACCGCCCAGCTCTTGCAAACGCAGCGACTGTTTCCAAGCATTGCACGGTATCTTTACCTTCTTTAAGTAATTGCAGATATCGTGCAATGCGATGAAACTTAAAGCGGAATGCAGCTTAGAAATGTGCAGTCAGAGCGAGGACAAGCAAGCCAACGGATCAAAAATGCACCTGATTTTTTTCTTAATTACTTTTCCAACTTTGGCTTGCCCGAGCTGAACTGCCCAGCTCTTTGCAAACGAAGCGACTGTTTCCGAGAATTTACACGATATCTTTACTTAAAGTGTTTGCAGATGAAACTAACCATCCAAGAATTTCTTCGTATTTTTCGGCACAGATACCGGCATAATTGAATACATAAAAACCATCCCACAACTCTGACAAATATGAATTGCAAATTTTCTTATTCCTATGCTTTCTGTCCGCTTCGATCAGAACGAATGTACCCGTGCCGGAAGAATGAATTTTCAGCCGTTCGGCGAAACGGGCAGCTGTCCGGTTCAGAATGTTCAGTTTTTCAGCGCATTTCTTTCTCATCCTGCGGAGATGTTTTTCAAACAACCCTTTATCTATATACTCGGCCAAAACAAGCTGGTCTGCGGTGGAAACAGTGGACCTGTATCCGCTAATAATGCTTTTGTATCTTTCGTTAAGAGTACCGGGCAGGATCATGTAGCTGATGCGTAATGAAGGCGCGATCACCGTTGAAAAGGAACCGATATATACAACACGCCCGCTGCTGTCAAGACTGTAAAGGGACGGAACAGGCCTTCCTGAAAGCCTTAGTTCGCTGTCATAATCATCCTCAAGAATATAGCCGTTGGTACTGTCTGCCCACCTGATAACCTCCATCCTCTTCTGAACAGGCATAACCAGCCCGGTGGGATACTGATGTGAAGGACTAATATAACAAACCGCCGCCCCCGATTCATAAAGGGATTTGATATCAATACCGTCCCTGCCGAGATTTACGGGATGCAGTTTATAGCCCCTCTTCAGAAAAACCGGCCGTACATCGACAAAACCCGGTTCTTCGAAAGCAACCTCCGGTTTTACAATACCTGCGGCGATATCACAGAAAATATGCAGAAGCGTCTGCACACCTGAACCGATAATTATCTGATCAGGGCTGCAGACAACCCCCCTTGCCTTGTATGTATAATCTGCCAGGGCTTTCCGCAGCTCTCTCTCGCCCTGCGGATCACCTTCAACAAGCAGCCACTCCTTCTGTTCTCTCATCACACGGTTATATATTTTTCTCCATTCACCGAAATTGAAGATTTCGGTATCAATAAAACTCCCCATTTCCTCAGGCTTTTCATCCTTGATCTCTTTTTTCACGGGCAGGTTGCCGGCATTTATAAGGGAAGGATCCAGGCCTGCAGCATAATAGCCTTTTTGGGGAATACTGCATATATATCCTTCCACCATCAGTTGGTTATAGGCGTTTTCGACGGTGGTGGAGCTTAAGCCAAGTTCCTTCGACACCTGGCGTATTGAAGGCAGCTTGCAGCCGGGCTCTATATTCCCTTTCTCTATTTCTCTCCGTATGCAGAAATACAGTCTTACATACTTGGGCATGTTCTTGTCCCGGTATTCATACCATGCAGACTCGAAAACCATAAAACTGTCCCTTTCAATTTTTATAAAACTGTCACTTTTTTAGTGGTCAGTTATATGCTATATTCTATCATAACAAGAAAGGAAGGCAATACGGAATTATACTTACGATACGGGAGCTGACTGATATGAATAAAGAAAACTTTCGGCTTAAAAAAATTGTATTGACCGGGTTAATGACAGCCCTTGTTTTTTTATCCACGAGTATAATCAAAATCCCCACTGTAAATGGTTATATCCATCCCGGTGATGGTTTTGTATTTATCTCTGCCCTTTTACTGGGTCCGTTTTACGGTGCTTTTGCATCGGGTGTAGGTTCAATGCTGTCCGATATACTCTCCCCGTATGCACAATGGGCATTACCCACCCTTATAATAAAATCACTGATGGCACTGGTTATGGGGCTTGCTGTAAGGCACAGGACAAAAAAGGAGATCATGGTCTCTGCAGCAACAACCGTTACCGTATGGGTTGCTTTCTTAGTTGTAATTAAAAGCGCGCTAACAGGAGCGGTAAATTTCTCGGCGGATTCTCTTGCATCAGCGCTCGGGGATTCTCCCGATAACATTATCAAAACGGCTTCGGATATCCAGCGTTATTTGACAGCAGCAATCATTGCCGTTATAATTATAATATTTGCTGTTATTATTTACCTGGCGAAAAAGCAGAATGTAAAGGGTATTGGCGCGGGAGGCGTTATCGGAATGCTCAGTTCTGGCGCATGCATGGTAACAGGTTATTACCTGGCAGAGTTCATCCTTTACGGAAACCCTGTATCACCTGTTTTCAGCGTGCCGATGAATTTATTGCAACTGCTTGCCGGCATTGCAATAACAACAGCAATTGCACCCGCTCTGCTGAAAGCAAATGAATACTTTTTCGGCATGGATAACCCGAAATGACCGGTTTGACAAAGGGTTTACCCGGTTAAGACAGGCCTGCATCGCAGACCGCTGTTGAAGCAGGAGAATTCAAATGGATAAAACATACAGGATCATTGATATACACACCCATATCTTCCCGGATAAAGTTGCTGAAAAAGCAGTTTTTAATATAGGCAGCTATTATAATATTAAAATGTCCGGCAGGGGAACGGTTGCCGATTTATTGGAAAAAGGCGGGAGAATCGGTGTTGAAAAGTTTGTGGTACATTCATCGGCAACTCATCCCGAACAGGTAAAGGCAATAAATGATTTTATTGCAGAAACGGTAAAAAAACACGACAATATCATTGGTTTCGGAACTCTCCACCCGGGTATGAAAAATATTGACGCGGAAGTTCAGAGAATTATTTCCTTAAATCTTAAGGGCATTAAACTGCATCCCGAATTTCAGAATTTCAGCATAGATGATCCGGAAATGATGCCCGTATACGCTTCCATCCAGGGGAAACTTCCGCTGCTTATCCATATGGGAGATGAGAAGCGCACCTCTTCAAGCCCTGAAAGGCTTTCAAAGGTTCTCAGGTTGTTCCCTTCACTCACCGTAATTGCCGCTCATTTCGGCGGTTACAGGATGTGGGACCATTCGTTAAGGTACCTGGCAGGAAAAAACGTATACATGGATACATCCAGCACCCTTGCTTTCCTCGAACCCGAAAGGGCTGTGAACATGATCAGGAAGCATGGTGCTGACAGGTTTCTGTTCGGAACGGACTATCCGATGTGGGATCATGAGGAAGAACTGAACAGGTTCCTTCACCTGGACCTGACCGATGAGGAAAAATGTGCAATTCTGTACTCGAATGCAGCAAGGCTTTTAAACATCTGAAAACAGAAACATAATGAATGAACCGTTCGCCGTGAAGAAGCCCCGTCTATAACAGACCTACAATAAGCGGTGCGGTGATAATGGACAATATTGTTGACAGCATTACTGCTTTTGATGCAAATATGGAATCCTTGTCAAACAGCTCTGCGAATATCGTGGTGGTTGCCGCCACCGGCATTGCAAGGGCGGTAACAATAACAGACGTCACTATTTCACGCACTCCAAGCAGGTACAGTATACCATAGGCAAGCAGCGGCATCAGAATAAGTCTTACCGCCGAAACATAGTATACCTTCACATCATTTACAAGGTTCCTTAATCTCGTTGTACTTATAAGGGCGCCGATTATCAGCATGGACAAAGGCATTGTCATATCACCGATATAACTCACCGCGCTTTTGACTACGTTTGGTACAGGGATACGCAGAACAAAAATGACAACTCCGGCATAAACAGCTATAACAGCAGGATTCAGCAGCGCTTTTTTCATCATTTTCAACGTTCCGCCGCTTTCCTTTGCATTGCCGTACATCGTATAACCGAAAGTCCAGACGAAAATATTAAAGGCAACAATATAAAAAGAGCCCAGAAACACTCCATCGGGGCCGTAAAGTGCCTTCATCATCGGGAGCCCGATAAAAGCAGCATTTGAAAAGACTGCTGAAAAACGCATTATCGGTTTGACTTTTTCACTGAATCCTCTGAAAAGTATAGATGACAGGAAAATGCTCAGAAAATAAAAACCTGTGGCAAGTAACAATACCATTAATCCATTTTTCAGCTTTTCGGCCGAATACTCAAAGAAAAAAGAGCCCAGCACAAGCATCGGGTTGGTTACATATAACAAAAGCTCCGAGAGCTTTTTTGAAGCGCCGTCCGCAATTATTCCCGTTTTTCCTGCAATAACCCCGACAATCATAATAATGAGCAGTATCAAAACCTGCCCGAACACAATTTCAAAGTTCATTATGCCTCTTGTCCCCCTTAAAGCTGATAATACCGAATATTATAGCACAGATAAAGAACGATGTTAATATCAAGGGGCGGCAACCGCCACCCCTTGTTTTTACTCTATTCGGGTCACATCATACCCTGCGTCTTCAATCGCTTCCTTTATCACGTCATCGCCAACCTCGCGGGCAAGTTCCAGTTCTGCAAACTTCCCTTCAAGGCTGACCCTTACATCCTTTACCCCGTCAATCACGATTAATGCATCCTTCACATGCCTGACACAGTTATTGCATGACATTCCCTCAATGTAAACCTTTTTTGCCATTCAAAACACCTCCGGATTTATTATCTGTTATTCATTAACAGGTTTAAACCTTTTAAGTCTCAGGGCATTTGTCAATACCGAAACCGAACTGAACGCCATTGCAGCTGCAGCTATCATCGGGTTTAACAGCGGGCCTCCGAAAAGATGCAGAAAACCTGCTGCAACTGGAATTCCGGCCGTATTATATGCAAAAGCCCAGAACAGGTTCTGCTTTATGTTTCTGATTGTCCTTTTGCTTAACTGTATTGCGGTTGGTACATCCATCAAATCACTTTTCATCAGGACAATATCTGCCGATTCCATGGCTACATCGGTACCCGAGCCTATCGCCATACCGATATCTGCCTGTGCCAGGGCAGGCGCATCGTTGATACCGTCGCCCACCATTGCCACCTTGAAGCCTTCCTGCTGCAGTTTCATAACCTCATTCGCCTTGTCCTGCGGGAGTACCTCTGCCAGGACCCTGTCAATTCCAACCTGCCTTGCAATCGCATCAGCGGTTCTTTTATTGTCGCCCGTAATCATTGCAACTTTTATACCCATTCTGTGCAGTACTTCAACAGCCTTTTTGCTGCTTTTCTTGATCACATCCGCAACGGCAACAACACCTGCTTCTTTGCCGTCTACAGCAACAAACATCGGGGTCTTCCCTTCCATGGCCAGCCTTTCTGATTCTGTCACCAGGGTTAATTCAATATTCCTGTCTTCCATCAGCTTTTTGTTTCCAATAAGCACTTCTTTTCCGCCAACAGCAACTTTAATCCCTTCACCCGGGATTGCTTCAAACTGCTCAGCCGGAAGCAGATCCATGTTTTTTTCCACGGCATGGCCTACAATGGCTTCGCCCAACGGGTGTTCCGACCCCTTTTCGGCAGATGCGGACAGCATAAGCAGTTCTTCCTTACTAATCCCGTCTGCAGTTATAATATCGGTAACTACCGGCCTGCCTTCGGTTATTGTACCCGTTTTATCAAACACGATCATGTTTATTTTATGTGCCGTTTCAAGGGCTTCACCGCTTTTAGTAAGCACACCGTATTCAGCGCCTTTGCCCGTTCCCACCATTATAGCCGTCGGTGTTGCAAGGCCAAGGGCGCACGGGCATGCAATGACAAGAACCGAAACCAGTATTGTAAGGGCAAAGGTTAAGGATTTCCCCGACACAAACCATGCTATTGCCGAAATAACGGCAATAAGCATAACCGCAGGAACGAAATACCCTGCAATTATGTCTGCGGTTTTCGCAATCGGTGCCTTTGACCCCTGCGCGTCTTCAACAATCTTGATAATATTCGCAAGAACCGTGTCCTTTCCTACCCGTTCTGCAACAAACTTAATCGTTCCGTTTTTGTTTATACTTGCACCAACGACTTTACTGCCCCTGTATTTCTCAACGGGAATGCTTTCACCGGTAAGCATCGATTCGTCCACCGAAGTTCTTCCTTCGATAACCTCACCGTCAACAGGTATTCTTTCACCCGGTTTTACAACAAGTATGTCTCCGACTTCAACCTCTTCAATCGGGATTTCCATCTCCTTGCCGTCCATGATCACGGTTGCTGTTTTCGGCGCAAGTCCCATCAGCTTTTTAATTGCCTCTGATGTTTTTCCTTTTGACACCGATTCAAGGTATTTGCCCAAAAGGATTAACGTTATTATTACACCAATGGATTCAAAATATAATTCATGGGCGTATTCCACCCCTCCATTCAAGATCCGGTAAACCGCATACAGGCCATAAACAAACGCAGCGCCCGTACCTATTGCGATCAGCGAATCCATGTTTGGTTCAAACCTTACAAGCCTTGAAAAACCTACAGTATAAAACTTATAGCCTGCAGCCATTGCAGGTATAACAAGGGCAAGCTGAATCAGGCTGAAATTCAGCGGATGAGTATCGGGATTCAAAAATTCGGGTACAGGCAAATGTATCATGTGACCCATCGCAATATAAAAAAGAGGTATCGTAAACACTGCGGAAAAAAGGAACCTTGTCCATAACGATTTCCTCTCTTTTTCCCTGAGATCCTTTTCACGATCGGTTTTCTCGCCCGTATCAGCTTCAAGGGGTTTATATCCCGCTTTTTCAATAGCATGCCTGATTTCCGACAGCCTTGTTTTTCCGGGCTCATATACAACCTTTGCCCTTTCGGCAGCGTAATTAACGCTTACCTCAATCGTACCCGGCAGCCTGCTTACAGCCCTTTCAACGGCTTTAGCACAGGATGCGCACGTCATTCCCATTACGGGTATAACGACCTCCCGTTTCTCTGCCGTGTCCTGAACGCCGTAACCTGCTTTTATCACAGCTTCGCATATATTCGAAACATCAGTTACAGACTCATCATATTTGACGGTTAATTTTTCAGTGGCAAGATTTACATTGGCCGATACAACGCCGTCAACCCTGCCCACATGCCTCTCCACCGCTTTAGCGCAGGATGCGCATGTCATTCCGGTAATTATCAATGTTTCCTCTCTCAAAGTATCACCCCGGTATTTTATATTTAACGAAAAATCTATATGCTTCATTACATATTGTGGCAAACCATGTCAAAATACTCAATACATAGATTACCCTTTTTTTATATTCCTGTACCATAATTTAAGCGTTTTTCGTACCGTTAACGGGCCGATTCTGTTATTTGCCGTATAATCGTCATTTGAGGAAATTGAAAACCTGATTGCTTCAAAAAAGCCGGCATTTGAGCTGCCGGCTTTTACATCGTATTCGGGTTATAATTTATTCAGTACAGTCAATTAATTTAACACCTTCACAGTTTTCAACTGTAAATGTCTTTCCCTCATGGCCGGTAATTTTAACGCTGCTGAAGGTTGCATCCTTTACGTAATTAAGGTATATGCCCCTTTTCCTCATGGGTTCAAGATCATCCATCATCGCAGGTGTGTCGGGCTTTGCATCTTCCGCCATGTGTATATAAACATTGTGGAAACTTATATCCTCTATCGGCATTTCGGGAAGGCCGTAAAAGAAACCTGCGCATACCCCTGCTTCCCTGGCTGTTACATTGCTTAAATGAATCCTTCTGAAAGCAGGTGTTCCTTCATTTACAGGATGCGGGTTTTTATCCTTTACAATATCGTCCTTGCCGCCCTTTCCGCAGAAATAATACAGATTCATAACCAGCGGGCACATTACCTTTTTCATTATGATATTGTTTACGCGGACGTCCTCAACAACACCGCCGCGGCCGCGCCTGCTCTTTATGCGGATTCCCCTGTCTGTTCCTTCAAACACGCAGTTTGAAATTGTAATGTTTCTCACGCTTCCACTCATTTCGCTGCCGATTACAACTCCGCCGTGACCGTCAAGCATTGTGCAGTTTGTTATTGATATATTCTCGCACGGAATCCTGTATTTACTGTATTCAACACCCGATTTTATCGCGATGCAGTCGTCACCGACGCTGATGTAGCAGTTTGATATGCGTACATTTCTGCATGAATCGGGGTTTATTCCGTCGGTATTGGGCGAATCAGCCGGGTTTTTTATTGTAATTCCGTCGATTGTCACATTGTTGCATCTTACCGGGTTTATTGTCCATGCCGGGGAGTTTGTAATTTTCACTCCCTCAATCAGCACCCTTTCACTTTCCTGGAAACATATAAACCTGGGTCTCGGGTACTTAAGTTTTCTCTCCTTGTGCAGCCTCCACCAGGGTTCACCCTGGCCGTCCAGTGTTCCATGCCCGGTTATTGAAACATTTTCAACATTCTCGCCGTAAATCAGCGGAGAATATACTTCCCCCTCTTCTCCTTCCCAGCGGGAATACACCAGCGGATAGTCGTCCGGGTTCTGGCTGAACAACAGAACGGCACCGGCATCGATATGGAGATTGGTATTGCTTTCAAGGTGAATAGCGCCGGTAAGGAATCTGCCGGCAGGTACGTAAACCGTGCCTCCTCCTGCTTCCCGGCATTTTCCTATTGCGGCTTTAAAGGCATCGGTGCACAGGGTTTTCCCGTCGGGAACCGCACCAAAATCACATATATTGAAAACTGTTGTATAACTCATACTCTCTCACTCCTAAGCATGTATTTTATTTTTCCATTTCCGCGCATGCAAGTATAAAGGCGCCTACTCCCTTAAAGTCGTTGGTAACCCTCGGTTCGCTGATATAATATTCATAAGAGCCGTCGCGGTATGGATTGTTTCCGAGACCGGCCACCTTGCATGTATCGGTTAAATTAAGAAGGCCGTTTTCATCTTCCTTTACAAAACGGCTGATAATGCCTTCATAACCCTTTTCGCAGTATTTTGAATATTCGTCGCCAAGTATGCCAAGGCGTATTCCCTTAGCAATTGCATAAACAAACATCGAAGAGCAGGATGATTCAAGGTAGTTTCCTTCCCTGCCAGGCATGTCAAGAACCTGCCACCACAGCCCGGTTTCCTGATCCTGTACCTTTATCACTGCATCGATTACGTTTCTGAAAATATCGCATATCTGGTTACGCTTTTCATGGTTTTCGGGAAAGTTATCCAGGACATCCACTATCGCCATGACGTACCAGCCTATTGCTCTTCCCCAGAAATGCGGCGAGCAGCCTGTTTTGTCGTCAGCCCATTTCATTCCCCTTGACTCGTCATAGCCGTGGTACAGCAGCCCGGTTTTCGGGTCCTTTGCTTTTTCATACATTAATACTATCTGGTGCGCAACATCATCAAATGCATCGGGTTCATGGAACAGTTTCGCGTATTCGCAGTAGAACGGCGAGCCCATATAAATCCCGTCCAGCCACATCTGGTGCGGATATATGAATTTATGCCAGAAACCGCCTTCCTTTGTCCTCGGGTGGCGTCTCAGCTGCTCACGGATCAATCTTGCCGCAAGATTGTATTTTTTCTGCCCTGTATTCCTGTAAAGCATCAGGATTGTTCTTCCGTTCTTTACATGGTCTATGTTATATTCGTGGGGCTGGTAGTAGCCTATATATCCGTTGGGATCCACGTATACATCCATATTGTCCTTAATGTAATCGAAGTATTTGTTGTCCCCGGTTTTCAGCCATATTTTTTCCATGCCTTCAAACACAACACCATAATCGTATGACCAGGAAAAAGGCAGCAGGCTGTTCCTTTTCATAACCGAGTCACACATTCTTACGCCGTAATTGTTATCATACTTTTCCATATCATCACCTCTGTTTTATTGTTAAATTTTATGTTAATACAATTACTGCTTCATTTACCTGCGTTATCCGGCCTTTTAAACATAACACTGTCGAAATCGGAAAAACCTGCGCTGTCCTCAGCCGGATTCATTGCAAATATTCCAAGTTTCGCACCTACCCATCTTCCTGCCGTTGCATTAAACTCATTCCCGATTTTTATAAAGTCTTTGCCATCCCGGCTGAAACTGAATGAGCACACGGCTTCTTCCCGGACATCAACCCTCAGTATCACTTTTCCCGATTCGGCGGCACGGGATTCAATTGTTTTTTCCTCGTACCCGTCATCGGCAGGGGCTCCGTGTGTGCATACAATCCTGTTTCCTTCCCCTGTTTTTTCAACGGCAAGGTACATGTATTCATCGCCAAGGATTACCAGGCCTGCCTTATCACCTGTTTTATCCGGTGAGAACTCCAATTCTGCAAAGGCCGTGAATTCAGGGGCCTGGAATAACTGGGTCAGTATGTTCGGAGCATAATACAGCAATCCTGTTTCATTTGAATTATTAAAAGCATAAAGGCGTATACAACTCTCTCTTTCATTCAGTGAATACCATTCATCCCGCGGATTTGCATTCCACTGCCACTGAAGCCCCAGTGTACTTTTGTCAAAATCGTCGGAGGTTTCAGGCACCTGTACAGGATAAACTGCGCCCACATCTGGTTTCCTGTATTCTTTCACAGGTTCGCCGATGCCGCAGTCATCAATGTCCACTCCCATCACAGGCCAGTCATCAACCCACCTCATCGGCTGCAGATGAACTATTCTTCCGTAGGCATACCTGTCCTGGAAATGTATGAACCAATGCTCGCCCGATTTTGTTTCAACCCATCCGCCCTGGTGTGGGCCGTTGATGTCTGTACTGCCCTGGTGCAGTACTATTCTGTCCTCGTACGGGCCATAGATATTCCCGGAACGCAGAACAGTCTGCCAGCCAGGCTTCACCCCGCCTGCAGGAGCAAAAATGTAGTAATAGCCATTTCTTTTATACATCTTAGGACCTTCAATCGTAGGATGGTTAAGGGTTCCGTCGAAAATATGCACCCCTTCATCAAGGATACGGGTACCGTCAGGGTCCATACGCGACAAATGCAGAATGCTTTTAAACCCAATCCTGCTCTTTGCGAAAGCGCTTACAAGATAGGCATTGCCATCGTCATCCCAGAAAGGACAGGGATCTATCCAGCCTTTTGTCTTTTTAACATGAACCAATGGCTCCCAGCCTTTATGCGGATCGGTTGACGTAGACATGAAAATTCCTTCGTCAGGAGTTGCAAAGAATACCCAGAACCTGTTGTTATGATATCGTATGCTCGGCGCCCATACTCCTTTTCCGTACCCGGGCCTGTCGTAATTCGGGAATGGAAGCCTGTCAACAACGTAACTTATAACCTTCCAGTTTATTAGGTCCTTGGAATGCAGTACAGGCAAACCAGGCATGAAGTTAAAACTTGACGCCACGAGGTAGAAATCGTCATCCACCCTTATTACATCGGGATCGGAATAATCGGCAAACAGAATGGGATTCCTGTAACAGCCGTTTTGAAGATCAGCCTGCCATACAGCTTTTGATAAACTCATCGTCGTTTTACCTGCTTTCCGCTAATATTTCTGAATCGACTGTGACACCGGTTGCAGGAGAACAGCAGGCAATGCTGCATGCTGCTTACCGGTCTTTTTCAAAGGAACAGGCTTTCAGCTACGCCCTTTCCAGCAGCTCCTGTATATATAGCCGGCTGTATTCCATTGTTTCGGGTGTTGAATCTTCTATCAGTATTTCAATACCCGGTTTTCGCTCTTTTACAAGTTTTATAAAGAACGGGTAATCCAGCATGCCCTTCCCTATCGGAACACCTTTTTTAACCCCGTTTTCAATTATAAAGTCTTTTGCGTGGATAATGAGAATCCTGTCTCCGAACAGCTCAAAGGCTTCACTGATCATTTCCCTCTGACTGCCCGCATTATTCGCGTCCAGTAAATTGACAGGGTCAAAAAGAACCTGGAGATTGTTCGAATCTATCTCGTCCAATACCTTTTTCATTATCTTCGGAGTTGATACTGTATGGGTTGTTACCCCTTCAATGCATACAATTACACCGAATTTTTCGGCTTCACGAACCAGTTCTGCCACGCTTTCAACAATCATTTTGAAAGCCTTCGGCGTGTTGTTTTCCGGAGTGTATGACCAGTCATGGTCCAGTGAACCGGTTTCGGTGGCAACAATACTGCAGCCGAAGTCCCTTGCAAACCTGATATGCTCCTTAAACCTGTCAAGCTGTTCTCTTCTTGCTTTTTCATCCGGATGTACCGGATTTATATAACAACCGAGAACCGAGATTAAAACATTTTCTTTATAAAATGCTTCCCTGATTTCCTTAGCCATACCGGGATTCAATTTTCCCAGGGAAAAGTCGTAATCTGTAATGGCTTTCTGAAGAGCCAAATGGGTACAGTCAAATCCTTTTTCGGAAATCTTCCTTGCCAGCTCTCTTACCGGCATTTTTCCAAGATCATGAGCACGAATGCCAATCATTCGTTCCACACCTGCCTTTACTTAAGCGCATGATAGTCCTTAATATAATACATACCATAATAACCTGAACAATTCAACGTTTAGCAAAAAGTTTAACGAATATATGAAAATCAAACCACATCCACGGTTAAAAATCCCTGCAACCGGATATACTTTCTTATGCCCGATAATTCATACTCCAGGGGTTTTTACGGCAATGAATTTTCAATACCTGAAACTGAACAGTTTAGGAGCCGTTTCAATACCGGTTAAGGAGGTTTTAAAATGAACAATATAAGCATGGATGTACAGGTAAGAAATACTGTCGGAAACGGAAGTGCGAACAGGCTGCGCAACAGCGGATACATTCCCGGCGTGGTATACGGCAAAGACATGGAAGCTACTCCGATACAGATTGAAAGCTCGGTTCTGTCACAATATCTGAGGCATTACGGCAAAAACACAATTTATAATATTACACTGAACAATGAGAACATACAGACCGTTATACAGGATATCCAGGTTGATCCTCTGAAAAATGAGTATGTGCACGTGGATTTGCACCGCGTCTCGCTGAATGAAGCACGCGAAGCACAGGTACCCATCAAAATCGTCGGAAAATCCAGGCAGGAACGCTCCGGATCGGTGTTCAGCCAGCAGCTCAACCACATAACAGTAAAAGGATTGCCGCAGGATATACCCGAATATATACAGGTAAATGTATCGGACATGAAAATCGGTGATTCTTTAAAAATCGGGGATTTATTGATACCTGGGAACCTTGAGGTTATAAATAATCCGAACGAAGTGGTAATATCGCTGACACCGGCCAAATCCGTCACCGATGATTTGAACCCGAAAGATGACACACCTGCTGATGCTGTGCCTGTTATCGGTGACGATGAAAGGGAAACCAACGCAACCTGAACCCTCCTCCATCAAAAGAATCAGGCTGTTGATGCATTCATCCCGATAAACAGAAAAAGGCTCATATTGAGCCTCCTTATTTTTATCAATATGGTTTTTGAAACTTCAGGGCAGGCAGAATTGCCTGCCCTTGCAACATTACAGCCTGCTGCATTCTTCAGGATAGTTTTCGCGGGCGGTATAATGTGTATGCAACAAATCATGAGCCTTATGGCTTCCGGGTTTCTCCAGGAACTCTTCGTAAATTTTCATCATTCTCGGGTTCTTGTGGGACTTGCGTACTGTCAATGCTTCGTCCTCGTTGTAGATTGCCTTTGCCCTTTCAGCCCTGATATCAATTGCATTTCTCACGCTTGCAGGCTGAATAGGCTGGCCTCCGCCGTTTACGCATCCGCCCGGGCAAGCCATTATTTCAATAAAGTGGTACTGTTCTTCGCCGTTGCGTACCTGTTCAAGCAATTTTCTGGCGTTACCGAGACCATGGGCAACTGCCGCACGTAAAGTCGGGCCTCCGGGCACCTGGACCTCTGTAACTTTTACGCCTTCTACGCCGCGTACGCTCTTATATTCAATATTGTCATTATCCTTACCTGTAAGAACGTCAACAACAGTTCTCAATGCAGCTTCCATAACACCGCCGGTGGCTCCGAAGATGACTCCGGCACCTGATGCTTCACCCATCGGATCATCAAAATTCTCATCAGGCAGGCTGTTAAAGTCTATTCCTGCTTCCTTAATCATACGGGCAAGTTCGCGGGTTGTTATTGAAACATCAACGTCAGGATATCCCGTTGAAGAAAGTTCCGGACGCTGAACTTCGAATTTTTTTGCTGTACAGGGCATTACTGACACAACAAATATTTTTGAAGGATCAATGCCCATTTTCTCAGCATAATAGGATTTTATAACAGCGCCAAACATATTCTGCGGCGACTTGCAGGTTGAAAGATTATCCAGCAAATCGGGATAATTATGCTCGCAGAACTTAATCCAGCCCGGACTGCAGGAGGTTATTAACGGGAGCTTGCCGCCGTTTTTAATTCTTTCAATCAGTTCGGTGCCTTCTTCCATGATGGTCAAGTCTGCTGCTGTATCGGTATCAAATACTTTGTCAAACCCAAGCCTTTTAAGTGCAGCCACCATCTTGCCGGTGCAGCGGGTTCCAATCGGAAGCCCGAATTCTTCGCCTATGGCCACACGCACTGCCGGAGCTGTCTGAACAACAACATGAAGCTCAGGGTTTGCTATTGCCTCCCAAACCTTGTCAGTGTCGTCTTTTTCACGAAGAGCCCCTACAGGACAAACATTTATACACTGTCCGCAGTTTACACACGGCGTATCTTTAAGCGCCATGTCAAACGGGGATGAAACAATTGTATCAAAACCTCTTTCATTGGTTTCTATTGCCGAAACTGTCTGTACATACTTACATACACTTACACATCTACGGCACAGTACACACTTGTTCGGATCCCTTACTATTGACGGTGACAAATCATCCAGAGGATAATGCTTGTTTTCACCATCAAAACGTATATCACCGACATTCAGGTCCTTGGCAAGTCTCTGCAGTTCGCAGTTTTCGCTGCGTACGCATGTCAGGCATTTCCTCTCGTGGTTTGAAAGGATTAATTCCAGGGTTACCCTTCTTGCTTCCCTGACCTTCGGTGAATTGGTTATAACCTTAAGGCCTTCTGAAACAGGATAAACACATGCTGCCTGAAGGCTTCTGGCACCCACATCCACAACGCACATACGGCATGCTCCGATTTCGTTAATATCTTTCAAAAAACAAAGTGTGGGTATATTTATTCCTACGGATTTTGCAGCTTCAAGAACGGTTGAACCTGCGGGCGCTTTTACTTCTATTCCGTCTATTGTTAATGTTACCATTTCACTCATTACCCCTCGCTCCTTTCCATCAAGCCATCTTTTTTACCGCACCGAACTTACATGCCTCGAGGCATGCACCGCACTTGATGCACTTCTCAGCGTCTATGCGGTAAGTCTTTTTAACCTCGCCGGATATTGCATTAACAGGACATTTTCTCGCACAAAGGCTGCAGCCCTTGCACTTGTCCTCATCTATGACATATCTTAACAGATCCTTACATACGCCGGCGGGGCATCTTTTTTCGTAAATATGGGCTTCATATTCGTCACGGAAATACCTGAGCGTACTCAGTATCGGGTTTGGAGCTGTCTGACCGAGACCGCACAGTGCCGATGAACAAATATTCCTTGCAAGCAGCTCAAGTTTTTCTATATCTCCGTCCTGTCCCTGGCCCTTTGTTATCCTGTCAAGGATTTCATACATTCTCTTTGTTCCTATACGGCATGGAGGACATTTACCACAGGATTCGTCAACGGTAAACTCGAGGAAGAACTTCGCAATATCCACCATACAGGTATCTTCATCCATAACGATGAATCCGCCCGAACCCATCATCGAACCAATTGCAAGCAAATTGTCGTAGTCAATCGGAGTATCCATAAGGCTTGCAGGTATACAACCGCCTGAAGGACCGCCTGTCTGAACTGCCTTGAACTTCTTGCCTCCGGGTATGCCTCCGCCTATATCATAAATCATCTCGCGTACTGTGGTTCCCATGGGTATTTCAACCAACCCTGTATTATTAATCTTGCCACCCATGGCAAACACTTTCGTTCCCTTACTCTTTTCAGTACCAATGCCTGTAAACCACTCTGGACCTTTAAGGATAATTACCGGAATATTGGCATAGGTTTCAACATTATTCAGTATTGTTGGTTTCTGCCATAACCCTTTGTTTGCAGGGAACGGAGGACGGGGTCTTGGTTCACCGCGTTTTCCCTCTATTGATGTCATTAACGCAGTTTCTTCACCACACACAAAAGCACCCGCTCCAAGACGCAGTTCTATATCAAAGGAGAAATCGGTTCCGAAAATATTCTTTCCAAGCAAACCGTATTCCCTGGCCTGTTTAATTGCTGTTTCCAAACGACTGACAGCTATCGGGTACTCGGCACGAACATAGATAAATCCCTGGTTTGCACCGATAGCATACCCTGCAATTGCCATTGCTTCCAAAACAGTATGAGGGTCTCCTTCGAGGATGCTTCTGTCCATAAATGCACCGGGGTCACCCTCGTCGGCATTACAGCATACATATTTCTGATCTCCCTTTGCCTTCGCAGCAAACTCCCACTTCAGGCCGGTAGGGAACCCTGCACCGCCTCTTCCGCGCAGGCCTGATTTCTTTATTGTATCAATAACCTGTTCAGGTGTCATTTCGGTCAGTACCTTACCCAGCGCACGGTAACCGTCTCTTGCAATATATTCTTCAATGTTTTCGGGATTTATAACACCACAGTTTCTAAGAGCAATACGAACCTGGTGTTTAAAGAATCCAACGTCTTCAAGAGCCTTGGATACGTCTTCAGCATCCTTGTCACCCAATAACAGCCTTTTTACGATTCGTCCCTTTACGAGATGTTCCTCAACAATTTCCCTGGCATCTTCAACTGTAACTCTTGAATAGGTTGCACCCTCGGGGTATATAACAACAATGGGCCCCTTTTCACACAGCCCGAAACATCCGGTGTGTATAACCTTTACCTCATTATCAATTTTATTTTCACGGATAAGTTTATTAAGTTCATCTATAATATCCATGCTTTTGGATGCTGTACATCCTGTTCCGCCACAAACCAGCACATGTGACCTGTATATCATTTTAGACCCTCCAATCTGAAATTACCTATGGAAATGGTAAAAAGCAGTTTTATTCAGCCTCACCAATTGTGTATTCCTTAACAGGACGACCGTTAATCAGGTGTTCCACAACTATCTTTCTTGCCTTTTCAGGATCAAGTTTTACATAGGTCGTTTTTACTCCATCCGGTGTTATAACGTCAGCGATGGGTTCCAGCCTGCATGCACCTATGCATCCGGTCATTGTTACATTAACATTTTGGACATTCCTCTTGTTAAGCTCTTCTACAAACGCATTCATAACAGGTCTTGCCCCTGCTGCAATACCACAGGTTGCCATTCCTACAACAACCCTTGTCTTGCCTGTATTATCACGAAGGTTTATTTCCTTTAACGCTCTTTCTCTAATAGCTTCCAACTCAGCCAGAGATTTCATTCAGAACACCTCCAAAAACATCTTTCATTCCTTCACGTATTTTTTGTTCAATCCAGTCAATAACTTCAAAATTACTTATCGAAACACCGTTCAAATACTCTTTTATACTCCCTGTATCCATTTCAAAAACCGCTTTATCGCTCTTAAATCTTATTTCATAATCTATCTCAGGATTTGAAAGTATCAAAGCCTTCAGTGTTTCGTCAATGTCCCCCAGCGGAATCCTGTCAATACTGTCTGTGACAAATCGTGCCTCCGTAGTTGTACCTTCTCCTTTGCGGGACTCTATTTCAAAACTTCCGCCGGTCATCTCGGCAGAGAGTTTCAGTAATGGAATTCCCATGCCTGCTTCCCTTGTTGTCCTGGTTGTGATAAAGGGGTCTGTCACTTTTTCCAGTATTTCCTTATCCATGCCGCATCCATTATCCGACAACCTGAATACAAGGAAACCATCTTCACAGGCTATTAAAATGCTGATTTTCGTTGCACCCGCTGTAATGGAATTCTGTGCTATATCCATCAAATGCAGCGATATGTCTTTCATCCCATATCACGATACTTTTGAATCAGCTTTGGAACATCACTTGGTACAAGCCTTCCGTATACCTCACCGTTTATCATTATAACCGGCGCCAGACCGCACGCTCCTATACAGCGGCAGGCTTCAAGCGAAAACATTCCGTCTTCGGTAACTCCGTCTCCTTTTAAGCCCAACTCTTTCTTAAACTCCTCATAGATTGCGCCCGCCCCTTTAACATAGCAGGCTGTGCCCAGGCATAACTGGATCTGGTACTTACCTTTAGGATAAAGGGAAAACTGGGTATAAAAAGTAACAACTCCGTATACTTCTGCAAGAGAAACTCCCAATCCTTCAGCAATGGCTTTCTGAACATGAATCGGCAAATAACCGTAAAGTTCCTGGGCTTCGTGAAGAACCGGAATCAGAGCTCCTTTCACACCCTTATACTTATCAATAATCCTTTCAAGTTCCTGCGCTTTTGTATCTACACAAGTGCTTGAGCATTTGCAGCTCATAATAAAACCCCCAGTCTGAGAATGATTGTATTCGGTTTGTTATAATATTAACAAGTTACTTTGTTAATATTATAACAAAACTGCTCACATAAATCAACTCAAAACAGGAAATTTTTTAAAACCTGAAAACCCTTGAATTATAAGACTTTGAAGAAAAACCAGCAAAATGGTTTTTAGTATTTTGTATACAAAATTTTTTCCGGTTTAATGAACTTTTTTGAAGTGACTTTCAGTACGATATCCTTTCCGGGTGTCATGCCTAAAATCCGGGTATTCGGTTCAGTTGGCGAGAAACCCCGGCCGGAATATAATATCCGGGGAGCTTTTCCGGGATAACAGAACATTACCGACAGGGTTAAAAAAGCCGTATTCCCTGGTGATACCCAGGGGAATACGGCTTTTTCAACTGAGTTTTTACTCTTTCCGGGATTCTTCCCTTTCTTTTAATGCTTCAACGAGTTTAGGCTGTGATACCCTTATGCCGTTTCTGTTTTCATCCTCAAGCTGTTTTCTTCGTACCATCATACCGGTGTATTCTCCGTTTTTGAATGCATAGTAATATACGCCTTCAGTGTCAGGTACCAGTTCAACAACAATCTCCTCTCCGGTCTTCAGGGTGTATTCTATCGTAACATCCGGGTTTTCAAGCGCAGGTTCAATGTCAAGGTTCAGTTTGTCCATTGTAATGCCTATTATACCCTGGTAGTATTTCTTGTATGTCCTTATATAGTCTTCATCCTCTTCTCCTGTGAGAAGCGTTCCGTTAAACTCATAAGTGCTCTTTTCGTCGTCTTCGGGATCAACATTCATCTTTAAAACGTCAACCCTTCCGTCTATTTTCACTATCACTTCGCTGACTTCATTTATGTTCTGCAGGTGCACAAATGAGCTTATCAGTTCTTCCACCGGCTTGTCAAGGAAAGTGAACAGGCTCGAGGAAACCGTGAAAACAACATTTTCATCATTCATCATTGCATAATATGATCTTCCGTCGGTATGCAGTTTCCCAAGGGACAGTTTGTAATCCTTTCCGTCCAGGGTGTATTCAAAGATATAAGGAGGTTTTTCAAGACCATATTTATTCAGGTCTTCGACATTTTCCTCGATATATTCGGATACTGTAATACCTGCAAGTGATTCGACTATTTTATAAATATTCTCGTACCTCGCTTCAGCTTCTATCGGGTAGGAAAGCAGCCATTTTACTCCCGTTTCATCTGTTACCGTATCAAGAACAAGATTCTGGTTTCTTGTAAATCTTAAAGCCGTAAAGTCCTGCGCTGTATATTCCTTGTCATAGATGTCCGTTTCCACAAGATCAAATTTTGTTTGAATGAACTTTTCGGCTTCATAGTCACCGATGGTATAAACAGTGGGATCCCCTTCCTTTTGTGCATAGTAGGATCCGCCTGTGGGAGTCTCATTTCCTACAAACAGGATATAGCGGGTACCGTCATTCATTATAAAGGTCAGCTTCACAGGATTATCCAACCCGTATACCGACAGATCCGAAGGATTCTCGTCAATAATCTTATACGCTTTCAGTGTGTTCGCATTCCAGGCAATACTGTCTATGGCGCTGGAGCGTACATTCATGTCTTCGGGCTGAACTGGTACCCAGACATTCCTGTCCACCATTTTTTTCTCTACAGTGCCATCAGCGTTCGTGGTCTCCTGTTCAACCTGGATGGTTGTATACCTGAAATGCAAAGTTTCACCCTTGTTTTCCATGATAATCTCTACGAGACTGTTCTTATCAAAGTTGAATATTTCTATCAACTCCCGGGCTGTGCCGGTGTCTCCCTCATCTTCCTTTTCGGGAAGATTAGTAACAACAAGGTATACCCCAACAAGCAGCACCAACACAACTGCAGGAATAATAAGTTTTTTGAAATTGCTCATAGATGTCTCCTCCTTAACCAGACAAATACTCCTGCTCCCATTATAATCAACGGAACAACGATAATAAGTCCGATAAAGAGTATTGTCAGGGTCTGCTGTGTGACATTCTGAATCCGCGGTATTGAGTATTTCTTAACAGGAATATAGATATCGGCTTCCTTCTCCTGCATCCAGTTAATGCTGTTTACAAGGAACTTCTTTCCGGTATCTGAAATACTCATTCCCCTGTCGGAAACAAAGGTTGAGTTTCCGATAACGACTGTCTTGCTTTTCCTTGTATATCCGGAGTTCTCAACTGCAACGGCAATGTTCAGCGGACCGGTATTGTCTTCTTCACCTTCAAACAAAGCCTTTCCTATTGCTTCTGAAGATGTGGTCAGCAATGGTGTTGAAGAAATCCATTCCTTTTCATTCTTCAGTATTTCAATACTTTGGGCATATACCAACGTCAGGTTGAATTTACTGGGTTCCAGTACCGAGTTAATTGAGTTGTTCTCAACTGTCGGCATGAAATAGTAAGGCTGTCCGTATGCAGCCCTGTTTGCAGCCATTTCAAAAATGACATCATATCCCAGGGCAATATTGTACCTTGACAGGAACTCTTCGAAATTGGTCAGCCGTACATTGGTTTCCGGGGGATCAAAAAGGAATACCGTGTTACCGCCGTTTTCCATGTATTGGTAGAGTTTGTCAAGCTCGGGAGTTGTCAGATCCCATTTCGGGCTCGCAAAGAGAACTATTGATGCATCTTCAGGAATTTGCTCAACAGATGCAAGGTTTATCTTCTTCACTTCATACCCGTTCAACTCCAGGCTGGATACCAGTTCGGAATACTCTTTTTCGAGGTCGCCTTCCCCATGCCCTTCGGTGTAATAAACAGCCGGAATATCATCCGAAGTAACATACCGGATTGCGCCGGTGAATGCGTATTCAGCATTTAATCCTGTAACCTGGGGTATATAGGATGAGTTGTAAGTTATATCAAAAATATCATAGGTTGACAAAACTTTTGAGCGTTTACTGCTTCTTACGACGAAATCATATTTTGAAACACCAAGCAGGCCTTCAGGATCAAGTTCGTTCTGTATATATGCAGGGTTCTTTTCAGGATCAACATATCTTACGTCAATCAGGCTGCTTTTTGTTTCATACTGCTTGATAAACTCAATTACCTGGCTGTACGATGAGTCAGACATCTTGCTTTCATCAAACAGGCCGATGATTTCAACTTTCTCATTCAACTCTTTCAATACTTCGTCTGTTTTTTCACTCAGGCTGTATAGCTTGTTGCTGGTCAGGTCTATTTTAAGGAATTCCCTTATCTGGGTTGCACCGACAATTGCGTTGAGTATTATTGCGGCTGCAATAACAATTACAGTCAACACAAAGGAATATGACCCGAAGCGCAGACTTCTTTTGTTAAAGACAGGCTTCCTGGGTGGTTTATCCTTCCTGGCCTTTTTATCTTCCTTTTCCTTCATTTCTTCAGCATCTTTCATATCATTAATATTTTCTGCTTCATTCATGTTTCCGGCGTCATTCGTGTTTTCCGCATCATTCAAGTTTTCCATGTCCCTTACGTCTTCCATATTTTTCACATCATCCATGTTGTTCATATCTTCAATACTGTTATTGTTCATATCTTTTATTTCCTTGTCTTTCATGTCAATCACCCCTGACTCCAGCGTCTTTTATCGATAACTCTTGTTGTTAGGAATAGAAATACTGCCGTAAAGCTGAGATAATAAACAACGGATGTCAGATCCAGTATACCAGAATTTAGATCCTTGTACCTTGACAACAAGGAGAACATATCAAGCACTTTTGCTGTAAAACCGCCGACGAATGATGCGATGGGGTCTATAATGTTTATAACCAGCAGGATGGCAAAACTGATTATTGCTGCCACTATCTGGTTTTCAGTCAGGGAAGATGCGAAAACTCCAATTGCTATATATGATGCCCCAACCAGCAGGAATCCGATATATCCTCCGATAAGCATCGGAATTTCAGGTTTCCCGCCGAGGATATATATAATTGCAAGATAAATAAAGGTGGATGCAAACATTACCAGGAATACGGTTAAGGAAGCAAGGAATTTCCCCAGTACAATCTGGTAAACATCCACCGGTGATGTAACCAGCAATACTTCAGTACCGTTTTTCCTGTCTTCTGTAAGAATACGCATGGTAAGAATTGGGCATACAAACGTAAGAATAAAAATTATACTTGAAAGAAGATTGTTCAGTTCGGCAGCCTGTGATGCTATTGTACCAAAAGTGAAATATATTGACGAAATCGCGAAAAAGATTCCAATCAGAATATAAGCAATAGGCTGGTAAAAATATGCCTGAACTTCACGTTTCCAAATGGCTAACATTTCAGTTTACCTCCTTCTCCTCGGTTGTCAACTGCAGGAATATTTCTTCAAGGGACAGGCCCAAAGATCTCAGTTCAAGAATCGGGTAACCTGCCTGGGCTAACTTGTGGAAAATAGGCTTTCTGACATCTATATCCTTGTAAGCCTCAATAATATAACCAAACTCATCATTCTTGCCTGTATTCTGAACTTCAAGATACTTAACGCCGTAAACCTGCTGGATCAGTTCCTTTACCTTCTTTTCCGGACCGGCAATTGTCATCTTGAATTTTGTGAAATCTGCAAGATTCTTTGACAGGTTTTCGGGGGTATCAACTGCTACTATCCTGCCCTTGTTTATAATAACAACCCTCTCGCATACTGCGCTGACTTCAGGCAGAATATGCGAACTTAATATGATTGTGTGATTTTTCCCGAGGGCCTTGATGAGCTTGCGGATTTCTATAATCTGCTTGGGATCAAGTCCCACTGTAGGTTCGTCGAGGATAAGAACCTCAGGAGCACCGACAAGAGCCTGAGCCAGGCCGACTCTCTGCCTGTATCCCTTGGAAAGGTTTCTGATTAACCGGTGCTGTACATGGGTTATCTTGACCAGTTCCATTATATCGTTCTTCTGGCTTTTCCATACTTTTTTGTCCACATCCTTAAGCTGGGCACAAAAGTTCAGGAAATCCGATACTGTCATATCCAGATATAACGGCGGCAGTTCGGGCAAATACCCTATCCTTTTTTTCACTTCCCCGGGATTGTCCATTATGTCATACCCGTCAACGGTTACGGTACCTGACGTCGAGGGCATATACCCGGTAATAATGTTCATTGTAGTGGTTTTACCCGCCCCGTTCGGCCCTAAAAAGCCGAGGATTTCTCCTTTGTTGACAGTAAAACTTACATCTTCTATGGCTTTTATTTCGCCATAATGCTTTGTAAGGTTTTGAATCTCTATCATAGTGCTCCTCCAATCTTTCAAAGATTTACTGCGGTGATACATTATTGCTGGTTATAGCACTGTACAACCTATTTAATTATGCAGTATTCATTTGAACAAAATATGAACAAATTGTAAAAATGCAAAAGGCAATAAAGGAAGCATCTGCTTCCTTTCATGCGCCCAGTATACTGAATCCCGAATCCACGTAAATAATCTGTCCGGTTATACCGGCTGTATAATCGCTTAACAGGCATGCAACAGTGTCCCCGATATCTTTCTGCGTCACATTCCTTCTGAGCGGTGCCCTTTGTTGCACAATATCCAGAATGCTTCCGAAATTCTGAATTCCCATTGCTGACAATGTTTTTACGGGACCTGCGGAAACTGCATTAACCCGTATGTTCTGCATACCCAGATCATCGGCAAGGTATCTTACAGACGACTCTAAGGCCGCCTTTGCCACTCCCATTACATTATATCCCTGGACAACCCGGTTTGAACCCTGGTATGTCAGTGTAACAATGCTTCCGCCGTCTTTCATCAGGTCCTTTGCATACCTTGATACCGCAATCAATGAGTATGCGCTTATATTCATCGCATGCAGGAAACCATCCCTGGACGTGTTTATAAAGGAATCTCTCAAATCCTCCGTCCTGGCATGAGCCACAGCATGCACCAGGCCATGAACAATGCCGAAATCCTTTTCCACTTTGTCAAAAAGCTCCTGTATCTGTTCGTCGGATGAAACATCACAGGGATAGAGCCTTACCCGTTGCTCATATTCCCCCTGTACAAGTTTCTCTATCGATTCTTTTTCCCTTTCGCCAAGATAGGTGAGAATGATGCCTGCGTTCTGCTCAAGACATGCCTTGGCTGTTCCCCATGCTATGCTCCACTTGTTCCGCACTCCCATGATTATAATGTTTTTATTTGTCAACATACTGCGTCTTCAACTCCTGTTCCATAATTTTAAACTGCTCCCTGAAAAGACAGGTAAATTTTCGCAACGCTAATTATATAATATATTAACCGGTTTTCGTCCTCTCAGTCAAACCCGGGCAAATTGCAGTAAAACAGGGCATGTTACCGGCACAAAACAGAAAAATACGGAAATATTTCCTTCCCTTTATGTGCCGTAATCAGGCTGTATGAAAGTTTAAAGGTCTTTCTGCCCGAAAGGTTGTTTTTTCAGAAAATTGACAAATATACCCATGCATTTTATTATATTAACAGTAACATACATTTACCGTCAAGATTTTACATAAGGAGGTATAAAGGGGGGAATACAAAAGATGTCGGAGTTAAAAAAGGTACGAAAGGAACTCCACGAGGTCATTGAAACCGGTTCCAGGAAGCAGATCGTGGAAGTCAGCCAGGAACTGGATAAAATAATACTCAGGCATATGTACAGCCAGATAGGCAAGAAGCATTTATGAATTCAAAAAAGGACTAAGTTTCCATGAAATAAAAGTGCGAATCACAATTCGCACTTTTATTATATTCAGAATTTGGATATAAATCTGCCTGTACGCTTAATTGCTTCAATAAGTTTCTCGGTTGATGTGGCGTATGTCGCTCTTACAAAACCTTCTCCGCATTCACCGAAAGCCGAGCCCGGAACCATTAAAACCTTTTCCTCGATAAGCAGCCGTTCACAGAATTCGTCGGAAGAAAGCCCGGTTTTACTGATATCAGGGAATACATAGAAAGCTCCAAGCGGCTCAAAGCAGTCAAGGCCGATTTTTCTGAATCCGTCCACAACCAGCCGTCTTCTCCGGTTATACTCATTAACCATCGCAGCCACTTCTTCGTCGCCGTTTCTTAAGGCTTCAATTGCTGCATACTGGGCTGTTGTCGGTGCGCACATAATGGCATACTGGTGTATTTTTTTCATTTGCTCAATAATATACCTGTTTCCGCAGGCATATCCAATTCTCCAGCCGGTCATCGCATAAGCCTTTGACAGGCCGTTCACTACAATGGTCCTGTCCTTCATTTCTTCAAAATTGGCAATTGATACATGTCTGCCCGAGTAAGTCAGCTCTGCATAGAGTTCATCGGAAATCACCATTATTTCCTTGTCTTTCAGGAAATCAACGATCTCAATGTAATCCTCATATTCCATTATTGCCCCGGTTGGGTTGTTCGGATAGGCAATAATGAGGATCTTGGTTTTGTCGGTAACCACTTTTTCCAGGTCGGCGCGTTTTAAGCGGAACTGGTTTTCAGCCTTAAGCCTGAGGGGTACCGGTACAGCGCCTGCAAACAGCGTACATCCCTTATATGCAACAAATGACGGTTCGGGTATAATAACCTCATCACCAGGCGAAACCAATGTCCTTATCGCCACATCAATGGCTTCGCTTCCACCTACGGTGACAAGCACTTCAGCAGCAGGTTCATACTGCAGGTTAAAGCGTCTTTTCATATAGTTGCATATCTCCTGCCTGAGTTCAATGAACCCTGCATTTGACGAATAGTTTGTGTAACCCTTTTCAAGGGAATAAACACCCGCTTCACGGATGGAATAGGGCGTAACAAAATCAGGCTCTCCTATTCCCAGGGAAATAGCGTCCTTCATTTCATTGATAAGATCGAAATACTTTCTTATGCCTGACGGAGGAACAGATGCTATATGAGGGGCTATCATGTTCTGCACATTCATAAAACCACAGCCTCTCTGTTGTCTTTACGCTTTTGATTAAATATAACGCCCTTATCCTTGTATTTTTTCAGGACAAAATGGGTGGATGTGCTGAGAACCGAATCTATGGTTGCAAGTTTTTCAGCCACGAACAGGGCTACATCCTTCATGGATTTCCCTTCAACAACCACAAAAAGGTCGTAGCTTCCCGACATTAAACTGCACGATTTAACCTGGGAAAACTGGTAAATCCTTTCGGCTACATCGTCAAACCCTCTGTCCCGCTGCGGCGTCACTTTAACCTCGATGTATGCCGAAACTGTGTCATTATCGGTTTTTTCCCAGTCGATCAGGGCAGGATAACCCAATATAATGTTCTTGTCCTCCATCTCTTCAATGGCCCTGGCAACTTCCTCCTCTTTTCTGCCAAGCATCACGGCTATCTGCTCATTGGTCAGCCGGCTGTTCTGCGAAAGAATCTGTAGAATTTCCCTGTCCATAAATAACCTCCATATAATCAATTATCCGGCACAATCCTCTTCCATGTTCACATGTTCATGTTCATCCCGGGTTTCATCCTGATACCCGTCCTCGTTATTATATTCATCCTGTTCAGGTTTATAATACTTTTCACGCTCTTCAATGTTTGTAATCATTTCGTCTACCTGGTTTTCATACCTTGAAAGGATCTCTGCAATATTGCTTTTCAGCTGTTTCAAATCAAGTTTTATGTCTACTATTTTTTCTTTTTCGGATTCAAGCAGCTGGTCAAGCCTCATTTTTTCTTTCAGGGCATAATCCTTCGCATCCTGCAGTATTGCTTCGGCTTTTTCCTGCGCCTGCAGCAGCGCACCCGCTATCTTTTCCTTGTCTTTCATCAGCGACTCCGCGTCTCTGGACAATTGTTCATATTTTGCCCTTAATTCATTTAGTTCATTTTTAAGCTGGGAATTCTCCTCTTCCCTTTCCTTAAGCCTCTGATCAAACTCCCTGATTACATGTTCCAGGTAAGCATTGACATCAGCCCTTTTGAACCCGAACATCGATGTTCTGAACTTCTTTGCACTTGAACCTGCCACACCAATACCCCCTTCCGGCATAATACCTGACCATCAGTACACCGGTCATTTCAATTAACAGGTATTACCGCAAACAGTCCTGTTCCCGGTAATAATAATGTGGAATAAATAACCTTATTTAAATTGTTTTTAGTATAATGCAAAAGCAGTCAATTTTCAATATGATTCTTTCATGCGCCGTTTATTTAGCAGTTTTTTACGAATACTAAAGAATAACTATGTAAGCACAATACAATCCGTTCATTTTTAAGGAAAGGGTGAAATTGCTTATGCAAATAATTGGGAAAATAAAAGTAACGACCGAATTACCTGAAGAAATCTCAAAACTTAAGGATTTGGCCTATAACCTGTGGTGGACCTGGAATCATGATGCAGCTGAACTGTTTCGCGGGATCGATCCCGATTTGTGGAGGAAAACAAACAAGAATCCCGTTCATTTTCTCCAGGTGGTAAAGCAGAATAAACTGGCAGAAAAAATATCGGACCGGTCGTTCATGGAGAGATACACCGATGTAATAAACAGGTTTGAAGGATATATGACACGGAAGGACACCTGGTTTGCCCGGAATTATCCTGACAAATTATCGGAAAATATTGTATATTTTTCTGCCGAATACGGACTGCATGAGATACTTCCGATATATTCGGGAGGTCTTGGCGTACTGTCGGGGGACCACTGCAAAACCGCCAGTGATCTCGGACTTCCTTTTACTGCGGTAGGCCTTTTGTATAAACAGGGCTATTCCAACCAGCGAATTAACCGTGACGGCTGGCAGGAAACCAGTTTCACCGATATCAACCTGTCCCGCCTTCCGGTACAGCCTGTTTTGACACAGGACGGCAACCCGCTGTTAATCCGGGTTGAAATCCTTGGCAGGATTGTTTATGCGAGAATATGGAGAATTGCAGTCGGGCGGATAAATCTGTATGCAATGGACACCGACATACCGGAAAACAACCAGTATGACAGGGCTATAACCTACAGGCTGTATGGCGGAGACAGAGAAACACGGATACAGCAGGAAATCCTTTTGGGCATCGGCGGAATAAGGCTCTTGGATGCACTGAACATAAAAGGAACGGTTTATCACATGAATGAGGGCCATTCCGCATTCATAGGCCTCGAGCTATGCAGGAAACTTATTGCCGAATCCGGCCTCTCCTTTGATAAAGCGAGGGAAATGGTATCGTCCTCGTCGGTATTCACTACACATACGCCTGTACCGGCAGGAAATGACGTATTTCCCCTTGATATGATGGACAGGTATTTCGGCGGTTATTACAGCCAGTTACACCTGAGCCGCGATGAATTCATAGCTCTTGGTTTAAAACCCGGGGACCCGTATAACTTTAATATGACAGTTTTAGCACTGAACATGTCGGGAAGGAGAAACGGAGTAAGTGAGCTTCACGGAGCTGTTTCAAGGAATATATACAGCAGCCTGTGGCCAGGCATTCCCGAGGATGAAATACCCATTCTTCACGTAACAAACGGAATTCATACAATGACGTGGTTATCGCCCGAGTTTGAACAGCTCTATAACAAATACCTGCCCGAAAACTGGCAGGACAGGATTTATGACGCTGAAACCTGGAAAGCGGTGGACAGAATCCCTGACAGCGAAATATGGGATATACACTGCAGGCTGAAAAGGAAGATGATAGACCATGTCAGAATGCTGCTTAAAAACCAGTTAAGGCTAAACGGCGTGCCTGCTTCGGAAGCTGACGAGTATGTGTCGCTAATGGATGCAAATGCTTTCACTATCGGGTTTGCAAGACGTTTTGCGACGTATAAGAGGGCGGCCCTGTTGTTCAGAAATATGGCAAGAATAGAAAGAATACTTAACAACAGTGAAATGCCCGTACAGGTTATCTTTGCCGGGAAGGCTCATTCTGCAGACAGGCCGGCCCATGAGGTGATAAAGCATATCCATGATATTGCAAGACGCGAAGGTTTCAGGGGTAAAATCTTTCTTATCGAAAATTATAACATGGCCTTGGCAAGGCACCTGGTACAGGGAGTGGATCTATGGCTTAACAATCCGAGGCGCCCTCTTGAGGCAAGCGGTACAAGCGGGCAGAAAGCGGGCATTAACGGAGTGCCGAACTGCAGCATCCTGGACGGCTGGTGGTGTGAAGGCTATAACGGCAAAAACGGCTGGGTTATAGGCGACGGCACACCCCATGACAGCGAGGAGCAGCAGGACGACGCGGACAGCAAGTCGCTGCACTGCCTTCTTGAAAATGAAATAATCCCGCTCTATTTCAACAGGGATGTAAACGGTGTTCCGACCGAATGGGTGAAAATAATGAAAGAGTCGATAAAATCGGTAACCCCCATGTTCAGTACCCACCGCATGCTGCTTGATTATACGCGTGATTTTTATGACCCATGCATTGACAGGGTAAGAAGAATAAAGCAATCAGGTTTTGAACCGTTAAGAATCCTGTCATCCTTTAAACAGAATATCCGGAGTTCTTGGCCTGATGTAAGGATCATCGCAGACTCAAACCAGTATTCACTGCCTGAACACAGTGTAAAGTCCGGAGAAAGCATTATGCTGAATGCAAGGGTATACCTGGGAAGCCTGTCACCTGATGATGCTGCCGTTGAAGTATATTACGGCCCGGTGGTAAACAATCAGATCCGCCATGGTGAAACAGCTGAAATGAGTGTCGTAAAGCAGGCCGATTCCTCTTCCTTCTATTATTCGGTTAACCTCAGCATTGCCGAAGGAGGGGAATATGGTTATACATTCCGCGTAATTCCGAAACACAAAGAACTTTTCAACAAGCATGACATCCCGTTTATCAAATGGGCAAATACATGATCATAATGAAAAAACTTCAGGGACGGATTCTTCCCGTCCCTGGCTTTTTCTTATGCCTATTCCTGTATTTCTGACTTAAGATTAAGTTTTTCAATGGCTTCTTCCCGAATCCTGTACTTAAGGATTTTTCCTGCGGCGTTCATCGGGAACTCCTTTACAAACATGATATACCGCGGTGTTTTATGCTTTGCAATATTGGACCGGATATAACATTTCAGCTCATCCTCGGTGAGGTTTTCCCCGTCCTTCAGGATTACGCAGGCCAGTATTTCCTCGCCGTACTGCTTGTCGGGCACGCCTACGACCTGAACGTCCTTTACTTTCGGATGGGTATAGATAAACTCTTCTATCTCCTTCGGGTAGATGTTTTCCCCGCCGCGGATAATCATATCCTTGATTCGCCCTGTAATCCTGTAATTGCCGTTCGAATCCCTGCGTGCAAGATCGCCCGTATGGAGCCATCCGTCTTCATCTATAACCGCAGCGGTTGCCTCGGGCATTTTATAATAGCCCTTCATGACATTGTAACCCCTGACAACAAACTCGCCGTCAACATTGTCGGGCAAATCCTCGCCGGTTTTCGGATCAACTATCTTGCATTCAATCCCCGGCAGCGGCCTTCCAACAGTATTTACCCGTACTTCAAGCGGATCATCCGCCCGGCTTTGCGTACAGCCCGGTGATGCCTCGGTCTGGCCGTACACAATGGTTATTTCCTTCATATTCATCCTGTCCACGACATCCTGCATAACTTTCACAGGGCATGGGCTTCCCGCCATTATTCCGGTTCTCATATGCGAAAAATCGGTTTTTTCAAAATCCTCATGCATCAGCATCGCAATGAACATTGTCGGAACACCGTTGCAAACGGTGATCTTCTCCCTGTTTATGCAGTCAAGGGCCCTTTTGGGCGAGAAATAAGTCAAAGGACACATCGTTGTGCCATGGGTGACCGAAGCCGTCATTGAAAGAACCATCCCGAAGCAGTGGAACATGGGCACCTGTATAAGCATACGGTCGGCTGTTGATAAATCCATGCAGTCGCCTATTGTCTTGCCGTTATTTACAACATTATAATGGGTGAGCATTACCCCCTTCGGAAAACCGGTTGTACCCGAGGTGTACTGCATATTGCACACATCATGCCTGTCAACCGAAGCAGCCCTCCGGTACACTTCCTCAACAGGCACGCTATCGGCAAGTTCCAGTGCCTCTTCCCAGGTTAAGCAGCCCTCCGTTTTAGTACCGACGGTTATAATGTTTCTCAGGAACGGCAGCCTTCTTGCATGAAGCGGCTTGCCCGGCTCGGTATCCTTCAGCTCGGGGCAGAGTTCCTTTATTATTTCAACATAATTTGAGTCCTTGTATCCTTCTGTCATGACAAGGGTATGCGTATCGGACTGGCGAAGCAGGTATTCTATCTCATGTTTCTTATACGCAGTATTGACGGTTACCAGGACCGCGCCTATCTTTGTCGTCGCCCAGAATGTGATAAACCATTGGGGAACGTTTGTTGCCCAGATTGCAACATGGTCCCGCGGTTTCACGCCCAATGCTATAAGCGAACGCGCAAACCTGTCCACGTCGTCCCTGAACTCCGCGTAGGTTCTTGTATAATCCAGTTCTGTGTAACGAAAAGCATACTGATCGGGGAATTCCTCAACAACCCTGTCAAGCAGCTGCGGGAACGTTAAATCTATAAGTGTATCTTTCTGGAATATGTACCTTCCCGTTTTTGTCTTGTTATAGAACAGCCCGCCGCTTATTTTCTTAGACTTGATATATTTCCTCATGTAGTTTTCAAACTGGGGGAAAACAATCCCGGCATCACTTAAATCCGCTGCCCATCTCTTAACCCATTCAAGGGTGATATATCCCTCGTAGTTAATGGAGTTTAACGCCATCATCGCATCGTGAATGGGCAGATCTCCCTCTCCCATCATCCTGTAGTGTATTTTCCCATTTTCGGCCACAGAGTCCTTAATATGTACATAGCGTATATAGGCACCCAGGTTTTTCACTGTTTCCCCGGGGCTTTCGTTTGCAAACCGGTATGGATGGTGAATGTCCCATAATGCAGCAACATGGTCGCTGGCCGCGTGGTTCAGAAGATTGCAAAGCCGTGAAGTATCGGCATACACTCCGTTCGTCTCTATCAACAGCGTGACATTGTGCTTTTCTGCAACAGGAATTAGCCGCCCCAGTACCTTCAATATGACGTCATCGTCCACTTCACCTTCTGGTTCGGGATTGCGGTCTGCCAGTATCCTGACAAACGGTGTGCCAAGTTTTCCTGCAAGTATTATGTACTGTGTAATTTCAGCTACATTCTCCTCTTCCTTCTCAGGGTATTTAAGGCAGCAGCCCGAGGACAGGCAGGGAATTTCAAGGTTAAGGGATTTGAGTTTTTCAACGGTTTTCGGCAGCTGTTCATCGGTAAAGGGTTTGGCTTTTACTGCAAAAATGTCATCTCCGAGTCCTCGTATTTCAATACCGTCAAACCCAAGATCCTTAGCCATGGAATATATCTCCGCCCAGCTGAAATTCGGGCAGCCTAAGGTAGAGAAAGCTAACTTCATATTGAACCTCCAAATTCATTTTTTACTGTTATATCATTTCATATCCTGAAAACATACAGCAAAAAAGCCTTCATCTCAAGCTATCAGCAAGAGACGAAAGCTTAACTTCCGCGGTACCACTCTTATTGGCAAGCAACGAGCTTACCCACCTCATTCGCATAATGCCTTTTCTGATAACGGTGACAAACCGTCCTGGCTTACTTGTCAGCGGTAAAAGGATGTTCAGCCAGGAAACTCGGGGGCGAGCTATTACTGCATCATGCGCTGTTTTCCACCTTACAACAGCTCTCTGAAGCATGAAAAAGCAGCTTTTCTCCCCGTCATCGCTTTTGCAGTATTTTTTTCAGATTACCAGAAAATATATGAATTGTCAATTGAGATTATCAGCATCGGCTTCCATCCTGACATGCTCAATTCCGGCTTCGATGAAGACACCGCTCGTTACCGAGAAGCCTAATTTCTCATAAAAGCCCGACGCCCTGACCTGGGCATCAAGGACAAACTTCCTGGCTCCTTTATCCTTAGCTATGCTGATAAGTTTCTCGCATATCAGTTTTCCGGTACCCTTCTTTCTCTCCTTCGGCAAAACCGCAACACGGCCGATTCTTGCATAACCGTCCTCGAAAAACACCCTCCCGCAGCCTACAGGCTCACCGTCCCGCAAGGCAATTACATGATCCGCGATATCGTCAAATTCGTCAATTTCTATCTGTTCAGGAACATTCTGTTCCCTTACAAATACCTCAATCCGTATTTTAAAGGCCTGTTCCAGTTCAGTTTTGTTTTCCACCAATTTAACAGTCAGCATAAAACATCTCCCTATCCGTTCAGAAATTCAAGTTCAGCATATACAGATAATTATAATACGGTATCGGGCTGAATCAATACCACCCTTGCAGGAGCGCCGTCGGATCCTTTTATGAGCATCGGCATGCAGATATACTCATATTTTCCGGCTGTTACACCTTTAAGGCATAAGCCCTCCACAATCAACACTTCCCTGCTTAACAAGGTCTTGTGGACAGTAAAGCCGCGCGAGTCATACCTTTCAACAGATAACGTGTCAATTCCGACCACCCTGACACCTGTTTCGGTCAAAAACTCAGCCGCATCGGGTTCGAGGTCGGGGTAATCGGTATCAAAGGACCCTGTTAACGGGATATTGCTGTACAGTGTCTTGAAGAAGACTGCTTTGCAGTCATCTGCCAGGATATCTGAAATCAACCTGCGGGTAATGCGCCTTTCATTCCCGGTATCAATTACAGTCACCGTCCCGGTTATCAAATTAATGTCCAGCTGATCAATGCTTTTACCGCCGTCAATAAAATGCAGCGGGGCATCCACATGGGTACCTGTATGAACACCTATGCTGATCCTTGACGTATTCGCTACATCCTCGCCGTTAATACTACCCGTCCTTTCAATCAAAACTCCCCCATCGCCCGGCCATACGGTCATGTTTTCGAATACCGGTCGGGTTATATCGATAATTCTCATAATACCACTCCAGGATCTGCATCAAAATTATATCAACTTAAAGTATATCACCTTTTAATATACCAGGCATATTCAATTTACTTTTCGGCTATTATGGAAATTTGATACCCAATGACATAATTTTTTTGAACCAACCACATAATTCAGCATAGGATAATAGTAAGTATAAGGCAGGTGATTGTTATGCCGCTTTCAGCGCGTGAAATGTTTGCACGCATGATACGGTGCGAAGCCGAAGGCGAAGGGGACAGCGGAATGAAGTCAGTAGCCACCGTCATTATGAACAGGGTCCATGTTCCATACGGTGAATATATGCGGGTTTGCCAGGGTGATTTGAGAAAGGTTCTGCTGCAGCCGTACCAGTTTACCTGTGCCATGGAAACAGTGTATGGCCAGTATAATCCGCAGAACATTTACAACATTCCCGCAAGACAGGAGGATTATGAAGTAGCTGACTGGGCCCTTTCGGGGAACAAGCACCGGGGGGTCGGCGAATGCCTGTGGTACTATAATCCCTTTGCAGATAGTTGCAGTACATACTTCCCTGCAACAAGAACAGGCGTATATTTCAACCGTATCGCGCAGCACTGCTTCTATTCGCCCACTCCAAGTTATGCTGAAACTTAATGAATAACATATATTGATTATTTTGGAGGTATAATTATGAACGAGGAAAATGCAGCCAATATCAACAGACCGGTGAGCCCTTCAGCCGGTGATAAAGAGTTTAGGCAGCCACAACAGAAAAAGGAGCAGGATATGTTTCAGCCTGCAATGCAGCAGAGAGGTTTTTACCAGCCCTATACACCCCAGGAAGGTATGCTTCAGCAGACAACACCGCAGCCAGGCATTTTTCAGCCACAGCAAACGCAGCAGATGATGCCTCAGAACGGGATGCAGCAGAGAACAAGCATCATGGCGAGCGGACGCGGTGTACGAGACAGCGTGCTGAGTGACATTAATTTCACGCAGGGCTTTTTAAAAACCCAGATTGGCAGGCATGTAAAAGTGGAGTTCCTGATCGGCATGAATATGTTTGTCGACCGTGAAGGAACCCTGGTTATGGTAGGAACAGACTACATAATAATCCAGGAAACCGAGACCGACGACTATCTGCTCTGTGACATATACTCCATAAAGTTTATAAGGTTCTATTACTGATGGTATTTCCGGTTCTTTCATTGCATTACAATATGTAATGCAATTTTTTTATCTATTCGCTGCCATTGCAAATAACAGGGGTGGATGAAAAACCGTTCCCAAGCCTGCTGACGCCCATATCCAGGAATTTGCGTGCCTGCTCAGCGTTACGTATACCGCCCGAAGCTTTAACCAGGATCCTTCCCCCGGCGGCCTTAAGCATTGCCTGTACGGTTTTTTCGGTTGCGCCTTCCCCGTAAAACCCGGTGGAGCTTTTTACAAAGTCCGCACCGGCATTTATTGCACACTCCGTTGCTTTCATTATCTCATCTTCGGTAAGCTGTGATGTTTCAAGGATTACCTTAAGCAGCACCTTGGCCGGCCTTGTAACCCCGGATACGGCTTTGATATCCCGTTCAACCTCGTCCCACATTTTAGAACGGATATAGCCGTAATTCACCACCATATCGATTTCATCCACGCCTTTTTGTATATAGAGTTCTGCTTCCATTCTCTTTATTTCAGGCGGGACGGTGCCATGCGGAAAGGCCAGAACGCAGGATACCCCTGTTTCAGTCCCTTTACACATTTCCACCGCCATATCAATATCACAGGGCCTTACACAAACGGTTTTCACTTTATAATCTATTCCAAGCCTTAATGCATCACGAACTTCATCACGGGTCATCTCGGGCTTAAGCACAGCATGATCAATATACCTGTTAAACTCGTATTTTTTCAACAAACCGCACTCCTTCATCTTTTGTCCTTTTTCTTTATGTATTTGCCTTTGTTGGTTTTCTTACTGTCAGTTTCCTTATTGTTCTCTTTATTATTACCAGGACCGCTTTGGTCCTTTTCCCTGTTCTCAATCATCTTTTCGCCGGCATCCTGGCCTTTGTTCTTAGTTTTTTTGTCGCTTGCGTTATTTTTATCAGGGGTTTTCTTTTCGATGCCGTCCTTATTTTTCTGAGTTTCTTTTTTGTCCTTGTCCTTATTATTAATCTCTTCTTTGCCGTCGTTCTTCCTGTCCTTGCCAGGCGTACCTGTACTGTCATTCTTATCGGCTGTTTTATTCTCGTCTTTTATCTCTTTGTTATCCGGCCAATATTTTTTCCATACATTTATATCCCATCCATAAGATTTTTTGCTGTCGTGTTTCTTTTGTATTTTCCCTTCCTTATCCTTGTTGCCGCTGTCGCTGCTGTTTTCCTTTTTCAGATTTTTATCCCGGTTATCCTTTTTCTTCCCGCTGCTGCCGTCACTGTCATTAATCCTGCCGTTGTCGCTGCTTTTCTTCTTTTCACCCTTTTCCTTGACTAAACTGCCATGATTGTCTTTTATACCGCCCGTTTCAGCGTTTTTGCCGTTCCCTCGCTGGCTGCCCTCAATCTTTTCTTCCTCTTTTTCGTCCTTTCTTTCACTGAAAACCGATATATCCTTTTTATGCTCCTCAACATAAGTGCTGTCGCTTCCTGCAAGAATCTTTTCGTCACCGGTTTCATCTACAGGCCAGCTTTCCTTAATTCTCATCATCAAATCCTTTACCGGTATGGCCGCAAGCTCTTCACTGCTTAATTCCGTACCCGTATCAAGAACCTTGTCAATAATCCTGCTTTTTCCGGGTGACAAACCCTTTTCAGCAGACAGTTTATGAGCTTCGGTGTCAAAAGTCAGAATTTCTATATTCTCAGCCACTTTTTCCTTTATTTTTTCCTGGGTCTTTTCCCCAAGTTTCAAATCAGAAGATGAAATACTTATCAGTATGTCGCCTTCTTCCTTCAGATAGCCTAAATTCCTGGCGGCACTGATTACTTCACTGATACCTGTCTCATAATGCCGGGCGTTTACAGAAATACTTTCAGCAATCCTCCTTCCGTCATCATTCAGTGACTTTACCTTTATAATCCGGTCAAAACGGTTTATCATCAACTCTACTGACGGATTTATATCGATATTGATATACTGTACCGGAGTTGCCCACAAATATATACCGGTTCCGAGGAACGCAGCAAGAAACACTGCAGCAACCATGGATACCGCCTTTTTCATTGAAAAGGAATCCTCTTCGGTAAGCTCGTCCGCATTTATTACATCTCCGACTTTGTGGGACCTGCAGTTTTTGATATTTCTGAACGTTCCGTCCGACAGGAGAAGAACCGAATGGTCCCGACCCTTTTCCAGTATTATGCCTTTCATACTTTTCACCTTCTTCCTACTTAACGTACTCCTCCAGGCACGGATAATCCCCGGACAGAATAACAAGTACGGCCATTATATACTTTCTGTGCCTTTCAAATTTCTTTCTCTTTATGCGAAGCCCGTTTTCAATCTGAGCCAAAGGAAGAATTCCGCTGGTCACTGCCTGATTAAGAAGCTCGGGATTGCTTTTAATATACGAGATTACATCCTTGCATATCTTTTTTGTATTTTTATTTTTCGGACTTGCTTTTTCCAGATCAAAAAAATCAATATCAAACTTTGCAAGTTTATCTTTAAGCTGCTGTATTTCAGAAATCCTTTCCCGGCGCAGTCTTTCCTCGTCGTATGCGGCAAGTGAGACCTGTGTTTCAATCTGATCCTCGGTTTCATTGTCTTCTTTATGAATATATATAATCTTTCCTGTCTGCCGTTTCTGTTTCCTGTAGTAATCAATGACCCTGTTTCTTATTACTGTGGCCGCATAACTTAAAAACTCGCCGTTTTCGGTACGGTAACCCTGTACTGCCTGCACAAAGGCCATCATTGCAACTGAAAGTTCGTCATCTGAACCATATTTCAGGTATCTGCCGGACAATTTTTGGGCGCACGAAACTATGAATGGCTTGTATGCTTCGATCAAGTCATTCATTTTCTGCTCGTTATCTTTGCTTTCCAGAACCAATTGTTCCAGCTGATTCATGTTCATTATTTCTGTCCGTAAAGCATCAGACTGCATAATACTGATTCTCTGTCATAATTTTATCATATACACTCATCATTCTAAAGCAATTATTCCCACTCATTAACATTATACGCATATCATTACGGAATTTTTAAGGTAGGCTGAAAATTTAGATAAAACCAGACAGTCACCAAACAATGCCTTAATGCATAGAATATATAACCTGAATATTACGGAAGGGTGGTGAAATGGCATGTTTACAGGTGCTTTTACGCGAATATTGAACGAAATTTTTACAGCCGTGTTTTTTACCGGATATATAACCAACTCCCAATCCTTTCCCCATCCCTTGAGTGTAGAAGAAGAAAAAAAGTACCTTGAACTTTTCAGCCAGGGTGATGAAGAAGCAAGGAATATCCTAATTGAAAGAAATCTGAGACTGGTTGCCCATATAGCAAAAAAATATAACACCGGTAATATAGATAATGACGATATGATATCAATAGGCACTATCGGCCTTATAAAAGCAATAACAAGTTTTGACCCGAACAAGGGAATCAGGCTTGCAACCTATGCTGCAAGGTGCATTGAAAACGAGATACTGATGTATCTCAGAGCAACCAGGAAATTCCAGAACGAAGTGTCATTGCACGAACCAATCGGTACAGACAAGGAAGGCAATGAAATTTCGCTCATGGACATAATTGGAAGTGAAGACAGTGTGGATGACAAGGTAGCATTAAAATTCCAGGTAAAAAAGCTGTACAGGAAAATTGCAGAGGTTTTAATGGGCAGGGAAAAAACTATCATAGAGCTGAGGTACGGGCTCAGCAACGGTTCAAACAAAACCCAGCGGGAAATTGCCAAGATGCTCGGAATATCACGTTCATACGTCTCCAGGATTGAAAAGAAGGCAATAACCAAGCTAAACAAGGAACTGCAAAATTTAAACCCCTGACATTAATCAGGGGTTTTCATTATTCCTTTTGGTAACCGTTATATCCATTGTGTTTTTCTTTTCAGGCACAGGTTTCATGTAATAACTGAAAGTGTTCTGCAGCCATTTTTTAATCTCGTCGGTCTTAAGTATGGTACCGAATATTGTCTTCAATATAACCATTAATACCGGTCCGACAACCATGCCGATGATTCCGAACAACTGCAGCCCCAGATACATTGAAAACAGCGTCGCAAGGGGATGCACCCCAATCTGGTGACCGATAATTTTAGGTTCAATCAGCTGCCTTACAACAAGTACAATGATGTATAGCAAAAGCATTGAAATACCGCGCTGGTAATTACCCGAAATAATGTCTACAATCCCCCACGGGATCAATACGGTACCCACGCCGAAGACCGGCAGCGCATCAACTATTGCAATAATCAGCGCAAGCAAAAAACCGTTCTGAATGTCCAGTATCAGGAAGGCAATTGCCAGCTCTGTGAAAGTCACCGTCATCAGTATAAACTGGGCCCGCATCCATCCGAAAAGGGCCTGGAATAAGCGGTTCACCACGATGCGAGTTTTTTCCATCCACTGCACCGGGAACTGCCTGTCAAGGAATGAGTTGATTTTATTCCTGTCACTGGTCATAAAATAAGTGGCCAGAATCGTTACAACAAGGAAAACCAGTACTTGAGGCAGACTGAGAGTAAAGCTGGTCAGTTTTTCAATCAGGGGTTTCATAACCTCTTTTGCGCTGCTTGCCGCCTCGGCAAAATACTGATCGACGGTATCACTGATGGTCTTGGGCAGTGATATATACAGCCGGTTAACCCTTTCTATCATGTCTTCAAAGAAAAGCTGCATGCCGCCGAAAATCACGTTTATCTGTTCGTAGACATTTATAATCTCCTTCACCAGCCTTGTAATTATCAGGCCAAGGATGGTACCGAGAATGGATAATACCAGCAGTATTGAAAAAACCGCTCCAACCTTTCGCGGTATCCGGACTTTTTTCTCAAGGAAATTTACCAGGGGCTCAATCAGACTTGACAGTATAAACGCAATTATAAACGGGATGCAATAGACACTAAGCCGCAAAAGCAGGAAAATCCCCAGGATTATCAGTATTATAATAATTATCCGCATTGCTTTTCTTCTGTTAAATGCAGCCATCAGTTAACCCCTTTATTATCAGTTTGACTTTTTATAAAGTATTGCCTGTTAATTACAATTTACCATTTACAAGCGTATTATGGCAACATAATATTGAAATTTATTATAAAGCGTATTTCACTGAGTATTACGGCATATCTTACTTTTTGTCTGCACTCAGCACACTGACCATATCCTTTTGCAGCAGTTTCAGTTTCCGTGTTATATCTTCAAGCCTTCTGTCATCCACACCCTGTATCATTTCTTCCATGAGCATTGCAGCCATGTCACCAATGCCTTCCTTTACATCTTCAAGCAGGCTGATAACAGGCAGATAACGGAACCTGCCGGTGGTTTCCCTTTCGAAACTGCGGCTGATTTCCTGATTGGCTTCGATGACAAACGACTCGTCGCGCAGCGGAATAATGGGTTCGATATCAAATTCTTCCTGTATCCTGTCCGACAGTGAAAACAAGGCTTTTTCTTCACCGTGGACAAGGAATATGCCTTTTGGCATTTTCCTGAAATTTTTAAGCCAGTTTATAAGCCCCACGTAATCAGCATGCCCGGAATACCCGTCAATTGACTCTATGCGTGCATTAACGCTTATTTCCTCTCCGAAAATGTTAACCTTTTTTGCACCGTCCAAAAGCCTCCGGCCAAGGGTTCCTTCGGCCTGGTACCCGACGAAAAGTATTGTTGATTTTTCACGCCACAGGTTATGTTTCAGGTGGTGCTTGATTCTTCCGGCTTCGCACATTCCGCTTGCCGAAATAATAATGCATCCGCCTGTTATCTGGTTAATGGCCCTTGACTCGTCAGCAGTTCTTGAAAAGTGAAGGTTCGGGAAATCCAGCGGATTATCGCCGTTTTCGATATACCATCTTGCCTCTTCATCGTAACAGTCAAGATTCCGCCTGTAAACTTCGGTAGCACTGATGGCTAACGGGCTGTCTATGTACACGGGGGTATTCAGAAGCCTTACCACCTTTTCAGCAGGAAGGGTGAGGGTTTTGTTTATCTCGTATATGATTTCCTGTGTCCTCCCTACTGCGAAGGACGGAATAACAACATTGCCGCCCCTGTCCAGTGTATCAAGTACAATTTCGAGGAATTTCTCGGCCTTGTTCTCTTTTTCACTGTGAAGCCTGTCACCGTATGTGGATTCCATTACAACATAATCTGCCTCTTCTATAGGTTCGGGATCCTTCAGTATCGGCATGTCCGTGTTTCCTATATCCCCGGTGAACACTATTTTTTCTTCCTTGCCGTTTTCCCGGATCCACATTTCAACAAACGCAGAACCAAGCATATGCCCGGAGTTTTTGAAACGCACTCTTATATCATCAGTCAACTGAATTATCTCATCGTAGGATACTTTTTTGAACAGTTCCAGGGACTCCTCGGCCTGTGCCGCTGTGTACAGCGGTACCACCGGCTTGAGCCCCGCCCTCATTCGCTTCCTGTTTTTCCATTCTGTTTCAAACTCCTGGATATAACCGCTATCAGGAAGCAACAGGCTGCACAGCTCAACAGCCGCTTTCTGCGCTATTACCTCCCCTTCAAACCCATTTACGTAAAGCCACGGTATCCGGCCACTGTGATCAATATGTGCATGAGTCAGCAGTACATAGTCGATCTCAGCAGGCGAAACAGGAAGCGGCTGTTCGTTCATTGCCTCTTCCTTAGCTCGGCCTTGAAACATGCCGCAGTCAATCAGGATCTTCGTGTTCCCCGTCTCAAGCAAAAAGCATGAACCCGTTACGGTTCTTGCAGCACCCAAAAACGTAAGTTTCACATCTACACCTCCAGGATAATAATGGTTTTACAGAAATCAATCACCGGTTGTTTATTTGCTCTTCAATAACTCCGCCGCCAAGAACAATATCACCGTCGTAAAAAACCACCGACTGACCGGGGGTTACCGCTCTCTGCGGACAGGTAAATTCAACCTTTACCTTGTTGTCTGCTATCGGGGTTATTACAGCTTCGCTTTCCTTCGCAGAATAACGTATTTTTGCCATAGCCCTTAACGGCCCGTCAGGTTTTGCGAAAGCTATCCAGTTCAGGTCTGAAGCAATCAGCCCGTCTGAATACTCTTTCCCCGATTCCCCCAGTACCACCCTGTTGTTCCCGGCATCAATACTTACGACGTACATTGGTTTCCCGACTGAAATACCAAGGCCTTTTCTCTGCCCTATTGTATAGTTGTAAATACCCTTGTGCATGCCCAGGATGTTTCCCTCGGTATCAACAAAGTATCCCGGTTCACCCGGCTCTTTCACCCTTGAAGTGATAAACCCTGCATAATTATTATCGGTTACAAAACAGATTTCCTGACTGTCGGGTTTGTCCGCGACGACAAAACCGAGCTCCTCGGCAATCTGCCGAACGGTTTCCTTGTTATAGTTTCCTATCGGGAACAAAGTCCGTTCGAGCTGGTACTGCTTCATATTGTACAGGGCATAGGTCTGATCCTTTTTGTCTGTAACAGATCTTTTCAGCAGGTATCTGCCCCTTCGTGCATCATACTCAATCCTTGCATAATGACCTGTTGCTATATAGTCTATTCCCATTGAAAGGGCTTTTTTCAGCATTGCGTCAAACTTTACATAGCGGTTGCATGCTATGCACGGATTGGGAGTCCTTCCTTTTGTATATTCATCCACAAAATAATCTATAACATTTTTTTCGAAAATCTCCTGAAAATTCAGTACATAGTACGGAATATCCAGCTGAAATGCCACCATCCGGGCATCTTCAACTGCTGTAAGCGAACAGCAGCCGCCTTCGGGCTGGGGGCCGGGCAGATCATCGGGCCAAATCTGAAGAGTTACCCCTATAACGTCATATCCTTCCTTCTTCAGAACAGCCGCGGCAACCGAGCTGTCAACACCGCCGCTCATTCCTACCATAACTTTTTTCTTCATGCAACACAACCTTTCATTCTGCTGATACCATTCATGTATTTAAAATTCTTCTCCTGTAAACGCAGCGACCGTTTCCGGGCATTCGCACGATATCTTTACCTTACAGGTCAACTGTTTGAAGATATCGTGCAATGCGAAGAATCTTTTAGCGAAGTGCAGCATAGAGGTGTGCGGTCAGAGCGAGGATTAGCAAGCCGACTGTTTGAGCAAAAATGCCACTTACCATATTTTTTTATAGCATTTTTGCGAGTTTCGGCTTGCCCGAGCTGAACCGCACAGCTCTTGCAAGCGCAGCGACTGCTTCTGAGCATTCGCACGATATCCTTACCTTTATGTTTCCGGAGATATCGTGCAATGCGAGGAAACTTTCAGCGGAGTGCAGCTCTTGGAAATGGAGCACCTGTTACCGTGCATTGCCCGATATCTTTGCTTAACCGGCAGAATCCGCGCAGATATCGGATTTATACCTGCACAGATACACCAGTTTTCCGTCAATACGCGTACTTTCCATGAGCGATATGCTTTTTACGCTAAACTTATGCTGCAGTAACCTGACCTCATCCATAATCTTTTTTATATCACCATTGGGCAGGAACTCCCTTGCCAGTGTTATATGAGGCCTGTATGGCCTGTTTTCCGGGCTGAACCCGTGTGCTGCAATCTCATTTTCCAAATCCCGCTGAAGACTTATCAGGTTTTCATTCTTTTTCACTCCTGCCCATACAATATATTTATTCCCTCTTTCAAAAACCCCGGCTCCTGATATTTCAAGCATAAAAGGATCGTGCCTTTTTGAAACCAGGTCCTGGATCCTCTGCAAAACTGGAAATTCCGGGTCAGCCACTTCACCCATGAAACGGAGGGTTAAATGC
>LFSH01000012.1 GCA_001513105.1 Clostridiales bacterium DTU070 | reverse complement strand
CCTTAATGAGTATTTCTCCATATCCAAGTCGCATTTACATTCCACACTGGTTAGATTCTATGATTTGGTAGTAAAATTACTATCCAGGATGGGAAATTATTTACATTCCACACTGGTTAGATTCTATGGGGAGAGGGCACAATAGCCTTAAATGTATTTGCACACATTTACATTCCACACTGGTTAGATTCTATGTTCTTATAGCCGTTCTTATGTGTATATTGTTATTACATTTACATTCCACACTGGTTAGATTCTATGTCAGCCCCGGTAATCTTAAAGGTATGCTCCGTATATATTTACATTCCACACTGGTTAGATTCTATGGAGACGTTCTGCCGACATAGCAAAGGCAAGTGGATATTTACATTCCACACTGGTTAGATTCTATGTGACGCAACCAGACCAAATGACCGAGATGGAAGCCATTTACATTCCACACTGGTTAGATTCTATGCTTGTATCCCAGGTAGACCAAGCTGACAAGGGCGTATTTACATTCCACACTGGTTAGATTCTATGGTCTGAAATAAATTTTACTTCCTTCAGTTTTAATGCATTTACATTCCACACTGGTTAGATTCTATGTAAATATCCATTATCATTTAATTTTAAGTGATTTTTATTTACATTCCACACTGGTTAGATTCTATGGCGATTCTATTAAGTGCTTGAAATTCGTTGCTTATAAGTTGTAATTCTGTCTTTGATTGCATTTTATAAGAATTATATATATAAAAACCAGATGGAAATAATAAAAAGTATTCATTTTTCAAGGTTCGATCGTTCTGTCAATGTCCTGTGTTTTTTCTGTTACTTATGAGCGACAGAAATTAAATGAAGTTCGAAGTAGCATCATCTTCTTTACCCCAAAATTCTTTATCCAGCCATTTTTCATTTCTCGTCTTAAACACAATCAATGAATCTCTGTCCTTTCTCAGAAGCTTCTTTAACGCTACTTCCAACTTAAAAAGCTGAGCTTCTGACAATTCTCCTTCGAATACTGAATTCTGAATATGAACAAGGTATTTTTTGCATTCTTTAAAAACCTTTCTTAAAACAGCAGGACCTGTTTCATCCAACACAATGTCATATACAAGTATAATATACATTTTATGATATCACCACCAGATTTTAAATGGTTCATACATTTTTTCTTCCAGCAAATGCTTTACAAGTTTATATGCTTCAAGCCTGATTAATCTTAAGTATGAAACGGAGCGTCTTAATTCCCGATGCTCTATTGTCTGTTTTAGACGCAGATCCAGTTCAGCAACAATTGTTTTTATTGCCGATTCCTTAAGTTGCAATAATTCCGTATCTTTGTAAAAGCTGTTTTCATTTATTTGATTCTTGTTAAGAAGCGAGAAAATCAGCCTGTCGACAATTAATGGTTTAAATACTTCTGATATGTCAAGACTAAGCGAAAACCTACTGGTTCCCGGTTCATGCAAATAACTGATGGTAGGATTTAACTGCGTATTATAGATTTCACTTAATGTTTTTGTATAAAGCATGGTGTTCAGGAAAGATATTAAGGTGTTAATCATATTGTCGGGTGGTCTTTTTACTCGCTTCTCAAACTGGATATCCTGGTTAATAATTTCATTCCATGCTGAATAGTAAACTTTTCTGATGTTACCCTCAATACCCATCAGAGATTCTATGCTATTATTCACATTTATTTGATTTCTGAAATACTCTATTTCTTCCATTATCTCTGAAAGATCCTTGCCCCTGTTTTTATAGTAACGTAAGTTACGATAAATATTTGCTGAAGCCCCATCAACGAATGCCCTGGCTAATACAATACGCTTATCTGAGTTTATATAGTGTTCAACCTGCTTAACTAAAAGTTTTCCTGATACAAGATACTCCCTCGGATAAAATGTCCCTGAATAATAGCCATAATAATTAAACCAGTGAACAGCAACGTGACAGGAAGCCAGGAAGTTTAACAATGCCGAGTTTACACTTATTTGTCCGAAGCAATATATGTCATTAACCTGTTCTATTGGTATTGATTTTCTCCCGCCGTCTTCAAGATAAAATTCTAATGTGTTATCCTTTCTTTTCAATTCGCCATTATTGAATATGTAATAGGTTCTTTTCAAAAGAATACCTCCTTTGAATCTGATTCAGGTGCTGACTAAATAAAACACAGCTCATAATAAGCACATTTGCTGCATATTTTCATTTTATTAGCAGCAGGAGGTGAAGGCATGGCAACAATATTTTCAATATCCCGGATTACTTCTTCAATTTTTTCTTCATCATTTTCATCCAATTCTACAATCAGGTTTCTCCGTAACAAAGGATAATCGATTACCCCCTTGATGTCTTCCATTCCAAGTTTTTTAAGGTAATACAGATAATACTTGACCTGCCAGATAGTTGCCTCTTCAATACTTTTTGATTTTTTGACTTCATGAATTTGCTTGTGTTTTCGTATAAAGTCGATATTAATTGTCCCATCAATAAGGATATTCTTTTTCTCCTGGATATACGAAGTTTCATCTACCATTCTGCCTATCAATACATTTTCATGCTCATTTTCCATTTGAATCTGATTGGCAAAATACCATAGTTTCTTCTTGCAAATGAAATAGTATTCTACCATAACTCCTGTAATCTTCATCATTCTCATCCCTTATAAATGGTATCAAATTACCACATGGAACTTTCTGTCTGGATCCTGTCCTTTTCCTCTTTGGTTAATTTCCGCCGAAGCCCCAGACCTCTTTTCTCTTCTTCATCAAAGTCATAAGGACAATCACATATTTTTATACCTGTTTCTGCAAATGCCCGTTTGCCTGCTTCCTTCAGCAAAACATTATCAGTTTTGGACAACAGTTCCTTATCATAAAAGTGAGAAACCGAAATGGTATGTTTTAAAATATCGTCAAGTATTTGTCTCTTCCCGGCTGAGTCTGTTTTTTCAAACTTGTCTTCCATTTGTTGTAATATACCTTTACTATCCAACTCTTCATATATAGATCTGGGTATAACAAGTTCACTTGTAATGTCGCGGAATCTTGTTTCGTTTTTCTCTATTTGATATGGCTTATTCTGAATGTTTTGCAAATAGATAATATTCCTCAAAATATCATTGTAATATTCTGACTCCAATATTTTAGGATTCAATTCCGGATCATAAACATTCCGTATTATGTTTTGCTTATCTTCTTCAGTTAATATCTGCTTTCCCTCTGAATCTAAATGCTTTTTCAAAGCATTTAAAGAAAATTCATATATCTCTTTATTAATAACATGGCCACATCCTGATACATTTTCAGAATATATATGAATATTAGGGCTTTTTTCTGTAAGAAATCTGTTTTTCCCTCTTAATACTCTTCCCATACGCTGAAAAAGACTATCAACAGTACACATTTCGGTATGTAGAATGTCAAAGTCGATATCAAGGCTTGCTTCAACTATTTGAGTAGACACCCAAATCCCTTTTGCATTCTTTTCCTTTGAAAAATTCAGAATCTTATTTTCAAGAATACTTCTGTGTTCCCTTGTATATAAACTGTGAAGCATCCATTTATTTTCTATATTTAGTTTTTGGTAGATTTCCTGCGCCTTTGCCACAGTATTTACAATCACAAGAACTTTATGATTTAAACTGTCCTTTTCGATCTGTCCAATATCCAATTCTGACTCATGTAATTTAACAAAATGCTTTGCTTTGTCTGTTCTGTTACTGTCCCTTAAAAAAGGTTCGGGAAGCTCAAATGCTTCGGATACCTTCATTTTCAGCTTTTCTTCAAGAATTTTTATAAATATCTTTGGCATGGTAGCAGTCATTATAAGAAATTTTCCGCCCAAACGGTATATTTCTCTCAATCCATATAAAATACAGGCTATTATGGGTGGAGAGTACATTTGAATTTCATCAACAACAACTCTCGAATACTTTAGCGTAGCCGGTATCATCTCATACCCATGGTAGCGGAATACAAAGCGGAAAAGCTGATCCACGGTGGTAATAGTCAACGGTGCTGTAAACAACCTTGCCTCGCTATCCATATAAATTGATGTTTCGTAAGAATCTGTTTCTTCAAGATAAACACTCAATGAATCTGAATGCAGCAAAGCGACCGGAGAATAATTCAATGAGTTTTCTTCAGTATCGCTCTTTATCCGGTTATATATAGCATTAATTGTTACCCTTAAGGGTAAAGTATAAAATCCTTTGTTCGGTCCTATCCAAAGCAAAGCTCCCTCAGTCTTTCCAATTCCTGTAGAAGCGGTAAGAATAATATTTTTGTCTCTGTTTTCATATAAATACTTCTGTACATCTGCCAGTGAATTACCGCCTGTTGTATATTTATTAATCACTTTTTGATCTACAGATTCGTTATTACCGTCAAACGGTTTTCTCTCAATCTCGGTTATCCCGGCACTGGCTGTATAGTCTATACGGTTCAGCAATCCTTTTATTAATATATACTTATTATATAACTCCTTATCCTTAGCCTTAGCCAGCCTTTCTAAATCCACTTTTGTATTTACATTCTCAAAATCAGGCTCATCGGCAATGAAACCAAACTCAAAATCATTCTTGAACTTGGGGATATATGGTTTAATATTTTCTTCCAGTGTCTTTCTTAACTGATTGTCATTATATTCCACTTTTCTGTAGTGGTGATAGTATATGGAATTGGCAAGGAGCATTATTTCATCCCCTGAGAAACCATACTCTCTTTCTATCCTCTCATAATCAATCATGCATGTGCTTAAATATCCATGTGGTATTTCAAAGGATCCGTCAAACACATCCTTTAACAAAATGTCTCTCTTTATTTTTTTATAAATCTTATTTTGGAATGTGGCATTTATCTTTCCAATATCATGATGAATAATTGCAAGTTTTAGTATATCCCATTCCTTGTCAGACAGGATTTCAGGAAAACACTGTCTCAACTCATCTACAAGTTTAAGCATTTCATTGGTATGTTGAGATAGTGTTATCTGGCTGGGGTATGATTTTGCAAGAAACAAGTTATCCATATACTATCACCTGTTCTTATTTTTTTACGCCAAAAATACGGCATCACCTTTAGAATCCTTTGAATATCTGGCACCTTTCACTATTTTGGATTGAGGAGATGCGTAAATAACATCTATTTGCTCATTCCACTGTCTGAATCTTTTTTTAGGGTTGATGGTATAGCTTTTATTGATTTTATAGCGTGTTCCATATACCTTATAATTAAATTCATCCCTATTGTAAAATTCGACAGGAACATAAGCATTTCTGTTAAGCGTAAATGTAGCGTCATTTAAAATATCCTCGTATATGTCGCATATCTCCAGGGAATCAATTCTTAGTAAATCCTCCCATCTTCCAAGCGAAGGGTAACAGACAGGATACAGCAAGCTATTATATATTGTCTCAACAAGTGATTGATCACCGGGACACACATGAATTAACAGCCGGACATCCGTTAACAGTTCATGGTTCCCAACTCCCCTGTTAACACGGTGATGTGTATTGTCTTTCGAGCAATACCCGATGTTATAGCGTTCTACATAATCTTTTGATTCCTGCTTTCCCTTGGTAACAGGGTTAAACTCGTAATGCGTATATGTATCATTAACTGTAGAACAATAATCACCTTGCACACTTATCCGCATTTCGTGATAATTTGTAAACCCGCAGGCTCTGTGAACCATTCCAACAACCGTACTGTAGGGAGGCAACGGATATGTTTCACGTAGTCTGAAACTGGATGCTTTCCGATAGCAAGGCATGTTTTGATACGCCTCTATACGGACAGCTCTCATTGGAAAACCTCCTCCACTTTTTGTTTTATGTTTTCGAAGAAACCTTTGACAGAAACAGGTTTCAATTGTTCAATAATATCCTTGTCATTCCGGAAAGTTCCTTTAAGATAGCCTATTACGGTATTTTCTTTTATTGAATCTGATGAATCAAGAACCTGCTTTATGATGTCAATTTTCAGGTTGCCTTTAAATAATTGCAGCCTGTTTTCAAAGAAAGGATTTTTTCTGTCATATATTCCACCAATGACGAATACCGGTGACAGGTTTTCTCTTCTTCCTTTGATATCCCTGTATAAAAACATGACAGTATCAAGGAATTTCTTTACCCGGTTTACTTTTTCGCTTTTTTCAATTGAAATCTCCTTTCCGTCAACTTCATCTACACCAATTCTATCCAAATCTATAGCAATGGTATAGGCATAAAAAGACTGATGTATTTCGCTTTGGGCAATAGAATTGTCTGTGCCTTTTTTTCTTGCCGCAAGCCCCATATTGGTTAAATAATCAGTATCACCTGTATATGGCTCAAGAGCGATGGCATTACTTAACCGGACAACAGCACTTCTTGTTTTTGCTTTTTCACCTGAATCTGTTTTCATATACCCAAACAGGTCAATCTCCGGATATGTAATAATATCAGCATCGGAATGAAACTGCAACACCTTTTTGGCTCCTGAACCCATTGCCTCAACAGGTGTATTGTCACAGCCCATCTGTTGGACAATATTATACCTTAATGCCTGCCTTGAAATGTAGGAATAACTTTCACCGCTTCCTCTTGTAAGTTTTTTCAGGGGAGTGATATTACCAAATCCTTCACCATAGTTTGCGCTTCCGCATTCAATAATAAGAGACATTGTAAGCCCTTTTTTCATATTATTTTACCTCCTCATTTATTTGTGTTTCATTGTTTTTTTCAGAATCCAGGTTTTTACCATAGAGACCCGCTATAAATGTATAACCCAGTAGCTGAAATTTTTCATCATTCTGCTGCATTTCAATAAGGATCCTGGGAATTGATTCACTTCTGCCTACATAGAAGCGGAACATTGTGTCATTAAATCTTGCCTTATCTTTGGTTTTTAATGAGAGCAGCAAAGGATAAACAAAGGAGCGTAAACTATCATTGATTTTTGCGTCTTTGTCTTTTTCTTCAGAAATTGTCCTTGCATACTGTTCGCGAATTCTTGTACCTTCTGCATAGGTAGCATTAAATTCCTTATCGCTTATATACATTACCGCACTACCTCCTTCTTCTGAATAAAATCTTCTCATTCTGCGTCTTTGAATTTCCAGAATGTCCTTTACATACGGAGCTTTTAGATTATCAGTGAAAACTTTTTGCAGAATAAGATGTACCAGTGAATACTGATTTCTGCCTGAAAAGAAATTATCTGCAACTTCCTGGTACACATTAACATAGGTGTCCTTGTCTTTTTTAAATGACCATTTCAGTAAATGCCTGAAATTTCTCCTGCATGCACGAAGTACCTCCAACAAGGGCTTTGAAAGTGTGTTGAAAGCATACTTCCAGGATTCTTGATCGTAAGGAATTCTTCTTATAATCTGAATGTTTTGAATTTCTTTTGTTTGTTCCTGGGCTGCATCATCAATAAATGAATACAAAACCTCATAGTATAGTTGGTTCAATGTGCTGTATTTCTCTCCGCCAAGTTCAAAAATATCTTTTTCAGCAATCAACTCATGGATGCTTTCGTTGTTGTTAATAAAGATTGCTTCTGAACCAACTATGGTAAATCCAAGCGGAACGCACGAATATACCAATGCACATATTGGGCATATATAAGTATCCGGATTGAAATTCCAATAATGAGACCGTTTTCGTGCTATATCAATACCCACATCGTTAAGCCATGACATACCCCTTCCAATGGATGTATTTATCGGGTTCCCGCATTGAATGCATTGCATTGAACCTTTATTCTTTTTTTCCAGATAATCTAATGCAGGCTTAACAAAGTCCTTGTAATAGCATTCTTTTATGTCCTTTTTAGAATTTGAGCTGTTTAAAAAAGCAATACCCTGCCAAAACAGATTTATCTTTGTATATATGATATCTTTCATGCAAAGAGTCTCACGATGCTTTTTCATATATTGAATTAAGTCATGGCAAACATTCAGCGATTTGATGATTTCTTTTTCTTCTTTCAACTCTTTCACGCGGGTAAGAACATCAAAGTTGTCGCCGTTTTCGGATATTATATGATATCCTGATTTGTAGCTTGCACTTGTTAGTTTGTTGCATAATTTTTTTATAAAATCATTATAATCCTCCGGAGATATATCTTCAGGTTTTGATCTGGCGAATTGATCATACTGATTAATAAGGCTTTGATATAATGTATCTTTCTGGAAACTATTCAGCATTGTCTTTATGTATGCATCGTGGAAGTTTTCAAGCAATGATACAGGAACCTGTATTGCATTGCCTTTATCCTGCTCTTCAAGATCAAAACCTTCCTGCTGCAATACCTTAACAAACCCGCATATTCCTGCGTTGAACAAGAAATCTTTCAGTGTTATGGTTACATGTTCCAATGCCAACAATTTCACCTCCTCTCTCAAATGGCGAGCATGCCAAACCCGCAGCTGCGTTTGCTGCCTATCCCATGCTTATAGAAGTAATCCAACAAAACAGGATCCCCTTCCATCTCAAAGGTTCCCAATGTTGCTTCCATGTACTGACCATAAAACTGTACCACTGTCTTTTGTGGCTTAATTGGAGTTATTCGGAAATCTTCCAGTATAGACAATGGCAGGTCGTTTAGTATTTCAAGCTGATAATGGAGTGTTTTCATTAGTTCCTCTTTAAATTCAGAGTGAGCAACGCTGTAATAAAAGTCTTTATTTTCTGTATGTGAACGAACAATCAGCGGTGAAATAAACTGAGCGAATATTTTTCTGTCTGTGATGATTTTTTCAGGTATAAGCTGGATTTCTTTTAGCAGAAGCGTGTTATCAAACGGTATGCTGAATTCTTTCTTTTTCATTTTTACAAATGCATTGTACATATGTATGCCAAGAACTGTATCCCCGGTTGAAAACTGAATATACAGCCGATTGTTACCCAGTTGTATTGCTTCTGCCTGAAAAACAGGTGTATCCAGCCAAACAGAAAAAGTATATTTTTTAGGTATTGTGCCACTTTCATAAAGGCTTTGATATAATGTCCGGTCATAGTGGGATATGGAGTATTTCAGAAATGATAAAACAAAAGGCCTGTAGTCGCAGGGGATTTCATTCTTTCCCAGTTCAAATTTCAGTTTAAATCTCATTACTTTTTCACCTCCTTCATGCCATAATAATTTTTAATTCAGGACTTAATCTAAAATAAATTTTAATATATATTTTCTTGGCTGTCAATATTTTTTATCTTTTTTGTTTTATTTTAACACAATGGTCGGTCAGATTACGGCAGCCTAAATAAAAAAGCAAATACATTTTCAATGTATTTGCTTTCCATGATGGATAGATTTAAGAATCGGGAATTAATAAAAAACTATTAATTTACATTCCATAAATGATTAGATTCATATGCAAATAACTTATTATTTTTTCACGCGCCTTGCAAGTTCTGACCTGAATCCTCCTGTTATATTCAACACATTGTAGCCGTTCTGGCTGAGTATCCTGTCGGCAAGGTAACCGCGGAAACCAACCTGGCAGTATACGACAATTGTCTTCTCCCTGTCAAGTTCATCAAGTCTTTCCCTTAACTCGTCAACAGGTATGTTAATGGCTCCTTCGATGTGTCCTCTTCTGTATTCCGAACGGGTTCTTACGTCAACGAGTACGTAATCCTCTCTATTAAGTTTTTCGAAGTCATCCCAGGTTATAAGGTGCGATATCCCGTTCAGACAGTTCTGTGCGACAAATCCCGCAACGTTGACAGGATCCTTTGCGGAAGAATACGGAGGTGCATATGAAAGCTCCAGCTCTGCCATATCGTTAACGGTACCGTTCAGGCGTATGACCGTTGCGATAACGTCAATTCTTTTGTCCACTCCTTCATGGCCTATTGCCTGCGCACCCAGAACTTTGCCCTGATCATCGAACAGCAGCTTTACAGTCATCTGCGTTGCACCGGGATAATAGGAAGCATGGGACATGGGATGTACGTAAATTGCTTTATAGGGCATATCAAGGCGTTTCAGCGTCCTTTCGTTATTGCCGGTGCAAGCGGCGGTAAGGTTGAATACCTTGATTATTGAACTGCCCTGGGAACCTTTATACACTGAATTCAGCCCTGCTATATTATCAGCGGCTATCCTGCCCTGTTTGTTTGCAGGTCCGGCCAAGGGTATTGCGGTCTTTTTGCCGTTGACAAAATCAACCACTTCAATGGCATCGCCGACTGCGTAAATATCCCTGATATTCGTCTGCATCTTCTCATTTACAATTATATGCCCTCTTAGGCCAAGCTCAATTCCGCTGCCTTTCAGGAAATCGGTGTCGGGTATCACGCCTGCTCCAACCACAACAAAATCGGCGCTAATCTTTTCACCGGTCGATAAAGTAAGTTCAAGGCCGTCTCCCTTTTCATCAACAGCTGTTACCGATGTATTCAGCATAAGATTAACACCGTTTTTAGCCAGCTCATTTTCCAGTATGGCAGCCATGTCCTCGTCAAACTGGGCGAGTACTTGACCGGCAAGCTCAACAAGTGTTACAGCCACTCCCCTTTGTATGAGGTTTTCGGCAATTTCAACGCCGATAAACCCGCCGCCTATGACAACCGCACTTTTCATGCCCTTTTCGTCCACCAGCGACTTAATGGCATCTGTGTCGGAGATATTCCTTAAACTCAGGACTTTATCACTGTTTATCCCGGGAATGGCGGGTTTAAACGCCCTTGCCCCCGGTGAAAGGATCAGATAGTCATAATTTTCAGTGTAAAGATCTCCTGATTTATTTTTTACCGTGACATTCCTGTCACCGGGATTTATGCCTGTAACTTCGCTTTCTGTTCTTACATCAATATTGAACCGTATTTTCATGTCTTCAGCGCTCTGTACGATAAGATCGTCCCTGTCCTTTATTACTTCACCTATGTAATATGGCAACCCGCAATTGGCATATGATATGTAACGGTCCTTTTCAAATATTATTATCTCTGCATGTTCATCCAACCTTCTGAGCCTTGCAGCAGCAGAGGCTCCTCCGGCTACCCCGCCCACAATCAGTACTTTTTTTCTCATAGTAAAATCACCCCGTATTTTTATTGCCGGTTTATTCCACGACAGTAACACCGTTCAGTGTTTTCAACTGTGCTATAAGATCGCTTTTTGTCTGGCCTTTTGAAAGTTTCAGAGTAAAACGTACGACCATAAAGCCTTCCTCATCTTCTTCTATTTCCACGTTATTGATATTTGCACCGGTTTTGCCGATAAAAGATGCTACTTCTCCAAGTCTGCCGGGCTTGTTTTCTATTTTTGCACTAATCCCGGTGAGAACATTTTCTCTTTCAATCAAGACGTTTTCAAACTTGCCTAAAACCCTGAGCGTTATAAACACAATAGCAGCCGCGATTACGGCAGCTGCGTAAAACCCCGAGCCTGCTGCAAGGCCAATACACGCTACCGCCCAGAGGCTGGCTGCCGTAGTCAGCCCCCGTACACTGACCCCCTGTTTTATTATAGTACCAGCGCCAAGGAAACCAATACCGCTTATTACCTGGGCTCCAAGCCTTGCAGGATCAATATTCGTTAAACCGCGATACTCAAGGAACAAATATTCAGACAACACCATAACAAGGGAAGAGCCCAAAGTTACAAGCACGTGGGTTCGCAGACCCGCTGCCCGTTTTTTGTTCTCTCTCTCTATGCCTACAAAACCACCAAGCAAAGCCGCCGCAAGCAAACGCAATGCAATATCACCAAGAGTCAAGTCAGTTTACCTCCTCCCGCTTAGCCATGTTTAATATAAAAAAAGTCACATTCAATTTTACAGCAATTTTCGCATAATGTGACTTCGTTTATCAAAGTTTCCCTCTATATAATTATTCTAATTTAAATATATGCTGTTTTCAATTTATAATGTAAATATAATCTGTATTTTAATAAAATATTTTTACCATTTTCTTGAGCTGCCGCCTCCGCCGCTTCTTCCGCCGCCGCCCGAGAAGCCTCCTCCGCGGCTGCTTCTTCCGCCGCTGTAAAAACCTCCGCTGTGGCTCCTGTAATGCCTGCTGCCGGAAGATATTATTAAAAACCTTGTTAACCTTCCCTTAAAGAATACGAGATCTATAATAACCAAAATAAGTACAAATATGAAAAGCAGAACGCCGCCCGCATCTGAATCGCTTTCCGCGTATTTGCCATCATTATAATAATTATATCCGGCCGGTTCATACTCAATACCATACTCGGCATATACCTCTTTAACTATTGCAAGAAAACCGCTGTAAATACCGATTCCATACCCTCCGTCCCTGAAGAACGGAATCATAGAGTTATCCTGTATTCTGCCTGTCTTTGCATCAGGAAGCGCTCCTTCAAGGCCATAGCCCACCTCAATCCTTGACATTCTGTCGCCGATTGATACAAACAAGGTTAGGTATAAGGTCGTTTCTTCTCTGAAGCTGATTGTCAATTTCACTGAGCGTAGTCTCAACTTCCTCGTTAAGTGCCACAAGTTTATTATAAGCACCTATCACCGAAAATACAATAATGGCCAAAATTGCAACCAATACGATTATTACAATTGCTCCCTTTCTCATGTTTCATTTCTCCTGTTCCGTTTTTAGTTTTCCGGCATACCGCGAATACTGCCTAAAAGCCTTCTACAATAATTTACCCGTAATTTCAGGATAATAACTGGATAAATTCCGGTAAATCGCCATGCCATAATAAAATACGGAGCCATAAACCAAAAGTCTTAATTCTGTTATTAAAATATAGAAATCCATCGATTTTACCGATAAAATATAATGAGTTGATAAACAGCTTCAAAGGAGAAAAAGGAGTTATACATATGAATAAAAACAGTATATCTATTCTGCTGGTTGGTATTATTTTTCTCGGACTGGTTCTGTCCAACCTTTATTTTGTTAAAAATACCTTCGAGCTTAATGAACAGCTGACAAGAATATATGAGCTCGAAAATACAATAAACGAACTTAAGGCAGAGAATCAGAGGAAGCTTGATGAACTCAGGGCTGACTATGAAAAGCAAATAGAAATTATCAACAAGGCATATTCAGAAAAAGTTGACACAGTAACAAAGGCATTAAATGCCTTTGAATATGAACTTGAAGAGTTTTACAGGAATAAATTCATTATGAAGGAAGATTACCTCGAGAACATAAAAAAGATCAACGATGTAAGGGCCAAGTTAGAGGAGGATAGTAACTGAATACTATCCCTCCTGGTCATCTGCCGGCAGTGCATATTCAACCGATACAACTTCATTGTTCTCAACTATAAAGGAAAGGACACAATTGCCATCGCTGTAGGAATACCTGTTGAAGGATTTTTCGTAGTCGTTTCCGTATGCAGTCTCGATATCTTCCAGGGAAGCATTCAGGGTTATGCCTTCCCTTGTGGTTACGGTATCGTCAAGAAAAACAATGGATGCAATGTAGTCCACGTTGTCCTTCGTGTATGTTGTGAATTCAAAACCGCTGTATGAATATATTTTGTCCATGCCTTCAAAGGCACAGCTGGGTGCTTCAAAATAGTGCATCGGCTCGCCAAGTGCTTCGAGTATCGAGGCCGCCTCATCGTTTATGCCTATCTGGACACCCTTGTACTCGAAAAAGTACCCCGTTCTTTCCTTTGGAGCATCCTGCTCTTTATCATTTCCGCCGTTTTCATTGTTATTATCCGCCGCATTATTGCTGCTGTCGGCATTAACATTACCGGGATTATCGGGCAGATTCCCCCTGTCGCTGCCGAATACCGCCACCATAACCACTGCGGCTATTATCACTACTGCTGCTGCAATAAGTATAATTTTTCCATTTTTCATATCATAACCCTCATTTCATGTCATTTTTGTATACGTTGGAACAGATGTTCATTCAGCAGGCTGAAACCCGGGACTATTCCTCGTCCCTTCTGCTGTTAAAGGCCTTGAGATAACCGTATTCTTCCAGTTCGGCATACTGTTTCTCGATCTCTTCAGCGTAACGGACTCCCTTTGCAGCCCAACCCCTGCTTAATTCTTCATTGGTCCTGTGATCGGGAAGGCTGAACTTCTCCTTAAGTATCCTGCCGAAGTACCTGGACAGCTTCTCTGCCCCCGACAGGTTCAGGTGCAGCCCGGCGTCGTAGGTATCTGTCTGATAATCTATTCCTATTTCATCAGTATACTTCAAAAAGTTAATATATAAAAGACCGTTTTCTTCTGCATAGTCCTCCATTTGCTTATCCCACTCATCGTACCAGTGTGGATAAAGCGTCGGAGCCTTTATCAGAACAAGCTCAATGCCGTTTTCTTTGCAAAGCCGGGTCATTTTGTCAAGGTATTCATAGCAGATATCGCTGAACTCGTAGTTTGCAAGTTTTCTTGCCTGCGGTATTGTCGTAACCGGCTTTACATCAACCCTCATCAGGTACCCGTTGTGCGTAATCTTGTCCTTCCTGAACAGGTATTTGAAATCTTCTGATGTGAGCTCGCTCCATCTTGAGTGATACCTTAAAATCGGAAAGATGTAGGTAATAAACTTTTCATCCTCCATCATTGAAGCCTGTATTGCCTTTATCTTTGTAAGCGACAGGGGCATGCCGTCCAGCGCCATGCGGTTGTACGCCTCTTTCTGCGGCTTGTCATATTTCATCGACAGCACATTGAAAACAACAACTTTCGGCTTCTCATACTTCAGGGTTTCCTCAAGCAGGTAGTACGAGTGCCAAATCAGCTGCTGGGCGCTGCCGCGGATAAAGCTGGTTATGCCGTATTCCTGCCAGAGGGTAACAGGCGAAAAATTCTCATATACTTCACAGTCACCGATGAATATAACATCGTGATTCCTGTTCTCTTCACGGTAATATTCGGTTATTAGCGCCCCCTCAAGTATCTCGGTCATATACTTGGGCATCAGCAGATTCTGAAGCAAAGCCAGTATTGCAATTGTAATTATGGCGGTAACAGCCAATTTAACAGGTTTTTTTGCCTTTTTCATATACCAACCACTTTCCGTTAAAACTGATTGTAAATAAATTGGTTGCTGTCGTAACCAATACCGTATGCCCCAAATACGATAATTGAGACAAACAGGCCGACATATGCCGCATAGCGGATGATATCAGGCCTTGCATATAGTTTTTCCCGTACGCTTCCGCTTCTTTGGGCAAGGCTTACGGTTATCATTATAATTATACCAAAAACAAGAACAATATAATCGGATTTATCAAGTCCCAGTTTCATAAGCGCACCGTTGAACACTTCTCCAATATTCCATTTCGTAAGCAACGAGCCGTACATCTGAAACGTTACGCGGACGTTTCTGTAAACATCAAGCATTCTTATTGCCGACATCAGAAGAAAAGTCCTCCCGACCTGGAACACCCTGAACAGGAACTTGTCCCGCACGTTGAATTTATTGTGAAACCACGCATAAAAGGGTTCAAACTCCTGCGATACGACAATCACGAGACAGTTCAGAAGGCCCCATACAACGAAGTTCCAGCTTGCGCCGTGCCATATCCCCGTTGCGAACCAGACAATAATCGATGACAGGTATACCGGAACCCTTTTCCCTATCTTCTCGCCGAATTTCTCCCTTGAGAACTTTGAAACCTTCATCATAACATTGCTTATTGAAACGGGATAGAAAACATAGTCCCTGAACCATGTTCCCATCGTAATATGCCACCTTCTCCAGTATTCGGCGGTGGATTTCGAGAAAAACGGCCTTTCGAAGTTCTCTTTCAGCTTAATGCCCAGGACTTCGGCTATGCCTATCGTTATGTCAATGCCGCCGGTGAAATCGGCATACAACTGAACTGCATAAAATATCATACCGATTAATACGTAAATCCCCTGGTAGGTTTCGGGGTCCTGGGTAATGGTTTTTACCCCGACAAGGATTCGATCGGCTATAACAAGTTTTTTGAAAAAGCCCCACAATATCCTTTCAATGCCAAAGGAAACATTCCTGAAATCAAAGCTGTGCCCTGAGTACAACTGCTTCCCCAAATCGTCAAAGCGGCTTATCGGCCCCTGTATGAGCTGCGGGAAAAAGGATACGAAAAGGGCAAACTTCCCTATGTTTTTCTCAGGCGGGTATTTGCCGCGGTACACATCCACAAGGTAGCCCACTGCCTGAAACGTGTAGAAGGAAATACCCATCGGAAGGGCAATGTCCAGGAAGGATATTTCCCGCCCGTTAAACAGCCTTGATACGGAATTAATGTTCGATATCATGAAGTTGGTATATTTCAGTACCGCCAGAATGCCAAGGTCGAAGAAAAGGCACAGAAGCAGGTATTTCTTCTGATATGCCTTAATCTTTTCCTTGTACGCCTTTTTCTCTTCCCTTGTAAGGCTTGCCTTGTTTTCCCTGAGGTAGGATTCCTGTTTTTCATACAGCTGCCCGATTTTGACGGCAGTAAAATATGTGGCGGCAATGGTTACGGTAATATACGCAACATTGTCCCACCCCGAAAAACTGTAGAAAAAAAAGCCTGCCGCAAGTAAAAGCAACCACTGGTATTTTTTAGGTGTTATATAGTACAGGACAAACAATGCAAGCAGAAACAGAATAAAATTATATGACGTAAAAAGCATGGCTCCTAATCCTCATCCTGCAATTTCTGAATCAGCCTGTACAAAGATTCTGCCGAGTTAAAGTTCTCAGGCACTATCTCGTCCACAGGAATCCGGACATCAAATTCCTCGTTAATCTCTGCAATCAGTGTAATAATATCGAAAGAATCCAGTATTTTGTCGTCAATCAACGATTTGCTCGTTTTAAAATCCACCTCGGGATGCAGTTCTTCAAGTATTCTCAATAACTGTTCCATTTATTCCGACTCCTTTTTCCGGTTCATATATTTCTCTTTCAAAAGCAACCTGTTTATTTTGCCGTTCGTTGTCAACGGCATGACATCCAGCTTTTCAACAACATGCGGGACCATATACCTGGGAAGTTTTTCCCGGGCGTAGTTTATTACTTCGGTTTTCTGGCAGTCACCGGTATAGTAAAGTATGATCTTTTTCTTGTCCTCATCAAAGATGCAGCATACATTTATTATACCGTTCATCCTGCCGACGGCGGCCTCTATTTCGCCAAGCTCAATCCTGTGACCCATATGTTTTATCTGGTGATCCTTTCTTGAAAGGAATACGAGTTCTCCCCGTTCATTGTACTTCCCTATATCCCCGGTACGGTATATAAGTTCGGGGTAAAGGTCGTTCAGCGGGTTCTGCACGAACACTTCATTTGTCCTTTCAAAGTCACGGTAATAGCCCAGCGTCAATGAAGTTCCGCGTATGCAGATTTCACCGGGCTCACCTGGCCCGGCAGGCTTGTTTTCCTCGTTCAGAAGAATAATATCGGTATTCCTGAACGGCCTGCCAATTGGTATAACATCGTCTTCGGAGAATTCACGGTCAACTGTATAGTAACACGACATACCCGTTGCCTCAGTAGGCCCGTAAAGGTTTATGAATTTCGCATCGGGCAGCGTTTTCCTCCAGATCAAAAACTGCTTCATAGGAAAAACTTCACTTCCGAAGGCTATTGTATGCAGGTATTCGGGTTTTACTTTTTCAAACACGCCGAGGCCCGATATCATTGTAAGTGCCGGAACCACCCAGCATATCGTGTTGATTTTCTTTTCGTTCAGAAACTCAACCAGTTTCATCGGGAACATGAACAGTTCCTTCGGAATAATATACGCCGTTGCACCGAATTTCAATGTCGGGTAGATTTCCTTCAGCGACGCGTCCACATAAAGAGGGGTCTGGTTCCCGAAAACGGTGTCCGGGCTTACTCCGAGGACATCCGAGAAACTTTCAATGTAGTCGATAACCGAACGGTGGCAGGCAACAACGCCCTTGGGCACTCCCGTCGATCCCGAGGTAAAAACCACATATATTGGGTCGGTATCTATGGCCTTGTCAAAAACATACTGCAAAACCGCGTCATCAGGGGTTGTTTTTATTATTTCATCATATAAATAAACATCCTTATCGTAATTGAAAGACCTGATCTTATCCTTCGTGGTTTCATCACAGATAACTGCTTCGGGTGACAGATTCCGGAATATCAGCTCTATCCTGTGAACAGGCATTTCTTCATCAATAGGAACATAATAGTCCCCTGCATAAACAACGCCCAGAAACGTAATGATCATCTTCGGGTGTTTTTTCATGAAAACAACCACCGGCTTTTTGTAGTGGCCCTGCCGGTACAGGAATGTCCCTATCGCCCTTGCGCAGCTGTAAACCTGCCTGAATGTAAATTCCTCCGACTCGTTTGCATAGCAGACCTTGTCGGGACATACATCAACAATGTTTTCCAAGTACTCAAGAATGTTGTTCTGCCTGGTCATCATTTGCACCTCGTGTTTAATTATACATTGTATATTTCAATAAATCCATACCGGGAAAATACTTCCTCGGCAAATTCAAATGCTGCATTGCAGGCGTTTCGGACAGTCAGGTTATAAGGTTTAAAAACTCCTTTTTAAGACGCCCTCCGCATAATAATACCGATTTTTGCGCCAGTACCTCCATTGCATCCAGAAAACCCGGGCCTATATCATGGTCCCGGTGAATTACCGACAGCTCGGTGCATCCCAGTATTATAACCTCCGCCCCTGCATCAAGGAGTTCTTTTTTAACAGCGTTGAAATCATCCATCGCAAAGGGCATATTGGCCTTAACACCTTTGTAGATTATATCCATAAGGAGTTTCTGCCCGCCTGCAGACGGTTGAACCACCTCTATCCCCTGTTGTTCAAGGCCTTTTCTGAGAAACCCGCCGGTAACGGTGCCGTCAGTAGCCATTAAACCCGCCCTTCGGACTCCGTTGTCCCGCAGGTGGCGTGCAGTTTCCCCTATCATGTCGATTATCGGCACATCAACCTCTTTGCACAGCTGTTCATAGAAAAAATACGCTGTTACGCAGGGAATGGCTATATAGTCCGCTCCCTGCCCTGATAGAGTCTTCCCAATCCTGGCCATTTCAATAAACGGGTTTTCACTGCTTTTTCCCAGGATATAACCTGTTCTGTCGGGTATCCCGGGCCAGTTGTATATTATCATCGGTATATGTTCGCTGTCGGTCCGGGCGTCTGTCATTTTTACGGCCATTTCAATGAAACATGCGGTTGCCAGCGGACCCAGACCTCCGATTACTCCTAATGTTTTCGTAGTTTTTCCTCCTTCACCGGTGCTGCGTATATATCTCATTCTGCAATAATAAACCGTGTTTGGTTAATTAATTGGATTTCTCTGCTTTTGTAGGTGTGCGCGGGTATTTATCCATGTCAAACCTGTAATAGTAACTGTTCCTATGCCGTTTCGAATATGCTTCCAGCTCTTCGTCGGTGACCATGAATGAATCAAAGGGCGGTCTGTGTATACATGCGTCAAAATGGTACCATCCTTCGCCATAGTTCACCAGGTGCCAGTAGTGCTTTGTTTCGCCCGGCAAAGAAGCCCGTTCCACGCTGAGGGTTTGTATTCCGATCCTGTTCAAAAGGAGCTGCGACATGGAATAGTATGTAAAACAGTCCCCTACACCTTTCACAATACCATTGTAAGCCTCTTTCATCCAGTCTGTTTTATCGGAGTACCCGGTGTACGTTACGCGGGTATTTACATATTCATAAATTTGCCGTGCCTTTTCCCTAATAGTCATGTCCTCGGTTGTTATCTGTGCAAGTACTTCATCCGCGAGTTTTTCCAATTCTTCCATTGTGACGCTCTGTTGCTTGACCGTTATCGTAACCTCTTCGGTGGTTGTATTTCCCGATGAGTCGGTAGCTGAGTAAATTGCCGTATACTCACCCTCCACCTTCAGGTTCACCCCGCTGCTGTCGACAACAATCGGAACTTCGCCGTCCCTGTTGTCTTCAGCATAAACGTCCTTCTTATATGAAAAAGGTATTCCGATATAGGCTGTTGCCTTTTTCGCACCGTATATCTTCGGCGGTTCGGTATCAAGCTCGGTGGTCAGCGTTGTCATGACAACTGTCTCATTTCCGCCTTCATCGGTCAATACAAGGCTTACGGTCTGCTCGCCCACAAAGTCAAAATCAGGCTCTTCCTTATAACTGACCGTCACCGTGGTGATATCGTCAATTTCAGTTATGAACCTTTCAGGTTCAACGTAATCCCCTGCCCAGGACGTCAGCGGTTCAGCAGTACCTTTCGGCGGTATCGTATCTATAACTTCAACGTTCGATTCATAGATCTCACCGTCGACACTGATCCTGACAGGGTATCTGCCAACCTTGTCATACGATTCAGGGCCGCTTACAAGGGATAAGGACCTTGCTGTCACATTCGGCTTTAAGAATTTCTCAAGTTCTAAGGGCCCGGTTGTTGCTTCAACCTGCACCACTTCCTGCAGCCTTGAAATCCAGAGGGTTGTTTCATACTCGGATGTATTTCCCGATGTATCGGTAAGGATCAATGAAACAACCTGGGAGTTCCGTTTTGAAAAATCAGGTTCTGTCTTAAAAGCCACGGTAACATCGGTAACATCGGTAATGCTTTCAAAAAAGTCCTCTGCCGAAGCGGTCTCTCCTTCATACAGATCCAGGGGTTTGACTATTCCCGCGGGGGGCGTGGTATCCTTAACCTCAACCCTGGACTTGTATACCCTTCCGTTAACATTTATTTCTATATCGTATATCCCCGGTACATCCAGCGGGATAGTTGAAATATCGGAAGCATATGTAATTTTCTTTGCCGTGCCGTTATAAAACATACTTGCATCGGGCATAAGCGTGCCTGCTTCAACGGTCACTACATCAGCCACCTTGTTCCTTCTTACGGCATCGGATATAAAAAATGCTGCACCGATAACAATGCATACACCCAAAACAACTGCCAGGATTCCAAAAAGTTTTTTTCTGTTTCCGCTCATTTGTAATCTCCTCCAATGCAACAGGTGTCATTAATTAATTGTATATTTTTCTGTTAATGCCTTAATTTTTCTGCATTTCAGCCATTTTAACCCTTGATATAATACCATAAATATTTCTTTCGTTCCATATTTATATTAAACAATTTGCTCCAAATCCGGTTACACCGGCAGGATGTAAACCTGTCATTCCTGATTGTATTTCAATGTTTTCGCAAGCAAATCGGTACCGGTCCTGGTGCCTGGGAAAACCGCTTCGGTTTCATCGATGTATTTTTCGGGTTCGGTTAACGACGGGCTGTAATGAGTAAGCCATAATTCCTTAACCCTCGCCTTTTTCGCAATTTCAGCAGCCTCGGTAAATGTCATATGCTTTTTCTGAACCGCCTTTTCCAAATCCTCGTTACTGCCGTACATCCCCTCGCATATAAAAAGGTCCGACTCCCGCACAAAATCCACAAGAGCTTCGGTTGGTCTTGTGTCGGTGCAATAACAGATTTTTATACCCTTTCTTTCAAGCCCGAGTACCATTTCGGGCTTTATAACCCTGCCGTCCGCTTCCACCTTGCAGCCGTTCTGCAGCTGCCTGTAATACTGGACCGGAATGTTCAGCTTCTCTGCCATGTCAATATCAAATTTGCCCTGCCTTTTCAGATAAAGAGAATAGCAAAGGCATGTTATCGTATGATCCACCGGTATGCTTCCGATTATCAAGCCGTTCAGGCGTATTTCATCCCGTTCCGTGCCCGACAGCTCAATCAGCTTAAGATTATAGGGAAGTTCAGGGGCTATCACCGTCAATCCTTCAACCACTTCCCCCAGGCCGGGCGGCCCGATTAATGTCAGCGGTTCGGTTCGCTCCGAGTTTCCTATCGTTAAAAGCAAACCGGGCAGGCCTGCGGCATGATCGCCATGGTAATGCGTAAACAGCACGGCATCAATTGCCTTGAAACCCCATCCTGCCATCCTGAGCGGAACCTGGGTTCCTTCGCCGCAGTCAATCAATATCATTCTCCCGTTATACCTGATCAGCGCAGATGACAGCCATCTGCCCGGAAGCGGCATTACACCGCCTGTTCCCAAAAGGCATACATCAATCATTTCATATCATCCCGAAACGCACTTTTTTCAGGTCCCCATGCCAAACTGCCCTGCATTACAGCGTTCACAGCGGTGAATACCTTTCCATTACCTTTTCTGCGGTCCTTATCCCGTCAACCGCGGATGACATTATGCCTCCCGCATAGCCAGCTCCTTCCCCGACAGGATACAGGCCGTCTATGTTTGCGGTAAAGTTTTCGCTCCGGTTAATCCGTACCGGGGCAGAACTCCTGGTTTCAACACCGGTCAGAACGCCGTCGGGCATCGCAAAACCCTTCAGCTTTGTATCGAAATACAAAATTGCCTCCTTCATTGTTTCAACAACATATCCGGGCAGGCAGTCCCTGAGCCCGGACAACGCCACTCCGGGTCTGTATGTCGGAGTGACCCTGCCAAAACCTGTGCTCCTGCGGTCGTTTAGGAAATCCTCGGTAAGCTGCGCCGGGGCCATGTAGTTTTCACCGCCGGACTGAAACGCAAGTCTTTCCCATTTCCTTTGAAATTCAACCCCTGCAAGGGGATCATCACTCATAAAATCCGAAGGCGAAACGCCTACAAGCAGCGCTGCATTTGCATTCCTGCCGTCCCGCTTATACTCGCTCATACCGTTTGTCACGACACCGTTATATTCCGAAGCGGCCGCAACAACATACCCTCCCGGGCACATACAGAATGTATAGGCCGATCTTCCGTTTTTCGAATGATACGCCAGCTTGTAGTCGGCCGCACCCAGCATGGGATGTTCCGCTGCGTCACCGTACTGGGCCGTATTAATCAATTTTTGCGGGTGTTCAATACGCACACCCACCGAGAAAGATTTCGGCTTCATTTCAACGCCGCGTCTTTTGAGCATTTCATACGTATCCCTTGCGCTGTGCCCCAATGCCAGTAAAACAACACCGCACCGGAGGATTTCTGAATCATTAATCCTTACTGCATGAACTCTTCCGTACTTCACCACAATATCGGTAACTTTCGCCCTGAATCTTACTTCACCGCCGTTCGCGACGATTTCCCGCCTTATATTTTTGACGGTATTTCTGAGCCTGTCGGTTCCAATATGAGGCCTGTAAAAATAAAGAATCTCTTCCGGGGCACCCGCTTTAACAAACTCCTCAAGGACAACGGCGCATCTTTTGTCACTGATTAAGGTTGTAAGTTTCCCGTCCGAAAAAGTTCCGGCGCCTCCTTCGCCAAACTGGACATTGCTTTCGGTGTCAAGAATGCCTTCGTTCCAGAACCTGTTTATTCTCTCAACCCTTGAATCAACGTCGTCTCCCCTGTCCATAAGGATTGGCCTGTATCCGTGCCTTGACAGGAGAAGTCCGGCAAAAAGCCCGGCAGGGCCCATTCCGACAATAACAGGACGTTCGGCCAGCCTTTCGCTGCCGTACGTAACCCTTTTATACTCCATGTCCGGGGACGGTGCCGCATTTTTCGTGTCACTTCTGCGAAGAACTCTCAACTCATCCTTTACGTCCGCATCCACCGTATAAACAAGGCAGATATCATTCTTTTTCCTTGCATCAACCGATTTTTTCGAAATCCTGAAATGATTCAGCTCTTTTTCGGAAATTTTCAGCTTCAGCAGAAGTTTCTGCTTCAGTACCGGTATTTCGTCCCTCGGATCGGTAATTTCACCCAACCTGATCTTTATATTCGAAACCCTTACCATGATATTCACCTTAAAGCCGCGTATTTCCCGGCAATATACCCGGACGACCACGCCCACTGAAGGTTAAACCCTCCGCACCAGCCGTCTATATCCATTATTTCGCCTGCAAAAAACAAGCCCTTAACCAGTTTCGACTCCATCGTGTTTTCGTCTATCCCGCCCGTGTCAACGCCGCCGGCAGTAACCTGCGCGCTTGGCCAGCTCTTTGTTCCCCGTACTTTCATTCTCCAGTCGGTCAGAATTCTTGTTATGCTTTCCTTTTCCTTTTCAGACAACGCCGATACGGGTTTTTTTATGTCATCTATTCCTGCCTCCTGCAGTACAACGGGGATCAGCCTTTTGTTAATAAACCCCACAAAGCTGAAATCCAGGCGTTTGTTCCGCAGATCATCAAACCTCCGGTTCAGTATGTTTCTTAGCCTTTCTTCGGGCATATCCATCATGGTTATTTTGATATATACCTCCCTGCCCTTGTGAAAAAACTCCGCCGCCTTTCTGCTTATCTGCAGTATCGGCGGTCCCGATACCCCGTAGTTTGCAAAAAGAATGTCCCCGCTGTCCCTTGCCATCGACCTGTTGTTGCATATAACCTCGGCGGTGCCGACAATTTTTACACCTTCTATGCGCTTGAAGAACGGGCCTTCAAGCATAACCTGGACCAGTGCGGGGAATATTTCTGTAATTCTGTGTCCAAGTTTTCCGGCCAGGTCATAGCCGTTTCCGTCCGAGCCGGTGGACGGCATTGCCTTGCCGCCGGTTGCGATTATAACGCTGCGGGCAGTGAAAGTCTCGCCTTTTTCAGTGGTTATTGAAAAACTGTCGCCTTTTTTCGATATGCCTGTTACACGGCAGTCGCAGACCACATTTATTTCCAGGTCATTTATTTCATGCAAAAGCACATCAAGGATACTTGAAGCCTGGTCAGACATCGGGAAAACTTTTCCCTTTTCCTCAACCTTATGCTCAATTCCCAGCTGCTCGAAAAAACGGATGGTATCATTGACGGTGAAGGCCGACAATGCTCCGCGCACAAATCCCGGGTTCCTGCCGTAATAATAATTCTCGTCAGCGTAAATATTGGTAAAATTGCAGCGGCCATTCCCTGTTGCAAGTATCTTTTTCCCTATCCGTGGATTTCTTTCAAGAATTGTAACGTCGGCTCCTGCCCTTTTTGCCGAGATTGCGGCAATCATTCCCGCTGCTCCGCCGCCGACGACCACTACCCTGTTTGCCATATAAATCCCCCGATATCTTCTTCCTGGTGTTTAGTATACCATATTCCAAAGGAAAGTTTTCGTATTTGCCCGTCCCCCATTAACCATTTTGCCGGAATGCCGCAGGGAGAACATAATTCCGCACTGTCTCCCTGAAAAATGTATATATGCATGCTGTATTTGCCGTTAAAATAATTTAGGTTGTTATTTTTGAATAACAACCTAATTAAATAAATATATAGATAAACGGGGCTCTAAATGTCCTTTTCGGACAGGGGGGGGAGCAAGAACCCCGTTCACTATTTAACTATGCCTGGGTCTGGGCGGCAACAAGGCATGCCGCTCCATACTTTTCCCTGAGCCTGGGTTTTTCAATCTTGCCTGTCGGGTTTCTCGGCACCTTGTCAAAAATAATTCTCCTTGGACGCTTATAACGCGGCAACGGCCGGCAAAACTCCATTATCTCCTCCTCGGTCAACGTTACGCCCGGCTTGGTTTCAATTACTGCCGCGGCTATTTCTCCAAGTCTTTTGTCGGGCAGCCCGATAACCGCAGCATCCTTGATACCGTCATGGGAACGTAAGAAGTCTTCAACCTGTACAGGATAAATATTTTCGCCGCCGCTGATGATAACGTCCTTCTTCCTGTCAACAAGGTAAATAAACCCGTCTTCGTCCATTCGTGCCATATCGCCGGTCAAAAGCCAGCCGTCTTTCAATACTGCCTCGGTTGCCTTGGGATCCTTGTAATAGCATTTCATAACCCCGGGGCCTTTGACAGCCAGTTCGCCTATTTCACCCTGGGGCACCGGCTGACCGTTTTCGCCGATTATTTTAACTTCCCAGTTGTATCCCGGTTTCCCTATAGCACCGACTTTATGTATATTTTCAATACCCAAATGCACGCATCCCGGGCCGATTGATTCACTGAGCCCGTAGTTCGTGTCATAAAGGTGATTCGGAAAATGCTTCTTCCACCTGTGTATCAGGCTGGGCGGTACCGGCTGGGCGCCGATGTGCATAAGCCGCCATGTCGACAGGTCGTAATTCCTTAAATCAACATCCCCTCTCTCGATGGCGTCAAGTATGTCCTGTGCCCACGGAACCAAGAGCCAGACAATTGTGATTTTCTCCTCGGACACAGTCTTTAAAATCCATTCGGGCTTCACGCCGCGTAGCAGAACGGCCTTGCTTCCCGATATCAAACTTCCGAACCAGTGCATTTTCGCGCCGGTATGGTAAAGCGGAGGTATGCAGAGGAAGTTGTCCTCCCGTGTCTGGCCATGATGATTCTGCTCGGTGTAGCATGCCGACATAAGGCTCCTGTGCGTGTGCAGTATTGCCTTCGGAAACCCCGTTGTACCCGATGAATAGTAAATAACCGCATCGTCATCATCGGTTATTTCAACGCCCGGGGCTTCGGATGAGCAATTTGCCGTAAGCCTGTCATAACTTTCGGCAAAAGACGGCCTGTTTTCCCCCGCGTAAAAAAGCATTCTTACATTCGGTATTTCATGATATATCGTTTCAATGCGCCCGATAAATTCCGGGCCAAAAATCAATGCAACGGTGTCCGACAGGTTAAGGCAATACTTTATTTCCTCGGCCGTATACCTGAAATTCAGCGGCACCGCTATTGCACCGGCTTTCAGTATTCCAAAGTAGATAGGGAGCCATTCGAGACAGTTCATCAGCAGAATGGCCACCTTGTCCCCTTTCTTTATCCCTCTCTTAATCAGCAAGTTGGCAAGCCGGTTCGCCTTTTCGTCAAATACCCGCCAAGTCATGTCCCTGCGGTATTCACCTGCAGGATTGTTCTCTATAAGTTCATAATCAAGCCAGGTAACGTTATCCCCTTCCTGGAGGTCCATATTTATTTCCGTCAGGCATTTCTCGTTACCATAAAGCCTGGCGTTACGCTCCAAAAACTCTGTGATAGGCATTCTACCATCCTCCCGTTCTACCCGTTATATGATTTGCTTTCCTACCGTACTTCAGAACTGCAGGATAAGTACATTATAGGATAATTATCACGGTTAATCAATAGTACATAATGCTCATTTCGCTTTATTCATGTGCCTTTCCCGTAATCTGTCCGTTTTCCGGAGGCACGCGGACTTATCATATGTCAGATTTTTAACAAACATATATGAAAATAATCCTGGCCTCTTTATCCTGAAGATACGCGCTATTTTGAAAATTTCCTTATATGTTCATTAATAAGCTCTGCATCTTCAAAATAATTTATTTTCATTGCCCTTTTTACGTCGGCAAGAGTGGATGCCGCAACTTCCCTGGCTTTCTCGGTTCCTTTTCTCAGGATTTCATAAACATACGGTATGTCTTTTTCAAATTCCCTTCTTTTTTTCCGTATTGGCTCGAGTTCCTCCTGCAGAACGGCATTCAGGAATTTCTTGACCTTTACATCGCCAAGGCCGCCCCTCCTGTAATGCGCCTTCATCTCGTCAAGGTTCTTGTACTCGGGAAGGTATCTTTCAAACTGCTCGTCCCGGCAAAAAGCGTCAAGGTAGATAAACACCGGGTTCCCTTCAACCTGGCCGGGGTCCGACACCCTCAGGTGATTCGGATCTGTGAACATGCTCATAACCTTTTTCCTTACTTCCTCTTCGGAATCAGACAGGTAAATACAGTTGCCCAGCGACTTGCTCATTTTCGCCTTGCCGTCGATGCCCGGCAACCTCAGGCAGGCCTTGTTGTCGGGAAGCAGGGTTTCAGGCTCGATCAGCGTCTCGCCGTATATTGAATTGAACTTCCTTACAATTTCCCTTGTCTGCTCCAGCATTGGCTGCTGGTCCTCACCGACAGGCACGGTTGTGGCTTTGAAAGCGGTTATGTCCGCAGCCTGGCTGATGGGATATGCCAGAAAACCGACAGGAATGCTTGCCTCAAAATTTCTCAACTGGATTTCGGCCTTAACCGTTGGATTCCGCTGAAGCCTTGAAACCGTGACAAGGTTCATGTAGTATGCCGTCAGCTCAAACAGCTCGGGTATCTGTGACTGAATATGAATAGTTGACTTTTCCGGGTCCAGCCCGCATGACAGGTAATCCAGCGCCACTTCCACGATATTCTGGCGTACCTTTTCGGGGTTTTCCATATTATCGGTAAGAGCCTGGGCGTCAGCTATCATAATATAGATTTCATCATATTCCCCGGAATTCTGCAGCTCAATTCTCTGTCTCAGTGAGCCTACATAATGACCAAGATGCAGTCTTCCGGTTGGCCTGTCGCCGGTTAAAATCACTTTTTTCATTATATTCATGCCTCCATAATCATTCAAATCAGCCTTAATAATTATACCATAATTTATAAAACAGTCAGGCAAAATGTTTTATGTAATTATATAATACCGTTTCAACATATTTCAAGCCTTACGCGACTTTTCCCGCCGCACGGCGCTCCGGCCCGGGTTGTGTTCTGCCGGCCGGACTGGAATAGAAGTATCTTTTTTTCCATATAATAATATTTACAAGAACATATGTTCTGTTTTAAAATAAGACTTGGGGGGTAGTGTAACATGGACAGAATTATAATGCATGTTGACGCCAACAGCGCTTATTTAAGCTGGGAAGCTGCGTATCGCCTTCAAAGGGGCGATACTGTCGACCTGCGTGACATACCGTCGGTTGTCGGCGGGGACGAGCAGAGCCGTCATGGTATTGTACTGGCCAGGAGCATTCCTGCAAAAAAATATTCGATAAAAACCGGTGAAGCCCTGTATACTGCCCGAAAAAAATGCCCCAACCTGACCGTGGTTCCCGTTCGATACGAGCTCTACATGATGTGCCATAACGCGATGATAAACATCATGCGTGATTTCTCGCCAAATATACAGGTATACAGTATTGACGAGGCCTTCCTTGATTATACGGGCATGGAGCACGTCCACGGCGATCCCGTGGAGGCGGCCCATAAGCTGAAAGACAGGATAAAGAAGGAACTGGGGTTCACCGTTAACGTGGGCATATCCACCAACAAACTTCTGGCCAAAATGGCCAGTGAATTGAAAAAGCCCGATATGGTCCATACCCTGTTCCCCTGCGAAATAAGGGAAAAAATGTGGCCGCTGCCCGTTCGCGAGCTTTTTATGGTAGGTCCTGCCACCGCACCGAAGCTGTACCGCCTTAATATTTTCACAATCGGGGATTTGGCGCGGGCAAACCCTGATTTACTGACGTATCATCTCAAAAGCTGGGGCAAGCTGATCCGGGACTATGCCAACGGCATAGAAAGCAGTCCGGTTTCCGAGGATGCCCGCCCGCCGATCAAGGGCATCGGAAATTCAACCACAATCCCCTTTGATGTTGATTCAATGGATGAAGCCAGGAAAGTGCTTTTGTCGCTGTGTGAAATGGTCGGCATGAGGCTGCGCCAGGCCGGCTACTGTGCAAAACTGGTTTCTGTATATCTCAGGAATACCGACCTGAAGGGCAGATCCCACCAAAGGAAATATATCGGCGCCACCGATGACACATATCAAATATTCCGCCTTGCTTTGCAACTGATGGAGGAAATGTGGACGGGAGAAACACTGCGCGGAATGGGTGTTCACGTTTCGGAGCTGGTTCCGAATGATCTGCTTCAGATATCGGTGTTTGATGTTCCAAACGAGAGAAGAAAACGTTTGAACCAGTCCATTGACGAAATACGGATGAAATACGGGCCGAAGTCGGTGGTCAGATCTGTTTTTATCAATTCGGGCCTGGCTCCAATCACCGGGGGAGTCACCGAGGACTTCAAGATGATGTCCGCCCTCCTGTAAAAAATCCAAGCAAAAAGCCCACCTTACGGTGAGCTTTTTGCCTTTGGTAAAAGCGGAAATTTATAAACATGATATAGTATAAAGCCAAAAACCTTATACTATTTGTTTTATACGCAGGTATACCCGCCGTCAACGGGGATGACAACCCCGGTTACATAGCTTGATGCATCGGATGCAAGATATATTGCGGTGGAATCCAGTTCCCCTTCTTTTCCGTAACGTCCCAGCGGCACCGTGGCTTTCATGTAGTTCGTAAAAGACTCGGTGTTGAGAGTATCAGCGGTCAACTCTGTTGCGAAATATCCCGGGCAGATGCAGTTGACGTTAATCCCGTACTTCGCCCACTCAGCAGCAAGAGCCCTGGTAAAATTGACAACCCCGCCCTTCGCCGCATGATATGCTGCGCTTGGAAGAGCAGTGTTTCCAACAAGTCCGTACATTGACGAAATGTTTATTATGCGTCCATACTTGTTCTTTATCATTAATTTCCCGAACTCACGGGTAACCTTGAACACACTGTTCAGATCAAGCTCCACAACACCGGCCCACAGTTCGTCGGTGGTTTCTTCTAAAGGACCTACGCTACCGCTTCCGGCATTGTTCACAAGTATATCTGCCCTGCCGAATTCCTTTTCTACCGTTTCAGCGGCCTTTTTAACAGCTTCGGTATCCGTAACGTCGCAGCGGACCGGCAGGCATCTTACGCCCATTTCCCTTATTTCTTCAGCAAGTTTTTCAAGTCTTTCAAGGCGTCTTGCCATTATAACCACGTCAGCACCCTGCCTTGCAAAAGCCTTTGCCATTTGTGCGCCAAGCCCGGACGATGCACCTGTTATTACTGCCACTCTTCCTGTTAAATCAAATATATTCCTATTTTCCATGGTATGCCCCCCATATAAAACTTTGTTAAATAATTAACATTGTGTTACACTTTTATATTACCACATTGTTAAAAATTTATCACTATTATTTTGCCCTGTTTTTATACAATCTTTTCGTAAATTGGCCAGATTTTTTTGTGCAAAATTCCATGCTTCATAATTACATTCCTGGAGGGAGCCTGTTTCTTCGTTCCTGGGAAAATCAGAGCACTAAACGCAAAAAAAAAATTTTCCGGCCGAACCGGAAAATTATACTTCAGTATGAGGGTACCTTTTCAGTTATTCGGTGCATTCACCGCACTAATATCCAAGGGATTCAAGGCGTGCTTTCTCTTTTTCAATATACTCTCTCCTGTTTTCGGGTGTATCCTCGTTGCGATCATCAATTACCTGGAGTGATCCATCCCGCCCAAGAAGGTAATATATCGTGAAATCCTCCACATCACTGCTTAAAATAACATATGAACTTAAGCTGCTTTCGAACCTGGAAAAACAAATCCCGTGCGGAGGATTATTGTCAAGCAGTACGATTTCAGTTCCGTCGTCATCAACCTGGATAACCCGGTCTCCCGCGTATTCTTCCCCTGCGGAGTTATATTCATAAGTTAAAACAACGGGTCTTGAATCCATCATGAAATATGCCACATCCCTCACAGGGCGCGATGTGACCTGCCTTAACCGTTGTGTTTCTGTATCAAGGACATACAAACCTGCGCTGCCGTAAAACTTGTTATATCCGTCAAAGCTGATCGTTCTTCCGACGTATCCGGCATAGTTCGGCACATTATACTCGTCGTACAGGCTGCCGCTTGCCGAATCCATGCATGATATAACGGTTTCGTCTTCGGCCGTATTCTGCAGGATAATGGTTTTCCCGTCGAAGTAAAGCAATTTTGATCCTGTATCGCAATCATGGATATGCAGCCCGTCTTCAAGGAAAACAAAAATCCTGCCTGTCCCCGTAATTGCGAGGCTGTTCTCGGCTGCAATGAAAACATGCTCATTGGCATAGGGTTCATTCTCCTGCCACAGTTCCGACTGTGATAATGCCACGGCAAGTTCACCGTCATATTTCCATAATGCCCCGCGATGCAGCACTCCGTCACCGCTGTAATCCACAAATTCCTCCATGAGATAATCAACGCCGTTGACTGTTCCAAGATAGTCCAGGCCTTTGCAGGTGGTGCTTTCGAACTGGCCGGAAATTAATACATTCATTGTTCTGGCATCTATTCTGAAGAGCTGTACGATTTTATCATCAATCACCCGGCTTGCGTACAGGTAGTCCAAATGGCTTTTTACTGAATTCGGGTCTGGGTTTATATTCGGTTCACTGCACCCGGCAACGGGCACGCCTGCAACAAAACGATACAGCCTGGTGTTTTCGTTTTCGACGACATTTTCATACTCCGACGGCAGCACGCCCCATGCTGCATAGCAAAGCTGCCCTGTAGTGAAGGCACCGCTTTGCACCAGGTACTGTGCTACAGTTAAATCCTCTCCGCCCTTTTCATATTTGCATGAAAGGGTGCGTACAAACAATCCTATTGCTTCGGCAAGCAGAAATGAGTTATTTGCCTCCGCCGTATTCAGTTCATCTTCAGTTCCGATGCCGGAGGCTATAAAGTCATCGTTTCCCGATATTGCAAGGCTTAACATTGCGGCAAACTGGCGATAGGTTATGTATTGCCAGGAGCCATACCTGCCGTCTCCTACTCCCCTGGTCAGACCGTTTTGATACAGCCATCCCACATACCTGTCAGCCCACGCGGGGACATCGGTAAACGGATGCTCCCACCGCTTCTCTTTTACCTGTTCCTCGGCGCCCAGAAAACGGACAATTAGAACTGCCGCATCACACCGGTATATATTCTTATATAACCGGTTCGGATCAACCGGTCCATGCATCAGGCCGAGTTTTACAATCATCTCAGCCTGGGCTTCCGGGTCATTGTTCACGTTTTCAGAATAAACTACGCAATATGCAGCATGGGTATTTTCCAACTGCACCGCATATGCAGGGACTGATAAAAACAAAGCCGCTGCGAGCAAAAAGCAGATTTTTTTCATAAACACAACACCCCCATTCCACACCAATTAAAAAATTAATCCCAATTTCGGATAAAAATTCCCTGTGTATTAATTATAACCGACAGAAAACTGCTTTTGCAATGCCCGCGGAGCGTTAGCCGCAATGTTAATATAATCTGCCTTTAGAATCCTTGTAAAATATACTGTAGCAATATCTCACGTATTGGCTTCTCTCGTTGTCAAACCCGAATCCTTTTTCCTTCAGTTTCTCCATAAGCACCTTATCAAGTTCGTATGCCCCGCTGTTCTTCAAATTTTTAGCCTCTTCTTTTGTAACAGCAATTTCATACTGCCCAAGCCTTATTGTATATCCCTCAATTACTTCCACCGGCAGCTCAAACTCCATTGACAGGCAATCAGCCACATGCCTTACAAACTTATCGTCCTCCATATTCTTAGCCATCAAACCTCTTATCCAGCCTTGTGTGTTCATGCAAATTCTCCTCTCCATATTTCATTTTGAGTGCGGGAGAGAATAAAAAAACCTCCTGCCTCAGCGACAGGAAGGTAATGCTTCACATTAAATCCTTATCGCTTTTGGCATTAGCACCTTACCGCCTACGGCAGGTTGCTGCAAGTTCACAGAGCCAAATCTCTCCCTTGCTCTTGATAAGTAGTATTAGATTTTAGGTATATTATACCACGTTCTTACCTCTTTGTGCACCTTCTATAAATAATATTCTGCCAGGCGGCGTAATCAGCTCTTACCGCCCTTGTCAATTTATTTATGCCAGGCATATTTCACATGTTTCATAGTTATCTGACTTCAGACTTAATGGATTCCAAACTGCTGAATGGGAATCTGTCAGTCATTTTATTTGCTCAGATTATTCCGGCTTCACAGGCAGCCGAAAATTATAAGGCAAATAAAGACACCTGAGTTTACCAGCCTTACAGCTCTTATAAACAGCTCAAACTTAGGTGTCATCATAAAATATTAATCGTCAGCATTGCCTCATTTTCTTATAGCAGTTCCCAGCAGGTGAAAAATATGTATCGTTTCATATTCATGCAGGCAGGTGTAAGACCAGCATGATAAGAGGGAAGTGCGCCGCTTGTTTTTCTCTTCCTTATAGGTAGGCCCAAAACAAAGCAAAAGTTTATTTAATAAAAGAGGATCACCAAGTTTCAATTCCTTATAGGTAGGCTCAAAACTTAGGGCGAATGTTAATATCGTTCAGTTAGTCAATAAATGTCGGCAAAATTGTTTTAAATTTATTGGACTGACTCCCATAA